>JAMPIK010000020.1 GCA_023662865.1 Prevotella sp.
ACTTGGCTCCTTGGAGCCGTTAACTTTTAATTAAAAAATAACCGAAGTATTGTTTCATGGAATGAGAGAAAATATATAGTTTATAGGAGGGTTCTATAAGTGGCTGTTCAATTTAAATTGAACTTTATGCCGAGCGAATTTTTGAGCAGATTTTGCAAGTTGAAGGGGGAGTTATGCGAGCATAACGACCGATGAAACTTGGCAAAATCTGCCAAAATGTCGCCGGAACAATAAAATCAAATTTATTTTGAGTGCTGCCACATAAAGTTTAATTTAAATTGAACAGACACTTAAATAAAGGGTATTCAAACTATTATGAACACCCTTCAATGCTTTTTCGTAAGAGGATTTACTTTCCGAGGCCGTCGGCCGGTTTGAATTTTACAACCTTGCGGGCGGGAATTTGGATTTTTTCCTTTGTGCGGGGATTGATACCTGTGCGAGCTTCTTTCTCAACTACGCTGAAAGTACCGAAGCCGATAAGAGCTACTTTGTCTTCGTTAACGAGTGCTTGAGCGATAGATTCGAGTGTTGCATCCAAGGCAGCTTTTGCAGATACTTTGCTGAGATTTGCCTTTGCGGCGATTTCATTTACTAAATCAGTTCTGTTCATGGTTTTGTTTTTATAATGTTAACTAATTCGCGACAAATATAATACTATATTACTATATGAACAAATTATTTGTCAAAAAAGTAAGAGAGAAAGGCTAAAAAATTAAATTTCAATTGTTTTTTTATTTTTTGAACAGTTTTACAAGGGTTTTGCACGGCAAATAGCTCACAATTATAAGCAGTGGTGTCATTATCCAAAGTGAAAGTGTATTCATGCCTGCCAAAAATAAAAAAGTTATTGCAAAAGTTGCAGCGGCAAGCCGGAGACATTTCCGGCTCAGCCTCAGTCCGTACTTGCGATAATACACCCAACCCACAAGCAGGGTATATATGATGTACCAAATAATATAAGCAACTCCCAGACCGGTAAGTCCGAACAAGTTATAAGCAGCCAGACAAAGAGCCACACTGATTATTGCGTCCAATCCCTCGGTGAGAATATACAGTTTGCCGTCGCCGCGAGCTACTATCACATATGCCATACACCAGCTTATAGCTTTGGGCACACTGCTCAGCGCGGCCAACGATACAAAAGGCACAATAGGCTGAAATTCAGAACTATATAGCAACGAAATAATAGGTTCTCTAAGCAAAAGGAAAAGGCACAGCAAAGGGATTAGGCAAAGCAATAGCAGCGTAATCTCGTGATTTACAAACACTTCAATTCTGTTGTTGCGCCGGCAGTTTGCCGCTACACGCGGATAAAACTCCATGCCGATAGCTACGAAAAGCATACCGATATATCGGACTACGAGTGTATCGCCGGCTTGAACAAGTCCTACCTCTGCGGTGGAAGTCATGGCATTAAGTATTCCGATAAAAAACGTATGAGCAAGCGAGGTGATGAAGGCCGCCGCCGCCATATACAATCCGAGTCTTACAAAGGCCGGGAGTCCGCGCATGGGGCTGTCAGATACTGTCGGATTACACTTGAATCGATTGAACAGCAATGCTATAAACAGGGTAACGGCGTATGCCACTATGCTGAGCGGCACGCTCACACTGCCCCACCAATAAAACATGGGTATTGAAACGGCAAGTCCGCCGATGGTGCCATATAAATTTGCTGTAGCCAAAGGTTTGAGCCGGCTTGTGCCTTGCAAAATTGCTTGCTCACCGCTGCACATTGCGTTTAGAAACATCGCCACGGCCAAGATAAGAAAACCCCGGCAGCCTTGTGCGGAGTGAAAGAACCAATGGCCGAGGGGGATTGCCCCGGCGGCAAGCACGGTAGCCCCCAACAGCCCGGAAATCATGCTCCACCGTCTGACGGTTTGTACAATACCTCCCAGTCGGCTGCTGCCGGCGGCTGCCGCCACATCTCTCACCGAGCTTTGCCGTATGCCCATGTCAGTGAAGGTGGCAGTTGTGTCCATCACACTTTGGTATATGCCGAACATCCCCACACCCGTAGTGCCAAGCCAAAGCGCCACGAGTTTCATTTTGATTATCGAACAAATAATGGAAATCATCTGAAGCCCGGAGAACATACTCATGAGCTTCATAACGCGCGCCGTAGTAGATACCGACTTATGTGTTGATGTTTCGGTCAAAGTGCAAGCGAATATTGTTCATAAACCACCCCGGTGGCTCCCATTGAGTATTTTTGGTTGAGGAGTCCCGCATTCAGGTACTTTCCGGCTTGCTCGTTCGAGGTGCCGAAATCGAAATAGTCTCTACCGACAAATACCTCGGTGAGAAGGAAATGGTACAGAGCCGTCAGGTAAAATCTCTCGCGAGCTCTTGCCGTAGTAGCCGCATATTGAGAATGGACTACACGGCCGGTGTCGTAGATACACACTCCGGCTTGCATTCCTTGCTCATCGCTCAATGTGTAGAGCTTGATGTTCTCCGGGAAAGCCGTTTTCAGTTTTATTATTTCCTCCAAAGAATGAACCGGGGCAGCCTCATGACGCTCGACAAGACACTCACAGAGGATATGCCAAAACAGAGCGTAGTCTTCGGAGCGTTCTATTTGAATGTTGTGTGTCCGGGCTTTGCGCACTTGCTGCCGCTTGCTCATGTTGAATTTCCACGGTGAACGCAGGTCGATTGCCGATGAAAGATTTACCGCGGTCTTCTCAAAACCCAGGCGCCACAAAGCATAAATATCCTCTTGCGTGGGTACTGTATGATATATATATGGTATAGGCTTATATACAATTTTTTTGAAACCAACAGAGCGGCAATATTGCACCCATTCTTCAAGGAGAGTGAGAATTGCTGCCCCGTCGAGATGAGCCGCAGGTAGCAACCAACCGCCGTAAGTCAGACCGGCATGGCTTGAAAGAGTGTCGTCCGGGAGTCTGCAAGCCGGGAGCAATGCCACCGGTTTGTTGCCTTTCAGGGCAATGAGCGAGGCGTCTGTGAAACGGTCGGCATGATAGTCCATATATGTGCGTTTCAAAAGGAATGTGCCGTTACGTGATGAAGCAACACATTCGTCCCACAATTGAAGGTTATCGGGCGTATATGGTTGAAATACAAAGATGGTTGTCATTTTATCCATGCTTCCGGGTTTAGTTTTTCTCTGTTTTTCCACACTTCAAAATGGATTGTGGTGCGTCCGCCTTCGTCACTGTCGGACACAAGTTTGCCGAGAGCTTGTCCCTGCTTTACCTTATCGCCTTTATTTACAGCCGGTTTACCGATATTCCCGTAGACCGTATAGTATTCGCCGTGGCACACAATTACCACGGTAGAGAAGCCGCTTACTACATACACGCCGGTCACGGTGCCGGGGTAAACGGCTTGTGCGGAAGCTCCTTTCGACACTACGGCATCAATGCCCGGATTGTCGAACACCACATCGGGTAAATCAGGCAACGGGTGGCGACCGAAGCGGCTTATAATGCTGAACTGACCGCTCACCGGGCGAGGCAATGAACCCTTCAGAGCAGCGAATCCGGTAGCTGCTGCCGATGAAGTTGTTGATGCTGAAGTTGACGTATTGGAGGAAGAGTTGCCGCGCGGTTTGCGTCCGCGAGCCTCTGCATAATTGCCGCTGCCGGAAGTCTGCGGAGCGGTTTCCGGTTTCTTCTCTTCTTTCTTTTCCGGCTTTTTCACCTCCGGTTTCTTCTCTTTTTTATTTTTCGAGTCTTTTTGTTTCTTTTGTTCCTTTTTGCGTTGTTGAGCTGCTGCCTGTTGCTGCTGCTCTTTGGCCTTGAGCTCAGCTTCCGCCTTTTCGCGAGCTGCGCGTTCTTTGGCGGCACGTTGTTCCGCAGCTTTCCTTTCGGCAGCTGCGCGAGCCTCAGCCTCTTTGCGCTGTTGCTCGGCAATTCTCGCCGCCTCCTGCTCTTGAGCTATGAGCTGCATTACTTTGGAAGACAAGGCATTAGCTTCGGCTTGCTTGGCCGCAAGATGTTTGCGCAAGGCATCGCCGTGACTGCGCAGTGCTTTCACGGCCTCATCTTGAGCGGCATGTTTGGCGGCGAGCTCTTTCTCCGCTTGCTTTTGCTGTTCAAGGTTTGCTCCCAACTGTTTCTCGTTTTCATCAAGGCTCACATTCAGCTGCTTGAGGTTGGCAATCTCAGCTTGAATTTCTTTTTCTCTCCTCTCACGCCATGTGCGGAATTTCTGAAAATACCTCATTCTGCGCCAAGCCTGATAAAAGTTTTTTGATGCGAATATGTAGGCCATCGGAGAAGCCTTCTTGCGAGCTATGCGCATCTTTTTTATTACCGATATATATTGGCTGCGCAGGTTGGCCAGACGTTTTTCGCAATTGCCGATTTTGGTGAGACAAGCGGATATGTCGGCGTTAATCTGCGATTGCTTTGTTTTAAGGCCGGCCACCTTGTTTTTCTGCAAGTTTATGTCATGTTCAAGGCCGTTGAGCAAATCCAGATTCTTTTTCACATCGGCTTCGTTCTGCTCGATTTGCGCCTGAGTCATCTTGATTTCCTCATTTACATTCTGTTCCTGTTTGCGAACGGAAGCCGATGTCTCGTGCGGTGCTTTCTTTGCAGCTTTCTTTTTGGCGGGAGCGGCAAACACCGACAATGTGCCCGTGCAAATACACAGGCACAGCAAGACAGCCGGCAATCTCTTATAAAACCGCATCATCAGAATTATTTATTAGTCAGGCTCTTAATCCACGATTTGAAAGAAAGGGATTTCCATTTGGAATTGACGCTGATTGGTTCAAGCGGAGTGGGAGTGAAATCGGGTTGGTCAAGGTCCAAAAATACTTTTACAGATTTTCCGCCGAATTTGAATGTCAGGTCTATGTCATAACCGTCCGAGTTATGAGTGTAAAGGGCATTTGCCATGTATGCCTCATCGGGAGTACCGGCGAGAGCCATGAGCATTTGTCCGTCCTTGTAGAGAGTAAAGCCGTATTGTGCGCGTTCCGGCTGCACTTTCGGGGTGATAATCCATGTGTCGGAAGCGCCGGTGCTTACTTCAACCTGCGGAGCATTTCCCTCAGTGAGCGTGCCGGAGCCAAGTACAAACACACGCCCCAAAAGCAGGTCTTGTAAATCAGTGATTGAGGCACCGAGTTCCGACATCGGTTTTGCTATCGCGGCTTTGCAGAATGTTTTCGAGCGTTTGTTTACAAGCAATATGCTGTCCGGGTCTATCTCCACCCGGCCCACTTCTCCCAACAAGGGAACATTCATTGACATAATTACAGACTGAGTGCGCACCATGTACACTTTTACCGAGAGAGCGAGAGGCAGTCCGTCCATTGAAGCTTTCCCTTTGAGCGAGACATTTTGCCAAGGGGTGTATGTGCGCGCCACAGCCTTGGCAATGGACTCGGACTCTTTGGCATTATAAAGCAAAACATTCTCACCGGCGGCTCTCAGCTCGCGGCTCATGTCGGCATCGGGTGCAATGGCGGCCTTGCGAGAGCCGGCGCAAGATGTAAATGCAAGCAGTACGAGAAGAGTAACAGTATATAGCAGAGTGTTTTTCATTAGAATATCTTTTTAGCTTTTATTTTATCAGAGAGAGTTTTATTGCCCGGCTCAATTTGCAGGCCCTTCTTCCACATTTCAAGAGCCTCGGCCTGCTTCCCCATTTTGAAGAGGATATCACCGTAATGCTCATAATAGTCGGAAGACATATCGAAGCCCGGGGAGTCGGCATATTCAAATGCCTTTTTTATATACTCCAAAGCTTGCGGATATTCACCTTTGCGAAACAGAATATATGCGTATGTGTCGAGGTAAATCGGGTTTTCCGGGTTCGACTCCACAGTCTGTTTGCTCAATTCGGCTGCTTTGTCGAGATTAAGTCCTTTTTCAGCCATGAAATAGGCATAATTGTTTTTGGTGAGGTCTGCATCGTACAGGCTCAAAGCAAAATCGTAATATTTGATTGCCTTTTCCGGTTGATTGGTTCTGAACAGCACATTGCCCTTCTCCGCCAGTATGTCGCTTAATAATTGCTGTCCGGCCTCATTAAGGTAACCGAGCATTTGCTTGTCTGACAAGCTCAACGGGTCGGTGTCTGCGCTCAATCCGGCACTCTCAAGCAATTTGCCGATTACCGAGTCAATTATCGTGATTGCCTTGTCCGGCTGATTAATATATGTATAGTCGGAAGCTGCGATGAGTTCAAGCATCGGCATGTCTCCTGAATAATTGACCGCCTGCTCATACACCTTGACGGCATCTTCATATCGCTCGACCGATGTGAGATATTGCACATACAAGGTGCGGTACTCCATATTCTCCGGCTCCATATCCACGGCAATTTCAATATTCTCGATAGCCTTGTCTTTGTCGTCTTTGGTTACATAATATTGAGCTGCCAGATTTCGCATTTCAGCAGAATACGGGTACTGTTCAAGCAGATTTGACATCATCGTATCCGTATGCTCGGTGGGCTTGTTTTCGGACAGTATGGGAGTGACATACTCCTTGAAGATTTCCATTTTATCCTCAATGTCGGCATCTTCACACAGCAGAGCCTCATACATTACCCTCTGCTCATTGACAGTGTCGCCCTGTTGGTCGTAGTACGCAAGTAATGCTTGTTTTACATTAAAATTGCCCGGAAATATCGAATCAGCCGCCAGATAGTACTGTTTGGCCTCGTCCGGCTTGTCGGTTAACGAAGAGAGCAACGCCCTAATCATATAGAAGAAAGGGTCGGTGGTCTTTGTCTGTATCTTGTTATCAATCAGGTTGATGAGTCCGGTCGTGTCTTCTTTTGCCATGTATGCTTGTACTGTGAGCTGCATGTACTGCTCTTCGGGCTTGCCCGAGCCCACAAGCCTGTCAATGTAAGCGAGCGTGGAGTCCGGCTCGTTTATCATCAGAGAGAGTTTGGCTATGTTCTCCAACAAATCCTCATCTTGGGGAGCATACTGCAAACTTCGCTTGTATACACGCATAGCCTCATCACTATTCTGCGTGCGGACACACATATTGGCATAAAACATATTGTCCTGCACTTCGCCGGGGTATTCGTCTATATAAGCCTTCATCAGGTCAAAGCATTTTTGTGTCTCGGCAGAGTCGGCTATAAACACAGCGGTTCGGCCGTAATAAAAGCCGGACTGCGTGTTTTCGGGGTCTGTTTCGTATGCGTGGCGATAGAGAGCATAAGCTTCTGCCAAATTGCCGTCCATCTCCTGCTGCATACCTTCCAGTCTGTAATATTTGCTTTTGACCTGTTGCGAGGGTGATGAGGCCACAATATTGACACCGACAGCCAGCATCAACGCAAGCACAATCAGCAATGAAATCTTCTTCATAAGAATTAGACAGAACCTTAGTGTGTGCCGGTGTGGCCGAAAGCACCGAAGCCTCTGTCGCTGTCTTCAAGCTCATCGACCTCGTGCCAACTTATCGGCACATATTCTTTAATTACAAGCTGGCATATTCTCTCTCCGGTGCGCACGGTGAAAGGCTCGTGGCCGAGGTTAATGAGAATAACCCCTATTTCACCGCGATAGTCGGCATCCACAGTGCCGGGAGTGTTTACAATAGAGATGCCATGACGCAAGGCCAACCCGGAGCGCGGACGTACCTGACACTCATACCCGGCGGGCAATTCAATGAAAAGCCCGGTGCCGATAAGCGCACGCTCACCGGGAGCAAGGGTTACATCTCCTTGCGGACACCATGCGTATACGTCCATGCCGGCAGCCTGTTCTGTGCCGTAGGCGGGCAGCGGGTTCGGGCTGCGGTTTATTATTTTGACTTTCAATTTTTCCATATCTGTATTATTTAACTCACAAATTTAGTGAAAAGTTTTTTATCCGAGGGTATGTTAATCAAAAAAAAGAGCCCGAGGCTGCAATTATATGTCAAAAATCACTAAATTTGCACAAAATTATTATGTATGAAAAGACTGTTAATCTTCTCTGTGTGCGCTTTCTGCGCTCTGACCGCATATATTGCTCCGGCACAACAAACAAAAATTCTCACCGGTGACAAGGCCAATGAGTACGGTGTGGTGTACTCTCTGCCCGAAACGGAATTGGTAGTAGATGCCTCTTGTTCCGTCACGGTGCGTGTGCCGGGCCCTTACCGAATTTATGCCAAACGCTACCTTGGTGCGGAAGCTCCGATACAGGAGTTCAGCTCAACGGCGAAGCTTGAAAACGCCGATATGTGGATACGCGGTGTTGCCTCCGACAGTAAATTCCTCATGCAGATGAAACCGGGTGCGTTGGCATCGCTCAATGTCTCAAACTCCGGAATGTTGTTGGCCATTAACGCTGAAACCGAGCTTGAAGCTGAAAGTGTACTTGAAATGCCTGAAAACACTCCCGTCCCTGATATCGATGAGTATCTTAAATATGTAGATGCCGACTATCTGGCGAGCCTCTCCTCGGCCAAACGTGCACAAATTCTTGCCCAAACCATAATGGAAATACGCGAGAGCCGGCTCTCCCTTTCGCGCGGCACGGCAGAGACTATGCCGGCCGACGGCAAGCAACTGGAGTTGATGCTCAACGGTCTTGAACAGCAGGAAAATGCGTTGATGCGTGCTTTCAACGGATATGAACATACCTCTTACCAAGCTCATCGCTACACATGCTTGCCGGACAGCACCGATACCGATACACAGGTGCTTCTGTTCCGTTTGAGCGACAATACCGGTTTCTGCGACAAAGATGATTACAGCGGCGAGGAAGTATACTTGTCGTTTAGCTTGAAATCAACCCCGGAATTGCCGTTGGATTTGCAAGGCAAGCCGAAGGAGCTTCCGAAGAATGCCGTTATCTATTCATTGCCCGGCACTGCCGAAGTGGCTCTTGTTTACAAAGGGGAGCAAGCGGGCAGCTCCGAACAGTTCAATTTTGCTCAATTCGGCACTCAATTCGGCCTTGACCCCAAACTTTTTACTGATAAACGAAAACCGTATATGGCCTCTTTCGACCCGGCCACCGGCGCACTTATGTCGATAACCGAGATTGCGAAATGAAAAGGCAAATTCTGTTTTTAACACTTCTGCTTACAGCCTGCTTCGGCCTCCGGGCGCGAAGCGAGCAGCTGACGGATTCTTTGTCAATCGGATTTGTAACGTGTTATCCCGGGCCTGAAATTTTCGAGCTTTATGGCCATGAAGGGGTGCGCGTGAGCGGTACCGTAAACGGCGAGCCGATAGACGTGGTGTTCAATTACGGCTTGTTCGATTTCTCCTCACCCGGCTTTATCTCGCGTTTTGTAAAAGGGGAGACGGATTATAATATCGGTGCTTCTCCCACGGCCTTGTTTTTGTACCCGTATCGTGAACGAGGGTCAAAGGTAGTGGAACGCAAGTTGCCTCTTTCGCAAGACGAGGCTCTGCAAATGTATAATGCCCTGCTCAATGATATTCGACCCGGCAACAATACTTACAGATATAAATATTTCAGCGCAAATTGCGCCACAAAACCGATTGATCATCTCAACCGTATTACCGGCTCTCGTTTCGCGCCAAAAGACGCCGCCGGGATTACTTATCGCAATGTGCTTGAAGAATACAATGCCGGATACCCATGGTATCAGTTTGGAATAGACCTTGTGCTCGGCTCGGAACTCGACAAGCCGATTACATACGCCCAAACTACATTTGTCCCCATGGAAACGGACAGCCGCTATTTCGGGAGTATGCCGGAGAATGTGTTGGTTAAAGGGGAGGGTGACGGCAATCACCGTTCGGCGCCCACTCCCGGGTTCTTTTCTCCATTGTTTGTGTTCCGGGTAGTTTTCGCAATAGCGTTGCTCTTTGCCGTAAAGTCTGTCTACCGACACTACTTCGCTCCGGTGGAGAGCCTGCGCAAGGATGTCGCTCGCCGCTCTGTTATCAAGATACAAATTGCCTTGTGGTGTCTGCTTCAAGGGCTGGCCGGACTGTTGGTTTGCTACTTGACTTTCTTCTCCGAGCATGAAGGTACATCGCCCAATTTCAATGCAATATGGCTGAATCCGCTGTGGCTGCTTATAACCCTGCTGATATGGATACCGGCTTGTCTTAAGATTGTCAAAGTGTTGTGTATAGCCGATGCCGTTGTCACTTTGTTGCTGTTGTGCATATGGGCTGCACTTCCGCAAGCAATCAATCCGGCACAGATACCGCTTATGCTTACTACCGGCATCATCACCCTGCAAAGCCTTCTGCTCACTCGCCGGTAAACTCTTGGCCAAGAGAATTGTTTTACAAGAAACGTTCTCTTGCTATGGCTGTTTCCGAAATTATAAAATCCATAAAGAAGTACTTCAATGTGAGCGGCGATTTGGAATCGCAATCTCAGATTGAAGAGTCCATACGTTCCGGCGTATCATTTCGCGGAGCCCAATTATTGGTGCTTATTTTCGCAATCTTGGTTGCTTCGCTTGGGCTTAACACAGACTCGATACCGGTAATAATCGGTGCCATGCTCATTTCCCCGCTTATGGGGCCGATTATCGGCATGGGGTTGGGTATCGGAATTCATGACTACCCGCTGTTGCGTCGCGGCTTGAAGAATATTACAATGGCCGTTGTCGGTTCGCTTATCGCATCGACAATTTACTTCCTGATTTCGCCTCAGTATGAGGGAAACAGCCAGCTGTTGGCTCGTACCTCTCCCTCTATCTACGATGCGTTCATAGCCCTGTTCGGCGGCGCTGCCGGTATATTGAGTATTGCCGCCAAAAACAAAGGACAGGTATTGCCGGGTGTAGCTATCGCCACATCGCTCATGCCTCCGCTTTGCACTGCCGGTTATGGCCTTGCCACTTTCCAATGGCACTTCTTTGTCGGGGCGCTCTATTTGTTTTTTACCAACATGGTGTTTATTCTTTTCGCCTCGTGGATTGGCGTAAAGCTTATGCGCCTCAAACCGGTGCCGCGTCAGGACAGTGCTCGCGCGCGAAGGGTACAAACCGTTGTCTATATCATAGTTATAGGTACCATATGCGTGAGTGCTTACCTTACAGCCTTGATGATAAGGAAGAGTATTTTCTTGAACGAAGCCTCGGAATTTGTAGCCACACAACTTGACTTTCCCGGCACGGAGATATTTTCGCACAAGGAGTACATCGAAGGCACTGAGCGGCATATTGAGGTCACTCTCATAGGAGCACGTTTGCCGCAGGACTCAATTGAACTCGTTGCCATGAAACGTCTTGCCGCCGCCGGACTCGGAGGTACCATGCTGACAATAAATCAGGGGTTTGTAGGTGCGCCGACATCAACTCCTACATCAGCTCGGGGAGAAGATGTGACGCGTATGTACACCATGATGCAGAGTCAAATAGATAATGTGCAAAGTCGCAATGATTCTTTGCAAGCGATTCTCAAGGCCGACAAGCACCTTGAAGATGCCGCCGTGCGGCTTGCCCCGGAGGTAAAGGTTGTGTTCCCGGGTATCAGCGACATGGCAGTGAGTCGCACGGTAGTGGCCAATCTTTTCGGGGAAGTTTCTTCGGATACGGTCACTGTACTTATGGTACGTGCCCCCCGGGGTCTGTCGGCTGCAGAAAAAGAAAAATTGGCTGATTACACTGCTGTTCGCCTGCATATTCCGTCAATCCGTGTGAGCGTAAACCCACCCTCCTTCCCATGGCCTAATAGAGAAGAGAGATAATGCGGTCAAATCCTCGGCCTCCATGGCGAATGTACCAATAGGCAAGTTTTAATAGGGCTTTGCGTCGGTATGAGTAACTGCTTATTTTTTTATGAACACAGTCTTTCCATTCTTCGGCAAGTTTTGTTTCTCCTTCGCGAGCAAAATGCGCAGCCAACATTATGCGGCGGTAGTTCATCAACGCGCAAATGCGCGGCGCATCGGCGAGTCCGGATTTTTTAAGTACTTGCTCCACGGCTTGTATCGGAGCTTCATACAGCTCGGCGCGGTCGCTGTAACGTGCACCGGTGATTGACTCGTTGCCGACAAAAATTTCGCAAACCACATCTGAAATCTGCGCAATCTTTTGAGTGGCAAGCAATAACCTGACCCCTAATTCCCAGTCGTCCCATATGCGGAGATTCTCATTCCAACCGCCCGCTTTCCTGAACAGTTCGGTAGAGGCGGCGTATCCCACAGTGCGAAGTGTGCCGTGGTGTATGTGAGCGTCCATGCGCGAGCCGCTCCGCAACGGCAATAGAAAGCTCTTGCCGGACCCGGTGCCCGTTTGCCGTGCGCGAGACATCACCAATTCCGGCTTTTCTTCTCCCGTGAAGGCTGCCATAAATGCTTCCACAGCGTGAGGCATAAGCAGGTCATCAGAGTCAAAAAACAACATTCTACGGGTATCAATCAACTCCAATCCCTTATTGCGTGCGGCGGCAGCTCCCGGTTTCAACTCGCGGGTTACCGTGATTTGCAACTCCCGGTCTTTGTTCTTGTCGGCCCATTCCTTCAAGAACTCATAGCTCCCGTCGGTGGAATTATTATCCACAAGAATTAAATGCAAAGGGCGATAGGTCTGTTGCCGGACGCTTTGCAGGGTTCGTTCCACTACTTTTCGCCGATTGAATACCGGAATAACTATGCCGAAGGTCTCATTCATTTCACAAAATTACGAAATATTCTCAGAAAATTAGTACTTTTGCACTATGAAAATTCTTTTTGCAGGCGACTATTCAAATTTCCATGTCACGTTGGCGCGAGAGCTGCGCCGGCGCGGCCATTCGGTCACAGTGCTAAGCAGCGGCAACCGATGTATGGATACCGAGCGAGATATCGACATTAGCCGAAAACCGGGAATTATCGGCTCGTTTGCTTATCTTAATCGCTTGTTTAAACTCATACCTTCGCTCAAAGGCTTTGATATAGTGCAGCTTATAAATCCCAACTTCCTCGATTTGCGCCCCGGCAAAATTCGCTATTTTTTCAATATACTCAAAGCCAACAACAAGCATATCGGACTCTCATTGGCCGGCAGCGACCCGGTGACGGTGAAGGGCTGCGTTGAAGACAATCTGTTTAGATATTCGGAATTTCGCATAGGTATGGAAAAATCTCCATATGCGAAGGGCACTCCGGGTATAGAATATCGTTGGCTCAACGGCACCATGGGCGATCATTGCCGATATATTTACGAGAACTCGAATGTCGCCGTTTCCGCTCTTTATGAATATCATATCGCGGCCAAACCATATCTTCGGGAAAAGCTGGCATATGCCGGAATACCTGTTGACCTCGACTCGATAAAGTCGGTTCCATTCACTGTTCCGGCAGACGGAAAGGTCAATCTAATGGTCGGTATTAAGTCTGAATATGAACTGTTTAAGGGTGCTGACCGACTCCTTGCCGCCGCTCGAGAGGTAGAACGCATGCACCCCGATAAATGCCGCGTCTTGATAGCCCGCGACCTTCCTTATAAACAATATCTCGAGATGCTAAATGATGCACATATAGTTCTTGATCAGCTTTATTCCTACACTCCGGCAACGAATGCACTTGAAACTATGGCTATGGGGAAAGTATCCGTGAGCGGAGCCGAGCCGGAATATTATGATTTTATCGGAGAGAAAGAGCTGCACCCGGTTGTTAATGTTGTGCCGGACGATGAGTCGATTGTTGACACAATCAAGACCCTTGTCCTCTCGCCCGATGATATGCGCAGGCGTGCGGCTCAGGGGCGTGAATTTGTAGCAAAACACAATTCATCAAAGGTGGTGACCGACCGCTTTATTGCACAATGGGACACGCTGATACGGAAATAAAATTGCAAGTATTGGTGACTGTGTTTCAGCCCGAGGGTATGCACACTTTTGTCCGAACCAATCCTCCGCTTGTACCCGCAGTGGAATACATTGTCAGTTGGCAGCTCCCGGACGCAGACTGCCCGGTGCCGGCGGAAATTGTCCGGCGTCCGGATATCAAAGTATTCAAAACCAAGAGTAGGGGAGTGGCCCTAAATCGCAACCGGGCAGCGTCTTATGCCACCGCTCCGTATTGCCTTTGTGCCGACAACGATGTAGTATACCGGGCCGAGTCTCTTTCCGCTCTCATTCAATTGTTCGATGATATGCCACAAGCCGATGTGATTTGCTGTCGCTCTACCTTTCACGGCAAATTCGTAAAGCCTTTCCCCTCTGATAAGGCGGTCAGCATAAAACACGCGCCCAAAGGATGGTATCCTTGCGGCTTTGAAATGGCTTATCGCCGCGAGAGCCCGGCCGGCAGTATTTCGTTTAACGAGAATTTCGGAGTAGGTGCTCCAATTTTCAAAGCCGGTGAAGAAGATGTCTGGCTGTGCGATGCCTTGAATGTCGGTGCGCGTATATATATTGTGCCGCTCACTATTTGTGAACATGACCATTCCACAACTTGCGATCGCCACGGTGCAGAAGACTGGTTCATAATGACCGGAGGTGCGCTTCACAGCCATCTGCACCCGCACACTTGGCTACTTCGTCGCTTGGTTCATGCACTGCGTCAAAAGGACATGCCTCGGTTTCGCCACTTCTGTTTGAGTTTGCAAGGAGCAAAGCTCGCGCGGCACCTGCACTATTTCTCTCGCAGCTAAGCGGGTTGAATTAAGCCGTCTTTTATATGTATTATTTCATGGCCGGTAGCTGCAAGTTCCGGGTCATGGGTCACTATCACGAAGCCTTGGCCGAGGTTGGCGTGGAGTTGCTGAAACAGGGCAATGATTTCGTCCCGATTGTGAGAATCGAGACTTCCGGTAGGCTCATCGGCGAAAACTATATCCGGATCGTTGACCAATGCCCGCGCCACCGCCACACGCTGACGCTCTCCCCCTGACAGAGCCGACGGCTTATGGCTCAACCTCTCGCCCAAGCCCAAGAGTTTGAGAAGCTCCGTTGCCTTTTCGGCTGCCGGTTTTCGGCGCACTCCGGCTATCAATGCCGGCAGCATTACATTCTCTTGTGCATTGAATTCGGGCAGCAACTGATGTGTTTGAAACACAAAGCCGATATGCTTGCCTCTGAATTCAGACAATTTCTTGTCTCTCAGTGAAGTGACATCCAAATCATCGTATAATACCGAGCCGGTGTCGGGTGTGTCGAGAGTACCCATAATCTGCAACAACGTGGTTTTCCCGGCGCCGCTCGCTCCCGTAAGCGTGATTATCTTATCAGTGGGTATTACCAGATCTATACCTTTAATCACCTCCAGTTGGCCGAACGATTTGCGCACTCCGCGCAGCTCTATTTTATTCATGATGTAATGCTCTTATTGATAATGTATGAGGCCATATATATGCCGAAAAGAGCCGGTATGGTGGCCAAAGTGCCATAGCCGGTTCGTTTATTATCCCGGTTTTGCTCTACAATCAATGAGCGTGAACGCGGAGGCTCGGAACTGTATACTACTTTTATCGAAGGTCGTCGCCCTCGGCGTTTAAAAGCCTCACGCACGGCACGCGCAAGTCCGTCCTGTTGTGTCTCCCATAGGTCTGCATATTGCACCCGTGTAGGATCCATTCGCCCTCCCGCACCCATTGAAGATATCACGTTTATTTTCCGGGCTTTGCAAGCGGCAAGCAGTGCAACCTTCGGTGCAACGGTGTCGATACAATCCGCAACAAAATCAAAACCGGGGGCAAGCATCGCCTCCACATTGTCGGCTGTGAGATATTGCTCAACGGCAGTTACCTCGCACTCCGGGTTTATATGGGCGATTCGCTCTTTGAACAGAGCCACTTTCGGCTGACCCGTTTGGCCTGTCAATGCTATTATCTGGCGGTTCAGATTGCTTGGCGCTACTGTGTCGGAGTCAATCAGGGTGAGATGCCCCGCGCCGCTGCGAGCAAGCATCTCGGCAACATAACCGCCTACTCCGCCCACACCTGCAATAAGCACCCTCAGCTCGGAAAGAGCTTTGACACCCTGCTCCCCTATAAGCCGAAGTGTCCGGGAGTTCCATTCATCAGATGTATGTTCGCTTATATTTGTCATCTCATTACATTCCTTTACGCAATCGAGCCACCGGCAGGTTAAGGTTATTGCGATATTTAGCTACCGTGCGTCGGCTCACTTCATAGCCTTTGCCGGCAAGCAGTCGGCACAAGGCTTCATCGCTCAACGGGTGTTTTTTATCTTCCTTCTCAACCAACTCACGCAGAGCAGCTTGTACACTTCGCGCCGACACGCGGTCTTCATCAGCCCCATAACCTTCACTGAAAAAGAATTTAAGAGGAAGCACCCCGCCGGGAGTGGCTACATATTTTGCCGCCGTAGCTCGCGACACGGTGCTGACGTCCATACCTATCATCGCGGCTACATCTTTCAATGTCATAGGCTGCATGGTTTGCTCATCGCCGGTGATGAAATATTCCTTTTGCAGTTTTACAATCGCGGTCATCACGGAATAAAGCGTGTCGCGCCTCTGTTGCAGAATATTGATGAAATCGCGGGCATCGCGGTATCTGGTTGCCACAAATTTATCATCGGCCTCAATGCGCGCTTGTTTGCGCTCTTTCATTCTTCGGTAAGCCTGTTCAAAGCCCTCTTCAATGACCAACGAGGGTATATTGCTTGAAAACGAAACGGTTATCTGTCCGGCGGAGTCAACGTCCACCTGAAAATCGGGAACCACGGCGGCGGCTACATCTCTGCGCCCCGTGCCTACGGCACTGCCGGGTTTCGGATTAAGGGTACGGATAAGGCGCAACGCTTTGTCTATTCGGGCAGCCGGCAATTTCAGCTTACTTATGAGGCGGTGACTGTGCTTCAAGGAAAACTCTTCAAATTCCTCGCTGACAATACGCATTGCATCGTCACGACTCTCGGAGGGTTTCATGCGCTCCAACTGCAATTTCAGTGTGTCTTGAAGATTATACGCTCCTACTCCGGCCGGGTCCAGCGAACGTACCCGGACAAGGGCTTCATGCATAGTCTGCGGCGAAACTTCAATGCCGGTGCTGAAAGCGATATCGTCAATCATGGCATTCTCGCTCCGTTGAAGATAGCCGTTCGAGTCTATATTGCCAATTATATACAAGGCGGTTTCGCGGATATCATCCGGCAACGTCAGTTCTCCTATCTGCGTACTCAAATGCTCGGCGAGCGACTCGGAGTCATCGGCATCTATCGGTGTCAAATCGGGGCGCGACGGCAGCTGCTCTCGCGGTATGTATCTCTCTGTGGCGACGGTAGCAACGGCAACATCGGCTCGTTCCAGAGCCGGATTGTCGTCAAGCTCGCGCTCTACGGCGGCTTCCACCTCCTGCTCATTCATCTCCAACAGTCGCACATACCTCACCTGCTGCGACGTCATTGTCTGCCGCATGGTCAAATTTTGCTGCTGTTGTAAGTCTTGATTCATAAGCCGAGCCGATGATTTTGAGTGCGAAGATACTAAAATTCCTTAAGAGAAACAATTTTTTTATTTAAAATTTCTTCATTTACAAAAAATGAACTAATTTTGCACACTGAAACAAAATAGGCGGTTGCCAATGATTTCTCGCGCTACCGCTGCTAAATTTAATCTGTAACAACATTTTGCACAATGGCAAACAAGAATACAAAAGAGACGGAGCAAACCGTAATGAACGCTGCTGAACCCAATTTCTCCGAAAAAATGGGTAAGCACAAAAACGCAATTATCGGTGTAGGTATCGGTGTAGTTGTAGTAATACTCGGTGGCTTGGGCTGGTGGATGTTGAACAAACAAAGCAACCAAAAGTCAAGCGAGGCGTATACCACTGCATTGACAAAGTCCATGAAGAGCAATGCTACCGACTCCGTGATGATTAAGGATTTGGAAAAAGTGGCACAAAGCGAGTCCGGCAAAACCGGTGGCACTCTTGCTAATATCCAGCTTGCCGGAATGTATTTGCAGAACAATCAATATCAGAAAGCGCTTGATGCAATCAACAATACCGACATTGATGAGCCGGTAATGGAAATGAACGCAAATTTGCTCAAAGGCGATGCTTATGTAGGCCTCAAGAAATATGCGGAGGCAATCAGCGCATACGATGAGGTGTACAATAAAGCGCAGAAGAACAACCCCGAAGTGGCTGTTCGCGCTCTCATGAAGAAAGCCTCCGTACTCGATGCTCAAAAGAAGAACACCGAGGCTCTCGCTGTATATGAGCAAATCCAAAAGGATTATGCCGATATTTTGGAAAACTTTGACGAGCTGAGCACTCAAAATCCCGGCCGTCCGTCAGACTACTTCCCGCTCACCGATGCCGAAATCGAAGCAAAAGCCGAGAACGAACGCGCTCGCACAGGAAAGTAATTGCTTCAATTCCCACATATAATAAAGACTCCTCACATAAGGAAAATAATAAAACACAGTGCTATGCTATGGGATAAGACTTCGCCAAGCCTTATCCCTCTTTTTTACCCTTTTATTCTTGTTGTCTTCGGCTGTTTCGCGATTTATTTGTAAATTTGCAGAATTAATGGAATCGGGTCTCGGTATGATTTTTCATTTGATTGTCATAGTAGTTTTGCTGCTGGCTGTATGGCACGGTTGGCGGCGCGGCGTGGCAAAGCAATTGGCATCCCTGTTGGGGTTGGCTTTCGGCTTTGTGGCGGCGCGTATATTCTACACGCAAGCCGCCGATATGCTCGACCCGATGGTTCCGGCTGCCGAAAAATTTGCACCCGAGCCGTTTGGCTCTTGGATGCGAGAATACACCGGCTACATTGTGGGTGCCTCCGTGATATTCATAGTGGTGTATATATTGATTTCATTGCTCGGAAGTGTCCTTGCCAATGCGTTGAGGGTAATACACACCGGGGCGTTAAACTCCCTTCTCGGTGCCGTGTTCTGCTTCGGCAAGTGGGTTTTGTTGCTAAGTATCGGCTTGAACCTCATACTCGTAGTCAATCCTGATGGCACACTGATGAAGTCGTACACCGACGGCGACGGCAATGTCGTGGAGCTGGTTATGAAAGTATCCCCGGAAGTGCTTGGCATTCCCGGCCCGGACGAAGTCAAATACCGGCAACAAATGCAGGAAGCCCGTGAATTGGATTTTCAAACTCAGAGTCAACATTAATCTTCATACAGCGTTAATTTACGATAGAAACTATATTACAGATATGAGTGAATATATGCTTAAGGTGCACGATTTGCACGCAAGCACCGCAGGAAAAGAAATTTTAAAAGGGATTGACCTGGAGGTGTGTCCCGGTGAAGTACATGCCATCATGGGTCCCAACGGTTCCGGCAAGAGTACATTGTCTATGGTATTGGCCGGAAATCCGGCTTACACCGTGACGCGTGGCTCGGCAGAGTTTCGCGGACACAATCTGCTTGAACTGCCACCCGAAACTCGCAGCCACCTCGGCCTCTTCCTCGGTTTTCAGTATCCGGTTGAAATTCCCGGAGTAAGCATGGTCAACTTTATGCGTGCCGCTATCAACGAGAAGCGCAAATATCTGGGCGAGCCCCCCATGAGTGCCTCCGATTTCCTGAAGCTCACTCGCGAGAAACGCGCCGTGGTGGAGCTGGACAGCAAGCTTGCCTCTCGCTCGGTGAACGAGGGCTTCTCCGGCGGAGAGAAAAAGCGCAACGAGATTTTCCAAATGGCTATGCTTGAACCCAAGCTTTCCATTCTTGATGAGACAGATTCCGGCCTGGACGTAGATGCGCTCCGCATTGTGGCCGACGGTGTGAATACTCTCAAAAGCGAGGAGAACGCCACCATCGTGATTACTCACTACCAACGACTGCTCGACTACCTCAAACCGCAGATTATCCATATCCTCTATAAGGGTCGCATCATCAAGACCGACGGCCCCGACTTGGCCGCTTTCATCGAGAAAAACGGCTTTGATCCGCTAATTCGCCAAGCTGAAGCCGACGGCCTAATCTGATAAAATAATGAACGCACTTTCGCAATATATAGACTTATACGAGTCAAACAGGGAGGCTTTCGCCGAGCACGGTGCTCCCCTGCTCGACAAATACCGCTCGGCGGCTTTGGAGGCTCTCAAAGCTGCCGAATTGCCGCGCAAAGGCAGTGAAAACTACGAACATACCGATTTACAGGCTATCCTCAGCCCGGACTACGGACTGAATGTTCAGCGCCTTTCTTTGGGTATAAATCCGGCTGACACATTCTCCTGCCATGTACCCAACATGAGTACGAGTATGTTCTTCCTGTGCGGCGATGGTTTCGCCTCCACACCCAATTCCGGCAGAAATCTTCCGGAGGGTGTGACAGTGACATCTCTAAGGTACATTGCCCGAGAAAAGCCCGAATTAATCGAGCCTTACTATGGCAAGATTGCCGACCTCGCAAATCCCCTCGTTGCTCTAAACACTCTCTTGGTGCAAGACGGCCTTGTGCTCCATGTGGCCAAAGGTGTAAAGGTTGAACGCCCTGTTCAATTAGTGAGTATTCTGCAAGGCGCGGTGCCGATGATGGCTGTGCGCCGCTTGCTCATTGTGCTGGAAGATGACGCCGAGGCCTGTCTGCTCTGCTGCGACCATACCCAAGACGACAAACTCAATTTCCTTAACCTCCAGACAATAGAAATATATGCCGGCAAAGGTGCCAAGTTCGATTTGTATGAGTTGGAAGAAAGCACCCCCAAGACGTCACGGCTGAGCACTTTGTATCTGGATATGGAACGTGAGGCCAACGTCCTCCTTGATGGAATCACGCTTTTTAACGGAACCACTCGCAACGAAATCTATACCCGTTACCTCGATGAAATGGGCAATTTACAGATACTCGGCATGGGTATTGAGGATGCACAACGCCGGTTGGACAATTTCACTCTCGTGCGTCACGATAAGCCGCACTGCACCAGCAACGAACTTTTCAAATATGTGGTGGACGGCCATTCGGTCGGTACATTTACCGGACGCGTGTATGTAGCTCCGGGAGCCGTCAAGACGGAAGCGATGCAAGCAAACCGCAACCTCGTGGCTTCGCCCGAGGCGCGAATGTTCAGTAAGCCGCAACTTGAAATTTACGCGGACGATGTGAAATGCTCGCACGGCACAGCCATCGGGCAGCTTGACCCGATGCAAATCTTCTATATGCGCACTCGCGGCCTTGACGAGAATACAGCAAAAACTCTTTTGCGCCAGGCCTTCATGGCTGATGTAATAGAGCCGGTACGACTTGAACAACTGCGCACACGCCTTCGTCATCTTGTAGATATGCGCCTTAGCGGAGATGCCGACAAGGGTTGTGTAGCTTGTGCCTCCATCGATGAATGTACGGAAAATCCTGAATAATATGGGTCGATACGATGTACAAAAAATAAGGGGACAGTTTCCGATACTTGACCGCCGGGTGCAGGGTAAACCTCTCGTTTACCTTGACAACGGTGCCACCTCGCAGACCCCCGACTGTGTTGTCAAGGCTATTGTCGCCGGTTATGAACACACAAAAGCCAATGTTCATCGAGGTGTACACACCCTCTCGCAAGAGGCTACCGATTTGCAGGAGCATACACGCTGCCGGGTGCGCGACTATATAAATTCAGAGAGTGAACAAGAAATAATTTTCACTCGCGGCACTACCGAAGCGATTAACCTTGTGGCCGCAAGTTTCGGACAGAGTTTCCCCAAGGGCGGGGAGATTATCCTCACCGTAATGGAACACCATGCCAACATCGTGCCCTGGCAACTCTTGGCCGCAAAGCATGAACTGAAAATCCGCGTGGTTGACATTAACGAAAGGGGAGAACTCAAGCAAGAGCAATACGAAAGTCTTATTAATGACAAGACCGTAATGGCCGCATTCTGCCATGTCAGCAATGTTCTTGGCACTGTCAATCCGGTGAAGGAAATGACCGCCTTTGCTCACTCCAAAGGAGTACCCGTACTCGTGGACGGCGCACAAGCCTCGCCTCATTTGCGCATTGACGTGCGCGACATAAATTGCGATTTTTACGCCTTTTCATCGCATAAAATGTACGGCCCCTGCGGTGTAGGTGTGCTTTACGGCCGCAAGTCTTTACTGGAAAAGATGCCACCTTACCAAGGCGGCGGAGAGATGATAGGTCATGTGAGCTTTCAAGGCACTACCTGGGCCGAGCTACCATATAAGTTCGAAGCCGGCACTCCGGACTATGTAGACATCGCTGCATTTGCAAAAGCACTTGATTTCATCGGTGATTTGGGGATGGAAAACATCGCCGCCCACGAACACGAACTGATGCATTATCTCATGTCCCGACTTGAAAAAGAAATTCCGGCAGTAAGGGTATACGGCACAGCTCCGGGCAAAGAACCGGTACTCAGTTTCCTTGTCGGCGATGCTCACCCCTACGATATCGGTATGCTTCTCGACAAGCAGGGAGTGGCCGTACGTACCGGCCATCATTGCGCCCAACCCCTCATGGAGCGCCTCGGCATCCCCGGCACCGTCCGCGCCACATTCGCCGCCTACAACACCAAAGACGAAGTAGACAAATTCCTCATAGCCCTGCAACGAGCCGCCGCAATTTGCGGTTATGATTAAGACAGCTTCTATAAATTAAAGGTTGCGCACAAATACCTTGTACTTGAACTATAAACACTGTGAATTTATTATCAGTTGAGTCCGCCTTTCAAAGTGGATTCAACATCTTTTTAATTAAAAGAAACTTTCAAACATTTTTTAAAAGAATCAAAAAAATAAAAGAAAATTAGCGAGTGTTAAAATAAAATTGTAATTTTGCAATATTCATCACTAAAACGCACACACATTAAGACAAGCAAATATAATTATTATGTCCCATTTCAGGGAGGAGTTGTCTTCATGAACGGAATTACAAACGCCTCTTTTTGGGTACACAATAAGTTTGCAGACAAGTTTCAAGACATTATAACAAGCCCGGACGATTTTCAAGAATACTGCAGTTTTCTTGAAAAAATGAAAGCTCAAGGTTTCGTTATTGACGATGAAACTGACGAGTCCGTTTCAGTAAAAAACAAGTATGCGCTACTTCGTTTGCCAAATGAATATCTGATTATGATATTGCCCACATACCAATGCAATCTGCGCTGTTGGTACTGTGTGCAGGAACACGAAAATTCCTGGATGTCAGACGACGATGTACGCCGCGTAAAAGATCTGATTCTTAAGCGTATTGAGAATCCCGAAATCAAGAAACTGAATATCACTTGGTTTGGAGGCGAGCCTCTTATGGCTTACGACAAAGTTTTGGACATAACGGAATTTGCCCGGAAGATTACCAAAGAAAGAGGACTGATTTTTTTAGCAGTATCACAACAAATGCCACACTGCTGACACACGACAGGATTGACACTCTCCACAAAGCCGGAGTCACACACTACCAAATTACTATTGACGGAGAACGCTCCAAGCATAATGCCGTGAAACAATTAGGCCATCTTTCTGCTTTCGATACGTCACTTGACAATATAGCTTATTTAGCTCATAAGTGCACTTGTACGCTCCGATTTAATTATACACGTGAAACATTTAAGCCGGATATCATTGCCCAACAAGTAATGGAACGTATACCCGAAGAAGTCCGTCATAATCTCACGCTTAACCTTCAGCCTGTATGGCAAACTGTAAAAACTGACAATATCGGAACAGACGAGCTTATTGGCATGATGAACTTATTCAAGTCTGCAGGTATTACCCCGACTCTCAAACCCATAGGTCTGTGTTATGTGGACATGAAGCATTTTGACTGCATCTATCCGGACGGTACTGTCGGAAAATGCAATAACGACTCAAACGAAATTAAACCGGGAATATTACAGAACGGAGGAGAAGTGGATTTCAGTGATGCACACACGACTCATTTTCAGCCTACTTATGAAATGTCGGATAGCGAATGTGCTGAATGCAACTATTTACCGATATGTTGGGGTCCCACAAAAGCGGTTTGAACAATTAAACCACAAAGGGAAAATCTCATGTGTGAGATTTGATAAAGAAAAAGAAATGGGAGAGGCGATAATCCATGCCCATCTCACACAGAAATATCTTGAGCAATCAAGAAAGTGACAAACAAACATCTACTAACCCTTTAAAATTCAAGACAATGAAAAAAGACATCGAATTGTTGAATGCAATGGAATCATTGCAAATCTACGGAGGAATCGGAACGGAAAGCGATTCACCTAACGGCTATGGCGCATGTAGTTTTGGAACTTGCAACCTCACTAATAGAATATGTGTGGTGTAATAACTGGACATAGAGATTAGTTGTTCGTAATTATCTCTTAGACATTCAAATATGAGGTATATTAGTTTTATATTAACACTCTTGCCAACTTCATTAATTTTTGCACAAGAGCAGTCGGACTCTGTGATTGTCAATAACGATTTGGATGAGATTGTCGTAGTCGGTCAGAATCAGCACACAAAAATGAATGAATTGGATTTCAATCCTACTCTTTCGCAAAAACAAGCTGCGACAGATGGACTGGATTTGCTCTCACGCATGAATATACCTCTTATTTCGGTAGATCCCTTAACCTGCCACGTCTCCACCTTAACCGGTGGAGATGTGGTTATGTTCATCAATGGGTTACCCGCCAATGAGAGGGAGATTAAAATGCTAAGGACTAACAATATAGTACGAATTGAATTTTTGGAATTTCCCACTGATTCCCGATATGTCGGCTACAGACATGTTATAAATTTTGTAGTAAAATTACTCTTGACTCCGTGTCTTTTGATATACCGAAAGGGAAAGTAACGGCCATTGTGGGTGCGTCCGGCTCCGGCAAAACAACTCTTTTAAAACTGATGTTGGGATTTTACCCCGTGGAGGGCGGTTCTCTTGAAATCTATGGCCGCAATATTGAGGGCTTGAATAAGAAACAATTGCGCCGAAAGTGCGGTGTGGTTATGCAGGAGGGTGTGATATTTTCCGACTCAATCGAGAGAAACATTGCCACCTCCGACCGCGAGGCCAATAAAGAACACGTTTGCGAAGCTGCCCGAGCGGCTTGTCTGCATGACACCGTGATGCAAATGCCGCTGAAGTACAACACAAAAATCGGCAAAGACGGTATCGGGCTGAGTCTCGGTCAAAAGCAACGTGTGTTGATAGCTCGTGCAGTATATCGCAATCCCGAATTCATATTCCTTGACGAAGCAACAAATTCGTTAGACGCTGAGAATTAACGCAATATCGTATCAAATCTGAAATCATTCTACCAAGGGCGTACGGTAATTGTAGTGGCTCACCGTCTGTCAACGGTATGCGATGCTGACAATATAATTGTATTGGAAAAGGGCCGAGTAGCCGAGCAGGGCACTCACTCACAACTCACCGCTCGCCGAGGATTGTATTACAACCTTGTGAAAAACCAACTTGAACCGGGCGCTTGAAATCTGCGTTTGTCTCTTCAGGTTCAATCTTTACTGTTTTTGTAATTGCGCAGTTTGTTGAATCAATTATTAATATTAACTTTGTGCATTATTTCAAACTTATAATTTATGCGTAAACAATTACTAATCAGTTCTGTGGCTATGCTTGCCGCTTTTGTTGCAACGGCCGCGGATTCTTACACGCCGCTTCCCGGCGGTAAAGTGACCGCCGTATCCCCTAATGGGGCGTATGTGGTAGGCTATCAAAACGGATATGAGAATGCCGTCTACAACAGTTTCCTTTACACCGTGAACAGCGCGGACTATGTGTGGAAAACCTCTTATACGGAAGCCGACCTCGACAAGAGCGGTAAGTTTCTTGCAGTGAACAATGCCGGTATGATTGTCGGCGGTTTTCGCGACAAGGACAAGACAATACAATATCAGCAGGGTGAGTTCGCGCCCGGCATGAAGAAAGCCGAGAGCGAAGGAGATATAATTGAAATACCCATCACTTCCGCCGCTCTGTGGAAAGCCGACGGTACTCTCGTAAACCTCGGCACCGGAACATTCACCACAACTGAATTTTCCGATGGTGCCGACGGTGCTTATGCCGACGGTATTTCCGAAAACGGCTCAACCATTGTCGGTTATATACAAATAGGCTATCAGCCCTCATATCCCTGCAAGTGGACACTGAACTCTGCCACCGGTGAGTACGAATACTCAATGCTTCAGCTTGCCGACGGTGCTTTCGGCGGCTGGGCTAAGGGTGTCAGCCTCGATGGTAATGTGATTTTCGGTACTCTGGTGAAGAATGGTAATCAATATCCGGCGATATGGAACGCTGCCGGTAACGGCATGACGCTCTCAATCTCAACCGAAACACTTGTCGGTGCCTCTGCCGATGCCGTGAGCGCAAACGGCAAGTATGTGCTTGTTACCGGCTATAACTATGCCAACACTCACATTGCCGGAGTGTATGAAGTGGCCACCGGCGACATAAAGACTGTTGAGCTGCCGGCCGGTTGGGGTATGCCCGTAGGTATGACTGTCAGCGACAAGGGTGACATGATTGTGAAGCTGACAAATACAACTACATGGACTACGGCTATGTATTATTGCTCTATTACACAGGGTACAGCCGTAGAACTCGACAAATACCTTGAAGCGCAGGAACTCGACATCCCCGGCCTCCCCTCGTTTGCTAACCTGTCAGACATCTGCGGCTCGTCTGATTTCAGTGTGTTGGCCGGCAATCCGGCCTATGGCGATGCGCTTGTGTTGACAATGACCCCTCAGCAGGTTACCGTATTGCCCGCTCCGAGAGTCAAAGATTTCTTCTTCGCCTCGCCCGGCTCTCTGACCTTTAAGTGGTACGCGCTCGACAACGTGCCCGAAGAAGTGACCGTAACAGGCTACACTGCCAAAATCGGCTCACAGAGTGTAACTCTCACTCCCGACAAGGCTGTGAACGGAGTCTTTACCGCAACGGTAGACGTCACCCCGGGAACATATAACGCGGAAGTACGCGCAACCGGCACTACGGCCAAGGGTGCGATTGAATCCTCCGCTTCCGAAATGCTCACGGCGGCTCTCTCCGAAACAACAAGCTGGCCGCTGTTTGACAACTGGGACAACGTCTCTCTCGATCCGCAAGGCAACCTCATCAACAACAACGACTGGTGGCATTCATACCTGCCCGAAGGCTCCACAAGCGAGGTGATACAATGGAACTTGGAGTCATACAATTTCGAGAACAATACCCCCTATTATTGCACCACAGCCATAGCCACAGTGCCTTGGAGCAGCGTGCTCCTCAGCCGTTTTGTCGACACAAAGGCTCACAGCAATATGTTTATAAGCTACTACATGACCTGTCAGCTCGTGAACGAGGCCGAACGCGAGCAGCTCAAAGGTGACTTCCTCGACATTCAAATATCAACCGACGGCGAAAATTGGACAACTGTTGACAGTCACTGTGCAGCAGACCTGCAGTTCGGAGCATGGAACTTCTACAAAATGCCCGTGCCTGCCGAGTTCAACGGCAAGACTTTCCAAGTGCGTGTAAATGCCCGCGGTGCCGGCGGCGGTTCGCTCAAATGGAGCGTGGACGATATGAGTCTCAATGATGAAATGACAGCTCCGACTCCCAAAGGAGTTATGGCAACAGCCGTTGAGGCAAACAAAGTAGATCTGACTTGGCAAAACTCAATCAATGCCTGGGAAGTCTCTTATGTAGTCAACTCAAACATTCTTTCTGACTATTGCACCGGCAGCGAGGGCGCTCCGCTGATTACAGCTGTAGACCTCAAGCCGGAAATGACCGACCCCTTTGCCGGTAAATACATCACTTCAATCAGCTGCTTCCTGTTTGACAACCCGGCGATCATCACCAATCAGCCCACACAGGCCGAAGCCATCGTATATACCGACGGCGCTGAGGTGAGCCGTTGCAAGTACGGTCGCGACTTCAAAAATCCTTTCCCCACGGCAATAGCCCTTGACAAGCCCGTCCAAATCGAAGCCGGAAAGAAATATCGCATTGCAGTGCGTATTTTCGACTACGATGTTGAGCAGACCCCCGTATATTATCAGACAAGCAACGAGTTTATTGCCGGTGTTACCGACCTTTACTCTGAAGACGAAGGCAAGACATGGCTGAAACTTTCAGACGTTTACTCGGTAGCCCAAGGCAACCCCATGGGTATGTGCATATGGCCGTTGCGCGCCAATATCACGGACACTGAAGCCAACGAATCGTTCACTCTTGATGACACGCTGATTGCATACAACGTACTCCGCAACGGCGAGGTAATCAACAACCGCCCCGTGTATGGCGCATACCTGAAATACACAGACACCGATGCTCCGGCCGATTCAAAATACTCTGTTCAGGCATTCTACCGCGATGGTCGTGTCTCACCCGTAAGTGCAGAGTTCACTTCCTCTGCACAACGCATTGAGGCCGACAGAATGTTTATCAACTATGAGGGCGGCGTGATTTCCGCTGCCAATGCTCAAAGCATTGAAATATATGCCATCAACGGAATATGTGTGGCACGCACCGGCGGAGAGGCAATCAATGCCTCCACACTGCCCGACGGCATTTACATGATTCGCGTAAACGCCGACGGCAAAACCAAAAGCCGCAAAATAGCAATTCGCAAATAATATCCGATTTGCACCAATGCCTCAATCATTCATAAGGGGTGCGCGCCGCGCACCCCTTATGAATGATTTTTTTTTGAACATTTTTTTGTCTATAATATTTTTTAATATAAATTTGCAAAATGAAACATTTAAGACTGATATTTTTATTGTGTGCAGCTTTTATTTGCTCTTTGGCTAAAGCCGACAATCCGGCAGATGGCCACACACGTTATTACATCACCCTGTCATCTGCCGAAAAACCGGGCGCGTCTGCCCGGCCGGCCGGTACAGCCATTAATATTGACCCCACAATAGCGAAGAAGGCGCAGCTCAGCGATGCCGACATTCAAAATATAAAGAAATACCGCTTCCCAACCCTCACCGAAGCAATGAACTATCTTACCGTTTACGGTTGGATACTCGATCAGGTATATACCACCTCTGTTCCCGGGCGCGGCTCCGGCATAGTGTGGGTTCTGCACAAAGATGTGCGCAAAGACCTTGAACTGAGCGAAGGCCTTGTAATGGAAGATTAAGAGTCTGTCAATCAATCTGTTTATTCATATAATTAAAAGTAATTTTACATGAAGAAATTTTTACTGCTCGGCGCCTTGGCGCTTGCTTCAGCCTCAACAGCAATGGCTTTGCCCAAGGCTCCGGAGGTGTATGCCAACCAGTACATCTATGCAATATCGCCTAATGGTCGCTACGCGGTCAGCGAAATGTTCGGCAATGTGGTAATCACCAATCTCGAAACCGGAACTGTTTATGAATACTATGCCGACGGCGAGAAATACTATGGTGTAGGCAGCGGCAACTGCGTATCTTCCAACGGTATCATCGTGGGCTCCGTAATTGAAAACGGCGGTGACCCCTCCTATTGGCAGAACGGCCAATGGAAGTCACTTCCCAACCCGGATAACCGCAACATCTATATGAGATGTATCTCCGCCGATGGCTCTGTGGCTGTGGCAATTGCCGATGTAATACCTTCCGACAATGCTCCGGCAGGCATGATGTATGTAGGCGTTGTATGGAATCTCGGTGAAGACGGCAAATGGTCAAACCCTGTAACGCTCCCCTTTGAGACAGTAGACTTCTCCGGCCGTGTTCCGCAGGGTGAGTCTCCCATATCGATAGCCGATGATGGCAAGACTATCGCCGCTCAGTTCATCGACTACACAGGCTTCTTCCTCAAACCCATTGTCTACACACAAGACTCCGAGGGCAAATGGTCCTACAAAAATTGGGGAGGCAAACTCATCAACCCCACCGACCTGAAATTCCCCGAATTTGATGAAGACAATGCTCCGGTAGATCCCGCTTCTCATGTCACTGACTATATGTCTGACCCGGAAAAGAAAGCGGCCTATGAAGAGGCTTACGCTAATTTCCTGACGGATTATCAGAACTATCCCGAACCGACTGACTATATGACAGAAGAGGACCTCAAGAACTATGACGCCGCCGTTCTGGCTTATAATGAGGCCGCTGAAAAATACAACACCGAATGGGAAGCGTTCTATACTCAGTTCTCAAAAATGTACGATACCAGCGCACTTCTTACTTACGGTCAGGCTTTCATCACTCCCGATGCCAAATATGTGCTCTCAACCAACACTCGCAGCATGGAGGATCCCGACGATCCCTTCAACATTTTAGAAACGCAGTCGCCCATCCTCATGCAAGCCGAATCAGCTGAATATCTCACTCTTGAGGGTGCGGATTATCTGTATGCCTCTGCATTGGCTGCCGACGGCACAGTGTTGGCTTACAACGAAGACTCTGTTGTTGAGGCTTATATCAAGCCCGCCGGAAAAGAATGGCAGACTCTTTATTCATTCTTTGTATCCAACACCGAAGAAGCACAGCATGAGTGGCTCAAAGAAAACCTCTGCCACACTTTCGACTCCATGAACTGGATTACCGGCGAAAGCATCTCATATGTAGACCAACCGGTAATGGGTGTGACTTGTTGTACTCCCGACCTTTCTTTGATAGCCGCCACAGCTGAGAACGTGTGGGATTACGAAAACGACCCGGTTTCTTACTACAGCTACATAATCCCCACTCCCTCAGCTGCTTTGGGTGTAAACGGTGTGGCTGCTGAAGGCGACTTCATTCTCAAAGCCGGTAAAGGCGGTATCGTTGAGGTAAGCGAAAGCGCACAGGTGCTTGTTTATGATATGCAGGGTCGACTCGTATTCTCTGCCAACGATGTTATCGGCGCAGTAGCCACCGGCCTTGAAGACGGCCTTTACACTGTAAAAGCAACCAACGCTTCCGGTGGCAAGGTGCTCAAAGCAATGTTCTGATAATATCATCGCAATAAATAAATGCCAATGGGGACGTGCAAATGCACGTCCCCTACCGCGTTTCTTGCCGTTGTACAATAATTAACGCCTGCTTTCGTTATATCAAAAGAGAGTTCGGCCGGAAGTGTTGCACTCTAATTTGATTGTCTGATATGTTGAAGATTGATGTGCTTGGTCTGAGAGGCTTTCCCGGCATACAGGGAGGAGTGGAGCGTCATTGCGAAGCGTTGTATCCGCTTATGGCGGCTAAGTTTCGCGTATTCAGACGCAAACCATACATCGGTGCCGAAGCTCGCGCCGCCTCTTACCCGAACATCACATTCACAGACCTGCCCTCAACCCGTATCGCCGGGTTGGAAGCTCTGATGCACACCTTTTTGGCTGCTCTCCGCACTATCGGGAGCAAAAGTAATCTTGTACATGTGCACAACATCGGCCCGGGGCTTTTCATCCCGATGCTCAAACTCTTTGGCAAGCGTGTGGTTCTCACATATCACAGCCCCAACTATGAACACAAGAAATGGGGACGCTTCGCCCGATTTGTACTCCGCACCGGCGAGAGTGTATCCCTCCGTTGGTCTGACAGAATTATATTTGTCAACCCGGCGCAGATGCAAAAATACAGTGCCAAAGTGCAGGCTAAATCCACACATCTCGTAAATGGCGTGAATCGGATTGAGCGTACCGCCGACAAAAGTTTCTTGAAAGAGCTCGGTATTGCCGACACTCCATACGCTTTGGCCGTAGGCAGACTTACTCCCGAGAAAGGGTTTGAATACCTTGTGCAGGCTGTGAACCAAACCGAAGAAGTGCCATGTCTGGTAATTGCCGGAGGTTCAGACCATAGCCCTGAATACCTGCAAAAGCTGAAAGCTCTCGATGTTAACAATAAAGTGATATTCACCGGTAACCTGAGCGGCGAGCCGCTGCGTCAGCTTTACAGCCACGCTTCTCTGTTCGTGCTCTCATCGGTGAACGAAGGCTTTCCGCTCGTTCTATTAGAAGCAATGAACTATTCCTTACCTCTGATTGCAAGCCGCATCCCGGCTACGGAAATACCCCAACTCGACGATTCGCGGAAATTCCCTCCCGCAGATGCCGGTGCCCTTGCAGCAAAACTTGCAGAAACCTTCACTCCCAACCCCGAGCCGGTTCAATACGACTTGACAGCCTACAATTGGCAGACCATTGCCGATTATACTCTCGCCATCTACTGCCAAATCTGCAAATAAGCAGTTGATGCATAACTACAAAATATTCTAAAAAATAATTTAACTGATGAATTCTTACATTTCTATTTTATTCCTGGCATTGGCATGCGTGTTCGGAGCAAGAGCCGCCGATGTGGTGACTTCCGACCCCTCCCCTTTGCAGCAAACGAGCAAAGACGTTGTGGTGTATTTCCACGCCGACCTTGGCAACAAAGGTCTGACGGGGCAGCCCGCCTCCGCACAGATATACGCACACACCGGAGTAATAACAAATTTGAGCACAAGCAATTCCGACTGGAAGTATGCGCCTGCATGGGGCGACAATAGTGCCAAATACAAACTTGAATATGTGAGTCCCGATTTGTGGAAGCTCAATATAGGAGACATACGCACATACTATGGAGTGAAAGAAGGCGAGACCGTGCAAAAGCTCGCGTTCGTGTTTCGCACCGCCGACAAATCCAAAGAGGGAAAAGATGTGGGCAATGCCGATATCTTCGTAGATGTCGCACAGGAGGGTTATCAGGTAGCTCTCTTTTCAAACTTTGAAGGCACCATTGTAGATGACGCACATACGAGTGTAACCTTCACCATCACAGCTACTGCACCCTCTACTCTGACTCTCACCGTGAACGGCAATCCGGTAAAGAGCCAAGAGAATGCAACACGCATGGAAGTGCCGTATACATTCACCGACAGAGGCAATTACACGGTAGTGGCCAAAGGTGTAAACGGTGCAGCCACACAAAGCGTTGAGGCCGTTTATTGCTACCCGCAGGCTTCTCCCCGGGCTGACTATCCCGGTGGTGTACCCAAACAGGGCGCGCTTCGCAACTCCGACGGCACCGTGACGTTCTGTCTTGCTGCTCCCGGCAAAACAAGCGTGATGCTCGTGCCCAACTGGGACGCCTATAATGCGTTGGATAAGAACGTGATGAGTTATCAGGACTACAACGGACAACGCTATTTCTGGACTACCGTGTCCGGCCTTGACCCTGACACTCAGTACTTCTACTACTATCTCGTAGACGGTACAATCAAGGTGGCAGACCCGTATGCCAAGCTCATTCTTGACCCGTATAACGACAAATACATTTCAAAAGATGTGTACCCCGACCTGCCCGAGTTCCCCCTCGAAGTCGGCAACACCGTGGTAGCCGTTTATCATGAGAATATCAACAAGTACGACTGGAAGGTGAAGAACTTCAAAGGTGCGGACAAGCAGAATTTGGTGATTTACGAACTCTTGCTGCGCGACTTTACCGGCACCGAAGGCGCATCCAATGGTAACGGCACCCTGCGTCAAGCAATTGACAAACTCCCGTATCTGGTGAAAATGGGAGTTAATGCAATAGAACTCCTGCCCGTTAACGAGTTTAACGGCAACAACTCATGGGGATATAATCCCAACTTCTATTTCGCCCCGGACAAGACTTATGGCACTCCCAACGACTACAAGGAGTTTATCGACAAGTGTCATCAGAATGGCATAGCCGTAATTCTTGACCTCGTATTCAACCAAAGTGATGGTCTGCACCCCTGGTATCAGATGTACGACATCTCCAACAATCCCTTCTATAACAAGACGGCACCTCACGCTTACTCCGTGCTCAATGACTGGAACCAGAACCACCCCCTTGTGGAGCAGCAGTGGCATGACTGTGTAAAATACTGGGCTACTGAATATAATGTAGACGGTTTCCGTTTCGATTTGGTGAAAGGCCTTGGCGACAACGACTCCTACAAGAGCGGCACCGACGGCTACAATGCAAGCCGTGTAGCGCGCATGACACGCATCCACGCCGCCTTGAGCGAAGTGAAGCCCGATGCATATTTCATAAACGAGAACCTTGCCGGCGACAAAGAGGAAAATGAAATGGCCGCCGACGGTCAGCTCAACTGGGCTAATGTAAACAATGCCGCTTGCCAATTCGCCATGGGTTATTCAAAAGACTCCAACCTGAACCGTTTTAATGCGGAGCGCGACTCTCGCACTTGGGGCTCGACGGTGAGCTATGCCGAAAGCCACGATGAGGAACGCATGGGTTACAAGCAGGCTCAATACGGTGCAGAGGGCGTAAAAGGCAACCATGAAGTGAGCAAACGCCGCATCGGCTCTTTGCACGCCCAGATGATTCTCTCTCCCGGTGCCCACATGATTTGGCAATTCTCCGAGCTCGGCAACGACCAAACTACCAAAAACGGCGGTGGCAACAACACAGATCCCAAAAAGGTTAATTGGAATGTGCTCGAAGATGCCGATGTAAACGGCCTTTATGAGAATGTATGCGAGTTGGTACGTTTGCGCACAATCGAGACGGAACTCTTTGACCGCGATGCCGTTAAGCAAATGAACTTTACCGAAGCGTCATGGACCAATGGTCGCTTCCTTTATCTGTCAAAGAACGACAAAGAACTTATTCTCGCCGTAAATCCCAACATCACCGGCGACCGCACGTTTGAGTGTTCCACAATGTTTGCAAGCAAGAACAGCGCCGACTACCGCATTGAGTCCAAATCGTACAACACAAATCCGAGCTTTAATGCCGAAACCGGTAAAATCACCGTACCGGCCAACAGCTATGTAGTGATTGCCAATAACAAAGTAAGCGGCATTGAAAGTATCGGTTCAGACTCCGACAACTTCGTTCGCAATGAGGTTTACAGTGTAGGCGGCAACATAATCATCAACGGCGAGTATTCCACAGCCGAAGTATTCTCCACCGCCGGTACACGTCAACCCCTGACCGGTCTCACCCCCGGCATCTACATAGTGCGAGTAGACAACAACACCTTCAAAGTAACCGTGAGATAAACACTCCTCCTTCCCCATACAAGAAAAGCCGCAACACCCTGATGTCGCGGCTTTTCTGCGTCTATATAATTCCTGTCTATAATTCCCGCTGCAAACACTTGTGCTTGCAGCGAGAATTCTTAGGGTGTGTCTAATTTTCGAGTTTGTGGGCGGCTTCTTCGAGCTTGTCGGCGGCCGCTTCTTTTACGGCATCTTTTTTCTCCTCGATTTTTTCCGAGGCTTTGTCTTTCAGCTCTTCGGCGTTCTCTCTCGCTGCCTCAATATTGTCGGAGACTACATTCTCTGCGTCTTCCCTCAGATTGTCGAGGTCTTCGCCGAATGCCTCTTCTGCGGAAAGGGCGGAGTCTTCGGAAACGGTTATTTCCGTTACATTGTCGTTCACTATTTTTGCCGGCACGGCGCCGGTTGTTTCATGTTGTGTCTCACCGTTGGAGCAGGCTCCAAGGGCTATGAGCGCTATGGAAGCCAATAAGAATACGATTTTTTTCATGATTGATATGTTTTTTGTTTAAAATTTCTGACGCGAGGTGCGCCGCGCAAAAGCCGCGGATATGAGACCGGTAGCAAAGGCCACGGCTACACTCAATGCGAGAATAACAAGCAAATCGGACAGCCGGATACTTACCGGGTAGGACGACATTATGATTTGCGAGGGGTCACCGGGAATTGAAATCAGACCGAAATGCTGTTGAAGCAGACAGAGTATTACGCCCAATGTCAGGCCGGAAAGTGAGCCGGAAAGGCAAACCACAATGCTTTCAAAAAAGAAGACTCGGCCTATGAAGCCGCGAGTTGCCCCATAGTCTGTCATCGTGCGTATGTTGGAGCGTTTTTCAACTATGAGCATTGAGAGTGTGCTGATAATGTTGAAAGAGGCGATGAGGAGTATGAAGCTGAGCAACAGGAAAGTAATCCATTTCTCAATGGCAACCATTCGGAAATGGAGTGTCTGCCTGTCGGAGCGGCTGCTCACCGTGTAATCGTTGCCGAGAGCCTGCTTGAGCGCATTGATTGTGGCAGCTTTTGAAGCACCGTTTTTTACCTTCACATACAGTTGGTTGGCTTGTGTGTCGTATTCAAGCAAACGGCGTGCCACATCTATATCCATAATTACAGTGGCTGCATCAAATTCGCCCTGTTGTGAAGCGAATATACCGGTGGCGACCAGCGAGTCTACCATGAATGAAGAAGCAGGGTCGGTGTATGAGGCGGAACCTGTGCGCCGGGGCAGGAAAATCATCAGACCGGAGTCTGCAGTTGACGGCAGCTTCAAGTTTGCAGCTACGCCGGAGGATATGAGAATGGAGGCAACCGGAAGAGAGTCTGTCTGTTGTGGCTCATCGGTGAGGCTTTCCGCCGCGAACAGTGCGTTTTCGTCAAATTCTTCTTCGGCAAGTTCGGTAATCTCTTCGCTTTGGGCGGCTGTCATTTCGGTCTCAACTGCAAGGTCAACTATCTCCTGTGGCTGAGGTTTCCATTGGCCGCTTACAATAATCGAGTCAATAGCGGTGGTAAGGCGATAGTCGGCAGGTTTCACACCCAATATCTTCACCGGAAGTTGCCTTCCGTTTGAGAAAGCCACAGCCTCATCGTTGACAACCGGAGTGGCTGTCTGCACACCGGCTACTTTTGCAGCTGCCCGGGCAAGAGAGTCTGCATTGGCAATAATTGATCCGGAGGTCGGGGTGACGGTGATGTCGGGCATAATACGCGCATCTCTGTCTATTATAGCTTCGTTGAAGCCGTTGAAGACAGAGAGTACGCATACGATAGCCATTGTGGCAATGGCTACTCCGCAGACGCCGGCAACGGCAATGGCTGTCACCGCGCTGTGTGATTTGCGTGACCACATATACCGCAGTGCCACGCGTAATGCCAAGATATTATTCACTCTGATTTTTCAGGGGTGTCGGCATTTTTCTCATCATGCAGGTGAGGGTCGGCGGCCAACAGTCGGTCAATGTTTTCTATATAGTCGAGCGAGTCATCGAGGTAGAACTGCAGTTCGGGGCATTTGCGCAGTACGTCCTTGACGCGCGAGGCGAGCTCATAGCGCACCGTCTTGGCTTGGGTACGAATATTCTCCAAAATTTCGTTGGATTTTTCGGAGGGGAAAATGCTGAGGTAAGCCTTTGCGATACTCAAATCGGGGCTTACTTTTACGCCGGAGACGCTGACGAGGACGCCGCCCATGGCTGCCGTCTGACGGCGGAATATTTCACTTAGCTCCTTTTGGAGCATACGGGATATCTTTGCTTGTCTTTTACCTTCCATAATTTCGGGTGTTTGGGTTGTTGTTTCCCTTTAATAACGCCTTGCGTTGCGCATGAGTTTGAGAGAGTCCTTAAATTTTTCGTATCAGAGTAAGCCCGTCGCGCATGGGGAGTATCACTTTTTCCATTTCCGGGTCGGCAGCTGCGAGGTCGTTGAATTGCATCACACCGTAGGTTTGGGAGCTGTGCTTCTCCCGGGCTATGACGTGGCCGTCCCAGAGGGTGTTGTCGGCTATTATCAGACCGCCTTTTTTTACCAAGGGCTTGACAAGGCGGTAGTAATCAGTATATTGCCGCTTGTCTGCATCTATGAATACAATATCAAACGGTGCTTGCGGGCTGAGTTTGGGAATTTCTTCCAGGGCGTTGCCGATGTGAAGCCGGATTCGGTCGCCACAGGGAGCGGAGGTAAAATTCCGGCGAATGAAGTCTTCCAATTCGTCGTTTGCCTCAATGGTGTGCAATACACCGTCGGCGGGTAATCCTTCGGCCATACACAGCGCGGCATAGCCGGAGAATGAGCCTATTTCCAATATCTTCTTTGCACCGGAGAGCTTAACCAGCATTTTCAGCAGCCGCCCTTGCAGATGTCCGGAACACATGCGTGAATTATACAAATGCAAATTGGTCTGCCGGTCCACTTCTTTAAGCCATTCCGGCTCCGGGTCAATGTGGGTACAAATGTAATCGTCAAGAGTCATGCAGTATGTTTGATAAGCCTTTGATTGCGAGTTCATACGAAGCGAGCCCAAAGCCTGAAACAGAGGCTTTGCACACCGGCGCAATTACAGATTTGTGTCGGAACTCTTCGCGAGCGGCCGGCTGTGAGATGTGCACCTCAATCACGGGCAGCGGCTCTATGGCTTTTATTGCATCGGCAATGGCGTAAGAATAGTGGGTATATGCCCCGGCATTCAGCACTACGGCATTTGCACGCAATTCGGAATCGCCCCGGCCGGCATTATGCAATTCATCAATAATATCGCCCTCGCAGTTGCTTTGGGAGTAGATGAATTTTATGTGAGGGAAAATATCGGAAAGGTGAGATAGATACTCCTCGAAAGTCACGGTTCCGTAAATGTGCGGTTCGCGACTTCCGAGCAGGTTGAGGTTTGGGCCGTTGATTATTGCAATAGTCATTTCACACTCCATTCCACACCGTTCTTGGTGTCTTTCACATCAAAGCCAGCCTCGGCCAGGCGGTCGCGTATGAGGTCCGATGTAGTCCAATCTTTGGCCGCCTTGGCGTTTTTGCGTATTTCCATAAGCAGGTCAACCGCTTTTTCATACGGTTTGAGCTTGTCCGGGTCTGAGCCGGAGTCGGAAGTGCGTATGCCGAGCAGCTCCACGAGGAATATGTCAAAGAGATGACGCAGCGAGGCAAGGTCTTCTTTGGAGAGTTTTACCTCGCCTGAATTTGCGGCATTGATTATGCGCGCGGCATCAAAGAGGTGAGCAATTACCTGAGGTGTATTCAAGTCATCGTCCATAGCCTCATAGCAACGGGCAGCGAAGTCCGGTACTTCAATACTGCTCTTTTCCGCCGGGAGAAGGTTCTGCAGACGTTGGTAAGTATCAAGCATTTTTTGCAGAGCTTTTTCAGCACTTTGCAGGGCGGCATTGCTGAAGTCTACGGTGCTGCGGTAATGAGCCTGCAGAATGAAGAAGCGAATTACCATGGGCGAATATGCCTTTTCAAGCATAGGGTGTGAGCCTGTGAAGAACTCTTCAAGGTTGATGAAGTTGTTATAACTCTTGCCCATCTTCTTGCCATTGATGGTAATCATGTTGTTGTGCATCCAGTAGCGCACAGCCGGGTGACCTTGGGCGGCCACGCTTTGAGCTATTTCGCACTCATGGTGCGGGAAGAGCAAGTCCATGCCGCCGCCGTGAATGTCGAATGTCTCACCTAAATATTTTTCGCCCATTGTGGAACATTCGAGGTGCCAGCCGGGAAAGCCCTCGCTCCAAGGCGACGGCCAGTGCATGATGTGTTGGGGAGAGGCGCATTTCCAGAGAGCAAAGTCAAGTGGGTTGCGCTTCTCGTCTTGACCGTCGAGAGCGCGAGTGTTGCTCTCCATGTCTTCGATGTTTCTGCCGGAGAGGATGCCGTACTTGTGGTTGTTGTTGTATTTCTCCACATCAAAGTAAACCGAGCCGTGACTCTCGTAGGCGTAGCCGGCGTCCAAAATCTTTTTGATATACTCGATCTGCTCAATGATATGGCCGGAAGCGTGCGGCTCAATTGAGGGAGGTAAAACGCCGAGAGCTTCCATGTCCCGGTGGTAACGATTCAGATAGTGTTGCACCACTTCCATAGGTTCAAGACTTTCAAGACGCGCCTTTTTTGCAATCTTGTCTTCGCCGTCGTCGGCATCATGCTCCAAGTGTCCCACATCGGTAATATTGCGCACATAGCGCACCTTGTATCCGAGATGATGCAGATAGCGGTAGAGAGTGTCGAAAGTAATTGCCGGGCGGGCATGACCCAGATGTGCATCACCGTATACGGTAGGGCCGCAGACGTACATTCCCACCATACCTTCATGCAAAGGCTTGAACAGTTCTTTTTGGCGAGTCAGTGAATTGTATATCAAAAGATTGGAGTCCATAATCAATAGGGAGGAGGTAAAGTGCAGACGCGAGGGTAGAGTTCTCGCGTCTGCATGATGAGATATTAGTTGTTTGAGAAATTCTGGCCGTTGGGGCGCTTCTGCTGAATTTCGCCGAAGGCTTTTTCGTATTTCTGAACATTGTCAGTAAGGGCGAACATGAGCTGTTTTGCATTTTCGGGGCTCATGATGATACGGCTAACCACGGGAGCTTGGGGCATGCCGGGCGCGGCGAAGATGAAGTCGATGAGGAACTCGTTGGGGCCGTGGCCGATCATGGCGAGGTTAGAGTATTTACCGTCAGCTACTTCGGGTTTGAGTTGGATTTGGAGTTGGTTTTTGTTTTCTTGATTGTTGTTGTTTGCCATTGTAGTATTATGTTATTAATATTATTGAAATTTCGAAGTCGTTATCAAATACAAAGGTACTTCAAAAATCTCGTATGACAAAATCCGTGCCAAAAATAAATTGACACACGTGATAATTTGAGCTAATACGGCTGTATACCGGCTCTTATTTATTAGGTGTTAAAATTTGTTAATAATTGACGGGGCACCTGCAAATTTCTGTGTTTGAAAATTTCTTAGCCGAATATCAGGGATA
>JAMPIK010000021.1 GCA_023662865.1 Prevotella sp.
AACGACCCCGAGATTACAAATCACGTGCTCTGGCCAACTGAGCTAAAGAGGCAGACGGGCAAGCTGACTCCATCGCATCGCTCAACCTCTTACCCTTGCTTCGGTCAAGACCTGGGGGAATTGGGAGGGAGCAAATCGTGAAGGACTTACCCGACTGCAAAATTACCGCTTTTTCTCTAACTGACAAAATAATTTCTCAACAATATTTTAAAACCCATATACCCTTCCCTGTAAATCAAACAGTTGCAATAAAACATCTATTATTTTTAACACTTTCATCACTGCCATAATTCTTTAAATGGAGACTTTTAAAAACAAAGCCGGAGAAACTTCCCCGGCTTTTATCATGTACATATTTTATGAATTATAAACCTTTGTTTGCGAGATCTTGCAATAAGTAACGCTCCAAGTCATCAAAATTGATTATCGGTTCGTCCAAGATGATATTCGGTGCTAAATATTTGTTCAAATCCAAAGACTCGCCAAAGTATGCACGCATTTTGGCAATCACATCTACAACAAGTTCTCTTTCAGTTTCATAACATAGATATTTACTGAAATCTATATCTTCTGTATCAATTCGTTGGTAAGTATCTACTTCAGTACTAATTCCATCCTTCATCGGCTTTCCAAAACCCGGATTCATTGGATCTGCATACCAATAAGGACTTTCTCGTATCAACACCAATTCATTATCCGATATTTTTTTAACATCGCAATAACAATCACCTACTTTTAATTTCTTACCTTCATCATATAACGCAGCATTAGCTAAATACAATGTTGTCGGCGTTCCGGTTAATTTACAATATATAGACCAGGGTTGAATTAATCTATGCGGACCATTTGCTAATGTAAACGTCTTCAATGGAACCATAATTTTACCTTCTTTAAAAACTATTAAATCAGGCAAAATTGGCTCTAAACCATAATAGCCTTTACCCATAATGTTCACATCTTTCCAATTGGTCCTTTCGTCTCTGTGATAGACAACCCATTTGTTACATTTGAAGGCTATAGCTTGTCCACTATTTGATATACGTGTAATCGCATCCTTTTTTTGTTCCATATTTTGTTCCGGCTCATCTTTGGTACATGAGGATATACCAATAGTTGCAAATATCACAACTATTACAAGCCATGCTGCATGAATGTACTTCTTCATATCTGAATCTTTTATTTATTTGGCTTGAAGTCAGACCAATAGGTTAGATTAATATATTTATAATCCTTATATGCTGGATTGTTCTTGCCTAAATCTATTTCATCATAGTTTTCTGTAACTGTTCCGGTTGATTGGCCATTAGGCACCGCAAAATACCCATTATTGTAGCCATACCAACCCCAAATGCAATGGAAAAGATGATAATAGACCGCATCAGTTTCTTCACGACCGGGATTATATATTACACCCGGCCATTTCTCTTTATAGGACAAGTATCCATCCATAACCCACATATGTCCTGGATCTCCTTTTTCAGCATTTGCATCATCCCCACATACAAGTATCGGACCATTTTTCAATGCATTTGATCCTGCACTATGGGTCAATTGCTTATTTTTTCCAATTGCTTGATAACCGAAAGAGCTGAAGTTGCTTATAAGAGATGCGTTGGAGACTTTGGTAACATCAGTATTCCAAGCTGCATTAAGTTCATCACCCACATACTTGAACAGCATTGAAAGAGAGTAAGGACATTGAAAACCATAATTAGCTTCGGGATAATTTAGAATCGCATCCCAATCAATTGGAATTCCCTTAAAAGATGTTGGCCATTGATAATATGACATTATCTGTACACAGGCTAAAGGCACACATCCAACTTGACAGCGTTGACCTGTACTTAATGGGCCATTAGAGAAACAGCATAAATTGTATGGCATACCTTGTCCCCATCTATTGGGATACTTCTTTAATTTTGGAGTAGTCTTTTAGAATATTGTTATGGTACGTTCACCAAAATCAGGCTTTATGAGACCGGGGTATGGATCGGGAAGAAACAACGAATCTCCCGGATTAACATTGCCATCTCTAATTGAACGTGCTGCATCATTTTGATAATAAGCATACAGCATTTCCAGACCGGGATTTGTTGTGGAGTCTGACAAATTAAACTCTCCTTCCGAGGCGATTGCATAGACAGGCTGACTTCTGACATCTGCGCCTAATACGGCAAACCCCATATCGTCATCATAGTTCACCACATAGAGCAGAGTGTCAGTTGCTCCACTTCTTGTGTTTGGTTCCGTCACATATTTGACATTCCGGATGGTACGGGATTTTCTTGTGGGAGATATCTCAATATCACCCATGATTTTATCTGCAACAGATAACGCATCATCCAAACTGACACGATAAGGGTTGCCGGACTGTACTTGTTCCCCGGTGTTTGGGGTCTCATTGGTCATGTCATACATGACATCGTCTTTGCTGCACCCTGTAATTAGGACTGCCGCAGCCGAGATAAAATAAGATTAATAAATTTTTCATTGGTAAATTTTTTACGTTATTGGTTTGGTGAAATCTTCAATCGCAAAATTATAGATAATATTTTTTAAATGCAAATATTTTAGCTTTTTAATTTTATATTTTACAACATATTTTTACTTTTTTTAAGATTACGGCATTGAATATATAGGTAAAAGACAGCAATTTAAGTTTTAATATGAAAGAACTTATGCATTTTTTATCTTCAATCTGCACCGAAGCCTTGACTTTTTAATTTATTTTTTGTAACTTTGCATTTTGGTAAAACATTTTGCAATACACCCACAAGTTTATCCTTGACTCTAACTTCCGCTTTATGAGCAGTTTAAATTCTAATGACTTGCAGCAATTAACCAATAAGGTATTAGCCGGTTACTCTGTCAGCAAACAGGATGCTCTCCTTTTGGCTGAATATCCCGACTTGGACGAACTGTGCGACTGTGCCAACAAAATAACTCGAAAATTGTGCGGCAACCGCGTTGACTCTTGCTCTATTGTCAATGCTCGCTCCGGTATGTGCGGCGAAGACTGCAAATGGTGCGCACAGGCCACTCGCCACCACTCCGACTGTCTGGTGTACAACCATATTGACGAGGAAGAAGTGATGCGAGCGGCGGCCATGAACCAACAGCAAGGCATTCAGCGTTTCTCTTTGGTGACAAGCGGACGGCGCGTCTCCGACAAGGATATGCCGATTTTCCTCAATATGTACAAGCGTTTGGCAAAGGAAACCGACCTCTACTTGTGCGCTTCAATGGGTTTGCTGTCCGACCGGCAGATGCAAGAGCTGGTAAATTGCGGTGTGAAGCGTTACCATTGCAATCTTGAGACCTGCGAAGAGTTCTTCCCCACCCTTTGCACAAGCCACACCCCGGCCGACAAAAAGGCCGCCATACGCGCTGCTCGCAGAGCCGGTATGCAGGTATGCTCCGGCGGCATAATAGGCATGGGCGAAAGCATGGAGCAACGCATCTCTTTGGCTCTTGAATTGCGCGAACTTGATGTGGACTCCGTGCCGGTAAACATTCTCAATCCCATAAAGGGAACTCCTTTGGAAAGCACTCCCCTGATTGGGGAAGATGAAGTAATCCGCACCATGGCAATTTTCCGTTTCATTCTCCCGGACAAGACAATACGCTTTGCCGGCGGTCGCGCTCGCATGAGTCAGGCCTCAAACGAAAGAATGCTCACCGGCGGGGTAAACGGCATACTCATGGGCGATATGCTCACCTCGGTGGGCAACAGTGTGGCGGAAGACAAAGCCACCGTATGCAAACTCGGTCTTTCCATTTAATTACGCCCCAAGCAAAAACACACGACTATGCAAAAAAACACAAGCAACTACCTGGTAACTCAACTCTACCGCCAAGCAGAGACTTTCCGTCATCGTGAGTTCTACCGCGCAAAGCCTTACGGCAGCGACAAATGGGAGTCTACCTCTTGGGCTGATTTCTTCAAGTATGTAAAGCGCGCCGGCAGGGCGCTCTATAAGCTCGGTGCGCAAGTGCAGGACAAGGCTGTGTTGTGTTCTTTCAACTGCCCGGAGCTGCTCATCGCCGAATACGGCTGCTTCATAAACCGCATGATTACCGTGCCGATTTATTCTTACAGCTCGGCATCTCAGTTTGCTTATATCACCGAGCAAAGCGAGGCCTCTTTCATCTTTGTCGGCGGCGGCGGCCAATACGAGCTCGCCATGAAATTTTGCAAAGACCACCCCGGAGCAATTAAAGCAATCATTATTTTAGACAACAAACAGCCCAAATCCACCCCGGAAGGTATCACCGTGCTGCTCTGGAAAGATTTCCTCGATTTGGGCGATGACCATGAAATCAAGCAATTCTGTCTGGACCGCTTTCACACAAGCGTGTCCTCGGACATTGCCTCGATTATATATACCTCCGGCACTACCGGAACTCCCAAAGGTGTGATTATGACTCACTTCATGTTTGAGAGTCAAATAAAAGACCATATCAAACGCTTCCCGGTTTTGCAAGAGGGACAGATTTCCCTTTCCTTTTTGCCAATGAGCCACATATTCGAAAAGTCCTGGCTGTTCTTCTGCGTTTCCAAAGGCTTGCGTGTGGCTTTCAACCGCGATCCCAGGCATATAGAAACCACGCTCAAAGAAATTCAACCGGACGTAATGTGCTGTGTACCTCGCTTTTGGGACAAAGTATATGCCGGAATAATGCAGCGGTGCGACAGAATGAACGGTCTGCAGAGAATGCTCGTGAAAAGAGCAATCAACGTTGGAGCCAAGGTAAACATAAAATATCGCCGCACGGAACGACCCGTGCCTCCCCTGCTGCAGAAAGAGTATAATATGTGGGACAAACGCCTGTTCAGCATTGCTCGCCGCAAAATCGGAATCTCAAACGGCGTATTCTTTCCAACTGCCGGCTCAACTCTCTCCGATAAGGTTGCTCACTTTATGCGTGCAATCGGCATCAAACTCGTTTACGGTTACGGCATGACAGAGACTACAGCTACCGTGAGCTGCTATCCGAAATACGGTTTTGAAATCGGAACTGTGGGTAAACCCCTCTCTTGCGTGCAGATAAAAATTGACAACTCCGGCGAAATTTTGCTCAAAGGACCGACTATCACTCCCGGTTATTACAAAAACGACAAAGCAAACGCAGAAGCTTTCACCCCCGATGGCTGGTTTAAGACGGGCGATGCCGGTTTCCTCGACAACAACGGCTCGCTCATTCTCTCCACTCGCAAAAAGGACCTCATCAAAACCTCCACCGGCAAATTTGTATCGCCTCAGGCATCTGAAAGCCTTTTGGCCTCAAACCGTTATATTGATGAGGTGGCTGTCGTAGGTGAAGGTAAAAAATATATTTCAGCCCTGGTTGTGCCTAACTTCGGATATTTGGAGCAATGGGCCGATGAGAACAAAATTCCGTATAATTCTCGCGAAGAACTGTGTGCCAACCCCAAAGTGCAGGAGTTCATGCTCTCCGAAATGCACGAGGCGCAAGAAGACATGGCCGACTATGAGAAGGTGAAGAAAATCACCTTGCTTGTAGATCATTTTTCCGCCGAAAAGGGCGAGGTTACAAATACAATGAAGATACGCCGAGCCGTAATCTCAAACAATTACGCTCACCACATATCTAAAATGTACCCGGAAGAAATTCCGGACATTGACATTCACAACATGAAATAATCATGTCGCAAGAAAGAATTTGATTTTACATGATAACCCAAGAACAACTTAAAGACATTGGTTTACGCATCGAGGCCCTGAAACGCTACCTCGATATTGACAGTAAAAAAATACAGGTGGAGGAAGAAGAACTCCGCACTCATGTACCCGATTTTTGGAACGACCAAAAGGCCGCCGAAATCCAAATGCGCAAAATCAAGGAATTGCGCTTTTGGATTGAAAACTATGAGGCTTTGGCCAAACAATACGAGGAGCTGCAACTCGCTTTCGACTTCGTGAAAGATGAGTTGGTAACCGAAGAGGAAGTTGATGCACAATACACTGCCGTCCTTGCCGAAACCGAACGTCTTGAACTGCGTAATATGCTTCGCCGCGAAGAAGACAAACTCGGTGTGGTGCTTAAAATAAACTCCGGTGCCGGCGGCACCGAAAGCCAGGACTGGGCTTCAATGCTTATGCGTATGTATTTGCGTTGGGCGGAGAAACATGGTTATAAAACGTCTGTTGCTCAACTTCTTGAGGGTGATGATGCCGGCATCAAATCCTGCACAATAAACATTGAGGGCGACTATGTCTATGGCTATCTCAAAAGCGAAAACGGTGTGCACCGCCTCGTGCGTGTAAGCCCGTACAACGCGCAAGGCAAACGCATGACCTCTTTTGCCTCGGTATTCGTCACTCCGCTTGTTGACGACACCATTGAGATTACAATTTCGCAGGCTGCACTCTCTTGGGACACTTTCCGCTCCGGCGGTGCCGGCGGTCAGAATGTGAACAAGGTGGAGTCCGGCGTGCGTCTGCGTTATCAGTACAAAGACCCGTATACCGGTGAGGAAGAGGAAATTCTCATTGAGAACACCGAGACTCGCGACCAGCCCAAGAATAAGGAAAACGCTCTGCGTCATCTGCGTTCAATACTTTATGAAAAGGAAATGAACCATCGCCTTGCCGAACAAGCAAAAATCGAAGCCGGCAAGAAGAAAATTGAATGGGGCAGCCAGATTCGTTCTTACGTATTTGACGACCGACGCGTTAAAGACCACCGCACCGGGCATCAAACAAGTGATGTAAACGGCGTAATGGACGGCGACATCGATGACTTTATCAAGGCATACCTCATGGAGTTTGCCGCAACCCTCGACTGAGATGAATACACGGTTTGAGCCAATATTAATCAACGAAAAAAGCTCTGTAAAGGAAGCTCTCAAGCGCATCAATTCGCTCCGCGGGCTTCCCCTGACTCTCTTTGTCACCGACGATGAAGGGACACTTGTCGGCACTCTCACCGATGGAGATATTCGTCGGGGTCTGCTTGCCGAGGCTTTGCTCTCCGATAGTGTGGCCAAAGTGATGTACAAGCAATTTCGTTTCCTCCGGCGAGGCGATGAAGATGCCGCCCGGCATTTCCGGAAAGCGCGCGAATTAAATCTTTCCGTGCTTCCGGTAATTGACGATTGCGGCAAAATACTTGACGTCATTGACTTGCGCCACACCTCCGCCATGCTGCCGCTCGATGCGGTGCTTATGGCCGGAGGCCGAGGCGAAAGGCTCCGCCCTCTCACCGAAAATGTGCCCAAACCGCTCCTCCCGGTAGGCGGAAAGCCCATTATAGACTATAATGTGGAAGCGTTGCGCCGTTGCGGTATAAGCAACATATTCGTTACCGTAAATTATCTACACTCGCAAATAGAAGACCATTTTGCCAATAGCGAAGACTTCAACACGGTGAAGTGTGTTCTTGAACCCGCTCCTCTCGGCACCTTCGGCTCAATCGGGCTCGTCAATGGCCTCAAACACCGCAACGTGTTGGTAATGAACTCCGACCTGCTCACCTCAATCAATTTTGAGGAAATGTACGAACATCACCTCAACACCGAGGCGGCTCTTACTATGGCTGTCACTAGCTACACCGTGAGTGTACCTTACGCAATTGTGCGCACCCATGCCGACCGAGTGGAAAGTTTTCAGGAGAAACCGACATACAACTTTTTCGCAAATGCCGGCATTTATATAGTAAATCGAGATTTGCTCGCTTCCGTCACCGGTAAAGAAAGAGTAGATGCCACAGATTTTATCGACTCCCTGTTGGCAGCCGGGCAGAAAGTGGCATACTTCCCGATTAACGGCACATGGATTGATATCGGCTCTCCCGATGACTACGCCATGGCTTGCAGTAAAATGAAATAAGATTATGGCTGAGAGCAACTTCATAGATTACGTCAAAATTCTTTGCCGCTCCGGCAAGGGAGGTGCGGGTTCGCGCCATTATCACCGCGCCAAGTATGTACCCAAAGGTGGCCCCGACGGCGGCGACGGCGGTAAAGGGGGCAGCATTATTCTGCGCGGCAACCGCAACCTTTGGACTCTCTTGCATCTGCGCTACCAACGCCACATCTTCGCCACCGACGGCGAAAGCGGCGGCGCGGGCCGTTCTTTCGGCAAAGACGGCGAGGACCGCATTATCGATGTACCCATAGGCACTGCCGTTTTTGATGCCGACAACGGCGAATTCCTCGCCGAAATTACTGAGGACGGGCAGGAAATCAAGCTCCTACGCGGTGGCAAGGGGGGGCTCGGCAATTGGCATTTCGCCACTTCAACCAACCGCGCTCCGCGTTATGCTCAACCCGGACAACCGGCAATTGAAAAGACAGTGATCCTCGAGCTCAAACTTCTCGGCGATGTCGGACTCGTCGGCTTCCCCAATGCCGGAAAGTCAACTTTGCTTTCCGCCATTTCAGCCGCGAAACCCAAAATTGCCGACTATCCTTTCACAACTATGGAGCCCTCCCTCGGTATCGTAAGCTACCGCGACGGCAAGTCGTTTGTAATGGCCGACATTCCGGGTATTATTGAAGGTGCAAGCGAAGGCAAAGGATTGGGGCTTAGGTTTTTGCGCCACATAGAGCGCAATGCGGTGCTGCTGTATATGATACCGGCCGACACTGACGACATACGCAAAGCCTTTGATGTGCTTCGCCGTGAGCTGCACGAATTCAATCCCGAACTCTCCGACAAGAGCCGCGTTCTGGCAATCAGCAAATGCGATATGCTCGATGATGAACTCAAAGAGATGATGCGGCAGGAACTTCCGAACAATGTCCCGATAGTGTTCATATCAGCCGTCACCGGCGAAGGAATACAGGAGCTGAAGGATCTTTTGTGGTCTGAAATAAATTCGGAGGCTGCTCGCACCACTCTCACCTTCACTCACCGTCCGCTCGATGTGCGACATCGTGTGCCGGAAGAAGACGAGTTTATATTTGAACAAGACGATGATGAAGAGTTTGACCCTCAATCAATGACAGACGAAGATTGGGCCGATGAATTCTGGGAAGAAGAGTCAACCGTAAACCCCGACTGACTAAGAGTGTGTCTAAGCTCCACATTCTCTACACATACCGCCACTTTATACCCGGAAAGACCCTCTTTCCGGCGTGGTGGTGTGCGATAATAATAAAACGTCCGTGTTGCATCCCAACTTGCGAACTGCAAACGCTTGGTCTGTCCCGGTGCTATCAGGCAACTCTCTTTTATTGTGCGTGTATGCAATTCCGCGCCGTTTAAAGCGGAATACTTCAAGGTCAGCGTCACCGATATAATTGTGTCCGAAAGCAAATTATTGGTGATGAACAACGACTCTTTCGTGGCATTGTGAGGCTTGTCGTATCCGAATACCCTAACCGCATTGGCGGCCTCATCTCCGCTCAAAGCAAACACGCTGTCTGCAGAGGCTTCTCCTAACACGCGCTTCTGTGCGGACATCGCCTTCTCATTTATATGCAGTGTCTGCCTGCGAGCAAATGTCGACACTAATGCAAGCATTGCCAATAGCAAGATAATCAGCCTGTTCTTACCTGTTTTCATTTTGTTGAGAATGCATACCTGAATCCGAAACTGAGTATCTCCTTAAGCATCCAATGCCGCCAGCGATTGCTGACAGCATCCGAAGATGTATCATACCTCAAATGCACATATATCTGTGTCGAAAGAAATTTATTTACGGCAAAATTGAACGTATTTTCCCAGTCTCCTTGAAAATCATCGTAGTTGGTAAACAGGAACAAACGTGACCGCCAGCTCACATTAGCTATCAAATCCCAATTGAGCGTAACTTCTGCACTGCTACCCACTTGGCTTTGTGTATTCCGACCCGCCTTTATGCCGAACTGTGTAGGATCCACTGCTTTGTCCACACATATTTTCAGATTATACGAAATTGGCGCCAGCGACACGTTCAGCTTCAACCTCTTCTTAAGGCCGGTAGTTGAATATGTCATACCCAGACCCAAATTCAATTCGCCCGGTGAAAGAAATGCTGCCTTGCGCACCCGGGAATTTTCGCCGTACACATTCAGAATTTGTGTCTTGAACTGTGTGGTGAAGCTGTAAAACCACTTGTTGCGAGCCCTCACGCCGAACTTCATATTGTACTGCAACAAGTCTTCCGAGACGGAATAATTGTGCACACTGTCCTGAGGTGTGGAGTTTAAACCCAGTTTATAAGAAAGGGTGCTTTCGAACATAAGCGAGGGGTGATACACCTCATTGAGTTTCACATCCCAAAGCAGCCCCAGTAGCAACGACAGACTGTTGTTGCCACCCTGATACCAGTTCGGTGACAGATAGGCCTGCGAGAATTGCAACGACGCATCGGTTTTATGCAGCCAGTTGGTGCGCTTCACATTCTCAATCATATCAGGCACATACGGCATCGGCTCCTCAATCGGAATATCCTCTACGAGGAAGTCATCGGTGCGGTCTTCCGTCGGCAGCAGGCGCGGTGGCTCCGGCAATTTCCATGACAGATACCGTACCTTCTCCGGGTGGGTAATCAGGTACTGCTCCATTATCTCCCGAGCCGTTGCATCTGCCCTTGAGGGGGTGAACCGATATTCTTTCAACCCGGTCTCTCCTCTAACATACTGACTGTAAGCCAACAGCGTCGGAATAAAATTTACATTCTTCGGTACTGAATACGGCTGAGCCATCAACGGCATTTTCGACAAAGGTATATTCAAACTGTCAGCTTTAATATGAGACAGGCTGAAAAGCAATTCATTGATGCCGCGTGGCTCATATACTGTATTGGCTGCATTTTGATGTACATACAATGCAGAGTCGGTTTGCGCCCGAGCTTGAAAATGTGTCGCAACGCAAACCGCTATCATATAAATCATTATCCGTACTCGCATAGTCCGAATTAATTACCTCTCAATATATTGTCATATTCATCGCTTTCAATTATGCGCAGCGCCTCGACAAATATCGGGTCCATGGGGTTATAGACTTTATCATATGTCTGCGACTCATACACATCGCGCCCGATAAGTCCTTTAATCATAGTGGCGAGTATACCCTTGGAGCGGTCATATTCCTCTTGATTGAAAGTCACTCCGGCCTCTTCACCGCGTTTCACCACATCGGCGAGCATTGCTTCGGTCACTGTAAATCCGGCTATGAACTTGTCATCATCTTTGTATTGCTTTTTCAGTAGCTTGCGGTTTTGATCCACATAATCAACCACATACGGAAGCAACACATTCTTGGCACTCAAATCGCGCAAATACTTGGTATTCGGCATGGTATCCAGCGGCACAAACTTGTCGGGCGATATACCGCCACCCCCATAAATTTTCCGGCCGGATTTCATTGTGTGTGTAGCTTTTGCCTCGTCATACTTGATTGAGTCCGGGTGCATAAGCTCGCCGTGATTGAAACGATTGGTTAAATCTTTGCGATATGCCTCGGCATCTCCCTTTTTATACGGGCGTTGTATATCGCGCCCGGTGGGGGTATAATAATGAGCAACCGTGAGGCGCATCATTGAGCCGTCGGGGAATGGAATAGGCCTCTGTACCAAGCCTTTGCCGAAGGTCCGCCGACCCACTATCACACCGCGGTCATAGTCCTGAATCGCTCCGGATGTAATCTCGGCTGCTGATGCTGAATATTCATCTGTCATCACTACAAGGCGACCGGTGTCGAACATCGGCTCTTTGCCAGATGGTTTGACATATAGGTTCTGGCGGTGCGAGTTTGTGCCTTCCGTATATACAGCGAGATAGTCTTCGGGCAGTAGCTCTCCGAGCAGTTCAACCGATGAATTAAGATAACCGCCTCCGTTGGCCGTCAAGTCAAGGATAAGATTTTGCATACCCTTCTTCTGTAACTTTTTCAACGCCTCGCGAAATTCCTTGGCAGTCTCGGCACCGAACTTATTCAGCTTGATGTAGCCGGTTTCCGGTGTGACCATATACGAAGCATCAACACTGTAAATGGGAATATCATCGCGGGTTATATTGAAAAATATCGTATCCGTTTTGTTGCCGGACATTCGCAACGTCTTGAGATTTACCTGCGTGCCTTTCGGGCCGCGAAGATAATTGACTACTCCCCTTTGAGTAATCTTCACTCCCGAAATGGCAGTATCGTTGGCGGAGAGTATGCGGTCGCCAGGAAGAAGTCCCACTTTGGCGGAAGGACCGTTTGGCACCGTGGATATTACATACACGGTATCCTTCACCAGATTGTAAGTTATGCCGATACCGGAGAACTTCCCCTCCAACGGCTCATTCTGCTCTTTTGTCTCCTTTGCATTCGTATATGCGGAATGAGGGTCAAGCTGTTCGAGCATACCTTTGATGGCATCTTCCACAAGTTTCTCCTCATTTACCGTGTCAACATACAACTGTGCGATAGCTTGCTCTGCGTAACGCAATTTATTGAGATGTTGCGCCGATTTCGGCATTTGCGCCATGCCTATACCTACAACAGCTGCAAGAGCCGCCGGCACCAATATTTTCTTCATTTTCATAATATTTCAGGGTAAAAATTCACTCACGTCAACCCCATACATTTGCAATTCTCTAACCATTGACGAGGAGACGCACTCATGCTCCGGGAGGGAGTACATCAACACCGTTTCCAATCCGCTTATACGCCGGTTTACATCGGCAAGCGTCCGCTCATATTCAAAGTCTTGCACTGAGCGTACACCCCGGAGCAAGTAGCGTGCACCCATTTCTGCAGCGAAGTCGGCGGTAAGACCCTCATAGGAATATACTTCCACGCTCGGCTCTTCTTCATAAACTCGCGCAATCGCCCGTATGCGATGCGCTATTTCATCGGCTTCAGCCTCTGCCTTCTCGGCATTTACACCTATGGCTATGATTATTCTGTCGAACAACGGAACAGCACGATCCACCACACTTTTGTGTCCTATGGTAAAGGGATTGAATGTACCCGGAAAGAGTGCTATCTTCATATTTTTTCAGTTTTGCAGAACTATGAAATTTGGGAGTCGTCTTCTATCACAAGATTATCTATAATGAAATTCTGACGATTCATTGTATTCTTTCCCATGTAAAATTCCAGCAGTTTATCCACTGCATCATCGCGCTTGAGAGTCACGGGGTCAAGCCTCATATCCTCGCCGATAAACTCGCGGAACTCCTCTTCATTAATCTCACCGAGACCTTTGAATCGGGTAATCTCGGCATTGTTTCCGAAATGCTCGATTGCAGCAACGCGCTCCTCATCGGTGAAACAATACCACGTGTCGCGCTCCTCTTTGGGCGGTTTGACCGCCCCGCCTCCCGGATTTTTCTTTGTGCTTTTGCGCCGCGTTGCCTTCTTGTTGCGCACACGGAATAAGGGTGTCTGCAGGATAAACACATGGCCCTTCTTGATTAAATCCGGGAAGAATTGCAGAAAGAATGTGATGAGCAGCAAGCGTATGTGCATACCGTCAACATCCGCATCAGTGGCTATAATCACTTTGTTGTATCGCAAACCTTCAATACCCTCTTCGATATTCAATGCAGCCTGAAGCATATTGAATTCTTCATTCTCATACACAACCTTTTGCGTAAGTCCATAGCTGTTGAGCGGCTTTCCGCGCAGAGAGAATACTGCTTGCGTACGTGCGTCTCTGGCTTTGGTTATGGTTCCGGTAGCCGACAGACCCTCGGTTATGAAAATTGAAGAGTCTTCACGCAAATCTTCTTTGCGCGAATTGGCTTTTATGGTATCGCTGTAATGCACCGAGCAGTCGCGCAGGTTCTTATTGTTCAGGCTGACTTTCTTGGCGCGCTCGCGGGCCAATTTGGTGACTCCGGCCATTGCCTTACGCTCTTTCTCGCTCTCCTGAATTTTGTGGAGCATAATGTCAGCCGTCTCCAAATTTTTATGGAGGTAGTCATCAAGCTCTTTCTTTACGAAATCACCTACGAATTTATTTACGGTGACGGGGCTGTCCGGCGCAATCTCGCGGCTGCCGAGTCTTGTCTTGGTCTGGCTCTCGAACACCGGCTCCTGCACTCGCACGCTGATTGCTCCCACCATGCCGTTGCGTATATCGGAGTATTCAAATCCCTTGCCGAAGTACTCTTTCACTGTTCGGCTCACCCACTCGCGGAAGGCTGTGAGATGTGTACCTCCCTGGGTGGTATGCTGTCCGTTTACGAATGAGTAATACTCCTCGCCATACTGATCCGTATGGGTGAGTACCATCTCGATGTCTTCCCCTTTGAGATGAATAATCGGATACAACGGGTCGGAAGTAAGTCGCTCATTGATAAGGTCGAGCAATCCGTGGCGCGACAAATATTTCTTTCCGTTGAAGTAGATTGCAAGCCCGACGTTCAGGTATGTGTAATTGCGGAGCATTGTTTCCACAAACTCCATTCGGAACGCATAATTGCGAAACAGCTCCGGATCGGGGGTGAAACGCACATATGTACCGTTGGGTTCTTCCGTCTTATCCGGCCCGCTTTGCTCCACGAGGTCGCCGCGGTAATACAGTACGCGCACACATTCGCCGTCGCGATAACTAATCACCTCACATTCTGTTGACAAAGCATTAACCGCCTTGATACCGACACCGTTCAGACCCACAGACTTTTGAAAGCTCTTCGAGTCGAATTTACCGCCGGTGTTTACATTGGAAGTCGCATCTTTCACCTTGCCTAACGGAATGCCTCGCCCATAGTCGCGCACTGTGCATGTGCCCCCCTCCATGGTGATGTCAATCTGCTTGCCGAAGCCCATGTTGTACTCATCAATAGAGTTGTCAATCACCTCTTTCAAAAGCACATATATACCGTCTTCGGCATGAGAGCCGTCGCCGAGTTTACCGATATACATACCGGGACGGCGACGGATATGTTCGTTCCATGCCAATGTGATGATGGCGCTTTCATCATAATTGCCGACACCCTTTGGGGGTATCGGCTGTTCATCTGCCATCGCAAATATGTTATCTGTCAGTTCTTCGCTCATAAGTAGCTGCTCTAATTACTTAATTCTTTAGAATACAATAACTTCACAAGGTTCGGTTATGATATTCCCGGCCTTGGCGTCATTTTGAATTCCAATCGCATAATATACTCCCGGTGAAACCCGGTTGTCGGCATTGTCCTTCAAATTCCACACATATTTACCACCCTTCATCTCGCCGTAAAAATGCCGATGACCTTGTGAGTCCACTATGCGGATATGCTGCGTTGCGCTGCCGGTTGTTTCATTTAATGTGAATGTCACTTGCTTCCGAACCGGTCCCTCTACATCTGTGTGCAGCTTGGACATTGTATTCACCCCGCCCACTTTCACATTCAGTGTGCGGGTTGCATACTGATTGTTTGCATCGCTTACAGTCAGCTTCAGCAGGTGGTTACCGGCAGCCATATCTTTCACGGGATAAGCCAATTGCACGCGTTTACCTCCTTCGTTTACGGTGATATGGTTATGCACATCAAACTTTGTATTGCGATTGTCGATAGTCATATACATGCTCGACACTCCCTCGCGCTCATAGGCCATGATTCCGAAATCATCGGTAATGTCGGCATACAGCATGAAGTTCGAAGGCACTGCATCGTTTTCGCCCACTTCGGGGGATACGGCATACATACTTTCAATTACCGGTGCATTGTCCGAGGCTACCGCCTTGTCTGCATTATAGTCTTTCACGCTCAAAGACAAAGCTCCGGCCGCTCCTTTGCGCTGAACCGGGTCATAAGCAGCGGCACGCAAGGTCACCGGCTCTGCCGATGTCTGAGGCGTGTTGTTCGGAATAAGCATTACGCCCTCGAATTTACCTCCCTTTACTGCATATTCGTTCACCGACAAAGTAGTCTGGTCAAGGCGCACATTCACCGAAGGGGAACTCTGCCATGAGTTTGTCTTCATATTCACTGCCGGCGCGCATATCTTCAATACCAACGTGCCGGTATAGTCAGACAACAATTTGCCATCGCGACCGGTGATTTTGCCGGAAAATTTCACCTGTGAACCCGGATATATCTCATCGGCAGCATCATCAAAGTTAAGCTCAACGGAGGCTGTCGGCAAAGGCAGTGTCAACGCCGGGTCGCCAATCAGATGAAATGCAAATTTATTTGCATCGGAGCAGGTGGCATTTTTAGCCATGACATACGATTCGCCAAGGGTGCGTTTGGAGGCCAGCGGCTTGCCGGCTTCCATGTCTTCACACAACATGGCTTTCTGGAAGTTGTTGAGTAGTACATAGTTCTTGCGGGAATACCCGGCGCGAGTAGTGCCCAAAGTGGCAATAAAACCGTTTTGGCGCTGCAACACCATTTTCGCCGCAACTCCGGCCTCGTTGTTGTCAAACGGAGCTACATCGCAAGCGCCCCACAGGGAGAAGCCATATCGCGTATTATTGAATTTACGCTCATCGCCCACATCAACCAGGCCGTTGCCAATGGCCGAACTGGTGGCATGACCGGTAAAAAAGGTTAACATCGCACCTTCATCTACCCTCTTCTTGAACATCTCGAATCCGCTGGTCAGGCTGTTCAGATTGTTATATATTTTCGTACCCAAACCGGCCTTGACGGTGTAGTCGGTCATCTGATTATGCAGATTTTCTTCCCATGTTTGATGCTCGTTGTTGTCGCCGCCGTCGGCAAGATAATTAAAGTTTGTGAGCCAATATGCAAACGAGCTGTCTGCATAATATGCCTGCACTTTGTCCACATATTCATTGGCTGACTTCAAATCATTTACAGGCACTATACCCACGCCGACATGCATTGACACCTTATAGAATGAGTATGCCGAATTTTGCTCGGAGTCGGTCACGTCTTGCATCATACCATACCAGTCATCCGTACAGAATGAAAAGTCAAAATTAGATGAATCGTAGCTCTGATTGGAAATCAAAGTGCCAATCTCCGGCACAATATTCAACACGTTGCGGTAATCGCGCACATTCGGCCCGAAGAGCAAAATATTCTTGAACACCCGGTTATCAGGATTATCCCTGTCATATAACATTTTGGCCAAAGCTCGATACGCCATCGGATCGGCAACTCCGGCCGAAAATTCATTTATCACATCTTCATTGAGCACAACAGCCACCTCAATGCCGTCTTTTTCTTTGTGCAAAGCGGCCAAACGGTCGGCGGCAGGTTTGAGCTCGGGCAGTGTAATAATCAGCATTGCGGGTATTTTGACGGTGCCCAATGCGTGCAGGTTCTGATTGTTCACTTCCTCATAACCCTTGATTTTATATTGGGGCTTGGAATAGTCAACAAACACCACCGGGCCGCGGTGATTGTCCGAAAGATACATTACTCTGGTCATGTCTCCCTCCTTCTCACACTTTAACTCTTTGACTGCATTGGAGTTGGTCACTTGCCACACGCCGATTTCGCCTTCCGATGCAGGCATTTCGAGCCATTTGTATTTCTTGGCCGTAAACTCATACGGATATGCGGCAAACTGTGTCTCGCCTTCGCCAAATGCGAATGTTCTTTTCCCGCTGACTACCAAATAATCAAGAGCCGCAAAATATTCATTCCCGGTGCCGGTATATCTCACTGTGATATTGCCTTTTTCGGAGGGTAGCGTTATCGTGCCGTACTTTTTTGCATTGAACCGAAAATTATCAATCTGACTGCAAAAAGGAATGCTCGATTTAATCAACTCCCCCCCCTCAAAGCCATACTCAAGCACTGTGTTAGTATTTGAGCGTGCGCCGAACAGGCAGGTAATACTGCCCGATGTGCCGGACACTACCGAGGGCAGATAGTATGGGAATTGCTGAGTACGCTCATTTACAAAGCTTTCGCCATAGAAGTCGCGTCCGGAAGCTCCGTATGTAAAGTTGTCAACCTCATGGTAACAGTAGCTCCATGCGGACTCAAGCGCCGGCAGGCTGCTGTCGGTCTTTCCACTGCTAACCTGTTGAATATCATTACGTACACCGGTGTCCGTTATGAAATAAGCAACATCGGTGGCATAAACCTGATTGGATGCACGGTCAAATCGCATTTGGTCGGTGTAGCTGTCGTTGTCGAACAAATAGTCCACTTTCTGTGTGGCTTGTGCATAAAAGTAGGTCACACCATTACCGCGCTTGGTAGCTACTGGCTGTAAATCTGACTGATAAGCCTCCCCCTTGGAAGACACGAACTGTGTGGGCTGCAAGTCGCCGCCACGTCCGTATATGAATACCTTGTTCGGATTGAAACCCATTGATTTCAATTCGTCATCGCTTATTTCATACACTCCGGTTTTGTCAATGTAAATTTTCACCCAGCGGCCTTTGCTCATTACAGACTCGCGCGGGAAGGCTGACGCCGGTGCCGCTGCTTGCGCACACACCGAAAATAATGATATTAAAATTAGTATTATGCAGTTAATTAGCTTCATATTCTTGGTTGTTTGGCTTTTTGCTTTTTTGCCTTTACTTATAACGCGAAAAAACCGAAATTTATTTTATCTTGAAGCTATTTATCACTGCCTTTTCTCCTTGCCCATTTGTAGTTTGCAGCTCCACTCTGTCGCCGGGTCGCACTTTTACGCCCTCCTTCGGAAAACCGAGCAACAGGATATCGCCGGTCTTCAAGGTGGTGTTGTCGCTGATTGCCGATATGATTTCATTCACATCTTTCGTCAACATGTCCGCCCTCCATCGACAAACGCATTCTGAATTAACCGACATCTCAAACTCAAAGTTCCTGAATTCCTCCGGAATGACTTCAAAGAAAGGCGCACTTATAAGGCTCATATCAAAAGCCACAGCCGATACGAGCGGCAACCCTTGCGATGCCAACTTGGCCGCAAGTGTACATGCCCGGGCATTTACCCATACCGATACGGAGTTCCAATACCGCGAAGCAAAACGCGGCTGAATCCCTTTGCCGAGACGGTCAATACGAATTGCGACACTTGGAAACAGCCTGAAATCATCGTCCCAATCCGGCACATAGAACGGCCGACCTTCCCTCAACAGACATGAGTCTGAAAGCCATACGGTCACCGGCCGTGCTTCGCTTGTCGCCTCAGCTTCGGGCATCCCGTAATTATTCCACAATGCTATAATCTTCATCTCTTGTCCGGTTAATATTGAACATCGGCATTTAATCTATTATATATCAGCGCTAAATGGGCATATATAGAAGTGTTGGCCATTACAATACCTTCCGCCACACGCACCCGGTACGGAGTGAAATTCCATATCGCTTTGATGCCGTTACTAACCATGATATCCGCAGTCAGCTGGGCGCGGTTGGTCGGCACGGTCAGTATGCCGATTTCAGCCCCGGTGCGGCGGCGCACCTCCTCCATTTCGTCTACATTATAAACGGGCACCCCGCATATGCCGGTGCCCGTTATTTCAGGATTAATATCAAATCCCGCTACTATATTCAAACCATACTTCACCAAACCTTTGTCGTGTAGCAATGCGGCGCCAAGGCTGCCCACACCCACAAGTATCGCATTATGGGCACGCGAAAAACCTAAAAAATACCGCAACGCTTCAACAAGGTCGCTTATATCATAGCCTATTCGCGTCTTCCCCTTGATATTCAGGAAAGACAAGTCCTTGGCTATTTGCGATGAGTCAACGTTCAACGCTCGGGAGATACGTGTAGTCGACACTGTCTTTACTCCCGTGTTCTTCAATATCTCAATATACGCCAGATACCACGGCATGCGCCGCAACGTCGGCTCCGGCAGGATTATGTTTTCAGCGCCTGTCATGGATTGCCTACTGCAAATTTCTTTGTTGCTTTATGTTCATTACCGGAGCTGTCGCGCACTGTCGCTCTGTACAGATATATACCTCGCGGCACTCGCGAACCGCCCGCATCACACAAATTCCATTTCGCGCTCAACGCTCCATCGCCACGCGGCGCTTCGTTATACCATATTCTCCTGCCGGAGAGGTCAAACACCTCAACAAGTCCGGCTACCGCCTCGGGGGAGTCTATATAGAAGGTTACGGAGCTGATGGCAGGGCTGGCATCCGTATATATGTTCAAATCCGGTATCTCGCTCTGCGGGGCAATTGTAAAGTTCAATCCGGCACGCGAGCTGTTGCCGGCATTGTCCCACACGAGATACTCAAGGGCATGAGCGCCTTCACCGAGTCCGGTGAGCGTATATGCTACCGTTCCGGCACACGGGTCCCCGGCATCTGTTACATAATAGTCTGACAGATTGTCATATACAATGTTTCCGTCAACTACTATGGTCATCATGCGACCCACCCCGGCACTCGATATATTGATGCCGCTCTCATCGCGAACTTTAACCTTGAACACCGGATTGGGACCGACTGTCGCGCCGTTTCTGAACGCACTGTTGTTCAGATACATATACAATATCTCCGGATCCTTGGTATCAGACTCTTCACTGTCTGCCCACCCGTAAACATAGAATTTGTCGGTCGAGCCGGCGGCATCAACAGTCGACTCATCGTCATTCGCGGCATGGAGTGTGATACGCGCGCGCGTAGTCACATTCTCAATCTCTTCGGGCAGCAACAGCGTTGCCTCCCATTCTCCGCCTTTCACCGGGAAATGGCCGGAAAACAGCTTGTTCTTCCGATCATTATATACGTATGGCTTCGTTTCACTTCCGTCTACGGTATGTCCTTTCGTGGTTACTACAACCTCGCCGTCAAAAAGGGTCGCCACAAGTGTGCCGTTGAAATCAGCGGCAACAGTCCCGTCGGGTGCGGTGACATTGCCGGCTACTTTCACCTTGCTCAAACCCGGCACTACCGGATAGTCGGCTTCGTCTGCCACATTCTCCACTTCGCAGTCGGCTATTGTCTGCACATTCACCTCATATGTCGGCACGGGAACCCGCATCGCCGGGTCGCCCATTACGGCATAGCGATGTTTATTCTCATCTGTTTGTACATTATTTATGGCCTCAATATATACTTCTCCAAGTCTGCGCGGCAGATTGTCAGCACCTCGCTTATAGTAACTGTTCCCGAATGCACTTGTTAGCCAACCATTGTTGCTGACAAATACTTTGCGGTTGGCGGCTATGGCGGCTATGATGCCGGCATCGGGGGTGAGCCACATGGTTTCGCAGCCGCTCACGGCGTCGGAGTCAAAGCGCACAAACTCGCATGAAGCGGTGTACATTACCGGCCAATGCTTATTGGTCATGGTGCTCAAATCCGTATAAGTCCACATATCCTCAGCGGTAAGTGAGGTGGGATTGGCATGACCCACATATGTCCACAGGGACACTCCCTCGTCCAGCAGCTTGAGCATTTTGCTCTTGGCCTGAGGATATGTCTTCTTATAGGACGATGTGCCGTAATCGTAGGCATCGATGTACATTCTCTCATACAGCAAATTCTCACCGCCGTTTTTCAACATGTTGGTGTACATAGACTGTGATTGTCTCGCATGTTCATTACCGTTGCCGTCGTCGGCAAGTATCAGAACATTGTTGCGCCATGCTCCATAGTCCGGCTCGGTAACAAATTTAATCAGTTTGTCGGCCATTAGCCGTGCCTCAGTTACTGACTTCACCGGCATTCTGCCCACACCGACACGAAGCTTGCTTGACGCAATTGACAAGCTCTCACTGTCATCGAGCATCGCTATGTAATTATCTGTTAGATACGATTCTTCTTCATGTACATCGGGCGAGCTTATTGTCAAGTCCATGCTGCTCTGCCGGGTAAGGATACGCGGATATTTTGATCCTTTCAGATTATCGGTAAGCTCGCGCTGGTCGTAAGTCGGGCGCCCGAACAGAAGGCAATAGCCGGTTCGGTTCTCGCCCTTCCATGTGCGATCATACCACATTTTCAACATCTTGCGGAAGGCACTCACTTCGGGGCTTCCGCTTGAGAACTCATTATATATCACTTCGGGAGTAAGCACATACACGGTCATGGCGTCTTCGGTGCGATGCAAATCGGCTACTCGCTCGGCTTGGGTCTTGAACTCTTTCGGTGTGATAATCACCATGTCCGGAGTCTCCATTGAGTGTATGTCCTGATTGCTTACAGTCCCCACACTCGCAGGTACATTCCCCTCCATCCCGGGATTGAACACTACATATTTGCACAAGCCGGTAGAGGCGGGGGCAAAACTCGCCACATCCCCTTCAAGGTCATACTTCACTATATATGTACGCGCCGGGTCAGTCACGTCCCATATCACGGTCTGATCGTTCACTCCGCTGATATTGAACACTTTATGCTCGTTCTTCTTGATATGATATGAGAACATCAGGGGTTTGTCACCCAATCGGAGTTCGCGCTCATAGCTGCATTCGATATAGTCCAGCAATGCCTTGGAAATCACACCGCTACCGGCAAAGCTCAACGTCAACACTCCCTTTCCGGGCTCGGTCTGCCGGGTCTTGAACGTGTTGCGCGCCACTCGAATATGATAATTGCCATCCGCATCACTCGGCAAATTGAGCGTTCCCACCTCTTCGCCGCCGCTTGCCAGAGTCAATTTGCCGACCGAGACGCTCTTGTACCCGAAAGCTACATTGTAACTCACAAGATCATTCACCGCGCCCGGCAAATCAAACTCGAACGTGCGCGTTGTGGTAGTGCGGAAATCCTCACCAAGCAAATCAGATCCGGTATTGCCCGGCGCTACAAGCTCCTGCTCATGCAGTATGTATTGCGTAAAACTCTGCACACGTACATCATCCGAGCCGTAACCGATTCTGTACTCCGGAAATTCACCGCTCTCACCTTCTCGTAAAGGAGCATCGCTTAAAAAATAATAAGATGCTGTACTGTAAGGGTTTTGCTCGTGTACCACCTGATTGTTCCGAACCACTCGGTTCACTGTGCCGGTGCCATAAAACATTATGCCGCCGTCTACACGCACACTCGGCCGCAACGGCAGATCATCGGCAAATCCGGCGTTCAGCACCTCCGGCAGTCGTGTACCGCCATAGCCGTACACGCGCACCGTCTCCGGCGAGCTGAAACCCATTTTTTTAAGTGTCTCATTGCTCACATACTGCATTCCCTCCTCATTAACTCTGACCTTCACCCATTTACCCTCGGCAAGGCGTGAGCGTGATGCATAAGTCTCCACCGGAAGTGAATATACACCAAGAACCGGAAGCACAGACAGCACCCCCGTAACAAACACTTTTTTTGTAAATATATCGTTATATCTAAATATATTGAGCATTGTTCTACGCAATGTTATAAGCATAATTTTTCAAAATGCAAAAATACAAAAAAATCTCCAATCCATTACAACCCAAACTGTTAATTTTTCATAAACCAAAAAAGGAACACACCGATAAAACAATACCGGCCATACCACGTACCCCACAGCCCGACAGCAAGCAGCCCCTCTCACAAAGAAGTGCATCGCGCTTCCACAACGTTAACCCCTCGATATGCGAGTGCCAAAGGTACGAGCCTTCGTGGGGCATGTTACACACCACCACACCAACCGCATCGCGGTTGCACACAAATGTCCATACAGTCACACCAAAGGCACCGAATCTTCATGTGGAAAGCGTTGCAGCATTTCGCCAACTTGTGCCAAAGCACAACCAATGTTAATTTATGTTAACAACTCAAAATTAAACCTTTATTGCTCAACCTGTTAAAACACAGAAAAGCATTTTCTTCCCCACCTGCACTCCCCAATACACTAACTTTGCATCGTCAATGACAAAGAAAGAGAACCTTGACAATCATCTCACTGCCCCTCGCTCATATGCGCGACAATAACCCCTGATTGGACATTCAAGGCAGAGTGGCTTACGCGCCTTGCACACATAGCGCCCATGCAATATCAGCCAATGGTGTGCATCGGAAAGTAGCCCCGACGGAAAATACTTTACAAGCGTTTTCTCTGTCTCCAACGGTGTCTTGGAATTATCAGTCAATCCGATACGATTGCTTACTCTGAACACATGAGTGTCTACCGGCATGGCCGATTTGCCCCACACTACCGCAAGCATTACGTTGGCCGTTTTGCGGCCTACCCCGGGAAGCGTAATCAGCTTGTCTATGTCCGAAGGCAACTCACCGCCAAAGTCGTCTACTATCTTGCGAGCGGCATTTACAAGATGCTTGCTCTTGTTGTTGGGAAACGTGACACTCTTTATGTACGGAAAAACATCCTCCGGCTCTACGGCAGCCAGAGTTTCCGCCGTAGGGAACGCACGAAAGAGTGCCGGGCTTATCATATTGACCCGTTTGTCTGTACATTGTGCCGACAAAATCACCGCCAACAGCAAGTGAAAAGGGGTGTCATACTCCAACTCAGTATGCGGCGAGGGCATAACCTCCTTAAATACAGAGATTATGCCCTCGTATCTCTCTTTCTTGGTCATTAATGAGCCGATTTGAATTCGTCCAAGAAACGCACATCGTTCTCCGAGAACATGCGCAAATCCTTTACGCGATATTTCAGATTGGTGATACGTTCAACACCCATGCCGAAAGCATAACCGGTATAGACACTCGAATCTATGCCGCATGCTTCAAGCACTGCAGGATCTACCATGCCGCAACCCAATATTTCCACCCAGCCGGTGCCCTTGCAGAAGCCGCATCCCTTGCCGCCGCATAGGTTGCACGAGATATCCATCTCCGCACTCGGCTCCGTAAACGGGAAATACGATGGTCTAAGACGTATCTTAGTCTCAGGCCCGAACATCTGGCGTGCAAAATAAAGCAACGCCTGCTTCAGGTCTGCAAACGATACATCTTTGTCTATGTACAGTCCCTCTATCTGGTGGAAAAAGCAATGTGCGCGCGCTGATATCGCCTCGTTGCGATACACGCGTCCTGGGCACACTATGCGTATCGGGGGCTGCTGCTTCTCCATAGTGCGCGTCTGCACAGAACTCGTATGAGTACGTAGCAGAACATCTGCCGGCGAACGCATTATGAAGAAAGTATCTTGCATGTCTCGTGCCGGATGGTCGGCTGCAAAATTCAGCGATGAAAACACATGCCAGTCGTCCTCTATCTCCGGTCCCTCGGCTATGGTGAAGCCCATACGCGAGAAGATATCTATCATCTCATTGCGTACTATACTGAGCGGATGGCGCGTACCCGTCGCTATTGGTGTGGCGCTCCGCGTAAGGTCTATGTCGCATTCTCCGGCATCCGACCCCGCCATCGCTCCCTCTTTGAGTGCGGCTATCTTTTCGGCCGCCAACGTCTTCAGCTCATTAAGCTGCTGACCGAGTACCTTCTTATCTTCTGCCGGGACATTCCGAAACTCCGAAAACAACGAAGTCACGAGTCCCTTCTTGCTTAAATATTTGATACGCAGCTGTTCTGCTTCCTCTGTGGTGCTTGCAGTCAGCGATGCGATTTCTGCTTTCAGTGTATTGATTTTGTCAACCATATCAATCAAATTCTTTGAAAGTGCAAAAATACAAAAAAAATCGCATCCATGCAAACACCGACTCGCCGCTCGGCTTTTTCGTTGAAAAACTTCTTTGCCGAGCGGCATATTTTTATTAATTTTGTAAATATATAAAAATAAAAAATGAAAATTGCTGTTTATTGCTCTTCAAGAGCCAACCTTGATAAAGCCGTTGTCATCGGTGCGCAATTGATTGCATCGGCAATCGGGAAAGCTAATGCCTCGTTGGTATATGGCGGAGTGAATGCCGGTTTAATGCACACGGTGGCCGATGCTGCAAAACAAGCCGGTGCAAATATTATCGGTGTTATACCGGAAGTGTTTATTCAACGTGCCGACCCGTTCTGCGACAAGATAATTCCGGCCGAAGACCTCAACCGGCGCAAAGGGATTATGATTGACATGGCCGATGTGTTCGTTGTTTTGCCCGGCGGACTCGGCACCATCGACGAGTGGATTTCCACGCTTTCGCATATCTTGGTTCAGGAAAGGGTTGACCCTTCCGCCGACAAACCGATTTTGGTATGGAACCACGAGGGAATATATGATGAACTTATCGCTCAACTCAGCCGCACAAACGACTCTGTTTATGCGCGAGGCAAGCGTGTGGACAGAAGTGAAATTTTCAATTCCGCCGATGAGTTGGCGGCACGCTTAGCCGAGTTGACGCGCTAACTGCTCGGCTATCAGCCAGTCGGTGGGTGTATCCAAATCAACGGATCTCTCACCCGGCATGGCATACATTCGCCGATGCTCGAACAGACCCATAGGTAGTTTGCGCAATGACTCCGGATTGATTACATACACGGCGCCGTTGTACTCCCACACTTTCGGCGCGTCTTGTCGGCGTGTGTATGTGCCGGAACCTTTTGAAATGTGCAAAAAGCCGTCCGGCGTTTCCTCAAAGGCGTTGTAATAGGGGTTGGTGGCCGCTTCTTTTACGGATACCACCATATCCAAGTCGTTGCTGTACAAGTCGATGCACCCTTGAATATCCTCAACCCGGCGCAAGGGAGAGGTCGGTTGGAGCAGAACGAGCTTGTCTATATCGTAACCCCTGTCGCGGTAAAAGTCCAAGGCATGTAGCATCACTTCGCGGCTGCCGGCTATGTCAGTAGCCAATGAGTCGGGACGCAAGAACGGCACTTTCAGTCCATATTCTTCGGCCACAGATTTAATCTCTTCCGAGTCTGTCGACAGGCAGATAAGTTCATCATCGGAAAAAGCGCGAGCATTGTCTATTGCATGGCATATCAATGGCTTACCGCAAAAGGGCTTGATGTTCTTGCCCGGTATTCCTTTTGAACCGCCGCGGGCCGGTATGAGAAACAGGGTACTCATTTCTGTTCGTAAAATTTTTTGGGTAGTATTGTCCGAAAGTCTGCTGACATAATTGCATCTGCCATAATCTTTGGTGTGTCAGCCAAATGATAAGGATTGGTTGCGTGCTTGGCAAGTTGCTGACATTCAGGCGACAAGATTGTCTGTAAACCTTCAAGAATTGAAGCTTCGTCACCCTCGGCGTGAATCACACTTGCGGCGCGAGTGCGGCCGCGTTGCCGGATACCGATGTCAAGAGTTGGAATATGCATCGAGGGTACCTCCACAATCCCACCGGAACTGTTGCCAATCACTCCCTGCACATTATGAAGAGCTGAAATGTATCGAACCCTGCCCAAGCTTGGTATCACCTTGTAATTCATCGGGTTGGAGGCGGCAAACTCATTCAGCATCCCTATGAGGGGCGCGGGGTTCACATCATTGTTGGGGTGAGTGAAGAGTACGCGCAAATCCGGCATTTCGGCCAATGCTGACAGAAGTTCGGCAAGTTGTTCGGTTGCAGGGCGTGAGTCGAGTGTAGCGGCATGCATCGTGCACAGAACGGTGGGCGGCTCGAATTTAAATCCGATTGACTCTTCAAGTTCTTCGCACGGAATCGGGTTGATATTCAATATGTTGTAAACACCGATTGCTCCGGTATGGATAACGCGCTTCGGCTCTTCGCCCATACTTATTACTCGCCGGCGATATTCGGGTGTTTCGCACAGGTGCAAGCTCGCCAACTTGGTAATTGCATGGCGGAAACAATCGTCGAAAGCACCTTCGGACACAGCCCCGCCGGCTATGTGCACAATCGGGATGCGCTCCATGGAGGCCGCCAGTGCTATGGCAAGCATCTCGAACCGGTCGCCAAGGCAAATGAGGCAGTCCGGCTTGATGCGTTTCAATGCCTCGGAAAATCCGATAATGCAGCCGGCCGCCTCGGCTGCCGGTTCTTCCGGAGTGCGCACGGCTGCTGCTATCTCAAAGCCATCGGCTCCTATTTCCTTATAGGTTGAGCCCATAGCCTCCATATAGTGCATTCCGGAGGCGATGATATACACCTGTCCTCCGCGAGAACGCAATTCAGCGGCAAGCGGAGAGAGCAGTCCCCAGTCTGCACGTGTAGTTGTGGCTATGGCTATTCTCATGGGCGCGTGGCTAATTCAATCGGCTCATCTTCGGCAAAGTCGCGAGGCGAGGTCTGACCCATGACTTCGTCCCAAAGCATGGGAGAAACGCCATTGCCGGGGCGTTTGACGGTCACATTCTCTTCGGTGAAAGCCTCCCCTTTCTTGATTGGACGAAGGGCGACAATGCTTTTGCGGGCAACCGCCATATTTTTGCGCTCGCTCTGAGAAACGCGCTTTTCGCCGTCGCCGAGGGCCTGCTCGATATTGCGGATTGCACGTACCATAGCGGCCAACTCGTCCGGCTCAAGCGAGGCACGATGATCCGGGCCGGGAAGTTCGCGCGACAAGGTGAAATGCTTCTCAATAACCTGAGCACCGAGTGCCACGGCGGCTATCGGTACCTCAATGCCACGGGTGTGATCGGAGTATCCTACACGCACACCCAATTCCCGACCGATTGTCGTCATGGCTTTGAGGTTGACATCGCGCATGGGCGTGGGATATTCGGTGTTGCAATGAAGTACTGTTATATCGTTGAGAGTCAGCGGCCCGGAGGTGAGTATATCCAGAGCGGCGCGTATCTCGTCGAGAGTGGCCATGCCGGTTGAAATGATCACCGGACTGTTACCGGCGGCTATCTTGCGCAAGTAGGGCAAATTGGTAATCTCTCCGCTCGGCACTTTCATAAAATCTTGACCCAACTCATTGAGCACATCAATACTGACGAGGTCAAACGGGGTGGACATAAAGCCGATACCCACTTCTTCGCACAAAGCCTTGAGCTCGGTGTAGTCGGTCAGAGGCAAGTGGATAGCCTTGCACATTTCAAGCTGCGAGCGGCCCTCGCCGTCAGTGTCTTTCTGATACTCGGCTTTGGGGGCGTATGTAGAGATAACCAACTCCGGCACAGCGGTTTGGAATTTGACATAGTCCGCTCCGGCCGCTTTGGCGGCAAGCACCATTTCGCGTGCGCGTTGCAGAGAGCCGTTGTGGTTTACTCCGGCTTCTGCAATAATTATAACGTGTTGAAAATCAGTTGTCATAGAAAATTACTTCTTTCCAATAGCGAGCCATGAGAGTGTTGTTTGTCCAGTCGGAGCAAGGAGTGAGCGGCACACCGAGCGACTCTTGCAGGATATAGTCGGCAATGGGAGCCCCGGCATAAATCGAACAAATCACGCCGCCTCCGAGACGCGGATTAACCTCCATGAGAAGGAAGCGGTCTCGCTCAAGGTCGTGAATGAATTGAAGAGTGACCGGGCCGCGCAGTTTGAATGCGTTGATTACCTTGCGGCACATCTGCTCAAGGATGTCTGACTTCACGGTGCGTGTGCGAGTCACTTCACCGCCCATCACCTCCTCGCGCAGACGGGGTACGGTGCAAAGCACTTCGCCCTGCATATCCACATAACAGTCTACCGTGTACTCTTTTCTGTGAGAGATGTATTCCTGTATTATATAGTCATTTATGTTTTGCAGTTGCATGAGGTCCTCCATATTCCGAAACACCTTGATTCCTCGCGAGGCGGAGCCTCGGCGGGGTTTGGCAATTGCCGGAATCGAGGCTGTGAGCACCGTGTATGTTTCCGGAATCGGGATTTCGGCATCGCGAAAAGCTTTCGCCGCTTCCACCTTGTCAAACATCATAGCGGCCACGTTGCTTTCGCTCACCGGCACAAAAACATCGGGCATGAGGGCTGCGCACTTGGCGGCTATCTCTATTGCGCCGTCTACAAAGGGGAGAATGATGTTGACCTCTTTTTCGCGGCATATCTTGACGATATGATCCTCCACTCCGGAATCCGTCCATTTGAGGCCGACAATCACTTCGCCCACAGCTGCAATGGGCACCTGATTGGTGAGTTCATAGCTGAGTATTTCGAGTTCATGACCCAGCCGGGCGGCACTTTTCATGAGAAGCTCGGCCATGGATACGCGGCGCGCACCGCCGAGCATCAATATAACTGTCCGGTTGCGTTTCATTGATTGTAAATATCAGATTTATAATGTTTTAAATTCTCAGGGTTGGTAAACCATGCAATCGTTTTCTCCAATCCCCGTTCAAGGGTGAAGCGGGGAGTCCAGCCGGTGAGGGCGCGGAGCTTTTCCGCGCTGCCGAGCAGACGGCGCACCTCGCTCTTTGATGGGCGCAGACGAGCCGGGTCTGTAACCCATTTCACATCTGCATTCATCAGCCGGGCTATGGTTTGGAGTGTTTCCTGCATCGAGACTTCTCGTTGAGTAGCGATGTTTATCTCCTGCCCGGCCACTTTTTCAATGTCGGCCTCGGCAATTGCGAGGAAGCCGCGAGCCGTGTCTTCCACATAATTGAAGTCGCGAGTCGGGGTGAGGTCGCCCACCTTGATTTCGCGAGTGCCGTTGGCTATCTGCGTAATTATTGTGGGGATAATTGCGCGAGCGCTTTGCCGCGGGCCGAAGGTATTGAACGGTCGGACAATAGTCACGGGCAGCGAGAAAGCGTTGAAGAAACTCATGGCAATGGCATCGGCGCCGATTTTTGTAGCGGAATACGGGCTTTGCGGTTGACGAGGATGTTTCTCTGTGATGGGTACCTCCAAAGCTGTGCCGTAAACCTCTGATGTCGAGGTTACCAAGATGCGGCCTACCCCCATGTCTCGCGCTGCCTGACACATATTGAGAGTGCCTTTTATATTTGTGTCGACGTATGAGTCCGGGGCGATATATGAGTATGGAATTGCGATGAGTGCGGCCAAATGGAACACCACGTCAACCCCTTTGCATATGTGTCGGCAGAAGTCCGGGTCGCGCACATCGCCGCACACCACTTCGAGGTTGGGGTGGTGTACATGTTCGAGCCAGCCCCAGAAGTTGAATGAATTGTATTGCGAGAGAGCGCGAACTGTGTAGCCGCGATCGAGGAGCAGTTCCGTGAGGTGTGAGCCGATAAATCCGTCGGCTCCGGTTACTAATGCTACCATTTTCTGAAAGTATATATGGTGGCGGGTTCGGAATAGGAGAGAATCATTTCTTTGCCCGTTAATTTTATGATTTGTAGTTCACATTCGCGAGGCAAGCCGGTGAAGCGGTTGGGCGCGAAGTCTTTGTCGGGGAAAGAGAGAAACATCGTGTTGTCTTCAATACAGTAGCTGCCGAAGGTGGTGTAAACATCGTGATGATCAGCCACTTCCTTCATTTCAATGGTTGTGTTTTGAAATCCCCAGTAAATATTGCCCGGATATTCCGGCAGGTCTGTTCTCTCTGTTTGAATGGAGGTGAGATGCCAAAGACCGAAGAGTTTGCCTATGTCGCTGTTGTTGCGAGTGCAGCCGCACAAGGCGAGGAGTAACAGAACCGGGATTATTTTTTGTAAGTGTTTCATTTACAATAAACGGGGATTTGGTATGAGACATTGAGCAAGACACCGAAGTTGTCGCCGTAGAGCGTGCCGGCATCGAAAGCCACGGTAGCGCCGAGGCTCAAGTTCGGGTTGCGCGGCAGAGTGTATTGCGCATTGAGCATAGCCGAAGTGTCGTGTCGTCTTTTCGGAGCCGGGACAAAGGGTGTACCCCACGAAGTGCGATGAGAGACGATTGCGCGCCAGATCATATTTTCTCCGGCTGCGCCTTCGGCGCCGAGCTGGAAGCCGCGCACACGATTGTCGGTGAAGCGCAGGTAGCCATCGGTGTTGTATATCGGAGCTTTGACGAACGGGCTGCCGATGCTCATGCCATAGTTGGCCCACCCGTTGTATGTCACATTATTATAATAGTCGTCGGCACCGGTTGCCTCACCGGGAATTGCCGTACCCGGGAAGTCAGCCGGATCCCAGTGCATCGGGCCGCTCTGGTTGGTCAGGTCAATGTATTCGGCCAGTATACTCTTGATAATCGGGGAGTTGTCCGCAAAATCATACTGCAGCCCCCATACGCCGTCAAAGCCGTTGAGCTTGCCGATACCCGAGCCGTCTTCCCACGGGGATTGCATATAAGCTTTGAGAGTGGAGCCGTTAGCGAAGCGGTATCTGAGCAAGAGATCCCAAGAGCCGAGGTGGTTGCCGCTGTAATAAGTTTCGACAAGCCCTTCCGGAGCGGAGCCTTTTGCCCAAGGGAAAATCGCATTGACAAAGTCTTTGAATTTAACCGGCGTTTTTATGGTCGCAAATTCCTTGCCGTCGGCATATCGGTGCCATATGCCGCCAAACTGGGTAGCCTGCTGCATACCGACAGTGACGGAGAAAGGTTTGTCGGGGTTTGAGCGGAGATACAGCCGGGAGTAGTGCATCAGCGAGCCGGTGGTAATGAAGGAGTTATAATAGTTGAAGTGATCTTCGAGCCAGCCGTTGTCGGCAAATTTACCCCACGCCAGTTCGCCCTGTATCTGCGCCCAGCCGTTTGTGAAAGGAATGTTTTGGAAGTCGATAAACCCGGCTCTCACTTGCGGGATAGGGCGAGCATTGTTGCTGAGCACAAGGTCGCCGGAGGCAAGAGGCGAGTTGAACAAGCCACTTTGGTCGGGTTTCATGCCGGCATAGATGAATACACCCCGGAATTTTGCACCGGCCCACAGCTCGCGCAGACTGATGTAGCCCGGGTGGCAGCCGTGTTCTGTCCAAGTCTGCGTTGTGGCATCATATCGCTGATAATCAACGTTTGAGGCATAGCCGGCAAGGGCACTCACGCCGAAGCCGTATTCAAAACGTTTTTGGAAGGAAAGGGGACGAGAAGCCCTCAGATATTCCTGAATGCCTTGTGGTTGAGTGAAGAGGTCGAGAGAGTTTGAGGCAATATAATAAGGAGCGAAATCTCCGGAGCCGAAGTTGGCAAAGGTTGTGGCTTGCAAGTTGAGTAAAGGCCGGGAAAGAGAGTCGGGGCTTTCATCGGCATACGCGAATGAGCAACCGAACCATCCGGTGAGAGTCAATATGGCTGTGAATGCAAGTTTATTTACCATTGTATGTACCGATGTGACGGTTCTTTTTGCTTTCGAAAATTTCGGAAATGGCGAAGAATATTCCGCTCTCCTCCACATTGCCGAACTCATCGTTTATAGCCGTGCCGAACATTTTCATGGTGGGAGACAGGCTCATGTAAGCGTTGACAAGCGGGGGTATATTGAGGCCGTGCGCCCGGATTTGCTGATTGAGGATTTTGTAGTCTTCCTTGAAGCTGTTTCCGCTGAAGAGTTTCTGCAAAGAGTCTGTGTCAGTGTCCATTGCAATCTGTTGGAAGGGGCGCACGAGATTGTCGTTGTCCGGGAAATGCTTGTGAAGGAAGAACAGCAGCATATCGCGGCACTCGCGATTGTAGCCGGGATACATTGTGACCTTGCCGAACAGATATTTTATTTCCGGGTAAACCACGGTGAGCGCACCGAGACCGTCCCACAAGTTGTCGAGGGCGTAGAGTGCACGCGCACCCGCTTTGCTGCTTTGGTATTCGAGAGTAACGAAGGAGCGACCGAGCTCAATGGTTTGCGGCAGGTATTTTTCAATGAAAAGGGGCGAGAAGCTGAACATATGAGAAGAGGCGATGCGCGGCTTGTCCGGGGCGGTAAATTTGATGTCGCGCCCGAGAATAAACCTGTAACCGCCGATGATTTCGCGCTCTTGGGGATTCCACACAATCAGCTGACGGCAAGGGGGTTGCATAGTGTCAAAATCATCGATGTCGCAATCCTTGCCGGTACCGCCGCCGGCATCACGGAAAGCTATTTCGCGCAGACGGCCAATTTCGCGCATTGTGTTTGGAGCGCAAAAGGCATCAATTATATATATGTCGTTGTCGCCCTTATTTGTGTGCCGTAGGCGTCGGTCTTCAGTGAGTTCGGCCTCAATGAGCTCACGGGGCACGGGTTTAATAACGTCCTTCATTTGGGTGCGAAATTACAAAAAAAACGTTGATGCAGCAAACGGGATATGAGGAAGTCAGCGTAACAACCACTGTATCAGCACAGACCATGCAATAACGCCGAGGCATATAGCAATACCGCCACACATTTTGGAAGAAGAGGCGGTGTTGAAACTTTCGGGTATGAGTCCGGCCTGCCATTGTTTTTTTGCTTTTTTTGTAAGGAAAAAAGCCGGAATGCCAAGCGGGAAGAAAAGGATAACAGCCAAAAACAGGAAAAAGGTAGTGAAAGTGGCCGGCGGCATACCCTGCTGCATTTTTTCCTGATCGGGGTCAGAGTAAGTTTGCTGTATCTGTTGGCCGACAGCGTTATAGAAGTCGCGCCTTTTCAGGCCTTTATAGTCTTCATCGGCCATATATTGCGGCACGGGCGGGGGAGGCGCGTCGGGAGCACTGTCCGTTTGGGGCGAGGGGTGCATGAGGTCAAAGATACGGTTTCGGAAGAAGCGACATATGTCGGCAACTTCATCGGCCTTTTTCCAGTCGTCCATACCTTTGCACCAAACATAAGTGTCGGGCATCAGGCCGGCCTTCACGAGGTCCGGCAGCTCCATAGGGCCTGTTTGTTCGTTGTTTATAATTGCGTAGTATTTCATTTCCAATTGAATATGAAAGTGTTACAGTACGGTGCATTTTGCGGACGCATGAGCCGTGCGTCCCTACGAGAAATACATGGGATGGTTGAGGAGGTTTTGGCAGCCTGCGGGGGAGCCGAGGATGCGGCGTATGGCCATGGGTTGTTGGGGGAAGAGAGGGGCATCGCCCGGGGCGTCGTTGCTCATGCGACATATGCGCACCGAGCCTGAACTGTGTATTATTGTTTTGTTACCCATATAGATAGCCACATGGTTTACTCGGCCATTGTCACCATAGAAAATGAGGTCACCCTCCTTCGCTTCATCAATGGAATTAACCGGTTCGCCGCATTTGATTTGCATTGAAGTGTCTCTCGGCAGCAATATACCTGCTCTTTGAAATACGAGTTGTGTGAAGCCCGAGCAATCGGGAGCGAGCGAGGAGGTGCCACCCCACAGATACGGGTCTCCGAGCATGGAGAATGCCGTTTCAATAACTTGCATAGCACCGGCGGCAGTACACTGTTCAACCCACGTAGCAAGATCCGGGTAAAAATCCGCTGCATTCGCGTAAAGAGTTTCTCCGGAAGGACATATAACAGAGATTCGAGTAGAGTCGGGATTATGAGCATCTTTCACGAGCATTGAGCCGAAAGTGGCGTATCCGGCCGGGAGGCCGTCAGCATCAACCAACCGTGAGAGCCAAGCCCGGCAGACTATGCGCGGCGATTGCTTCCACTGTGCATATTGCTCATCGGATAGGAATTGCAAAGAGTTTTCACGCACATAGCCGGAATAGTCATCGGGAGTGAGTATCCGACACCAATCGCCTGATTTTGACAGGATTTTGACAGGTGAGCCGAGAATAGCCTGCGAAGATTGCTCGGCGGCGTGAGCAGGTTTAGTGCGTATGCACGCAACCGGGATTTTGACTATTGCAAATCGATTCGCCCATAGGCAACATGCACACAGGCAGATGCACAGGAGTAAGAATAGCCTTTTCATAAGAGGTCAAAGCCGCAGCAAGCAATAACAAGGCTAATGACAGAGCAGACAGAGGCGCCGATACCAAGACCGACCGCCAAACCGGAGAGTTCGGATTTTTTCACCGGATTGTCGGCATTGAGCGGAGAGAAGAAATTTTTGGCGCAAATAATGCCGGCGATAGCTGTGAGCAAGGGTGCAAGCACATATAATGATAAAATCAGGAGCATCTCGCCGCCGTCAATAATAGATGATTTAGCGAAAGTTACGATGCAGGTAGCGAAAGCGAGGACAACGGCGAGAATCGGGAAAGTGTACGGGTTTGAGAGGAAACCCTTAAACTTATCTTTGTCAATGGGAATAGTCACCGTAATACCCTGATTTGCAGTATCATCGTCAACCGGGACAACGACAGAGCCGTTTGAGTTGAGGAAAGCCATTATCTCCGGGATCTGTTCGGCGTTCACCCAAGCGGGAGTACCTGTTTTCCAGACTCTTGATTTGGGATTAAGTCCGTATTTCTCAGCCATTTCGGGAATTTCGAGCGGGCCGAATTGTTCGTCTTTGTATTTGATATAATATTTCATAAGTTTAGGAATTATCTAATTACAGTAAATCGGTGTCCTGTCGGACACCTTAACTTAATCTTGTGAGAAAGAATAAGCTGAGTGCAAAGTTAAATAAAATAATCGTAATTACAATATTTTTTTGATTTTTGAGTTTATAATGTGTACAGTAATACAACATCACTTCATGATGCAGATAAAGAATAAGATAATAATGTGTTTGGCAGCCGGCGCGCTCAGCGTGATGCCGGTGTATGCCGACAATGAAATCAAGGATAATGAATTCAACCCGGTGAATACGGGTGTCACCACCCTTGGCATAACCCCGGATGCTCGCGGCTCGGCCATGGGTAACTTGGGCGCGGCAACCGACCCGGACATCAATGCACAGTTCTGGAATCCGTCGAAGTATGCGTTTGCGTATTCAGCCGGCGGATTGGGTATTTCATACACGCCGTGGCTGCGCAAGTTAGTGAACGACATATTTTTGGCGGACTTGTCGGGGTATATGAAACTTGGCAGCGGCGACAATCAGGCGTTGTCGGCATCGTTTCGCTACTTTTCGCTGGGCGAGGTGACTACCAACGACGGTGAAGGGGTTGCCATACAGACCATTAACCCGTATGAGTTTGCATTTGATGTGGGCTACTCCCGCAAATTGTCAGAGAAATTTTCAATGGGCGTAGTACTCCGTTATATATTGTCCGACCTCTCATATAATGATGCGTACAGCGGAGAGCAGTCAACGGCAGCATCGGCTTTTTCGGCCGATATTTCCGGCTATTATGTAACATATCCAATGGTCGGGCGCAATGAATGTCAGTTTGCATGGGGTTTCAATATCTCGAACATCGGCTCGAAAGTGAGCTATAATCACGGCACCAACAATGCCTTCCTTCCGACAAATCTCCGACTGGGAGCCAACTTCATGTTCCCGCTTGCCGATTACAATACTCTTGCTTTCGGACTTGACTTGAACAAACTCCTTGTGCCTACCAAGCCGCTTGCCCGGAATTATGACATGGACAGTCAGGAGGGTCAGGAAGAGTATGAGAAAGCGTTGGACGACTGGGAGAATATGTCGCCGATTACGGGTATCTTCAAGAGCTTCTCGGATGCGCCCGGCGGATTTAAGGAAGAGCTTCAGGAGATAAATATCTCATTAGGTGCGGAGTACGCTTACAATCAACAGTTTTTTGCGCGTCTCGGATATTATTATGAGAATGCGAACAAGGGAGGACGCTCGTATTTCGGTTTGGGTGCGGGGTTCTCGCTGAATGTGGTAAGGCTTGATGCATCATATATGATTGCCACTGCGCAGAGTTCACCATTGGACCAGACCTTGCGCTTCACTCTGAGCTTTGATATGGACGGGCTTCGGGATTTGCTGGGCAAACGCCGGAAGTAAAGGTAAGAGTGTGTCTAATCTTTATTTTGAAGATGGATATGAATATACGTACCGGGTTTGGATATGATGTGCATCGGTTTGCAACCGGGCGCGAGCTTTGGTTGTGCGGTGTGCAAGTGCCTTATGAGCAGGGGCTGCTCGGGCACAGCGATGCAGATGTGGCGATACATGCTTTGTGTGACGCTCTTTTGGGGGCTGCCGCATTACGCGATATCGGTTACCATTTTCCCGACACTGATGCGCGGTATAAAGGGATTGACTCCAAGCTTCTTCTCGTAAAAGTTGCAAAGCTTTTGAAGGTGAAAGGGTATTTGATTGGGAATGTGGATATTACCATATGTGCACAAGCACCGAAACTGAGTCCGCACATTGAAGATATGCGCCGGAAACTGGCAGAGTGTACGAGGCTGGACGTTAATGCGGTGAGTGTAAAGGCCACGACCACCGAGCACCTGGGCTTTACCGGGCGTAAGGAAGGGATAGCTGCTTATGCTACTTGTTTGATTTACAAGGACTCAGGGATTTGAAAAAACCGACACGACATGACATATTGGTATCGATATTTTTCCTGATAGTGCTTGCCGGACTTTGTTATGCCGGCAAGTGGGTATGGGATACATATCGCACGCCTCGCGCCAAGGTGAATTTTGAAGAGTACCCGGTGCGAGGTGTAGACTTGTCGCAGCATAATGGTGAGGTTGATTTTCAGAAGGTTGCGGAAGACAGTATCTCGTTTGTATGGCTGAAAGCGAGCGAAGGAGAGACGATAACGAATAAGACCTTTTCGGAAAATTACACAAAGGCGGAGAAGGCCGGGCTTGCAGTGGGCGCGTATCATTTTTTTCGGTTTGATTGCGACGGTGTGGCGCAGGCATTGAACCTTTGCAAAGTATTGGAGGGAAGGCGTCCGCCAATGGGAGTAGCCATAGATGTCGAGCTTGAGAATAACGCGAAGGGAGAAGACGATGTGTTGGTGATATCGCGGCTTGAGAGTATGGTTGATTATCTGGATATGAGGGGTTTGCCGGTGACAATCTATACGAACAAGGAGGGGTATTCGCGGTTTATCAAGAATCATTTGGAGAATTATCCGTTGTGGATATGCTCGTTTCGGGATTATGCTCCGTTTGACGATGATACGCCGTGGACCTATTGGCAGTATTCACATTCCGGCCGGGTGGACGGTGTGAAGGGGAAAGTGGACGGAGATGTATATCATGGTAGTGCCGAAGGGTTCTGGATAATGCTTGATGGGCTTTATGAATAGTATCATCACATCGTCCCTTCGGGGATTAAGAGCTTGTTTAATAAAAAATGTGAACGTCAGGGTCGCAGATGTGCCTCAGCTTTGAGGCTTCAGGTGAAGGAACATAGCGGGCTATGTGACTGAAACAAAGGCTCAAAGCTGAGGTGGAGCCGCGAGACATAACGGTAATTTTGGGAAACAAGACTCTCAATGAAGTAAAAAGATAA
>JAMPIK010000022.1 GCA_023662865.1 Prevotella sp.
TTAGCTCAAAAATACACCGCCCTGACATTCACATTTTTTATTAAACAAGCTCTAAGCAATGGTTATGTGTGACCATAATCAGAAGTTGGCATTGGTGCCGGCGCATTTGCCATATATCGGAGGAATGAAATTCTTCCTTATTTTAGGCGTAGTTCTCATTCACTGTAATTATGTAAATAATGTTCCCGGTGAGGAATATGATTCAAGTGTTGCATTACATCTGTGCAATTATGTTTCATCATATGTTTGCCGTGCTTGTGTGCCATGTTTCTTCTTCCTGTCTGCATTTCTGTTTTTCTATGGAGTGAATAAATTCAACGTCTCTGTTTATATTTCCAAGCTGAAGAAACGTGTACACACTCTGCTGATACCATATTTGATATGGTGTACGTTTTGCGCGTTCCTTCAATACTTTAAAAACCTGTATTTCGGTTATTCCGGGTATTTTATTTTTGACACCGGCAGTATAGATCTTCTGCATTTTTTACGAGGATATTGGGAGGCAACCGACGGCTACCCGTTTGCATTCGCATTCTGGTTTATCCGAAATTTGATAGTATTCGTAATCATATCTCCGATAGCATGGCTTATAGGCCGAAGTCATTGGTTTACAATGATATTTATGTTAGTCTATTTGGTTACGGATATTGATTTTATGGGGTTTGAGTGGTTCGTAGCAGGCAGTTGGTTTTCGCTGCATTTTGTAATGTTTAAGGCCATGCTGAAAGCATCTGTTTGGAAGGTTGTAATTTCAAGCGTGCTGTTTTGGGGTATTGTGATAACATATGTTTATGTAAACGTTGATGCCTTTGGGCATTTAACGGCATTGTTACAAGTTGCTTCTGCGCTATATCTGACTCTGTGTCTTAGTCGTAAACTCAATGGTAATAGCTTGGTTAACAGACTCATTACGGCTACATTCATGATATATGCAAGCCATCAGTGCTATTGCAGTTTAGTGAGAGGTTTTTACTATCATTTGTTCGGAACCGAAAATATATTGCAACCTCTTTTGGCTTACACCTGTACTTTCCTTACATTAGTGTTGCTCGGGTATCTTCTCTTTTGCTTGTTGAAGAGGTACTCACCCGCCACCCTGAATTTAATTACCGGCGGCAGGTGAGTTATTGAGATATCCCTTTCATGGTCAATGCAATACGAGAGCGGTCAACATCTACTGACAAAACACGTACACGCACTTTCTGTTGCACTTTCACAATAGTATGCGGATTGGAAACTCTCTTCTCGGAAAGCTGTGAAATATGCACAAGTCCTTTTGTCTTGATACCCAAATCCACGAAGCACCCGAAATTGGTGACATTCGCCACCACCCCCGGCAATTCCATGCCTTCACGTATATCTTCTATTGAAGAGATGGTATCATCAAAGGCTACCTGCTCCAACGTTTCGCGAGGGTCACGTCCGGGCTTTTCAAGTTCACTCAATATATCTGTCAGTGTCTCCATGCCCAAACCCTTACTCTGATATTTGGTGAGGTTTATGCTTTTACGCTTTTGCGGGTCTGTAATCAGGGTATGCGTGGTACAATTCAGGTCGCCGGCCATTGCCTCAACCACTGCGTATCTTTCGGGGTGCACGGCTGAGTTGTCAAGCGGATTTTTCGCTCCCGGAATACGCAGAAAACCGGCGCATTGCTCAAAAGCTTTTGCACCGAGACGCGGCACTTTGAGCAGCGACTTCCGGTCTTTGAAATCACCGTGTGCTCTTTTGTAAGAGATAATATTTTCGGCCAGAGAAGGACCGAGTCCGGACACATATGACAACAGTTCACTGCCGGCTGTGTTGAGATTAACGCCAACGGTATTTACACAACTAACAGTCACACTGTCAAGCTTCTTCTTCAGTAATTTTTGGTCTACATCATGTTGATATTGACCTACACCGATTGATTTGGGGTCAATCTTTACAAGTTCTGAAAGGGGATCCATGAGTCGCCGGCCAATAGATACCGCACCTCGCACGGTTACATCTTTGTCAGGAAATTCTCTGCGTGCAGCTTCGGAAGCACTGTACACGGAAGCACCGTCTTCATTCACCATGTAAATATCCACACCGAGTTCCAGTTCGTTGATGAAATCGCGAGTCTCGCGTCCGGCTGTCCCGCTCCCTATTGCTATTGTTGACACATCAAAACGATCCACCATCTTCATTACCTGCATCTCGGCATATACTCTTGCATCTTGTTTGCCATGCGGATATATGGTTTCATGGTGAAGTAATAATCCGTTTTTATCAAGTACTACAACTTTGCAGCCGGTACGGTAGCCGGGGTCAATGGCCATCAGGCGGCGTGCTCCCAACGGCGGAGAAAGCAACAGACTTCTCAAATTGGCACCAAACACCTCAATGGCTTCGTTGTCGGCATCACGTTTTGCAATTACGGCAAACTCGTTTTCAATGCTCGGCTTCAACAATCGTTTATAGGAATCGTCAACAGCAGCTTTAACTATTTCTGCACATGGATGTCCGGTTCGCACAAACAGACGTTCAAGGCGTTCAATGGCGTAATCCGCCGGAGATATGTCTATGCGCAACACACCTTCATTCTCGCCGCGCATGATGGCCAGCAAACGATGAGAACTGCATCGGTTTAGCGGCTCTTTAAAATTGAAATAATCTTTATATTTGATTCCCTCATCTTCCTTACCCGGCACAACGGCGGAGGTAAGTATGGCTGTACGTGCAAACAGGTTGCGAAGAGTATTTCGACTTCGAGTATCTTCGCTCACCCACTCTGCAATGATGTCCGAAGCTCCTTGAATTGCATCGGCCTCGGCAGGCACTTCGTCATTCAGGAAGCGGGTCAAGTCTCGCAAGTTCCGCTTTTGCGACATTATAATCTTGGCGAGAGGTTCAAGTCCGCGTTGACGAGCAACTTCGGCTTTGGTTCTTCTTTTGGGCTTATAAGGCAAATACAGGTCTTCAACTTCAATATTGTCCCAGCTTGCGGTTATCTTTTCGCGGAGTTCATCAGTCAATTTCCCTTGACCCTCGATTGTTTTAAGTATGTATTCTTTACGGCGCTGCAATTCCTTGAGTTCCAGAAGTAAATCCAATACACTTTCCACCTTTACTTCGTCCATTGAACCGGTACTCTCTTTGCGATAACGCGAAATGAAGGGAACAGTGGCACCGCCGTCAAGAAGCTCGACAGTGTTGGTTACAAACTTAACGGGGATGTCAAGTTTTCGTGCAATGACCGTGATAATATCTTCCATTTTACTTGATTATACCGACAAGCTCGTTTATATCTTTTATGCCGTGGCGATTGCAGAATTCAGTTATTTCATCTATTACTTTAACCGTAGCTCCGGGGTCGATAAAATTGGCAGTGCCAATCTGAACTGCGCGCGCACCGGCCATAATGAATTCCAATGCATCTCTGCCATTCATTATACCGCCCAAACCGATTATCGGCACTTTCACTGCCTTTGCCACTTGCCACACCATTCTTACCGCAATGGGTCGAATGCACGGGCCGGACAACCCTCCGGTTACGGTACTTAAAACCGGCCTCATACGCTCTACATCAACGGCCATGCCAAGGAATGTGTTTGTGAGCGATAACGCATCGGCACCGGCAGACTCGGCCGCTTTGGCTATTTCCGTAATATCGGTGACATTGGGTGAGAGCTTTACAATAACAGTTCCATCGTAAGCATATCTTACTGCGCGTGTTATCGTTTCAGCTCCGCTGCAGGTTGTGCCGAAAGCCATGCCTCCTTGTTTCACATTGGGACATGATATATTTATCTCAACCGCAGCAATCTTGTCAAGAGGTTTGAGACGATGGCAAACTTCGGCGTAATCTTCGGGTGAAGCACCGCTCACATTTACTATAATGGCAGTGTCCAAATCTTTGATTTTGGGATATATATCCTGAATAAATGCATCAATGCCGGGGTTCTGCAAGCCAACGGCATTCAACATTCCGGAGGGCGTTTCGGCCATACGAGGATAGGGATTGCCTTGACGAGGTGCGAGCGTTGTGCCTTTCACCAAAATACCGCCGAGACGCGAAAGGTCGATGAAGTCGGCATATTCCGAGCCATAACCGAATGTCCCGGACGCTGTCATTACCGGGTTCTTAATGGTTAATTTATCTGACAGTTTTACTTTAAGATTCATATCTACCAATTCAGATTATCAATGTTAAACACCGGGCCGACTGTGCATACGCATATATGCCCTTCTTTGGTATTTTCAACACAACACAGGCATGCTCCGATACCACAAGCCATATGGTTTTCAAGGCTTACTTCGCAGTCAATGCCACGTTCGCGTGCCAGCGCCGCAACGCCCTTCATCATGGGGGTGGGGCCGCAGCAATATATTTTGTCCGGTGTGGTTGCTGTTTCAGCAACTATCGGGTGTGCAAGTACTGTTCCCTTTACGCCATGCGAACCATCATCTGTTGTAAGATGTACTGCGCCTATTTTGCTGAATTCGTCAATTAATGTCAGTGATGATTCTGTTGCAGCTCCGAGCAGGAACGACGGCTTGTACCCTTTAGATTTTAAATACTCACCCCAGTAAAGAAGCGGGGCAACCCCGACACCGCCACCTATCAGCAAGACGTTGCCGTTTTCTGATGAGGGCATTGTCCACCCATGGCCGAGGGGTAATACAATATCCAATATATAGCCTTGAGTCAGCGAACATAACCATTTGGAACCTTTCCCCACATTCTTGATGAAGAGCCACAGCAATCCATCTTTGACATTGCAAATGGAAATCGGACGGCGCAGGAAAGCACCCGGGGCTTGTGGCACCAAAATATTCACGAATTGCCCCGGCTCCATTTCGGGCATATCACCGTCGGCCGGAGCGAGCTTCATAAGCACACTGTCGGGAGTGACTTGTCTGTTCTCTTTAATTATAAAATTCTTCTGATACTTCTTCATAATCAGCTGATTTCAGTAGGTAAGTTTTCCGGCAGACCTTGCGACTTTGTCCAGCGACCGCCCAGCGCTTTCAGCAGTTGGTTCAGCTCATCGCGCACATCTTCAAGACGCTCAATTACTTCCGGCACTTTGCTTACGTTGCCGGCATTTGAACGCAAATAAGCTTTGGCGGCTTCAATTTTAAGACCTTTCTCCTTAATCAAAAAGTGAATTATCTTCACATTTTCAATATCCTTGGGTCTATAATACCGCAAGTTGGTAGAGCTTCGCATCGGGTTTATCATATTCGGAAATTCCTTTTCCCAAAAGCGAAGTGTACTTTGCGGCACACCAATCATGTCGGCCACTTCCTTAATCTTATAATATTGTTTGTCAAGTTTGTCTGCCATAATCGTATCTGTCAATCCATAACATGTCCGGCATTTTCGGCCAGATTTACCATTGTATTATATTCTTCCGGCGTAACATCCAGGAAGTAGTAATTTATAGGGTTTTGCGGTTCGTCTTTGAAACGGACTTCGTAATGAAGATGCGGTCCGGTAGATTTACCGGTGCTCCCCACTTCTCCTATTTTATCCCCGCGCTTAACCTGCTGCCCGGGTGTGACTTCAATTTTCGAAAGGTGAGCATATCGGGTTATATAGTTGAAACCGTGCGAGATATCAATTTTATTTCCATACCCCCCGGCGCGTTCCGCCTTGTTTATTACCCCATCGGCAGTAGCATATACAGGTGTGCCGGTAGGTGCGGCAAAGTCAAGACCGGCATGGAAAGCAGACCCTCCGTACACGGGATCAACCCTATAGCCATAGCCGGAACTCATGGTGTAATCAGCTATGTTTATGGGCAATATTGCCGGAATATGGTCAATCTTATTTTTCTGTTGCATTGCCAGAGAGCGGAGCTCGTCAAAGGAACCCGACTGTACATATAACTGTCTCTCCAACAAGCTCAAATTGTTACTGAGCTTTTCAAGTAATTCCCGATCCGAGAGCTTGTAGAGCTTGCCATAATCAGTTTCAGGCACTTGCCCGGCAAACCTTTGAGAGCGTTTCACCGGCTCAACCTGCATCATTACCCGATAGAAATTGTCATCACGATTTCTAATCTGATCCATCACATTGAGCGCAACATTCACTCTGTTTTCCAAATCCTTATACTGTGTCTTAAGCTCGTTGTTTTCCTTTACGATATACGTTTCATTATAAAATCCGAAACACAGCCATAAAATCAGCAAAACAATTCCCCAAAACAAGGCGCCCCAAAACAAAATGCGCAACATTTTGACAAGCCGCGAGCGCATTGTGGGATATATGCGTTCGTAGTTGTCTGTAATGGGGTTGTATGCGTATTGAGCTTTCTTTGCCATGGCAAGCCGAAACACAAAGTGTTCTAATTTTTTGCAAAATTACTCATATTTTTTTAATTTTGCACTCTCAAACGAAGAAAAAGAGTTATTTGAATGTTGACAGCTAATGAAATAAGAAACTCATTTAAAGAGTTTTTTGCTGATAAAGGTCATAAAATTGTGCCTTCAGCACCTATGGTTATTAAAGATGACCCTACTCTGATGTTTACAAATGCCGGTATGAATCAGTTCAAAGATATCATTCTCGGCAACAGAGTGCCAGAAAGTCGCAGAGTGGCCGACTCTCAAAAGTGTCTGCGTGTGAGCGGAAAACACAACGACCTTGAAGAGGTGGGCCACGACACATATCATCATACCATGTTCGAAATGCTCGGCAATTGGTCCTTTGGCGACTATTTCAAAAAGGAAGCTATCGACTGGGCTTGGGAATATCTCGTTGATGTACTTAAACTTGACCCGGACAGACTGTATGCCACTGTCTTCGAAGGGTACGCGCCCGAAGGCCTTGTAAGAGACAATGAAGCAGCCGGTTATTGGGAAAAACATTTGCCGGTAAATCATATCATAAACGGCAATCGCCACGACAATTTCTGGGAAATGGGCGATACCGGCCCATGCGGTCCCTGTTCGGAAATTCATATTGACTTGCGCTCCGACGAAGAACGCAAGCAAGTGTCCGGTGCAAGCCTTGTGAACAAAGACCATCCCCAGGTAATAGAAATCTGGAATCTCGTCTTCATGCAATACAACCGCAAAGCCAACGGTACTCTTGAACCCCTCCCGGCAAAAGTAATTGATACCGGTATGGGATTTGAACGCTTGTGCATGGCTCTGCAAGGGAAAACGTCAAATTATGACACCGATGTATTCACTCCTCTGCTCACGGAAATATCACACCTCTCCGGCAAAGAATACGGTAAAGACGAAAAGGTTGACGTTGCAATGCGTGTGGTTGCAGACCATGTGCGTACCATATCTTTCTCAATAGCAGACAACCAATTGCCTTCCAATGCAAAAGCCGGATATGTAATTCGTCGCATTTTGCGCAGAGCGGTACGTTATGCCTACACGTTCCTTGGTCAGAAAGATGCGTTCATGTATCGTCTTGTTGACACCCTTGAAGCTCAGATGGGTGCTTCTTATCCCGAAATATCCGCTTCTAAAGATTTGATTAAGAAAGTAATTAAAGAAGAGGAGGAAGCATTTTTGCGTACATTGGACAAAGGTATCGGAATGCTTGAAACGCTTATGGCACAAGCCAAAGCCAAAGGTGAAACACAAATAAGCGGAAAAGAGGCGTTTGTGCTTTACGACACCTACGGTTTCCCGCTTGACCTTACCGAACTCATTCTGCGTGAAAACGGAATGACTGTCGACATCAAGGAATTTGACGCCGCCATGAAAGAACAAAAAGATCGTGCGCGCGGTGCTGCCGTCAAAGAGGCTGCCGACTGGGTGGAGGTTAATCCCGGTACTGAAGAATTTGTAGGTTACGACAACACTGAATGTGAGGCTAAAATACTGCGTTACCGTCATGTAAAGCAGAAGAACCGCGAGTACTATCAAATTATTTTAGACAAAACTCCGTTCTATGCCGAAATGGGAGGTCAGGTAGGTGACAGGGGTAAACTTATTGATTCCGACGGCGAAGTAACCGAAGTGTTTGACACCAAGAAAGAAAACAATGTAGGAGTTCATCTGGTAAAGAAACTTCCCGCAAATCCCGCTGATACCTTCAAGGCCGTGATAGACACGGAGGCACGTGCCGCCACTTCCGCCAACCATTCCGCCACACACCTTATACATGAGGCTCTCAGAGAAGTGCTCGGCACTCATGTAGAGCAGAAAGGCTCGTATGTAAGCCCAGAATCGTTGCGTTTTGACTTCTCTCATTTCCGGAAAGTTACACCCGAAGAACTGCGAAAAGTGGAACATTTGGTCAACGCACGTATCCGCAAGGCAATGCCTTTGGAAGAAGAACGCGAACTGCCGATAGAACAAGCTCGCCAAATGGGAGCCATGGCTCTGTTTGGTGAGAAATACGGTGATAAAGTTCGCGTGGTGAAGTATGGTTCAAGTGTTGAACTTTGCGGTGGTACCCATGTGGCAAATACCGGAAATATCGGCATGGTGCGCATACTCTCTGAAAGCTCAATTGCTGCCGGTATTCGTCGTATAGAGGCTGTTTCCGGTGTAGGTGTGGAAAAAATGCTTGACGACCTTAAAGACTCCATGGAGGCAATGGCCGCACTGTTCGGTGGCACCGGCGATGTGAAGGCCGCAGTAGAACGCGCTATCAATGAGAATACTAATCTCAAAAAGCAGGTGGAAGACTTCTTCAAAGAGCGTGTGGCAAATCTTGCGAAGACACTTTTGGAGAATGCTCGCGAAATCAATGGTGTGAGACTGATAGAACTCACCGGCCCGCGTCTGCCGGAAGTTGTGAAAAATGTGGCATTCATTGTAAGGAGTCAGTCGTCCGAACATACTGCCTTTGTTGCAGCAACCAATAGCGATGGCAAGCCGCTGCTCACGGTTGCCCTCTCAGATGATCTTGTAAAAGAAGGTTTCAATGCCGGAAAAATTGTACGCGAAGCCGCTAAAAATATAAAAGGCGGCGGTGGCGGACAGCCCTTCTTCGCACAGGCCGGCGGTAAAGATTCTGAAGGCCTTGCCGCCGCTCAAGATGCTATTATTACCGCTCTCAATCTGAAATAAGGTCAGGCAAACTTAGAGCTTGTTTAATAAAAAATGTGAATGTCAGGTCGGTGTATTTTTGAGCTAATTTGGCTTGTCTTGCAGGGAGGAATACGAACATTGTGACCGGAAAGACGAGTCAAAGTAGCCAAAAAGACGCCATGAATTAACATTCTTACATAATTTATAAATTATCTATTTACTTCATTGAGAATCTTGTTTCCCAAAATTACCATTATGTCTCGGAGCTGCACCTCATCTATGAGCCTTTGGTTCAGTCACACAGCCCGCTATGTTCCTTCACCTGAAGCCTCAAAGCTGAGGCACATCTGCGACCCTGACGTTCACATTTCTTTATTAAACAAGCTCTTATACTGCAAGTTAGTAATTTCAAAATTCTACAATTCAATCTATTAACCCGGCAGATAAACTATGCCGGGTTAATAGATTTTTACAGATGTATTCTCGGTTCAAGGAAATATTGTCAAACCCGATGGTGTGGCTTGCGGCTACTGTATGGGGTGTATATGTTGCGCTTTTTTCAATGCTGAATGCGCAGTGCGCACCTGCTGACGTCAATACATTGCCTTATTGCATCACCGTATTTTCCGCGGCTCTCGTTTTTACATTGCCTTTGATTTGGTGTGCCTCCCGGTGGCGGTGGACAATGTGGTTGGCAATATTCCTTACCACAACCTTCGTATTTGTCAATATAGTATATCGCCGTAACTTTGACTCCCTCATGCCCATGAACAGCGTGTTGGATGCCGGAAATATGGACGAAATGGTATTCAAAGCTGCATTGGCTACAATAAATTGGACTGACCTGACACTGCTTATACCCCCGGCCTCGCTGGTATTACTTTGGCATTATGTTTTAAGGAAACGCTTGAAGGACAAACAATTCAGCAACAAGGCATCTTTAATCGGCTCCGGATTAATTCTTTTGCTTTGGGTATGTTTGCAGACCGGAGCTACTTTCATGTATGGGTATGACCGCCAAGTTAAATTGCTCGAAAAATCGCTTGGTCGGCCAAGTTTTTCTTTCTTGATTAAAGATAAATTTCAAGGTAAATTCACCAAACGTATTGATTATCTTCTGAATAACGGTTTTGACATTTATCTTATATGGTCAATGATGGATTTTTCTCCAAAAATCAAACTGAACAACGAAGAATCGGCACTTGTTACAGAATTTGAGAGACGACAACACGAACTTGACAAACAATCTCCCGTAAATATTCTACGCGAGTCTAAAGCACTCAGGACAAAACCCAACTTATTGATTATAATGGTAGAATCGTTGGAGACTTGGGCGTTGGAGTATAAACACAACGGCAAACCGGTGTTGGAATACATTGACTCTCTTAAAAATCTTCCCGGCAGTCTGTATTTCCCGAATCTCGTTTCGCAAGTTTCCTCCGGACATTCCTCCGATGGCCACCTGCTTGTGCTTACCGGCCTACTCCCTTTCAGAGAAAGTGCAGCAGTTACCGACTTTGCCAATAATGAATATCCTTCTCTGATAAAGGCATTTAAAAATAAATATGGAGGCCGAGCCATTGAAATTATTTCAGATTGTCCGGTAATGTGGAATCAGGGTATCACATACAAGCATTATGGGTTTGATACACAATATGATGTTTCTGACATTGACCCGAATAATAAGACAGACTGGACAAATAGAGATCCATACCTTTTCCGCTTTGTCTGCAACCAACTTGACACAATTTCATCACCATTTGCAATGATGGCGGTGACTCTTTCATTGCACACCCCGTATAAATCCAAATTATCTTTCCATAGTGAGCTGCAAAATCTGCCGATAAATGGAGAAAGCATACATTATCTGCAGGTATGCAAATTAGATGAAGACGGTCTTCGCGATGTAGTTAATACTCTTAAAAACAGAGGATTATACGATAATGCCTATATTATAATCACGGGCGACCATTCCGCTCACGGCTTGGCTGACAATGTACGACCTCCGGAGTCAGCCGGTCAGGAAAAGTTTATTCCGCTACTCGTCTTAAATACTGATTTCAAAACTCAAACTATTGATAAAGTGGCCGGACAGATTGACATCTACCCTACTTTGCTTGATATTCTCGGTCTGGAAGAATATTCATGGCGAGGATTGGGTTTGAGTCTGTTGCGACATTCTCCGGGAGGTGCAACTCGCAGAGACTTTGAGATATACGGATACCCTTCACGGCAAGAAGCCGCTCGGCAAAACACAGCATGGAAAGTGAGTGAGTTGATAATTCGCTCCTTATGGCTCTCCAACAGATAACTGTTTATCACTCAAAACATTAATTTTGTCCGGATTTTTGTAATGCGAATAAGTCTGTTTATAATGAAATTTTTTGTAATTTTGCAAAGCATAAAAGTTAAACTCAAATAATTAAAATTTCGGTAATAAGAATATGGCACTTTGGTTTGAATGTAAAGTAAAATTTGACAAGATGCAAGAGAATGGCTCTGTTAAGAAAGTAAATGAACCATATTTGGTAGACGCTCTTTCTTTTACGGAAGCCGAGGCTCGCATCATTGAAATGATTACACCCTATATTAGCGGAGAATTTACAATCTCCGCCGTAAAAAAAACAAAAATTTCCGAGATTTTTTGGGACGAGCACGGCGACAAATTCTATATGGTTAAAGTAATGTTTATTACTTTGGACGAAAAAACCGCCGTCGAGAAAAAATCCGCCTCCTTTATTTTGGTACAGGCAATTGACTTCAAGACAGCTCTTGAAAATTTTGAAAAGGGAATGAAGGGTACAATGGCAGACTATGAAATTGCTTCCATTACCGAAACGCCCCTCATGGACGTGTTCCCCCTCAATGCAGACACCGACAAACCGGAAGCCGGAAAAGAATAATAAACTTGACCATGGAAACTGAAATTGGCAAACATATAGCCGAAATACATTCAGAGTTAGATGACACCGGTGTGGAACTTGTAGCCGTTTCCAAATTCCATCCTATGGAGGCTGTGATGCAGGCATACAATGCCGGGCAAAGATTATTCGGCGAAAGCCGTGTGCAAGAATTGCTTGAAAAAGTGCCGAATGCGCCGGCTGATTTAAAGTGGCACTTTATCGGTCATCTCCAGACAAATAAGGTACGCGCACTTCTTCCTCACGTAGCTTTGATTGAAAGTGTAGACAGCATTAAGTTGCTTGAGCTTATTGACAAAGAAGCCGAACGCATAGGTATTACCGCTCGCATCTTGATGCAGGTGCATGTAGCCGCAGAAGAAACAAAAACCGGTTTCTTACCCGATGAACTCATTGAGTATTTCCAAAATCGTTCCTTTGAGAATTTGAAAGCCACGCATATATGTGGAATTATGGGTATGGCAACCAATACCGAAGACAATGGGCGAATAAGAGACGATTTCCGCAAAATCAGAGCAGTCTACGCTAAAATAAGCAAAATGTGTCCCGACTTGCGAGGTTTTGACACTGTGAGCATGGGCATGAGCGGCGACTGGCAAATTGCGATAGAAGAAGGCAGCACACTAATCAGGGTAGGAACGGCGATTTTCGGTTCCAGACAGTATTAATTTAACACTATAAGGGAACTTTCAGCCCCCTTTAAACGTATTACATAAGTGATTGTTTTATTATATTGAACAAACGCTTAAAAAAATAGTATCATGAAGCAGCAACCAATAGCCCAAAGTAAGCAGACGACAAACATAGTGGCGATTGTCGTTATGTTCTTCTTGTTCGCCATGATTTCGTTTGTAACCAATCTTGCCGCACCGTTAGGTACCATCTGGAAAAACTCATACGATTGGTCCGGCATGCTTGGCAACTTGATGAACTTCCTCGCATATTTGTTCATGGGTATTCCGGCCGGTAACCTGCTTTTACGCATTGGCTACAAGAAGACTGCTCTGTGGGCAATGGCAATCGGATTTATCGGATTGGCAATACAATATATATCCAGTGTCTTCGGTGCGGATATTGCAGTATTCGATGTCAAAGGCCAGTCTGTAAACCTTAACTTTATCATCTACCTTTTGGGTGCTTTCATATCAGGTTTCTGCGTATGTATGCTCAACACAGTTGTCAACCCGATGCTGAATATTCTCGGCGGCGGCGGTGCAAAGGGTAATCAGCTGCTTCAAGCCGGAGGTTCATGCAATTCACTTTCCGGCACGCTTACTCCCCTCTTAGTAGGTATGCTCATTGGAGAAGTGAACAAAGACACATCTCTTTCAGATGTTGACGTATTGCTGTGGATTGCTATGGCCGTATTCGTCCTTTCGTTTATAATAATCAGCATGGTGAAGATTCCGGAACCCACAATGCATTCCGGTAAAAAAGTAAAATACTCACATTCGCCATGGAACTTCCGCCATACTGTGCTTGGTGTAATCGGCATATTCTTTTATGTGGGTATTGAGGTGGGTATCCCCGGCGTACTCATATTCTATCTTTCGGACAGCGAGGTGAGCGGAATCACGACAAACGCCACGGCAGTGGCCGGTGCAGTGGCTGCCGTCTATTGGTTGCTTATGCTTGTGGGGCGTCTCTCCTCTTCTGTAATTTCCGGTAAAGTGTCAAGTCGCACACAGCTTATATTTGTAACAGCCACAGCTATTCTTCTTGTAATGCTCGCAATATTCTTGCCCACAAGTATTCGTGTAAGTATGCCGGCATATTCAGTGGCCGATGGATTTACAATGAGCGAGGTGCCTATTTCGGCCCTCATGTTGGTAATGTGTGGTCTGTGTACATCAGTGATGTGGGGCGGAATCTTTAACCTCGCTGTTGAAGGACTTGGCAAGTACACGGCGCAAGCTTCCGGCATTTTCATGATGATGGTAGTAGGCGGAGGTGTGATGCCCCTTATCCAAAATTATCTTGCCGACCACATTGGATATATGGCTTCATATTGGCTCGTAATCGCAATGCTTGCTTTCCTTTTCTATTACGCTCTGATAGGCAGCAAGAATGTAAACACAGATATCCCCACTTCTCTTGAAGAAGAAAAAGATGTACCCTTAAATCAATAAATCGTTGTATAAAGTTGTATAAAAAAATATAAACACTCTACTATGGACTCAAACCTTCAGCGGCGAGCAGCCGACAATATGCGAGTGCTTATCGCCACAATGGTTGAAAAATCTAAATCCGGGCATCCGGGCGGAGCCATGGGTGGAGCAGACTTTACGAGTTTGCTCTTCTCCCGATTTCTGAACTACGACCCGGAAAACCCGACATGGATAGCGCGTGACCGCTTCTTCCTCGATCCGGGACATATGTCGCCGATGCTATACAGCGTATTGGCAATGACCGGCAAATTCACACTCTCCGAGCTGCAACAGTTCCGCCAATGGGGCAGTGTTACTCCCGGCCACCCGGAACTTTGCCCGGAGCGAGGCATTGAAAATGCTTCCGGCCCTTTGGGTCAAGGTCATGTAATGGCTGTTGGTTGTGCAATAGCCGAACGCTTCCTTGCCGCTCAGTTCGGCGAGGTGGTTGCCCACAAGACATATGCGTACATCTCCGATGGAGGTATTCAAGAAGAAATCTCTCAAGGAGCCGGACGTATTGCCGGCTTCCTCGGTTTGCATAACCTGATTATGTTCTACGATGCCAACGATGTGCAGTTGTCAACAGTAGTGAAAGACGTTACAACAGAAGACACTGCTGCGAAATATCGTGCGTGGAACTGGAATGTGCTTGAAGTAGACGGCTCGGATATGGAGGCTATGGCCGCCGCCCTTGAGTCTGCAATCAACGAGACCGAACGCCCTACCCTCATAATCGGCCATACCACAATGGCCAAAGGGTGTGTCACATCCGAAGGGCTCTCATGCGAAGGTTGGGTAAGCACTCACGGTCAGCCGCTCAGCAAAGCCGGAGTAGATGTGAACTCTACTATTGAACGCCTTGGCGGTGACCCGGAAAATCCGTGGCAGATATGGGACGATGTCGCCGCACTCTTCGCCGAGCGACGTCGTGAACTTCAAAAATATGCTGCGGAACGCCGTGATGCGGAGCATCAATGGGCTGCTGCCAATCCAGAATTGAACCGGCGCCTGAAAGACTATATAGCTCATAAGTTGCCTGATATAGATTGGGACGCAATTCCGGTTAAACCCGGTTCGGCCACTCGAGCCGCTTCAGCTACCGTGCTCTCTACACTTGCCGAGAACGTAGGCAATATGATTGTTTCAAGTGCCGACCTTGCAAATTCCGACAAAACAGACGGCTTTCTGAAGAAAACACGTGCACTTACTCGTAACGATTTCGGCGGCGGTTTCCTCCATGCCGGTGTGGCGGAGCTTACAATGGCTTCTATCATGAACGGTATTGTGCTTCACGGTGGTATGTATGCTGCTTGCGGCACCTTCTTCGTATTCTCAGACTATATGAAGCCGGCCATTCGTATTTCAGCACTAATGGAAACACCTGTGAAGTACATATTTACTCACGATGCTTTCCGCGTAGGCGAAGACGGTCCAACCCATCAACCGGTAGAACACGAAGCACAAATCCGTCTGCTTGAGCAAATGAAAAACTTCTCCGGCAAACCGGCTGTATTGGTGTTACGACCGGCTGACTCTGCCGAAACGGTGCAGGCGTGGCGTATGGCCATGGAGAATAATGACACTCCAACAGTGCTGATTCTCACTCGTCAAGATGTACCCAATCTGCTGGCCGAGAACCGCATGGAGCAAGCAAAACAATTGCGCAAAGGCGGCTACACGGTAATGCAATCCGGAAATCCGGATGCAACCCCGGATGTTATCCTTATAGCTAATGGCAGCGAAGTCAGTCTGCTGTGTGATGTGGCAAAAGAGCTCGGAAATGAAGGTGTCAACGCGCGTGTAGTTTCAGTGCCGTCAATAGGTTTGTTCCTTACGCAAGACAAAGACTATCGCGAGTCGGTAATGCCCACCGGAGTAAAACGTTTTGGCTTGACAGCCGGTGTTCCTTCCACACTTTACCCGCTTATGGCCGGCGACTGGAAAGTGTACGGCCTTGAACGCTTCGGAGCTTCGGCACCTTACAAAGTGCTTGATGAAAAATTTGGCTTCACTACCGAAAATATTTTAAATGAAATTAAACATTTTTTACATTAAAAGTGTTAAATTTTAAAAAAAGTTGTAATTTTGCATTCCAATTCATTGCATTAAAGGAGTCTGTGGTTTGAATTTCATTGAAATTCAAACCTTACAGACGTAATAAAAGCTTGATGCTCTGAATTTTTCAGAAGAATAACTATTAATAAACACATAACTATGAAGAAAGCAGCTTTACTCGCATTAGCGTGCGCATCTCTCTTCGCAACTTCTCAGGCTACTGCTCAGGAAGTGACATACGTTGAGGACTGCAGCCAGGGTTTGCTTATCAACCCGATGAAGTCTAATTGGTTCATTACAGCACAAGGTGGTGCCAATACATTGTTCACCAACCATGACACAGAAGCCTCATGGGGACAGCGTATCGGTGCAAGCGCAAACATCTATTTCGGCAAGTGGTTCACTCCCGTGTGGGGTTTTCGCTTCGGTGTGAGCGGTAACATCAACCGTGGTGCTACAACGCCCGAGGGATACTTCCGCGATCCTCACTTCGGTCCTATCAGCCAACACGACGGCATGACATGGTATCCCGAACGCCTTGCAACTCTCGGTCCGAAAATCGAGCTCATGTTCTCTGTAACAAACTGGCTCTGCGGTTACAACCCCAACCGTCTGTATAACGGTGTAATTCACCTCGGCGGCGGCGGTTATTGGACATTCAAACACACAGAAGCTGACCACGCTTGGCACAACGCCCACAACCGCACTCTATACGGATCACTCGGTTATACCAACAACTTCAATGTAAGCAAGCACTTTGACATCTTCCTTGATCTTGAAGCTACTGTAATGGACTATCAGACCAACGAAGAAGCTAACCGCGGAAAAGCCGGTCAGAACATGTCTTGCTCTCTTGCCGCACAAGTAGGTGTAACTTATAAATTCAGCAAGACAGACTGGAACTGCCCCACTACCGCTGTATGCCCCACATGGAAATACACCGATGCTGAAGGTGACGCTCTCACAGCTCGTCTTGCAAGTGCCGACAACAAAATCCGCGACCTCCAGCGTCAGCTTGACGACTGCCTCAACCGCCCGGACAAAGACTGTGTAAACGCTTTGGCTACAATCTACTACCCCATCAACGTTTCCACACTCTCAAACCGTGAGGTGACTCTCGTTCAGTCAATGGCCAAGACTATCAAAGCCAACCCCGACAAAAAGTATATCCTCACAGGTTGGGCTGACAACTACACCGGCAATGACCAAATCAACACTCGCCTGCGTAACCAGCGTGTTGACGGTGTTTACAACTGCCTTGTAAAAGCCGGTGTTCCTGAAAGTCAACTTGAAAAACGCATCGATGCCAACAATCTTACAGACTACGGTATCAAGGGTGCGCAGTTCGACCGTGCAGTGACAATCATTGAAGCAAACTAAAAAGTCATACAAATTAATATTGAGAATTTAATCAGGGCAAGTAGCGTGAGTTACTTGCCCTGATTTGCATTTGTTTATTCCAGCCGTTTATTTCAGCAGCCGTTTGGCAATATATTTCATTGGATTGCGTTGTATGTCGGCATATTCCGCATCAACGAGTTCCTCGCTTGTCATGATCATTCCGACACGCTTCCACAGAGGGTCGCGCAATTCATCTTCCAAAATCATTATTACCGCATCGCGGGTATAGCCCAACTCTGTTATAAGAGAACGAATATGGTAACGAAGCAGCATCTGTATTTCTGAATTAAGGCACTCCTCATTTTGTGCGAGCATACGCTTTACCTGATGCACATATTTATATTCTTTCAATGCAGAGTATTTATGGCTTGAGGTTTGCCCGCCCCAACGATAATTATAACCTACATAATCGCAGAAAGCCATAGATTTACATTCCCTCAAATATTGAATGTTGAAAATTTGATCTTCACCCCAAAACTGTTCAAAATCCAGTTGGGAGGCATCGCGAAGTTTTCGTGTAAGATACAATTTACCCCAACAGGCCGAATATATAAAACTGTCTAATCCAACGTATGAAGCCAAAGTTCGGAACTCATCTCCTTCAATGCGCCGTTCGCACATCGAGGTATCAAAGCGCTCCAAATATTTAATTGCAAACCACTTCATTCTGCGCTGATTTCTAATCTGCACAAGGTCTACATCAAACCTCTGCATAGTCCGAACCATGACTTCAAGAGCTTTGGACTCCAGCCAATCGTCGGCGTCAACAAAAGTGGTGTACTCACCTTCCGCCTGACTAATGCCTGCATATCTGGATTTTATAAGGCCGATATGACTCTGATTTTGCAAAATCAGAACATTATCTCTGTCAGCAAGAATATGTTTGGCACGTGCGGTTGACAGATCGGTAGAGCAATCATCAACTATTATAATTTGGAAGTTTTGATAAGACTGTGCAAGCAAAGATTTCAAACATTTTCGGAGGAATTTTTGCTTATTGTATATTGGTATTATGACCGAAACCAAGGGTAAACTGTCATTCATGATAAAAAATCTAAAATCTGCGTAAAGATATAATATTTTTTATGATTACGCAATTGTAATTGAGACCACTTGTAAAAATCATCTACTGTAAAGCCGATTGTCAAATCTGAATATTTGTCAGGCATATATTTAATAACCTCGTGTTGAACTCCCTTGTATAGAAAATCTCTAATTGCAGGTTTTTTATAATTGTGTAAAATATGCTGCACACAACTTTCTCTTAGGCATTGTAAATAATTTTTGCAAAGTGCTTGTAGATGAGAGATATTATTAACTTCATTAAACAGATAATCTATTGCTTTCACATACTCAAACCAATGTTGCAGATAATATTTTTTACCTAAACCATTGTATGACCATAGATATGTTGCGGCATTAATTCTCTCGATACTTTCTGCTGAAATTAAAATTTTATAATTTAAGACATAATCTTCGCCTATTTTTAAGTGAGTAAAAGATGAAGCTATATTTGTTATTATCTCTCTTCTATATATTTTGTCCCATACATTGGGAGTCAGTCCTTCATTTGCAAGCATGGCCTTGGCAGCATCGCACCCTTGCACCATTATATTGGATTTGAATAATTCTGAATCGCTTGATTTATAGAAGTTAACTTTTAAATGAAGTTTTGGAACAAAAAGCAAACTATCGCACACATATACATCATGTTCCATTTTCGGGAAAATAATTTTATAGATGGATTGCAAAGCATCTTCAGCCAATGCATCATCAGCATCTACAAACATTACATAATCGCCTTTACATAGTTTTAAAGCATTACTGCGAGATGCTGCGACTCCGCAATTTTGCTTATTTTGAAGAACTCGGATACGACTGTCTTTTTTTTGAAATTCTTGACAAAGGGATAATGTTTTGTCTGTTGATTTATCATCTATAATAATCCACTCAAAATCACACATGGATTGTGTTAAAATGGATTTGGCACAACGTTTCAATGTTCTCTTACCGTTATACACAGTAGTTATAATGCTAAATCTTGGCATATTAGTGAATATATCGGTGGAAATATGTGTAGCAAAAGAGTTTCGGATGTGACATCAAAGCTACAATAAAATATTTTAAAGCTTTAATGTATTTGCGTTCTCGGCGAGCATATGTCCATGAATCAAGTTGTTGTTGCAAATCAAGAAAAGCCGTTCGGTAAGCAACCAATTTCTTATATTTACCATCATAAAAAGTTTGCAGCTCTTCTAATATTTTATCATCATGAGCTTTTTCTTTATGTAAAATTTTAAGCTCTGTGTACACGCCGGCAGGTTGCAGTCGGTATACACTCCAAAAATCCGGTAAGCCATATACTTTGCCGGAATTATAAAGAGACAAGTATGTGCGCATATCAAATGTCACTGTTTCATTACACCTATATTGTCGTTGAAATTCGTTGTCCTCTCGGATATTGTCAATTCTTCCCATAAATGCGGCATAGTGTATATGGGGCTCAACAATTACCTCAAAAATACCGACTTTTCTACAACGCGGAAGATGTGCAAAATTTGCCGACAGTCCTTTTACTTCACTCTTCCCTTTGAAGGCGTGGAATATCATGGAATATTCGGGTCGGGATTCAAGGAAGTCGGCCATTCTTTGCAGCTTGCCGGCGTATATCCAATAGTCGTCTCCTTCGCAGCAGGCAAAGTATTTGCCTCGCGCAAGCGGTACAAATTGCTCTATGAAACGACTGCGTCCCTCGCTGAATGTATTCTTATTTCCTAATATGGGTCGGATTATTTCCGGATACTTTTCAGCATATTCTCGTATTATGCCTTGATTGCCGTCTGTTGAGCAATCATCGGCTATAATTATTTCAATAGGGAAGTTTTTCTTCTGAACTACTATACTGTCAAGACATTGACGTATATACCGCTCATGGTTATAAGTGCTTACCCATATGCTTACCAAGGGCTTTTGCCCATACTCCAATCCGGACGGCAACTGTTGCCTCAAATCCATATCTTCGTATCCTTCAATTATTTTGTAGAATGGATTTCGTGTCATATAGTTGGGACTCCTCCTTTACCAGATTATCACCCGTTCAGAGTCCGGCATAAACATTTTGTCACCCTCTTTGATTTGGAATGCATCATAGAATGGCTGCAAGTTGCGCAGGGTGGCGTTCACACGCCAACGCCCGAGACTGTGCGGGTCGGTCTTTGTGCGTACAAGTATTTCTTCCGGGCGGATATTGTCAGCCCAAAGCAGAGCATATTGCAGATAGAAACTTTTTAAATCGGGCAGTTCATCGGTGAAGTCTTGATATGCGGTAAGCGCAATGCGAAGTCCACCCTGATCGGCTATGTTCTCACCGAGTGTATATCTTCCGTTGGCGTGTACACCGGGTGCAACTTCGATAGCATCAAATTGAGCTACGAGTTTGTCGGCCAATGTATTGAACCGTTTGGCATCGTCTTCAGTCCACCACTCATTCAAATTTCCGTTGGAATCGAACCTGCGTCCCTGATCGTCAAAGCCGTGAGTCATTTCGTGGCCAATCACCACACCGATAGCGCCATAATTAAGCGCGTCCCGGGCGGAGATGTCAAAATATGGAGGTTGCAGTATAGCTGCCGGGAAACATATTTCATTCACCATGGGGCTGTAGTAGGCATTGACAGTCTGCGGATTCATAAACCATTCGGATTTGTCGACCGGCTTGCCGAGCTTCTCATAGTTATCGCGGCAATACCATACCGATGCGCGGTAAACATTTTCCAGATATGGCAGCTGTTTGTCAATGTGGATTGCGGAGTAATCTTTCCACTTGTCGGGATAACCGATTTTCACAGTCAGTTTCTCCAACTTTTCCAATGCTTTTGCCTTTGTTTGAGCTCCCATCCACGACAAGTCCGTGATATGCTCTTTCAATGCTTTTCGCAGATTGCCAACGAGTTCGGAGGCATGACGCTTGTTCTCCTCTGGGAAGTATTTCTCTACATACAGTTTGCCGACCGCCTCACCGAGCATGGAGGTTGGTATACCCATAGCTCTTTTCCAACGTGGCTGTTGCTCAACGATTCCGCTCATGGTTACATCATACATTTGAAATGATGCTTCAATAAAATCGTCTGAAAGCAAGCCGGTTGCGCTGTCAATGGCTTGGAATATCAAGTAGTCTTTAATTGCTCTTGCGCTGATAGCGGGCAGGTACTCCATCAATGCTTCAAGATAATGCACACTTGATATGTTGAGAGAGTTGAATGTCGGGAGATCGAGTTCACTAAAATAAGTGTGCCAATCTATCGCTGAATATTTCTGTTTGAAATCGCAGTAACTGATTGGATTGTCTGACAGAGTAGGATTACGTCGCATCTCGCGCGTTTTTTTCTCCTGTGCCAGTTTGGTCTCTATATTTATGATATTTTCGTAAGCGCGTTCGCCGGCCTCCTTGTCATATCCTGTAAGCTCAAACAAGCGCAGAATGTAAACTTTGTATGCGGCGAGTATTTTATCATTATTCTCATTCTTCTCCAAATAATAGTCGCGGTCGCCGAGACCGAGGCCACCTTCGCCCACATGGAGAATATTCATGTCGGAGTCTTTGGGTGAAGGACCCACACCGCTGCTAAAGAACGTTGAAGTGATACCCATGTGCATATAAGCCATAAGTTTGGCAAATCCGGCAGGTGTGCTGATGTCGGCATTTTCAATCTTTCCGAGCTGATTATTAAGGGGACTACTCCCCTCTTTATTAAGTCGCTCGGCGTCCATACCCATTTCGTACAGGTCTGCCACCTTCTGCGCAATAGTCCCTTGCTTCTTACTTTCCGGTGTAGCGGAAAGATTGATAATAAGCTCTTTAATCCGCTTGCGATTGTTCTCGCGAAGGAGGTCGAACATACCAAAACGAGCAAACTCCTTAGGTAAGGGGTGTGCTTTTTGCCAACCGCCGCAGGCGTATGCGTAAAAATCGTCTGCCGGATTTATATGTTTGTCTAAATTCGCTTCATCTATACCGTGTTTCATACCGGTTTTTTTTATTTGAAAGTTCATCTAATTGCATTTGGGCAAGCTCCCAAACACTGATTTCATTCTCCATAGCCTTCTGCTTTGCGGCATATTGTTCAAGCAACTCGGCAGAGCTGTCGCCTGCGGCAAGCTTCGCTTCGATTTCCTTAATTTCAGCTTCAAATTTTTCAATACGTTCCTCTGCATCCTTCACCTCCTTTTGTGCACGTTTAAGCAATTTCTGCTGTTCTTTCTGTTCAGCATATGAAAGTGCCTTTGTCAGTCCGGACTGCTTCGGCTCGTCTGCCGCATTCTTGACAGGATTAACGACTTTCGGCATCGGTTTGTTGATTTCCAACTCGGAAAGTGCGTCAATCTTTTTACTTTGGAGAAAGTCATAAATGCCGCCAAGGTGTTCCTTTACCTTGCCGCCGCCAAATTCATACACTTTATCTACAAGTCCGTCGAGAAACTCGCGGTCATGGCTTACAACAATAACCGTTCCGGTAAATGCTTTTATCGCCTCTTTGAGTATATCCTTGGTACGCATATCCAAATGGTTGGTGGGTTCGTCAAGGATAAGCAGATTCATAGGCTCAAGAAGAAGCCTGATCATGGCCAAACGCGTCTTCTCCCCGCCGGAAAGCACCTTTACTTTCTTGTCCGATGCTTCGCCTCCGAACATGAAGGCTCCCAGAATATCACGCACTTTGGTGCGCATATCGCCGGCAGCTACATGGTCGATTGTATCAAATACGGTGATTTCCGTGTCAAGCAGCTGTGCTTGATTTTGCGCGAAATAGCCGATACTCACATTGTGCCCTATTTTCAAAGAGCCGTCAAAGGGAATTTCTTCCATTATGCACTTGACTAATGTACTCTTGCCTTCACCGTTCTTACCTACAAATGCAACTTTCTCGCCCCGTTTTATTGTGAACGTTGCTCCGCTGAACACCTGATGATTGCCATACCTCTTGCCGACATTATCCAAGATAAGAGGATAGTCGCCACTGCGAGGTGCGGGAGGGAATTTGAGTCTCAAGGCTGACTTGTCTATTTCGTCCACTTCAATTGGCACAATCTTCTCAAGTTGCTTAATGCGGCTCTGTACCTGATTGGATTTTGTGGGTTTGTATCTAAATCTCTCGATGAAATCTTTAATTTCCGCGATTTGTTTCTGCTGATTTTCGTATGCTCGGAGTTGCTGCTCCACACGCTCGCGGCGCAATTCTACAAACTTTGAATAGTTCACCCGATAATCATAAGCCTTACCGCACGAAATTTCAATAGTCCGGTTAGTGACATTGTCGATGAAAGCGCGGTCGTGACTCACAAGCACAACGGCTTTTGCCTTGGTAGCCAAAAATTGTTCAAGCCATTGAATAGACTCTATGTCAAGGTGGTTTGTAGGCTCGTCGAGTAGAAGAACGTCCGGTTTTTGGAGCAATATCTTTGCCAATTCAATACGCATACGCCAACCTCCTGAGAATTCGGCAGTGGGGCGGTTGAAATCACTGCGCACAAATCCTAAACCGATGAGTGTACGTTCAATTTGCGCCTCGATATTATCAGTGCTTTCTATTGATACACGCTCTTGCAAATGAGATGCCTCATCAATAAGTTTGGCATACTCTTCCGAGTCATAGTCAGTGCGTTCGGAGAGCTTGCGGTTGATATCTTCAAGCCGCGCACTATATTCCATAACGTGTGCAAAAACTTTGCGAGTCTCGTCTAAAACCGTGGTTTCATCGGCGATATTCATTTGCTGAGGCAGGTAGCCCACAGTAATATTTTGTTGGCGAGCCACAGTTCCCGATGTGGGAGCTTGCAGCCCGGCTATGATTTTAAGCAATGTACTCTTTCCGGCACCGTTCTTGCCCACGAGTGCAATTTTGTCAGTGGGGTTAATTACAGCACTGAGATCCGAAAAAAGCGGCTTTGCGGAGAATTCAACACTCAGATTTTGGATGGAAATCATGGCGGGTCAGTCGTTGAAACGTTTCAATATTGCAGAGTATGCATCGATGCGCCGGTCGCGCAGAAAAGGCCACCAACGTCTAACTTGCTCTGAACGTGAGATGTTAATATCTATTACTTTAAGTTCTTCTTTATCTTTCGGCAGCTCGCACAGCAGCTCCCCTTGCGGTCCGGCAACAAAGCTGTTGCCCCAGAATTGTATCCCACCGGTGACACCGGAAGGGTCGGGTTCATAACCAACCCGGTTTACTGCAATTACCGGTAGTCCATTAGCCACGGCGTGACCGCGTTGCACCGTAATCCACGCATTGCGCTGACGATCCTGTTCTTCCGGTGAATCGGACGATTCATACCCTATGGCAGTAGGATATATTAATATTTCTGCGCCGGAAAGTGCCATAATGCGTGCCGCTTCCGGATACCATTGATCCCAACATATGCAGACACCCAATGTGCCGACACTTGTCTTAACAGGCTTGAAGCCCAAATCGCCGGGAGTAAAGTAGAATTTCTCGTAATATGCCGGATCGTCCGGTATATGCATCTTTCTGTATATTCCAGCGATAGACCCGTCTCTTTCAAGTATTACTGAAGTGTTGTGATATAACCCCGGAGCGCGTTTCTCAAAAAACGAGGTAACTATAATCACGCCATATTTGGCGGCTATACGGGCATATCTTTCTACCTGCGGTGAAGACAAATCAATTTTATGAGCCAAATCAAAAGCATCGACGTTTTCAATTTGGCAAAAATAGGGGCCGTCATGCAGTTCTGACAATATAATCAGCTCTGCACCCGACTCAGCCAATCTTCCGATGGATTCAACGTTTTTTGCACGATTTGACTCTAAATCAGCTGTATAATGATTTTGTATGATACCGGTTTTCAGAGTTCTTTCTTTCATGATATACTTTTAAGCATTTAATTGCATGGTAGCGCAATGCAGAGAGCCATGCTGGCGTATGAGTGCATTGCAATCTATGGGTACTATTTCTCTGTCATGATATACAATACCGATTATTCTACAAGCCAATTCATCGCGTTTCGGTTGCCCATACACCGGGACGAGTACTGCCTTGTCGGTCACCAGATAATTGGCATATGTAGCCGGTAAGCGATGTCCGTCTTCCGGGTCGAATATAGCTTCGGGTAATGGCAACTCTATCAAGTTATAAGGCTTGTCGGAGGGTGTACGCATATTGAGCAATTGCTGCTTCATGAGTGAAAGCTGCTCAAAATGCTCGGTTTCATCGGGAGTACAACCTACATACAGGATTGTTTCTTCCGGACACATACGGGCAAGAGTGTCTATATGGCTGTCGGTGTCATCTCCGGATAATGCGCCGTAGTCAAGCCATAACAAATGATTGATACCCAATGCGCTTGACAGTATCTTTTTAACTTCTGCTTTAGACAATCCTCCGTTTCTGTTTGGCGAACACAGGCATCGGCTCGTAGTCAATAAAGTGCCGTATTCATCGACTTCCACCGACCCTCCTTCCAATACGTATGCCAAAAAATTGCGATAACCGTTTGCAGGAAAACTTGAAGAACCGGGGCCGAACAGTTTGTTAATTACAAGATTATCCTTGTCGGCGGCAAACTTCAAGCCCCAACCGTTAAAGCCGAAGTCAGCCAAACGCAGTTCATCGTTACCGTTTTTCAGAGTAAGCGGACCGTAATCTCTAATCCATGTGTCATTATAGTCAGCTTCAACAAGCCCGATGGTTTTAATCATGTCATCGGGGAGCACTTTGCAAGCATATTCAACGGAAGGCACTAACAGCATGGGAGCGACATCGTACTTTACAAGAGCTCGCAAGATGTTGATGTAGCATTCATGTACCTGATCAAGCATATATGCCCAGTCCGTATGTTCATGAGGCAGACTCATGAGAACCCCCTTTTGGGGAAACCACTCGGGGACGAGGCGGAATTTATTCATAGTCTTCATCGTTTAATGTGTTCCAGAATTGTTCCTCTTCGTCAAAGCGTTCGGAGCAATAGTCTACAAAGCCGTGTTTTTCGGTGGTACCCTGTTCAGAGCACCAGCGGCGATATGCCACTTTAAGATCGGAGTCATCGAGGAGCATACACTTGAAAATGCTCTCTGCCATATCAAGGGAGCGCGCATCGTTCAGCACACTCTCAAATATATCTTCAATTTCAATCATTTTTTCAAAGTATTAATATATCCGGGGAAGAGATATTGACCCTTTTTGCAAGTAACTTTTCCATACTCGACTGCGTGTTTGGGACACACATGGAAACAGGCGCAGCAGCTCAAGCAATTTGTGCCCCATACGGGTTTCCCGTTTTCACTGAGATTTACATTATTTACCGGGCAAATGCGCGTGCATAAGCCGCATGAAATACAGTTGTTTGTGGCTTTCCATTTCTTTGTGTTCATGCCCCATTTCTTGAAGAAAGGATAAACCAGACTTCGCAATCCGGGCATGGATCCGGTATTTACATCGTAAAAGCACGATTTCTTCTCCTTTATGTAGTCGGCTATAAGGCGCAGGCGGGTATTTGCCGCTTTCAGCTTTTCTTCCGCAATATCGTGAGTATCAACATCGAAACCAGGTAGCAATACATATGTGTTGGGCATTATCACACTCATACACAGGTCAAGCTGTCTGTCAGAAATTTTTTTAATTGTTTTAGCAAATTTCTTCATAGCGTTGCCGGCCTCATCACCGCAAGTGCAGACTGCCCAAATATATCGTTTGTAGAAAATTTCCCTTGGCAGACGAGCCGTAAAATCAAGTACTACGGGAGGCACTCCCCACGAATATATGGGAAATACAAATCCAATTTTATCAGTCGTATAAACGTCAAGACTCGCAGACTGTAACGCGGCGGGAATATTTACCGGGGGGTGTTTCTCTCCGATAAGGCGGCTGAGTTCGTTGGCAACATTTGCCGAATTGCCGGTGCCGGAATAGTAGTAAATCATCAGACTGTAAAGGCTTTAAAAATAAATTCTTTGAGTTGTGAATAGTCTTTCTGCATGGAGCCGATACCCTTGCTCTTGCAATCTAATAACCGCAACTCATGTATAATATTCAGAGTGGAGCGAGCGCTGTAACGCTGCATACCTATTGTTATATCTTTCAGTTGGTACGGGCTGTGAAAACCGAGTTGACTCATAATCCCACGTTCAGACTTTTCCGGGGCATACCAAGCCAACATCAAATTGGAGAAGAAGCGAAACATGAGTGCCACTGTCATGACTACCGGATTTTGTTTCGGATTTTTCTCAAAATAGTCTACAATGCGCATACAGCGAGCATAATCTTTGGCTGCAAGTGCATTTATAAGCTCAAAGTTATTAAAATCTTTTGATATGCCGATGTTGCGCTCAATGGCTTCGGGGGTAATGGTCGCTCCGTTGGTTGCCACAATTAATTTGTCAATTTCGGAGAAGAGACGCGACAAGTCATTACCGATAAAGTCTTTGAGCATTTGTGCTGATTTGGCATCAATTTTGATGCCCTTCTCCTTGCAGTATTCGGACACAATTTTATCAAGCTGCCATTCTTTTACTTTCTCACTTGTAAAGATGACTCCGCCACATTCTTTAATAGCCTTGATGAAAGCGCTTGACGCCTTCAAAGGTTCTCCTTTGAAGGATACGACCAATACAGTGGAGGAGACGGGGTGTTTCGCGTAGCCGGCTAATTTCTCAATCTCGTTGCGAGCGTTATGCATTGCCTGAGTTTCGCGAAGCATAACTAACTGCTTTTCTCCCATTAACGGGAATTGGCGTGCCGTGTCAATCACTTTTCTCACATCTGTATCAGCGCCGAAAAAATTGTACAAATCAAAGTCGCGTGCCTCCGGGTCTGCCACCACTTTCTCTCCAAGCCAATCCACTACCTTGTCAATATAGTATGGCTCTTCCCCTTGCAGCAAATAAATCGGTGCAAATTTACCGGCTCTTATGTCGGCTACCACATCATTGTAGGTATATGTCTTCCCGGCAGATTTAGCCATGTGTTTTAAAGAGGTATTTACGAAGTACTATGAAGATGAAGATTACCAGACAGAAGCTTACACAGGCCACTGCCGGAAATCCCTTAAAAGTTACACCGAAGGTGTCGAATCCGGTGATTTGGACACCTCTTTGTATCAGCCATGTTACAAGTATATATAAGGAGTTGTTTATAGCATGAGCAGTCGCGGATATCCATATTGAGCCGGTCCAATAAAATATATATCCGAAGAATGTACCGAGCAACACACGCGGCAGAAAGCCAAAGAATTGAAAGTGCATTATACTGAAAATCACGGCCGTAATCCATATGGACAAATGAGCGCCGAGTGGTCCGCTTCCGATAACACGTTGGAATGTGCCGCGAAACACCAGTTCTTCGCAAATACCGGTAAGTATGCCTACTACCAATATATTGAGCAACAGCGTACTTATCGAAGTGCCTTGAAGCATTACCTCAGTATGATTGGCCATACTGTCTTCCCAATTGCGCATAATTTGCTCAACTTCCGACAGAGAGTCCGGGAAGTGCATTTGTGAGTTCCACCATATTACTTGGTTTAGAAATGGCTGACCTACTGCATAAATAAGCAGAATACCTCCCACGCTTAACCAGGTGCCGGTACGATTTACCCCCAGCATATCCATTGGTTTGTTTGAGAGGAAAACGGCACATACAAAAGCTGTACCGGCAAAACCTATAATGTTCTGAAAGGCAGCCGTAAGCAATAAATATGCTCTTGTGCCGGGAGTTGCCGCCAATTCCGAAATTGAATTGGCAAAACCGGCCATGGCCATCATGAAAACGAAAATGCAGGCCGTCAGGACAAGGCGTTTTGTATAAGTCAAATTGGTGCTGAACATGGCACCTGCGGATTTTGCAGCCATCAGTCTTGAAAGTGTTTTCTGCGGAAAATAAAGTTTGAACCCAAATATTTTTCTCTCACTTCCGGATTGTCGGCAAGCTCCTCGCTTGTGCCCTGAAAAAGTATGCGACCGTCAAACAACAAGTAACTTCTGTCTGTAATCGACAGAGTCTCCTGGGCGTTGTGATCGGTAATTAAAATACCTATATTTTTCTCTTTCAGTTTATAGACGATTTGTTGAATATCTTCAACGGCAATAGGGTCAACCCCGGCAAATGGCTCATCGAGCATCACAAACTTCGGGTCAATTGCCAAACACCGGGCTATCTCTGTACGCCTGCGCTCTCCGCCGGAAAGACGGTCACCGAGATTTTTGCGAACCTTCTGCAATCTGAATTCTGAAATCAGGCTCTCAAGTTTCTCTCTTTGATATGCTTTCGGTTTGCCGGTCATTTCAAGTACAGCTCGGATATTATTCTCAACACTCAGTTTGCGAAAAACAGAAGCCTCCTGTGCCAAATAGCCGATTCCAAGCTTCGCTCTTTTATAAACCGGCAATTTGGTTATGTTCTTGTTATCAAGGAATATCTTGCCCTCATTAGGCGAGATAAGGCCAACCGTCATATAGAAAGTAGTTGTCTTTCCCGCACCGTTGGGACCCAACAGACCAACTATTTCTCCCTGCGTAACCTCAATATTTACGTGATTGACAACAGTGCGCTTACCGTATTTTTTAACGAGATTTTCAGTACGAAGTACCCCCTTGAGAGGCTGATTTTCATAAACAACAACTTCTGCTTCTTCAGTTAAAACTTCATCAGGAATCACTCCTTCTGCTATTGAAACAGATTCTTCCTCTTCCGGCGCCACTTGCTTATCCGGCTCTTCCGCTTTCCCTCCAAATGCAAAGATTCTCATACTGTCAAGTTATTTTGAGATAAGAGAACGTATATAGTCGGTGAGTAACTTTACCGCCACATGGTTATGGCCGCCTTGCGGCACGATGAGGTCGGCATATTTTTTGCTTGGCTCAATATATAGTTCATGCATCGGCTTTAGCATGGACTGGTAACGGTCAATTACCATTTGGGGAGTACGACCTCTTTCCACGCAGTCGCGCGTTATAACTCGTATGAGGCGGTCGTCTGCATCGGCATCTACGAAAACCTTTACGTCCATCATATTGCGGATTGTCGGGTCGGTCAGCACGAGAATTCCCTCTACCACCACTACTTTCCGAGGGCATACGCGTACAGTCTTGGACAGACGTGCACAAGTGAGAAAGTCATAGGTAGGCATATCCACACATTCTCCGTTGCGCAACATGGTAAGATGTTTCGCCAACAATTCCCACTCGATAGCGGCCGGCTCGTCATAGTTCATCTTCAAGCGAACCTCTAATGGTATATGTTTATTGTCTTTATAATAACAATCTTGCGAAATTACAGCCACTTCATCAGCAGGCAATGACTCGACAATTCTGCGTACCACAGTAGTTTTGCCGCTGCCCGTACCCCCGGCTATTCCAATTATCAACATATTGAAACATGTATTTTCTGCAAAGTTAATAAAAAACTTGCAAACAACACAAAGCGGCGACCAAATAAAGTTAGGCAGATTCTATAAATCGCCTTGAATCAATTTATAGAACCTGCCTAATGTCAGTCGGTATTTTAACTTCAGTTATAGGAAGAACCGTCGAAACAGTGTGTGCATACCTTGCATTTGGGCAATCCTATTGCTTCAATCAAGTCTTCCAAAGTGCTGAACTTCAGAGAGTCAAGACCGAATTTTTCGGCAATATTCTTTACCATTGCATTGTATTCGGGAGTGCCGGTGGTGGCATATTTTTCAAGATTGGCATCCGGTGAGCCTTCAAGTTCTTCAATTACACGGCGTGTAATCAGCTCCATGTCGGACTTTGAGGAGGTAAACCCTATGAACGGGCAACCGTAAATAAGCGGCGGGCAGGCGATGCGTATGTGTACCTCCTTTGCTCCGTAATCGTACAACATCTTCACATTGTCATGCAGCTGAGTGCCGCGCACTATCGAGTCATCGCAGAAAGCTACTTTGCGGCCTTGAAGCATTGCGCGGTTGGGGATTAGCTTCATTTTCGCAACAAGGTTGCGCAGTTCCTGTCTGCCCGGAGTAAACGAGCGCGGCCATGTCGGGGTATATTTTGCGATGGCTCGATGATAAGGCACACCTTTGCCTTCAGCATATCCGAGGGCCATACCTACACCGGAGTCCGGAATTCCGCATACACAATCTATTTCCGTGTCATCTTTTTTGCCCATGAGCATACCGGAATTAAACCGCACGGATTCTACATTGATACCTTCGTAAGTAGATACCGGGAAGCCGTAGTAAACCCACAAGAAAGAACAAATCTGCATTTTGTCGGGATTGCCGGCAAACAGCGTTTTCACGCCTTCAATTGAAACAAGTGCAATCTCTCCGGGCCTCACATCGCGAAGTATATTGTAATCAAGATTAGGAAGAGCACATGTTTCGCTCGTCAAGGCATATCCTTCGTCTTTGTGGCCGATTACTATCGGTGTGCGGCCTAACCGGTCGCGAGCGGCAATAATGCCGTCAGGAGTAAGCAGAAGCATTGACACCGAGCCTTTTACCTTTGCATGCACCTTTCTGATACCGTCAACAATATCTTTGCCGGAGGTAATGATTGTAGCTATAAGCTCTGTGGGATTTGTCTTGCCGGAACTCAATTCTGCAAAGTGCACACCGCTTTCAAGCATCTCGGCTTCCAGTTCCTCCATATTGGCAATCTTGGCCACGGTAACAATGGCGAACTTGCCCACTTTTGAATTTACAACTATAGGTTGAGAGTCGTTGTCAGAAATAACACCTATACCCAAATTACCCTTAAAGCGAGGCAACACACTTTCAAACTTAGTGCGAAAATAGGAGTTCTCGAGAGAGTGAATACTTCTATTAAACCCGGCCTCGGGGTCGTATGTGGCCATACCGCCACGCTTTGTACCTAAATGAGAATTATAGTCCGTGCCATAGAAAAGGTCTGTCACACAGTCTTTTGTAAGCGCGGTTCCAAAAAATCCACCCATAAATTATTGCGTTTTGAAAGTGCAAAGTTAGTAAAAATTTCAGAGCATAACCTCAAATTCCCATTTTTTTCGTAATTTTGCACCAAAACAGACTGTTTATGATTGAAGCTCAACATATATCCAAATGGTTTGACGGCGTGCAGATTTTGCACGATATCTCAGCTACTTTCCAAACCGGCATGACTAACCTGATTATCGGACAAAGCGGTTCGGGTAAGACAGTATTCATGAAATGCCTGATAGGCCTCATGGTGCCGGAGCAAGGCGACATCTTATACGATGGACGTTCTTTTGCTGAAATGAATAACGAACAGAAAAAGACACTGCGCACGGAGATAGGTATGCTTTTTCAAGGTTCTGCATTATTTGACAATCGCACCGTATTGGGCAATGTAATGTTTCCGCTCACTATGTTCAGTCCTCTGAGCAAAGAAGAACAATTGGAGCGAGCAAGATTTTGCATTAAGCGTGTGGGGCTTGAAAAAGCCGATGACAAGTACCCCTCAGAGATTTCCGGCGGTATGCAAAAACGTGTGGCCATTGCCCGTGCAATTGCCCTCAATCCGCGATATTTGTTTTGTGACGAACCGAACTCAGGCCTTGACCCGAAGACCTCAATCATGATAGATGAGCTTCTCTCCGACATTACGCATGAATATGGTATCACAACAGTAATCAACACACACGACATGAACTCCGTTTTGGGTATCGGTGAGAATATTGTATTCATTAATAAAGGGCATTGCGACTGGATTGGAAATGACAAGACAATCTTCCGCTCCAAGTCCAAGTCGCTCAACGACTTCGTTTTTGCCTCCAAACTCTTTCAGGAAGTCAAGAAATACCTTGAACGCTCAGCCGAAAAAGGCGAATTAAAAGAATAACCCACCTTTTATTGTTTAGTTGAGAAAGGCGATGTGCCGGGGTGGCCGTCCACTCCGGGCATAAACGGGTATGGCAGTCCGTACAGGTTGGCCGGGTTGCCGGATGCCTCAAGATACCCTTCGTTGACAGAGTCTCGACTTGACGGATTTTCGAATGCGTATAATCCGAACTGTGGCAGTACCGATGTGAGATGCTCAAACACAGAGGATTGTATCGCTTCATAAGCTACCCAGGCAGATGTGTCGGTAAAACAATATATTTGCAATGGTATGCCGCCGTTTGTCTGCTGCAAAGTGTTCACGAAACAGAAGTCTTGTTTTGATATATGAGGATTGGCGTCAAGGTACATTTTCATATATGCGCGGAAGAGACCCAGATTAGTGTCAATCGTGCCATCAACAAGACCCTCCGAATTGTTTACATCTTCAACCTTCCCGGCTTGTTTTTGCGCAAGCTTCTTGTTTATATACTCCTCCATAAAAGTTATTTTCTTGAATTCTTCAAGCATATCCGGGCTGCAGAAACGGACTGTATCGGTATCTATATAATAGGTACGGCAAATACGGCGAGTACCACTCTCCTGCATGCTCCGATAGTTTTGAAACGAGCCTGATATTAAAGAATATGGAGGGACTGTCGTGATCGTTTTATCCCAATTCAATACTTTGACAGACGACAGAGTCACATCAATCACCGTACCGTTGGCACTTGTACCGTCTACTTTTATCCAGTCGCCCACGCGAAGCATATCGTTCTCCGACAATTGCACACCGGCCACAACGCCTAATATGGAATCTTTAAACACCAACATAAGTACGGCGGCAAATGCTCCCAACCCGGCAAGCAATGTTGCCGGCGATTTGTTTACGATAATTGCCACAGCAATTATTATCACTACTATCCAGTTGAATGCTTTGATAACCTGAACAAAGCCTTTAAGCGGCAGCTTTTTCTTGTTCTCTCGCTCATCGATATGTTGCCATATAACAAATATCAACGTGTTGAGTGCCAATGCAATGCAATACAATATATATATCCATATCACCTTTTCAATCCAGTAGATAATGGCATCTTGGCTCGACAGAGCAAATTGCATCAGCAAAATCATAAACAGCGGCGGAATAATGCGGCATAATTTTGAGAAGAAGCTTTGTTTTCTCAAATCGCGCATCAGCGGGTACTGTGCATGCTCCGCTATTTTCCTTACAATCCAAAGGATACCGGAACGAATCAGACCGCCAAGTACAATGGCAATAACGATAACCAGTGTGGCATACAACAAGCTGATAATATTCTCATTATGTTCCAGACCGAATACATCGCAAATAAACTTCACGATATCCATTAGAAGCATTGATATGAAGTGTGCACTCTCGTTGGCAATTGTCGGAAGCTTGATTGTAGTGTCGAATTTTTCTGTGGCGCCGGCACTACATAATATATTTGTCAATACTGAAAAAGTATTCATAGGTAGATATAGTTAAATACAACTTTCACAATGAGTGAGACTATATTTTCAGCTTCTGTATGATAAT
>JAMPIK010000023.1 GCA_023662865.1 Prevotella sp.
AAGAGATAATCCTGATTGGAGCCGCCTTCAACGATGAAAAAAGAAACCTCGACACATGGCTCATTGAAGAGCTTTAAGGGATATTGAAAGGTTGCATAACCGGGATTTTTGTTGTAATTTTGCGGAATAATACGCGCGCGCGCCGTAAAGGCGCAGTGTGCGTCTTTGTATACGTTGACTCACGTTATTCCGAATTATGAACGAAGACAATATATATCAAGAAGAAGAAAAGAAATATCAGGCGGATAATATTCAAGTGCTCGAAGGCTTGGAGGCTGTGCGCAAACGCCCCGCTATGTATATCGGCGACATTTCCGGCCGAGGCTTACATCACCTTGTATATGAGGTGGTTGACAACTCCATTGACGAAGCTCTCGCCGGCTTTGCCTCTCACATTGAGGTGACGATCCAAAAAGACAACTCCATTAAGGTTGTGGACGATGGTCGCGGTATCCCGGTAGACATGCACGAAAAGATGCACAAACCAGCATTGGAAGTGGTTCTGACCGTACTTCACGCCGGCGGTAAGTTCGACAAGGGCAGCTATAAAGTGTCTGGAGGTCTGCACGGTGTAGGTGTAAGTTGTGTAAACGCACTTTCCGATTATCTGCGTGCCGAGGTGCGCCGCGATGGAAAAATATATATGCAGGAATACGCCTTTGGAAAGCCCACAAGCCAAATGTGCGTAATCGGTGAGGCCGACACTACCGGCACCACTATCATATTCCACCCGGATGCTTCAATCTTTACCGAAACAATTTACGATTATGAAACTCTGGCCAACCGTCTGCGAGACCTCGCTTTCCTCAATGCCGGTATAACATTACGACTCACAGACTTACGCGAAGTGGACGACCAAGGCAATCCGCGCTCCGAGACTTTCCACTCCGATGAGGGTTTGAAAGAGTTTGTACGCTATATCGATGCAAACAAGGAACACTTGATAGAGGACGTAATTCACATAAACACAGAGAAGAACAATGTTCCGGTTGAAGTGGCTTTCACTTACAACACTTCTTTCAACGAGAACATTTACTCTTACGTAAACAATATCAACACCATAGAGGGCGGCACACACCTCACCGGCTTCCGTGTAGGTCTTACCCGCACACTGAAGAAATATGCCGAAGACGCCAAGCTTCTTGAAAAGGCCAAAGTAGAGGTAGATGCCTCCGACTTCCGCGAGGGTCTGACAGCCGTAATTTCGGTTAAGGTCATGGAGCCGCAATTTGAGGGTCAGACTAAAACGAAACTCGGTAACAATGAGGTGAACGGCGTAGTGCAACAAGCAGTAAGCGAAGCCCTCAAATATTATCTTGAAGAGAATCCGAAGCAGGCACGCGCCATTGTAGACAAGGTGATACTCGCCGCACAGGCTCGCCATGCGGCCTACAATGCCCGCATGAAAGTGCAGCGTAAAAGTCCGCTCGGTGGAGCCGGACTGCCCGGCAAACTTGCCGACTGCAAGAGCCGCGATGCTGAAGCATGCGAACTGTTCCTCGTGGAGGGAGACTCCGCAGGCGGTTCAGCAAAACAGGGTCGTAACCCGCTGTATCAGGCCGTATTGCCTCTTCGCGGTAAAATCTTGAATGTGGAAAAAGCTCTTGACCACAAGGTGTTTGAAAGCGAGGAAATTGTAAATATGTTCAAAGCACTGGGAGTGACTATCGGCACGGAAGAAGACGACAAAGAGCCGAACCTCACAAAGCTGCGCTATCATAAGGTCATCATCATGACCGATGCCGATGTGGACGGTGCGCATATCGCCACTCTGCTCATGACATTCTTCTTCCGTCGCATACGCCCCATTATTGAAAACGGCTACTTGTACATAGCCACTCCTCCCTTGTACCGCTGCCGCGTAAAGAACAACAAAAAGCTGCAGGAATACGCTTGGGACGAACAGCAAGTGCAACGCTTCATTGATACCCAATGCGGTGGCAACCGCGCTCGCCTTGAGCTGCAACGCTACAAAGGTCTCGGTGAGATGAGCCGCGAACAGCTTTGGGAGACGACCATGGATCCGGACAACCGTATCCTCAAGCAGGTGACTCTCACCAATGCCGCCGAAGCCGACAGAGTATTCTCCATGCTCATGGGCGAAGAAGTAGGCCCGCGCCGCGACTTCATTGAGGAGCACGCCACCTACGCCACAATCGATGCATAACACTAAAAGCGTGTTTAATAATAATAGGGGAGTGTCATAATCGGTGGTACACTCCCCTATTTTGAAATGAGTAATCACCGTATTATCTTTCCATGTAAATGTCAACAAGTATTTTTTATGAGATACAATAAACTGTTATTTCTTTTCGCGGTACTTTCTTTATCTGCAAATATGTTTGCTTGGGAACTTACTCAAGAAAGGAATCGGCACAATCGCTTGAGAACATGACTCACACGGGTCACTCTCATATACCCGAAGCCGGGAAACGGTTTTTCTATACTACTTCCATATACTCCCTATACTTTTGGAGATTTGGGGTTTTCAAAACATTTGATTACTTTTGTAGTCTGAATTAAGAGTGTGTCTGAATCATATTCTACGGACATGTAATCAGTGTAAAGTCTTTTTATAAAGTAACACATTATGGAATACAATCATAAAGATATAGAGGCTCGTTGGCAACAGTATTGGAAAGACAACGCTGTCTATAAAGCGGAGGTAGACCCCTCGCGCCCAAAGTTTTATGTGCTGGATATGTTTCCGTACCCCTCGGGAGCGGGTCTGCATGTAGGCCACCCGTTAGGCTACATTGCTTCCGACATTTTCAGCCGCTACAAGCGTCAGAAGGGCTTTAATGTGCTGCACCCCATGGGTTATGACGCATACGGACTGCCGGCTGAACAATATGCCATACAAACCGGACAACACCCTGAAATCACAACTCAAAAGAATATAGCGCGTTATCGCGAACAGCTTGACAAAATCGGTTTCTCCTACGACTGGAGCCGCGAGGTGCGCACTTGCGACCCGGAATATTACCGCTGGACGCAATGGGCGTTCATGCAGATGTTTAATTCATGGTACGACCGCACCGCTCAGAAGGCTCGCCCCATCGATGAACTCACCGCTCATTTCGCTGAAAATGGCACTAAGGGTATCAATGCCGCCTGTGGCAAGGAAATGAACTTTACCGCTGCCGAATGGAACGCTATGAGCGAGAAAGAGCAGCGCGAAGTGTTGATGAACTATCGCATTGCTTATCAAGGCAATACAATGGTTAACTGGTGTCCGACACTCGGCACCGTACTTGCCAACGATGAGGTGAGCGAGGGTGTGAGTGTTCGCGGTGGCCACCCGGTAGAACAACGAATGATGACGCAGTGGTGTCTGCGTGTCAGCGCGTATGCACAGCGGTTGCTTGACGGCCTTGAAAAACTCGCTTGGACTGACTCTCTGAAAGAGACACAACGTAATTGGATTGGCCGCAGCGAGGGTGCGGAGATGCGCTTCCCGGTGAAAGACAGCGATATCGAGCTTGAAATTTTCACCACGCGTGCCGATACAATTTTCGGTGTGACATTCATGGTTCTCGCCCCGGAGAGCAAGTATGTGCAAATGCTCACCACACCCGACCGAAAAGAGGCGGTTGAAGCATACTTGAAAGAGGTGAGCCACAAGACAGAGCGCGAACGCCAGATTGAGAAGAAAGTGAGCGGCGTATTCACCGGAAGTTATGCTCTCAATCCCCTCACAGGCAAGGAAATACCGGTATGGGTAAGCGACTATGTACTCGCCGGCTACGGCACCGGAGCCATCATGGCTGTTCCGGCTCATGACTCTCGCGACTATGCTTTCGCCAAGCATTTTAATCTTCCGATTATCCCGCTGATTGAAGGTGCGGACGTAAGCGAAGAATCGTTTGACGCCAAAGAGGGCATCATGACCAATTCGGAAGGTCCGGAGTTAAATCTCAATGGTCTGACCGTAAAAGAAGCGATAGCCAAGACAAAGAAATTTATTGAGGAAAAAGGTCTCGGCCATGTGAAGGTTAACTATCGTCTGCGTGATGCAATATTCTCTCGCCAACGCTATTGGGGCGAGCCTTTCCCCGTATATTATAAGGAGGGAGTGCCGTACCTCATGGACGAAAGCACTCTCCCGCTCCAACTCCCGGAAGTCAGCAGCTATCTGCCCACCGAAAGCGGCGAGCCGCCGCTCGGACGAGCTGAAAATTGGACTACCCCGGAGGGTTATCCGATTGAGCTGTGCACAATGCCCGGTTTCGCCGGAAGTTCCGCGTACTATCTGCGCTACATGGATCCGCACAACGACAAGGCACTCGTTGGCAAAGAGGCAGATGAATACTGGCAGGATGTAGACCTCTATATCGGCGGCACCGAGCACGCCACCGGCCACCTTATCTATTCCCGCTTTTGGAACAAATTCCTCTACGACCTCGGCATCGTGGTGAAAGACGAGCCTTTCCGCCGCCTTGTAAATCAGGGCATGATTCAAGGCAGAAGTAACTTCGTGTATCGCATAAAAGATACAAACACATTTGTATCGGCCACACTCAAAGACAAATACGATGTTACTCCGATTCACGTTGATGTGAACATCGTAAACAATGACATTCTTGACTTTGACGCCTTTCGCGCATGGAGACCCGAATACGCTGATGCAGAGTTTATTCTTGACGACGGCAAATATGTTTGCGGTTGGGCGGTAGAGAAGATGAGCAAGTCGATGTTCAACGTGGTAAACCCCGATGACATCGTGGAAAAATACGGAGCAGATACATTGCGCTTGTATGAAATGTTCCTCGGCCCGTTGGAGCAGAGCAAACCCTGGGATACCAATGGCATTGACGGTGTAAGCCGCTTCCTCAAAAAGTTGTGGGGATTTGCCCAAAAGGCACTCGCCTCCGACTCCGAGCCCTCCAAGGCAGAACTGAAAGCCATGCACAAACTCATCAAGAAAGTTAGTGGTGACATCGAGTCGTTCTCATTCAACACCTCAGTGGCTGCCTTCATGATAGCTCTCGGCGAGCTGCAAAGTGCGAAAACGGCTTCCAAAGCGTCTCTTGATCTGTTCGTTCGCGTACTCGCACCCTTTGCTCCTCACATCAGCGAAGAGCTGTGGCACGCTCTCGGCCATGAAGGCAGCGTAGTAGACGCAGAATGGCCGACATGGGACGAGAAATATCTTAAAGAAGACAATGCCAAATACCCGGTAAGTTTCAACGGCAAGGTACGTTTCACTATTGAAGTGCCGGCCGACACCCCCAAAGAGGAAGTGGAAAAGACCGCACTCTCGGCACCGGAGGCCGCCAAATGGCTTGACGGCAAGCAGCCCAAAAAGGTAATTGTTGTGCCCGGACGCATTGTAAACGTTGTGATATGAAAGAGTTGGTTTTTGCTACTAATAATGCACATAAACTTGAAGAAGTAAGACGTATGGTGGGCGACAAGTTCACCATACGCTCACTCTCCGAAATAGGTTGTCACGATGATATACCCGAAACGGCAAACACACTCTCCGGCAACGCACTCATCAAAGCACGCTGGGTTAAGAAGAAATACGGCTACGACTGTTTTGCCGATGACACCGGCTTGATGGTAGATGCTCTTGACGGTGCACCCGGAGTGATGACCGCCCGCTTTGCCGGAGAACATTGCACACCGGACGACAATGTAACCAAGCTCCTTGACGTGCTGAAAGGCCAAGCTGACCGCAAGGCTCATTTCAGCACCGTGATTGCATTGATAATGAACGGCAAAGAGAGTCTCATGGAGGGCACGGTATACGGTCAGATTTCCGAGCAACGCATGGGCACCGACGGCTTCGGATACGACCCTGTTTTCATGCCGGAAGAAACGGGACTTACCTTTGCCCAAATGGGTCCGGATGCCAAAAACGCCATCTCTCATCGTGGCCGTGCAATAGCGAAATTAATGCAAATATTGTTGTGAGGGTTCAATTGCCGTTGTCCAAAAGTATTGCAGCCCGGTTGTTGGTAATCGCGCTGTTAAGCAGCGAAAACCCGGCGCAGTTGCTTGCCGGACAAACCGGGTTGTGCGAAGACGTTGAGGTAATGCTCAATGCCGTTTGCAAACTCCACTCCGGCAAAAAGAAACTTGACATCGAGCTGAAAGACTCCGGCACGGCAAAACGGTTTCTGACAGCCGTGTGTGCTTGCCGCGATGGTGTGACTTGCCGATTGCATCAAAGCGAGAGGTTAGCTGAACGCCCGATTGACAGCCTGTTGCGTCTGCTGCTAATTTATACAACCGCCAAATTTGACTCGTCAAAAAAAAGAGTCATCACCATATCAGGGGGGATAGTTACCGGCTTCAGCTTGACATTAAAAATTAACGCAAACAAAAGTTCGCAGCCACTTTCCGCCTTGATGCTTATAGCTCCCGGAGGTAATGATTCGTTTAATTTAAGCATTGACAAAAATCAGGTTTCATTGCCGTATATACATATGACAGCGGAACTTATGCGACGCTGCGGAGCAAGGATTACATTTGAAAAGCCGTTTACCGACATTCATATCAAGCCGTCTAAATACTCCTTTCCCGACCCCGGAATGTTGGAAGCAGACTGGAGCGCAGCCGCGTTCTTTTACGAGTATGCACTGTTGTCGGGCAATACGGTAGAAATAGAAGGACTTATACCACCCGAGGAGTCATTGCAGGGCGACTCTGCCGTTTCCTCAATTTTTTCAAAAATCGGTGTTGATACGGAATATATCCCGGGAGGTGTACGAATAATGCCGGTAAATCAATCCGTTTCGAAACCGGATATTTCAATGCGCGACACTCCCGACCTAGTTCCGGCAGTGGCAATCGGGTGTGCACTGAAAGGTATCCCCTTCTTATTGAGAGGAATATCACATCTGCGTTATAAAGAGAGCGACCGTTTGGAAGCAATAGCCAACGCATTGTCTCACTTCGGCATAAAGATTGAAGTCGGTATAGACTCATTAGAGATGTCCCGACCGCAACAGCCGCATTTGCCAGATACACCACTCCCCTGCTTCAACGACCACCGCATGGCAATGGCGCTTGCACAAGCCGCAATTCTCTTTCCGGAAATAGAGCTTGACAACCCAGATTGCGTAAACAAATCATTCCCGACCTTTTGGGAGCAAATGCAGCGCTTGGGGGTGCGCCTCAAATGACCGGCGCATTGATAATTTTAGCAGTAACAGCTCTAATAGGTCTGATACTGTGGTTCTTGGACAAACGGCATAAAACCGCCGAGCCGGAAAACCGCATAACCGAATCGCCGGAAAGCGATGAAGAATGTTGCGGCATGCACGCCGTCTGCGAAAAGCAGCTCCTATCCCCCGTGAGTGCCGAATACGAATACTTTGACGATGAAGAACTTGACACATTCAAAGGACGCGAAGCCGACTCATACACGGAAGAAGAAATCGAAGCCTTCCGCGACGTATTGCTGACCCTTCCCCCGGAAGAAGTACCCGAATGGTCCAAAAGCATACAGCTGCGAGGCATAACCCTCCCGCTACCCATCCGCGACGAACTCCTCCTGATAGTCTCCGACACCCGTTCAATGTCTACAAATTCAACAAAGAATGAATAAGGACTCGCACATACCAATAAATAATTTTGCTGACATTGCCGGGGTGTCGCGTGCCACGGTTGACAAGTGGATAAAAAGCGGTAAATGCACACTTCATCAGGACTGCAACGGAGAAAAATATCTGATTGCCGGGGAGTTGGCGTCCTTTCCGGAAATTGCCTCCATATTGCAGTCTGATTGGGTAGAGGAAAGCAAAGTGATTCCAAATCGGGTATTCACGTCTGCCGAATTGTTTGACGGGGGTCGGACGCTCGGCACGATTAAAGATATGATTACTGAATTGGGATATACACTTGTTGAACCGAGGGTGATGCGTGCAATAATGTATAATGTTCCCCAAAAACGAGAAAGACTCATTTTGATAGCCATACGCAACGACATCGCACCTTTTGTGGAATTTAAATGGCCCGATGTATTCACAGATATTCGGACCTTGCGTGACGCATTTTACGCGGATGCTCTTTACGATTGTGATGTGCCGGAAAGCGAGGGAGAGAAATATCCGGAGAAGAAGAAGGAAGTGTTGAAATTGGTGCCGGAAGGCGGTGATTGGCGAGACTTGCCACCCGAAGTGGCCGAAGCTTATATGAAAGGGAGCTACCGTCTTGGCGGCGGCAAAACCGGTATGGCGAGTCGGTTGGCTATGGACGAGGCAAGTTTGACCCTGACGTGCGCACCCGCACATAAACAAACTGAAAGATGCCATCCGATACACACGCGCCCACTAACGGTGCGTGAATATGCTCGTATTCAAACGTTCCCCGATGATTGGGAGTTTAGCGGTTCTCTATCTTCCAAATACAAGCAAATCGGAAATGCCGTGCCGGTGAACATGGCATGGGCCTTGGGACGCTCTATAATGCGCCTTTTCAATCAGATTGACACCCTCAATTTAGATAAAGAGAAAAACGTATTGCATCAGAAGTATCATCCGGTAAGAAAGCTGCATGGCCTGTTTGAGGGTTTGGCGTGTGAAAGTGAGGCTGAATACAACAAATAGAATTTAAAGCTATGGAAATAATTGCATATCCCTTTTTTCAGCGGGCTCTGCTCGGAATTGTCATAATTTCTGTGGCGGTGGCCATTATAGGCGTGTACATAATGAGCCGCCGCATGGTGTTTATTTCCGGCGGTATAACACATGCTTGCTTCGGCGGCTTGGGTTTTGGTTATTGGCTGGGTGTCAATCCTATAGCCATGGCCGCTGTGGCTGCTGTGGCCGGCAGCTTGGGTGTGCAGTGGCTCTCAGAGACAAGGCGTGTGCGTTCCGACTCGGCAATAGCCGTGATATGGGCTCTGGGAATGGCTCTGGGCATTATGTTCATTTTTATGACCGAGGGGTATGTGCCCGAACTGAACAGTTTCCTGTTCGGCAACGTTCTGACAGTAACGAACAACGATTTGCTGTATTTCAGCATATTTACCGGAGTACTCATATTGGTGTTCACCTTGTTTTTCCGTACGATAGTGGCGGTAGCTTTTGACCCGGACTTTGCTCGTGTCTCACATCTGCCGGTCACTTTAATCAACACTGTAATGACGGTGTTAGTAGCCGTGGCTATCGTACTGACAATCCGTTTGGTAGGTATTATGCTGTTGATGAGCTTATTGTCTTTACCGCAAATGATAGCTGAAACGCGCTGCCGGCGTTTCTCATCGCTGATTTTCGCTTCGATTGCAATTGCATTATTCGGTGGTGCGGGTGGTTTATTCTTGGCATATATTCTTGACGTACCCGCCTCAGCTACCATAGTATTGCTGCTCGTTGTAGTGTATGCAGTAGCTTCTGTCATAAAACGCTGACCATGAAGAAAATTTTTCTATTCATACTGAGTTTGGGCATTGTATCAGCCATATACGCCTCCTCCCGGGGAGAGCAGGTAGAACCCTGCGATGCACTCAAACCGCTGCAAGAACAGGCAGACTCCGGCAATCTCAATGCAATGTACCGGCTCTCGATTGCTTACGAAAACGGCATACCGGGTTGTGCACCAGACACAGCCGCCGCCATTGATTTGCTCCATAAAAGCGCAATGGGCGGCTATGCTCCGGCCATGAATTATCTCGGATACTGCTATGGCGCCGGACATCTCGGTCTGCGCCGTGATGCCGACAGTGCTTTATGGTGGATAGAAAAAGCCGCCGCTGCCGATGTGCCGGATCCAAAAGCTTTCAATAATCTCGGCGCCATGTTGCTGTACGGAGAGCTTGGTGTGCAGCGCGATTATGCCAAAGCACGCTATTGGCTATCAAAGGGTGCGGAAGCCGGAGTTGCCACTTCGGCAGCCATGCTTGCAAAAGTTTATCTGCAAGGTTTGGATATTGAGCCGGACACTACAGCAGCCATTCCTCTACTTCGCCAAGGAGCGCGAGCCGGCATATTGGATGCGGCTCTGGAACTTGCCGACATCATTTTGCCCCAAACAGACTCTCTCCCTTCCGAGCAATTGCTCAACACCGCGCTCCCCTACTATCATGAGCGAATTACTCCGGTGGCCATTCCTCTCATTGAGCGTGCGGCAAATGCCGATGTGCCGTTGGCAGTGGCCATATTGGCTCAGTGTACCGCCGAGGGTATAGGGGTGGACTACGACTATGACCGCGCCGTAGAGCTTTATGCCCGCGCCGCCGCTTTGGGCGAACCTCATGCCCAATACATTCTTGCCGAGACCTTGCAGGCATTGCCCGATTTGCTCGCCTCACGTCCGGAGCTTGTCAGTACCCTCATCGGACACGAAGAATGTGATGATACCGACACGGCGACACTTTCCGAAATTCTTTACGCACGCGCCGCCCATGCCGGGATAACCGATGCTGCCAAAGCCTTGCAGCCACTGCGTCCTAATGTACTCCTCAAATGAAAAAAAGCAAGACATTACTTCTGCTGGGAGGCTCGGCACAACAAGTGGCTGCTATTGAAAAGGCACACGCTTCGGGAGTCCGCACCGTGCTGATAGACTTCCTTCCGGACAATCCGGGAAGACTCGTTGCCGATAAATGGTATTGCGAAAGCTCTACCGACATTGATGCAGTAGAGCATATAGCCAAAATTGAAAAGGCAGACGGCATATTGGCTTACGGTTCTGACCCGGCGGCTTATCCGGCAGCGGTGGTATGTGAACGTTTGGGGCTTGCAACAAACCCGGCAGACTCGGTTAAAATATTAAGTTATAAGCATTTATTTCGTCAATTCCAGCAAGAGAATGGTTTCAGAGTGCCAAAATGGTACGCGTTCAGCATAACAGACGCCCCGGAAGCTGTCAGTCGCAAAACAGCGGATTTCAAAAGACCGATTATAATAAAACCGACTGACTCCTCCGGCTCAAAGGGTGTGAATGTAATAAACACCGACTCCGACTTGCAACAGGCCATTGCTTTCGCCTATGAATTCTCCCGAAACGGCATACTGATAGCCGAGGAATATATACAACCGGGAGAGCACGGCTTTTTGGAAGGAGATGTCTACATCATTAATAAACAAATAGTTGTAAGTGGAGATTTGGAAGGCATAAGATGCGAACAAGCTCCGTTGGTACCGACCGGCTTAAAATGGCCGGCGCAGTTGAGTCCAAGCCAACGAGACCAAATCTATTCAGAGCTTGAAAAAATTGTTGACTTGCTGAATTTAACCGACGGGGAATTTAATTTGGGCGTGATTATAGACACCGAAGGCAACTGTTTCTTCAACGAGCTTGGTGCGCGAGCCGGCGGCAATATGGTGCCGAGGCTGTTGTCTGACGTGTTCGGCACTGATTTGATAGAATATAATATTCAAACATCTCTGAATCAACCGATTCATCATTCCTTAAAGAAGCCGGAGTCGGACTTTCGCGCTTTATATGTTTTACATTCCCATACCGACGGAGTTCTGTCTGCCATAGAAATAGCCGATGAGATTAAACCGTATATTTACCGGGAAATCATATATAAAGCACCGGGCGAGCGTGTCAGCAAATTTACAAACGCACGCCGGGCACTCGGAATCTTGTTCATGAAATTCCCGGACAGACAGACCATGGATAATATAATGACAGACTTTCACCGACATTACAAAATACATTTATGAATACCGACAGGAAGAAGAAAAATATACTGGAACTTACCCGCATGGAAGCTCACCAATGGCATGATGCCGCAAAGTTGCCGTTGCGTGTACTCCTTGATGATGTCCGCTCGCTCAATAATGTAGGCTCAATACTCCGCACCTCCGATGCTTTTATGGTAGACGAGGTGGTGATGTGCGGAATTACAGGCACCCCTCCGCACCCGGAAATACACAAAACCGCCTTGGGCGCAGAGGACTCCGTGCGTTGGCGACACGCCGACTCATGCCTCGCGGAAGTGAAACGCCTGCAAGCCGTCGGTTGGAAAGTGTGTGTACTTGAACAGACTCACAATTCAATACTTCTTAACGACTTTACCCCTCAAACCGATGAAAAATACGCCATCGTATGCGGCAACGAGGTGCACGGCGTTGACCAGCCTGTAGTTGATACTGCCGACATCGTGATTGAAATACCACAATGCGGTGCCAAACACTCATTGAATGTGAGTGTCAGCACCGGCATTATGCTGTGGACTCTCTTCTCTGCTCTGAGATAGTTCGCTACTTCTTGGCACTCTGCTCCTTGAGCAAATCGCGAATTTCAGTGAGCAATTCCACATCGGGAGCCGGGGGAGCCGGGGCGGCCGCTTCCTCTTCCGCTTTCTTGTGGAATTTCTGCATTATCCTTATTGCCATAAAGATACAGAAGGCAATAATCAGGAAGTCAACGATATTCTGGATAAACATACCATAGTTTATCGTCACCGCCTGCTTAGCTGCCTCATCGAGAGCCGATGGGTCGCCGTCGCGAAGCACATACTTCAAATCTTTGAAGTCCATACCTCCGGTAGCCACTCCAACCGCCGGCATGATAATGTCATCTACCAGAGAGGATACAATCTTGCCGAATGCGCCGCCGATGATTACACCGACTGCCATATCTATGACATTACCGCGCATCGCAAATTCCTTAAAATCAGATAAAAACTTTCCCATAAATCTTCTTTTACAAATTTTAATACCCGAAAATGAGCAAAATGCCCCACCGGATTGTTATATCTAATGCAGGCAAGCTGCAAAAGGACTCTGAAAAACCTCTGTTGAAGGAATGCAATCTTAGTTAATTTTTCGGCGATAATGTTCGTTAAGTCAAAAAAAAATCCTAATTTTGCGGAAACTTTTTTACAAGGCAACACATATGTCCTTTTCTTCAAAAAACACAACGACGATTAAAAAAGTTTTAGATACCGTCCGAAAAAACTCGGACAAACAATAAAAAAGAATATTAATAACTAACCCAAAAGGTAAATAAAAATGACAAAAGTAGGTATTAATGGTTTTGGTCGCATCGGTCGCTTCGTATTCCGTGCTTCCACAAAACGCGATGACATCGAGGTTGTAGCAATCAACGACCTCCTCCCGGTTGACTACATGGCATACATGCTCAAGTATGACACAATGCACGGTCGTTTTGACGGTACAGTAGATTACGACATGGAGAAAAGCCTGCTGATTGTAAACGGTAAGGAAATCCGCGTAACTGCTTGCAAGAACCCCGCAGAAATCAACTGGGGCGCAGTGGGTGCTGAATATGTTGTAGAGTCAACAGGTTTGTTCCTCACAGCCGAAAAATCTCAGGCTCACCTTGAGGCCGGAGCTAAATATGTAGTGATGAGTGCTCCCTCAAAAGACACTACCCCCATGTTCGTTTGCGGCGTGAACGCTAATACATACGCCGGCCAGAAGATTGTTTCAAACGCTTCTTGCACCACCAACTGCTTGGCTCCCATCGCCAAAGTGCTCAACGAAAAATTCGGTATCATCAATGGTCTTATGACTACCGTTCACTCCACTACCGCTACTCAGAAAACTGTTGACGGTCCTTCTATGAAAGACTGGCGCGGCGGTCGTGCAGCTGCCGGCAACATTATCCCCTCTACAACAGGTGCTGCCAAGGCTGTCGGTAAAGTAATCCCCGAACTAAACGGCAAGCTCACAGGTATCTCAATGCGTGTCCCCACTCTCGATGTTTCAGTAGTAGACCTCACTGTAAACCTTGAGAAACCCGCCACTAAGGAAGCTATCTGCGCTGCCATGAAAGAAGCATCAGAGGGCGAACTCAAAGGTGTGCTCGGCTACACTGAAGACGCTGTGGTAAGCTCCGACTTCCTCGGCTGCCCCCTCACTTCTATCTTCGATGCAAACGCCGGCGTTTATTTGACTGACAACTTCGTAAAAGTTGTATCATGGTACGACAATGAGATTGGCTACTCAAACAAAGTGCTCGACCTCATCGCAATCATGAAGAAGTACAACGGCTAATTCCATCTCACACACCATAAAATAAGTGCCGCTCGGGGAGACCCGAAGCGGCACTTATTTTATGAGGAGAGCTAAGAGAGTATCTAATTGACAACGTTTGCGGAGCCCCCGGACAACCAGGACTCTATGTTGCTCAGGGTTACATCCATGAGTCGGCGTCGTGCTTCGGTTGTGTCCCAGCCAATGTGCGGTGTGATTACAGTGTTCGGCGCTGTAAGCAAAGGGTTATTCGGTGTGGGCGGTTCCACACTCAGCACATCGAGTCCGGCACCGTATATCCGCCCTTCCTTCAAAGCATCGGCGAGGGCTTGCTCATCTATGAGGGCACCGCGCGATGTGTTGATTATCACTGCTGTAGGCTTCATCAGAGAAATCAATCGGCGGTTTATCATACCGCGTGTTTGCTCGGTAAGGGGGGTATGAATTGAAATTACATCGGAGGTTCGGAAAAGTTCGTCGCGGCTCATTTTCAGTGTGCCGGGCGGCAGCATTTCTTGAGGCTTGGAGCTGTCAGTGGCCACAGTCATGCCGAATGCCGCGCATATTTTAGCCATACAACGCCCGATGTTGCCGAACCCCACAATGCCGAGCTGCTTGTCGGCAAGCTCGAAGAAGGGGCGACCGAGGTCCTCGTATTCACCGTTCCATGCCTTGCGCTTGGCCTCCGGAGTATATGTGCCGGGGTGGTATATCACATTCAGGAGCAATGCCACAGCTAATTGAGCCACAGACTCCGAACTGTAAGCCGGCACATTTGTCACTACAATGCCGCGCCGGCGTGCTTCTTCAAGGTTAATGCGGTTGCAGCCGGTAGCCATTATGCCTACATACTTGAGCCGGGGAAGCCGGTCAAGGTCGGCATTGGTAAGTTCGCGTTTGTTGGTCAGCACAATGTCGGCATCCTTACAACGCTCCGCCACATCTGCCGGGTCAGGCGTATCATCGTAAACAATCAGATTGCCAAGCTTTTCAAATCCCTCCCATGAGAAGAGCCCCGGATTGGAAGTATATCCGTCTAAAACTACTATATTCATTTCGGTGATAATGTTACCAAAGGCACAAGCATCTCTTGCAGCGAAATGCCCCCGTGCTGGAAAGTGCCGGTATAGTATTGTACATAATAATTATAATTGTTGGGATATGAGAAAAAGTCCTCATTGCAGGCATATATATAGGTGCTTGACAGATTTGGGGCCGGCAGACCGAAACGCTTCGGATTTGTCATTTCATATACCTGCTTTCGGTTGTAATTCAGCGACTTGCCCACCTTGTACCGAAGATTGGTATTGGTGTTGCGATCGCCTATTACCTTAATGGGGTTGTCCACCCGAATTGTGCCGTGGTCGGTGGTGAGAATAATCTTCGCGCCGGACTCCGCAATGCGTTTAAACAGCTCAAGTGCACCGCTGTGGCGCAGCCACGACTCTGTGAGCGAGCAATATGCCGCATTGCTGTTGGCGAGCTCGCGTATCATCTTGCTCTCGGTTCGCGCATGAGAGAGCATATCAATGAAGTTGAGCACCACCACATTCAGGTTAAAATCTTTCAGATTCTTGAATTTTGCCATATACTTCTCGATAGCCGTGGAGTCGTTGAGTTTGGCGTATGAGAAAGTATCGTGACGGCGATAGCGATCCAACTGTGTCTGAATGAGCTGCTCCTCATATATGTTCTTCCCCTCATCTTCATCTTCGTCCACCCAGAATTTCGGATACATCGTAGCTATCTGCAGCGGCATCAGCCCGGCAAAAATCGCATTTCTCGCATACTGGGTGGAGGTGGGCAGAATGGTGGTGTACAGGTCTTCCTGCACATTGAAAATGTCGGAAACAAGCGGTTGAAGCACTCTCCACTGGTCAAGGCGGAAATTGTCTATCAGTATAAAAAACAGCTTCTCCCCCTTGTCAAGAGCCGGGAAGACTCGCCGCTTGAAAAGCTCATGGCTCATAAGCGGGTGCTCCGTGGTGTTTACCCAACTCTCATAATTCTGCTTTACAAACTTGGCAAAATTATAATTGGCATCACGCGTCTGCATGGCGAGCATTTCATCCATGTGAGTCTCCGTGGTTGCCAAGTTCATCTCCCAATAGACGAGCGAGCGGTAAAGCTCATAGAAATCCTCAATGCTCTCTGCCCGGCTTATCTTTGAGCTGAGCATCTGAAACTCCTGCTGATAGGAAGACGATGCCTGTGCCGCCACCAACTCCGAAGAATGTAGGTTCTTCTTGAGCGACAGCAAAATCTGACTCGGATTTACCGGCTTGATGAGATAATCGGCAATCTTGTTGCCGATAGCCTGATTCATAAGGTTTTCCTCCTCACTCTTGGTAATCATAATCACCGGTAACTGCGGAAATTGCTGATTGATAAGTGTAAGGGTCTCCAGCCCGGAAATGCCCGGCATATTCTCATCAAGAAGCACAAGGTCAAAATGCTCGGCACACAACGCATCAATGGCATCGCGGCCGTTGGAAGCCGTTTCCACCTCATAACCCTTCGCCTTAAGAAACATTATATGCGGTTTCAGCAAATCAATCTCATCGTCTGCCCAAAGTATTCTTTCCATATTAACAAAACGTTTATCAGCCCCTTGATGTTCGTCAGATGTAGCTAACGGTTTCGGTTAGGGGTTTGCGAGTAAAGTGGTTGGGCAACGGACCGGCACCTTCGGCTGCGTAACCGAGGTCAAGAAGCATCAATATTTCCTCGTTTTCGGGGAGTCCCAACAAAGTGTGCAGTTTATCCGGGTCAAAACAATTCACCCAGCATGAGTCCACCTTGGCAGCTGCCGCTCCGAGCATGAGATGAGTGGCAACAATCGAGGCGTCTTCAATGCCGGACTCGCGCTTGCCGCCCGGATATGTGTAAACATTGTTTTTGTCGAAGGCCACGACCAACACCGTCGGCGCACCGTAGCGGCAAGGTGTACACTCGTCAATCTTGGCCAGAGCCTCAACACTTTGAGCCACATATATATGCTGCTCCTGCAAGTTCTTGGCCGTGGGAGCCCAACGTCCGGTCTCCAAAATACTCTCCAGACAAGCCGCCTCAACCGGTCGGCCGTCATACTTTTTGCACGAATACCTCTCGCGCACAAGTGTCATAAAATCCATATTATTTATTGAGTTAAGTGGCTATTTTAATTTAAAATGAACAGACAGTTATACTTTTATTTAACATGTTGAGCTTTATCCGATATCAGCAAGAGAGCTTGTATGGTGAAATTTGTTTCTTGCCCGGGGTTGAGGTCGGGCAAGGTTATTACGGCGGCGGATATATCGTCGGGTCGTAGCTGCTCCGGGGTGTGGGTGCCGTCATAGCTGCGTGCGGCGAATGAGGGGTAGGCTGCCGGCATAAGCAGGGTCTTGCTCTTTTTTAGCTCGGCCAGAGGAATGGAAACCTCAAATGTGCCGTTGGGATTTTTGCGAAATTCCTTTACCGGAATTGCAGCTGTGAATGATACACCCCGGTTGTTTTCAACGCCTACTTCCACTGTTTCAACTCCTTTTGCTTCGGCGGCGAGAATAAGATGCAGGTTTTTGCGGTTGGTGATATTCGGGTCGTGAGGAATTAGCCGGGAAAGATCGGCACGAATTATGGCGTGTGTATCCGTTTGTGTGGGGGTAAAATTCAGCCGGTAGTATGCGGGAGCGGAATAGTTTGATTCTACTGTTTGCAACCATGCTCCTTGCGCATCGGGTATTGAACCGGCCTCGACAAACACGTCTTCTCTACCCGGCACAATAAGCGGTAACGGCGCTGTATCATTAATAATATCAACTGAGTAAGAGGGAGCATCGTCCGGGAAGTCCCAGTCGAGGGGAGTGCCGTTTATCGCGCCGGGGTAGGTGACGGGCTTATCGCCGTTGTAAGCTACAATGCGGTATGTATATTTACCGATATGGTCGGGAGTCGGTACACTTGCCTGCCATGAGTATGGTCTGTCTTCGCCGGCTTTCTCCATACCATACAGCTTGTTGTCGTTGCGCCAGAAGTTTACATCGCCGGGATAAACAACAAGCGAGTCGGCATATACGGCAGAGGCATTAATCTTCATTGAATCAGATACAAGTGCAAGTGGCGTGTACACATCAAACACTTTCGGTTTTGCTTCGGATTTTTTAGCTTCGGGCGCGACAAATTCGCCGAGCTTCATATTCTTGAAAGCCGTTTCGGCAGTCCATTTGCCCGGTTCAAGGGGCTGTGCACTTAGCAGATACACCCCTTCGCTTACATTAAATTTTTTATTCTCAGCCCTTTTGCTTTCTTGGCCGCTCAAAGACGTTATCAAATAGCTTTCGCCCAAAGAAGGGAGGTCTATTTCCATCGGGTGAGTTGCATTAATTATCTCGCCCACTTCGCGGTTGAGAGAGGGCTTTTTAAACGGGTCTTCGGTAAGCACCACATCGGGCATCACCTCAAGCCTCCACACAGAGTCATCAAGGCGGTCAAGAAACCACACCCCGGTGCCGTGGTATTTCACAAGGGGATTACTGCCCACACCGGCCAGCTCCGTCAGTGAATCCGGATTTACGGGAGGAGTGGCGCTGGGAGCTGTGTGTATATATGATGAGGGTGAGTTATAGAGCGATGAATGGTCAGTGTCATAAAGAGTTACATATCCGAATTGTTTGTTTTCGGGATATTTGCCATAGTACGCTCCTTCGGGTATGTCTTGCATTGCTTTGGCGGCAATCATCATGCTCAAAGCCTTTGCCGGTGTATATGCGAGGTTAAGGAAATGGGTCTGATACTCGGTATTGAAGCGAGCCATATCGGTGGGGTCGTATGCGAATTGAGTAATCCACTGAAACCCTTTGCCGCGCAGAGTGCGCACAATTGCCGGGTACAGGTTTGAGTTCAATACATCTCCGGGGTCAAACTCATAAATGAACCGTGCTTTGTCGGCATATCCGGGCATTGTCTTTTCCCAAGGTATGTGGTATTCATCTACTGTGGGCAGATAGTTGCCGTGTCTTTGCCGTCCGGCCACCAGCCCGGTGGGATACCACTGAAAAGTAGTGCCTTGAATGTCAGCCTTATAATAGCCGTCGGTCACATCGGGGTTATGGCTCACGTTATAAAGTATCGGTTTGTCGAAACCACCCTTGCGCAGGGCTTTTACCATGCGATTGATGTAGTTCGTAACCTGCTTTGAATTGCCGGAATGGCATGGCTCGTTGTTTACCTCCATGGCGATTATGGCACGGTCTTTGCCATAGCTCAATCCGGTGTAGGGGTTCACATGCTCGGCAAGCTGCTTGAGGTAGTTCTCCTGAATTTTCTGCGCCTTGGGGTTGTCGTGTATGTCGCATTTGTCAAAATCATAAGCAAACGCCCCGGTGTCGATGTTCCGCTCCGGGTAGCCGTTACCGAAATCAGTTTGGGCAGTCAGCACAATATCAATACCACGCTTTTCAAGCTCGGCAATCAGGAAATCCAAAAGGTCGAGATGGTCATTCTGCTGCAAATTGCCTTCGGCATCGCTCAACTCCACGTCCCACAAATGCAGACGGAAAGCGTTAAGCCCCAACCGCGCCATGTGGTAAACATCGCGATTTATTGCCTCCTTTCGATCCACACCAAGGTAACCGAGCGCACGGTAAGCGTGAGCAAACGGCGCGGTATAGTTGGTGCCGTAATAGAGCATTTTATCGCCGGTGTCAGAGCGATAAAGCTCACCGGACTTATTTACAAGAACCGTATAATTCTGTCTGTCACCGTTATGCTCTTTGGCAGACATTGTCGGGCAAAATGTTCCGACAGCAGCCAAAGCCGCCAATATCGTTTTCGCAACCATTTTTAGAATTTATTTTGCAAGATTATATCTCGCATTTCATTTATGATTTGGATACATTGATTTCTTGAAATCATATTTTTTGTACCTACTTCAATAAAATCTCTCGTATCGGGAAATTCGGTACCGTTAACAGATGTGGCGTGTTCACCGTTATATCCTTCATTGTTTAGCGTAAGGTCATACGCCGGAGCCAGCCTCCATGTCCAATTGTTCTTGCTGTCCTTTATCACATAAAAGCTGAAATTTTTGGAATGGTCATCTTTGTTGCCGGCATAATAATTGAACAGCATACGCCGGAACATCTGCACCACATCGTCTGAATTTTGCGTCAAATAGCCGGTAAGTGCAAGCAAATTTGAATAGTCAAGCACCGGTTCACTTCTGGAAATACAGAGCAATGCCCCGGCAGTGGCTGTATGTATCCGCACCCCGGAAGATAAAATATCAAAGCGTTTCACGGCATAATATTTATCATTTACGAGTTTGAAATCGGGTACTTCAATTCCGCATTTTAGGGCAAGTACATTATAATTGTATTCTTGCAATCCTATTTCTTTCGGATCATATATATGTCGGAACTTTATAAGCCATTCACCGGTGTCATCACTGAATACCGCTTTCGGGCGTGCTCCACCGCTATTTCCACTGTTATACAATAACAGCCCGGCATCTTGGTCCTGCTTATCGCCGAGTACCTCCAGCGCTTTTGCCTGAAGCAAGTCAAAATCATTTACTTCCGGTTCCTCCTCTATAATATGAATCGGTTCGTAGGTCAAAGCGCCCATACCGCTTTCTCCGACAATAGCCAATCTGTCAAGAACAGACAAACTGCTGTCGTTAATACCCATTCGTTGCAATGTCTTATGGAGTAGATATCGACCGTAACCGTCGGGCAGGCTGTCTTCAAAAATACCGAATGAACCGTTAAAGGGAATAGGTTTGGCCATGAAGACTCCTTCTTTCAATGGCAACTCTAACGGAGATATGCTGAATCCTTTCAAAAGCCAATTTTTTGTGTATTCAAACACACATAGATTATTGTCGGGAGACAACGACAGATTGCCGACCTGCATGCCGTGAAATTTAACTGTCAGCCTGTCAATCTTCTTCATTTTTCTTCCGTTTGGGATATGCCTTCTTCTTACCCATATTGTCGCGTATCTGTGTCAGTTCCGCCATGGTTGAATACTTAGGCTCCGAGAATATGTTTGATATATCAGCTCTGAACCCCAACGCGCAGGCAAGCTCTATGAGATTTTTAAGAGAAATCAGTCCTTTCTGTTCAAACCTTGCAATATTGCTTATCGGCACACCGGACTTTTCAGCCATCATCTCACGCGTAATACCTTTCTCAATGCGACGTTTGCGAAAATCGCCGGCTATCAGCATTGCCACATCATGTTTAGAGGAAACGAAGCTGTCTAAAAATGCCAATATATCAGCAGTTTCTTTTCTAATCAGCATAAACTACTTAAATATTATCTTTTGCAAAGATAACACTTTTTCAGAAATTGTACAAATATTTTGCCGGACGGATTTATCGGCTCATTACTGGTTCGGACCCTCGAATGTACCGATTGCGAAGAGCCAGTAAAGGAGTATGACTACCAGCACAATTATACCAATCCAAAGCCACACCTTGTTTACAATGCGGCGTTCTTTGTTCTCTTTCTCATGGTCATGCTCGCGCTGTACGCGGCTTTTGTTGTTTTTGTCAGACATAGTAACTCTTTTTTAATTTATAACGCAAGGCGGTGAAGTTTTGTTTTTTGCCGCATTTTGTCTATTTTTGCGCATTATGGAAAATATCAGATTTGTTAGACCGGAAGATGCCACTCAAATATGCGATATATACAACTATTATGTGTTGGAAACCGACATATCTTTTGAAACGGAGGCTCTTGACACACCGGCCATGCGCCGTCGCATTGAGGATATTTCAGCCCGATTCCCTTATTTCGTATATGAAAAGGAGAGCAAGATTATCGGCTTTTGTTATGTACATGAATGGAAAGGCCGCAAAGCATACGACCTGACTTTGGAAACCACCTTGTACCTGAAGCGCGGAGAGGGGCGCGGCGGTATAGGCACGGCATTGATGCACGCCCTCATAGAGGAATGTAGAAAACGCGGCTATGCAGCACTCATAGCCTGCATCACGGCTGATAATATCCCAAGCATAAAATTCCATGAGAAGTTGGGGTTCTTCAATGTTTCGCACTTTAAAGGTGTGGGGGAGAAATTCGGCAGAAGCCTTGATGTGGTAGACTATGAGCTGCTACTGTAATCGCCGGTTCAATAACGAAAAAGCCCCGAACCGGAAGCCAAGGCTTCTTGTTCGGGGCTGATATATTATTCAGTTATTACTCAGTCATAAGTCGGCGAGTGGAAGGTGTATTGAAGGAAGCGCGACGCGCGTTTACCCCTTTCGGACCTTTCACTGCTTTGCGAGGTGCGTAACCATCGGCCGGCAGGTCGTACCATGTACCGGTGTAAGTACCGGTGATGTTGTGGCCTTCTCCGTCATTGAGGTTGAATTCTACTTTGCGTGTACCATCGGCATTGGTGCTGAGTGTGAGTGTACCGCCGTTAACGGGAGCCAGTACCTCCTGAACTCCTGTCTGCGGATCTGTTGAATCCAAATCACCATACCAAGAGAACAGCAAGTCGCCGCCATAGTCACAAAAGCCTTTCAAACCGCAGCCGGTGGCTATCTCATTGTTGATGGTGTAAGTGCCGTCAGGCAGAGTCGCCTTGTCTGTCATGAGTTCAAACATTAGGAAGTCACCTTTTTTCATGTTCGGTTCAGTCACCATGACTTGGAAATTGTTTAAACCTGATTTGATATAGTCGCCCAACGGATAGCTCATGGCTACTGTCTCGGGGACAAAGTCGAGAGTGACGTTTGAAGTCAGTGTGCTGCTCATGTCAGGCATTTCCGAATTGTCGCAGAAATTGCGAATGGCGGGAGTGCCGGTATATGTACCTGTAATCTTGTTGCCCTTTTCGTCAACAAGATCCAATACATATTTTTTACCTCCGTCGCTCACGGTGAGTGTGCCGGACTTAATATAACCGCGCTGTGTGCGACCTTTCTCAAGGTATGTGATATATGTACCGGTGGGATACTCAACCCCCCACATGTCAACAGAACGTCCCACTGCGAGCGTATAGGGCAGATTGGTATTGAAATCAATAATTTCGCGAGGGTCTACGGTATACACGCCGTCGGCTATATACTGCGATGGATTGGCAGCCTGATCCATAGGCAGTTTGGGCATATTTATACCGGTGTAGAACCAATAGCCCTTGGTCTGGGCACCGTCTTCGTTGAATTCGCCGGTATAAAATTCGAGTGCGGCATCATCGGCGAAGGGGTAGAACCAGTTTGCCCAATAGCGACCTTGCGCACCCTCGAAAGTAACGTCAACATCTCCGGTAAAGTATTCAGTCTCGGAAACACCGGGTTGGAATTCGATTTCACCGAGGTATTCAAGAGCCACGAACTCACCGGAGAGCAAAGTAAACTCGCACTTCAAGTCGTAGATATCACCGTCGAAGTCTACATTCACACTACCATCGACAAGCGGAGAGACGGTGACACCGTCTTCACCTTCGGAAAGGCGCACCCATATGCCGGTTTTCTGCACATTGAATGTGTTGATTTGCGTGCCTGTACCACGAGTGTAATAACCGTTGGGGAGAACGGCATTTATATAATCCTCACTCTTGGGGGCGGTGAGCTCCATGGCCACTTGCATACCGCCCACTTCAATGGGATTGCCATCGTTGTCTGAATTGCCGGTGCCGAAACAGATGTAGTATTGGCCGAGGCCGTTGGCATCGGAAGAATACTCGGCACCGACAAGATTGTCAGCTACATTGTAGGCCGGTTCTGTCTTGAACTGGATGTTCTTCACATCGGTAGTCTCATAGGTGGTTGTCTTGCCGTCGGTGCCGGTAACCACTACCTTATAATTGTTCTGAGCCACGGCGGTAAGTGCGAGTGCACTCAGAGCGCAGGCAGACAATATTCTTGTTTTCATGTTGATACTTCTTAAAGATTAACGTATGAATTTGAATGTAGTGCCGGGCATTGATGCAACAAACACACCGCTGCCCAAGCCCTCGAGTGCTATATGTACATTGCCATCGGCATCTGCCGTGCCGCCGGCAACCTTGGCACCGGCTATATCATGGATATTCACTACCGCACCGGCCTTCAAGCCGCTCACCTTCATATATTCTTTGGTGATGCGTACCTTGACGGCGGAGTCCGGTGTCACTTCGTCTATGCCGGAAACTGTTTTCTTGAAAGTGAAGTTTGCAATGTCGGCCATGTCGTAACGCATTGCTTCAAGGTTGTGGTCGTCGGTAATCACCACTTCATCACCTTCGAAAGTGGCAACGGGATAGTATTTGAACTCGAATTCCACAACATTGCCTTCTTTGGTATTCACCAACAACGTATAATCATAGTCGGCTGCGGAAGCGGTAAACGCCAGAGCAATCGCCGCGAAAGCGGATAAAATATATTTTTTCATTCTTATTCTTCTTTTGAAAGTGTTTGTTTAATTAGCTGCGGGGAGTGTGCCGGTATATGTGGCGTTGAAATCGAGATTTACTTTGCTGAGGCGACCGGTGATTGTGATTACAGTGTCATCGCCTTCTTTGGCAACAGTTACAGTACCATCGGTCAGAACATTGTTGTTCTCATTGTAAGGAGAATAGAGATCCACGGCCACAGAGGCGGTACCGTTTACTTTGGTATCCGTAAGTGTGTATGTACCGGGAGCGGGAATTTCATCCTCGGAGAAGATGTCGAGGTTCAATTCCATTTTATAATTTTCATCGTTGAGCTTGTAGTAATGACCGTTGGCTACTGCGTTATTATTGTTGCGGTTATTGCAATTGGAAAGTGTGACGTTCAATATCGGACCGAATGAGGGCAACAGTTTGTCATATTTGAAGTTTAAAACTTTACCATCGGCAAGAGTAATGAGGCCGGTAATAGTGTAAATGTTACCGGCATTGGCAATGGTCACCGTACCGCTTGCAAGAGCAAATGTGCCATCGGCTGTAGAGAAGCATGCATAACCTATATTGCTTGTACCGCCCCATATGTTACCGGCTGTGCCGGATTCAGACACTGTGTATGTGCCGGGAGCCAAATAATATGTGCTGTTCTGATAGAGGTCAAGTTTCAGTGAAGTGGAAGGGTCTGTCGGATTTGAAAATACAAGACCCACATTTGTAGTACTATACGGATTTACCATACATTCGGTAGTCTCGAAAGTATAATCGGCTTTTACTTCGCGTGCGGGAAGTGTGCCGGTGTAAGTGAGCTTGAGGGGAATGTTCTGATATTCGAGTACTCCCTCAATCACCATGACGCGGTTGGCGCCGTCGGTGCTGAGAGTTACAGTTCCGGATTTGTACTTGGTGTTTGCACTCACGGGGCGGAACAAGTCAGCTGAAACTGTTGCAGTGCCGTCAGCCATAGTGTCGCCGAAGGTATATGTGCCGTCTGCCGGCTCTGTTGTACCTTGTCCGTAAATGTAGATGCTTGCTTCTACACCATATCCACTGTCTGAAACTTTGTAATAAAAGCCATTTTCGGCGGGTTCTTTTACATCAATATAAGATATGTTTGACAATTCATATTCAATATTCTGAGGGCCGCATGAGAGTTTGCCGGTGTATGTGGCGTGCAGGGTTTTGATTGAATTGTCGTTGGTATTCTTTCCGGTAATGTCGGCAGTGATTGTATAGACATCTCCGTTGAGAGCCACAATTGCCTGTCCGCTTTGGAACAAATACATGATGCCATCGTTGGAGAAGTTTGAATAAGTGGTGCTGATTGTGAAGTCGGTACATGCATTGTCAACAGTATAAGTGCCGGGGAGCAGATACCAGTTGTCGGGCTGGTACATGTCAAGACGCAGAGATGTGGAGGGATCTGCTTCGCTTGACAAAGTCAGCTCAGTGTTTGTGCCGTTATATACATTTGCGAAAACCGAAGTAGCCGCGAGGTTGAAGTCGGCTGTCGGAGTTACTGTCGGGCGAGCCGGTAGTTCGCCGGTCCAAGTAGCCTTCATGCGCAGACCGTTTTCAAGCAGACCGTTGATTTCAATAGTGCGCTCTGCGCCGGCGCCGGAAAGGTTCACGATACCCTCTTTGAAACGAGTCGTGGTGTTGTACGGGCTGTAAAGGTTGACGTATGAGTCGGCGGTGCCTTCTTCGGCGGTGTTGGAGAACATATATGCACCGTTGTTGGGAGTGTCGCCTGAATTAAAAAGTTCAAGTCGCATCTCCACCTTCCAGTTTTCATCATTCAGACCGTAATAGAAACCGTTGGCGGCGGGGTTGTTTACTTCAACATATTTGCAACCGGTGAGTGCAAAATTCAAAACCGGGCCGAAAGTGTTCAGCTCGCCGGTGTATGAACCGGCAAAAGACTCTCCGTCGGTGAAAGTGAAGTTGAGCTTGAATGTGTAGACTTCACCTTCGAGAGTTACGGTCATGGAGCCGGATTCAAGAGTTTTCTCTTTTCCCTCTATTGTTATTTTGGTATCGGAGGAAGATTTGTCGATAGTGTAAGGGTCATTGGTTGTGCCTACATTATACTCTCCGGCTTGCAAGAAAAGAGCTTCGGGCTGGTAGAGGTTGAGAGCCACTTTTGTGTTTTGACCGGCGGTAAAAGTAAGAACTTCATTTTTAGAGCCATAGGAATAGACATCAAGAGTATCGAATTTGAGTTCTTCACCAACGGGCTCTCCCTTGATAAAGGTGATGTCCTTTACATAATCCGCGTGAAATCTGTGCGTAATTCCGTCTTTGTCGGTGACGATAATACTTTGAGCTGAGGCGCCCAAAATTGAAATTCCGCACAGAAGCGCTGTAGATAAAAGGTGCTTCATGTTATAGAAATTAAATTATGATATAAAAAAGTATTCTAAGCTGTAAGTGAATACGCAAGTGTCTGTTCAAAAGTCAAAGTTATATAAAAAATATTTAAAAACAAAGAATTTTGAATGTTATTTTTTAACATAATGATAATAGTTTGATATTCAGTACTATAATTAAAGCGACACTGCACCGTGGTGCAATGCCGCTTGTTTGATTATGAATTTGTAATCGGATTAACGCACGAATTTGAATGTGGTTCCGGGCATTGTAGCCACAAACACTCCGTTGCCAAGACCTTCAAGTGCAATATAAGCATTGCCGTCGGCATCAGCCGCGCCGGTTGCAACAATAGCTCCGGTTACATTGTAGATATTCACCACAGCACCTGCATTCAGACCGCTCACTTTCACATATTCGTCGGTGATGCTTACATTGGCTGCGGTGTTTGAAGTAACTGCATCGATGCCGGCCTCTATTTTCGGAGGAAGAATACCGGTGAAATTGATGATTACGGGTGTTTCTTCATATTCGAGTTTGCCGTTGAGTTTGATTGTGCGGTTTTCTTCTTCTGTGCCTACAATCACTTTACCGGATCTTACTTTGGTTGATACCTCGATCGGAGACTTCATATCAACATCGGCCTGAGCCTGGCTTGACCAATCCAAAGTACTGTTCCAAATAATATAATCTTCGTCTACGAGAGCACCGCCCGCGCTGTAGAATCTGAGAGTAGCCTCAAAGGTGGCACCTTCATCTGTCAGACGATAGTAGTACACATTATCAGCGGGATTTGCAACCTGTACATATTCGGCTTTTGTAGCGTTGAGAGTGATGGTGGGACCGCAAGCGAGTTCGCCTTTGTAAGAGAATGTGAGGGTCTTGTCGCCTTGGAGTACAACATCACCGGTAATGGTGTAGACATTGTCATTGAGAGCTACTTTTACTTCGCCGCTTTCAAGAGCGTAAGAAGTACCGTTGTCAGTGAATGAACAGTAGCCCGAATTTTCCTGACCGCCCCAAATCATGCCGGGAGTATTGGTTGTACCTACCGTGTAAGTGCCGGGCAGCAGATAATATGAGTTGTCTTGATAGAGGTCGAGTTTCAGAGATTGTGTGATGTTTGCCTCGCTTGAGAAAGTCATCGGCACATTGCTATGGTTGCCCTCAGCGCGAACGGAAGCCAGACAAGCTGACGCATTGAAACTGAAGTCTGTTGCAGGCTCTGCAACGGGACGTGCGGGGAACGGGCCGGTGTACGTAATTCTCAAAGGTGCGTTTTCGTATTCGAGAGTACCGTTCACAGTTATGGTGCGGTTGTCGCCTTCGCCGCGTACTGTCACCATACCTTGTGCGTACTTGGTGTTTTCGTGGAACGGGTTGAACATATCAACCATGGTGTTGGCAGTGTTGTTGTCGGTGCCGGAACCAATCAGATAAATGCCGTTTGCCGGCTCGGTGCCGTCGCTGAACAAGTTTACACGCACTTCGAAGTTACCGGCGTTGTCGCTTAAACGGTAATAAAAACCATTGGAAGCGGGATCGTTCACGGTTGTTATATAACTCATAGTGTCGGCGGTGAAGTCAAGATTGGGACCGCAAGGAAGCTGACCGTTGTAAGCGAAGTTGAGTGTCTTTCCGTCATCGAGTGTCAGCAGTCCCGAAATGGTGTAAGAATAGTTGGCATCCATACTTACGGTCAGAGTGCCGTTTGTAAAGTCATATTCAGTACCGTTGAGAACATATACCGTGTATTCGGTATCGCCGTTTGCAATTGAACCGGGAGTAGTGGCCGAGCTGACAGTGTATGTGCCGGGACGCAGATAATAGGCAGCTTCCTGATAGAGGTCGAACTTCACATATTCCGAACGCTCGCCATCCTTTGAGAATGTCAGGCCTATATTGGTACCGTTCGAATATACTGAGCTGGTACACTTGTTGGCGGTAAATTCATAGTCTGCGGAAGCATTTTGGGCTGCAGCTCCCAAAACACACATTCCGCACAGAAGTGTTGTAGATAAAAAGTACTTCATGTAATTGTATTTAATGTATTATAAAAAATAGTAGTCCGTTTTAGAGTCCTTGGAGAAAGCAGGGCAGAACGAAAATAATCAGCTCCAAAGTTATATAAAAATTATCTAAAATTAAATAAGTTTGACCCATAATTTTAAAATCAAAACATAACTAATTAATATTCAGTTAATAATAAAATGAGTTCGCAACCTTGAAATTTTGAAAAAATAATCGCCTCGGCTCTATCAGCAAGGTCAACCCTTACAGAATGAATTGAGATAATCTTCTTGAAAATAAAGTTTTCGGGTGCAGATTTTGTTAAGAGAATGAAAATTACTAAATTTGCAAATTAAAATTTACAGAAGACTTTTATGGACCTATTTACTCAGATAAGCGAGGATATAAAGAAAGCGATGCTCGCTCGCGACAAGGTGCGTCTGGAAGCTCTCCGCGGCGCTAAAAAGGAATTTCTCGAAGCTAAAACAGCCAAGGGTGCAAACGGAGAACTCCCTGACGATAAGGCTACTGCAATCATTGTTAAGATGGTGAAGCAGCGCAAGGAGAGTGCTAAAATTTACACTGAAAACAATCGTCCGGAACTTGCCGAGGGTGAGCTTGCCGAAGCTGCCGTACTTGAAGAATATCTGCCCAAGCAGCTCTCCGACGAGGAGCTCACTGCCGAGTTGAAGACTATTATAGCCGAAACAGGTGCATCTTCAATTAAGGAGATGGGCAAAGTAATGGGTATTGCCTCCAAGCGACTCGCCGGCAAAGCTGAAGGCCGCGTAATTAATGCAAAAGTAAAGGAACTTCTCTCTTAAATAAACTATATATGCTTACACTTCAAGCTATTAAGGCCGACCCTGAATATATAATCAAACGCCTTGCCGTAAAAGGTTTTGACGCTGCCGGCCCGATAAATGAAATCCTTGAACTTGATGCCGAACGTCGTCGCCTTCAGCAGAAAAGCGACTCCGATGCCTCCGAACTCAAAAAGCTCGCCGCCTCTATCGGTGCTCTTATGAAGCAGGGCAAAAAGGAGGAAGCCGACCGGGCAAAAGCTCAGGTGGCGGAATTGAAAAGTGCGCAAAAAGGTATTCAAGACCTTTTGGCAGATGTTGAAGAGAAAATGCGCGATGTACTTTTGAGCGTACCCAATACACCTTGCGAAGCTGTGCCCGAAGGCAAAACCGCCGAAGACAATATAGTGGAAAAAACCGGCGGCGTAATTCCCGACCTTCCGGAAGATGCACTCCCCCACTGGGAGCTGGCTCGTAAATACAACATTATTGACTGGGAGATGGGAGTAAAAGTTACCGGAGCCGGTTTTCCTTTCTATATAGGCAAAGGCGCACGCTTGCAACGCGCCTTGCAACAGTTCTTCCTTGATGAAGCTTGGAAAGCGGGCTACATTGAGGTAGAACCTCCTTTTGTTGTAAACGAGGCCTCCGGTTACGGCACCGGCCAACTTCCTGACAAAGAGGGACAGATGTACCATTGTCAGCTTGACAATCTCTATCTGATACCCACCGCCGAGGTACCGGTAACAAATATTTACCGCGACATGATTATCCCGGAAGCCGAATTGCCCAAGAAGAATTGTGCCTACTCTCCTTGCTGGCGCAGAGAGGCCGGCAGCTATGGCAAAGACGTGCGCGGTCTTAATCGCCTGCATCAGTTTGACAAGGTGGAGATTGTGCGTATTGAGAAACCCGAAAACTCATACGCCGCTCTTGAAGAAATGAAAGACCATGTGCAAGAATTGCTTGAAAAGCTCGGCTTGCCTTGGCACATACTGCGCTTGTGCGGCGGCGACATGAGCTTCACTTCCGCCATTACTTTCGACTTCGAGGTATGGAGTGCCGCCCAGAAGCGTTGGCTTGAAGTAAGCTCCGTCTCCAACTTCGAGAGCTACCAGGCCAATCGCCTGAAATGCCGCTATCGCGGTGCCGACAAGAAAATTCAGCTATGCCACACACTCAACGGATCTGCTCTTGCTCTGCCGCGCATAGTAGCCGCTCTTCTGGAAAACAACCAGACGCCGCAGGGCATCGTAATCCCGGAAGTGCTCCGCCCTTACTGCGGCTTTGACATTATTGACTAACTTTCCTAAATCTAATATCAATGTTTGAAATTTTAAGCAAACAGGAACTTGCGCCCAACATTTTTGAGATGGTGGTGCATGCTCCGCGTGTGGCCAAGGCAGCAAAGCCCGGCCAGTTTATCATTGTCCGCACTGATGAGAAAGGAGAACGTATCCCCTTGACTATCTGCGACTATGATGTCGAAAAAGGCACTATTACCATTGTTACCCAGATTGTAGGCATTTCCTCTCGCAAGATATGCGAAATGAATGAGGGTGAATGTTTTGCAGACTTTGCCGGCCCGTTGGGTCGCCCCTCCGATTTGCTTGACATTCCGGAAGAGGAACTCAAAAAGAAGAACATTCTTTTTGTAGCCGGCGGTGTGGGCACAGCTCCCGTTTATCCGCAAGTGAAATGGCTTCACGAGCATGGCGTACAAGCCGATGTAATTATCGGTGCGCGCAACAAAGACTTGTTCACATACGTTGAGCCGATGAGCAAGGTGGGCAACGTACACCTTTGCACCGACGACGGTTCTGCCGGCTTCCACGGCCTTGTCACAGCCAAAATGGAAGATATGGTGAACAACGAAGGCCGTAAGTTTGACCATTGTGTAATTATCGGCCCAATGATTATGATGAAATTCGGCGCCATGACCACCAAGAAACTCGGTATCCCCACAATGGTGAGCCTCAACGCATTGATGGTAGACGGCACCGGTATGTGCGGCGCCTGCCGTGTGAGCGTTGGCGGCAAAACACTCTTCACTTGCGTTGACGGCCCGGAATTCGATGGTCACCAAGTAGACTTCGACGAGGCTATGCGTCGCCAAAACATGTACAAAGAAAACAAGAAAACCAATCCCGAAACCCATAAATGCACCTGCCATGGCAATTAAAGCACCCCGCACCCCGGTGCGCGAACAAGACCCCGTAAAGCGCGCCGCCAATTTTGAAGAAGTATGCTACGGCTATAATGCCGAAGAAGCGGCTCTTGAAGCAGCCCGTTGTTTGAATTGCCCCAAGCCGCGTTGCGTGCAGGCTTGCCCGGTAGGGTTGAACATTCCCGGTTTTATCCACGCTCTCAATGAGGGAGACACTGCAAAGGCTGCCTCAATCATTGCCCTTGACAGCTCTCTGCCCAGCGTGTGCGGTCGTGTTTGCCCCCAAGAGAGCCAATGCGAAGGCTCTTGTGTGCTCGGAATAAAAAGCGAGCCGGTGGCAATCGGCAAGCTCGAACGCTATGTAGGCGATTGGAAAATAGAGCACGCCGATGATGTACCCGTTCCCGTGATTGAGAAAAACGGCAAGAAAGTTGCTGTAGTTGGTTCCGGTCCCTCCGGATTGGCTTGTGCCTCCGACCTCGCTCGCATGGGCTACGAAGTGAAAATTTTCGAAGCTCTTCACAAAGTGGGAGGTGTACTAGTTTACGGTATTCCCGAATTCCGTCTTCCCAAAGAGAAAGTGGTTGCCGCCGAAGTGGAAGCTGTACGCAAACTCGGAGTGGACATCGAGACCGATGTAATCATAGGCCGCACCCTCACCGTAGACGAATTGCTCGACAATGAGGGCTACGATGCCGTATTCATCGGCTCCGGTGCCGGTCTGCCTCGCTTTATGGGTATTCCCGGCGAGAACCTCAACGGCGTGTTCTCCGCAAACGAATTCCTCACTCGCGCCAACCTCATGAAGGCATTCCACGAGGACTACGATACCCCCATTTACACCGGCAAACGCATTGTAGTGGTAGGCGGCGGCAACGTTGCCATGGATGCCGTGCGTACTGCCAAACGACTTGGTGCCGAGGCTGTTATCGTATATCGCCGCAGCGAGGCCGAACTCCCGGCGCGTGTGGAAGAGGTGCATCACGCAAAGCAGGAGGGCATTGAATTCCGTATGCTCACCAACCCGGTGGAAATCATCGGTGATGAAAAGGGTAAAGTAGTAGCCATTGACTGCGTTGAGATGGAACTCGGCGAACCCGATGCGTCCGGACGCCGCTCACCGGTAGAGAAACCGGGAAGCAAATTCCGCATGGATACCGATGTGGTAATCATGGCTCTGGGTACAAGCCCCAACCCCTTGATTAAAGCCACAACCGACGGTCTGGAAACAAACCGCCGCGGCTGCATTGTAACCGATGAGAACGGTGCAACTTCACGCCCCGGTATCTTCGCCGGCGGTGACGCCGTAACCGGTGCCGCCACCGTAATCCTCGCTATGGGTGCCGGCCGTAAGGCTGCCGCCGCCATTCACGATTACCTCCAAAACAAATAAGAGCTTGTTTAATAAAAAATGTGAATGTCAGGGCGGTGTATTTAACATTTTTATATAATTTATAAATTATCTTTTTACTTCATTGAGAGTCTTGTTTCCAAAAATTACC
>JAMPIK010000024.1 GCA_023662865.1 Prevotella sp.
TCAGCTCAAAAATACACCGCCCTGACATTCACATTTTTTATTAAACAAGCTCTAAGTGTCTAATAAAATTTTGTGGATCCAGGGCGGCTGCGGGCGAGGGATTGAGTGATTGAGGAATTGCAAAAAGTGAAAAATGGGGATAAACTTTTGTAGTGTCGTTAAAATTCTCTATCTTTGCAACCTGAATAGTGTGTGGACGCGGTGGAATGTGTATACATTATTCAAAAACGAGGGCATTTTCGGCATAAATATACTGTCGGGAGTGTCAAAGCGACATGAATTAACAAAATAAATTTATATTTATAGCTATACCAAATGGCAACTCTTGAAAAAATCAGAAAGAAATCGGTATTGTTGATTGTGCTGATTGGCGCTGCATTGCTCGCGTTTATCCTTGGCGATGCAATCAACAACGGACGAACGATTTTCGGTTCGGGCAGCACGGTAGCCGAACTCGGCGATGCCAAGGTTGATATCAGCGAATATCAACAACGTGTCGAAATAATGCAAAACGCAAATGAGGAAGATCCGACAATACCCCAGCAGGCGATTGATATGCTTCTTGACGAGAAGCTTCTTGATCAGGCAGCCGACAAGATGGGTATCGAGGTGTCTGACGAAATGGTGACATATTTCCTGATGGATATTCCGATGGGTCAACAGGGGCATCCGTTGGCGGCAGTAAATATGTTTGTAAACTCTTATTTCCCGCAGTTGCGCCAGCTTACACCGAATGCGACACCCGAGAACCTGATGAGTCTGCGCTATTGGTATAATGTGATATTTACACCTGAAAAGTATGGAGTAAAGGCAGAGTCGGTATCAAATATGAAACAGGCATGGCTCGCAATGGAGAGTCAGGCCAAGAACGAGGTTCGCCGTATGCTTTACCAGCAACTTCTCACCGGACTTGTACAGCCGAATGCTTTGGAGAAACAGGCCATGTATGCAGAGCAGACAGATATGTCGACAATCGATTATGCGTTCAAGCCTTATCCGGAGGATTTGTCAGCGTACAAGGTTAGCGACAAGGAACTTCAAGATGAATATGAGAAGAGCAAGAATGAATTCCGCCTTGTGCAGGAGACCAAGACAATCGGAGTGTTGGCTTACCATGTAACCCCCTCTGATGCGGACAAGAAAAATGCTCAGAAGCTTCAAGAAGAGGCCAAGAAGGTACTTGCCTCCGGCGGCAAACTCGGCAAGGATTTGTTGAATGCCGGAGTTACAACACAGAAGTTGGAGATGTCGGCATCGGCAATTCTCAAGACTGACCCGATGATTGGCAGCTTTGTACAGAATGCACCGATAGACTCAATCGGGGTGTTTGAGAACAACGGCTTTACTTTGGTTAAAGTAATAAGCAACAGCAAAATGGCCAACGACGGTGCACAAGTGGCCTTTGTAGGTGTGCAGAAGGAACAGCTTGCCGGAGTGAAAGAAGCACTTGCAGCCGGCGAGGCTCTCGACTCCGTAATCTCAAAATACACCGCCGAGCAGGTAATGATGATGAATCAGCCGCAGATGCTTGATTTGCAGACTCCCGATGCAAAGGCACAGCTTGGGCAGATAGACCAAAACATAGTTGCAAAACTTGACAATGCCGTGAAGGGCGATGTGTTTGAGGTTGAGAGCCAAAGCACACCGGAGCTTACCGTGTTGGCATATGTGGAAGATGTCAAGCCGCAGGTTCCGGTATATGAATTGGAAATCATGAGCTACGCACTGTATCCCTCGAAGGAGACAATAGAGAATGCTTCGGCAGCCATGAGCAAGTATGCCAATGCCAACAACACACCGGCTAAGTTTGCAGCCGGAGCCAAGAAGGCCGGCTATACATATATAAACGAGGCTGTAACAGCGTCCACACCGGGCATTATGGTGCAGCCGCAAGACATGATGTATGCTCGCGGATATTACAAGATTCCGAACAATAAGCTTATTTCATGGGTAATGACCGATGCAGAACCGGGCAATATCTCAGAAGTAATCTACAATGAGGATCGCGAAAATCCGTTCATCTATATAGCGATGGTGGAAGATGAGTATGAGGATTTCATACCGTACACCGATACTTATGTGAAGAGCAAACTTGAGAAGCGCATTCAGACAAGCAAGGCCGGTGATGAAATGGTAAAAAAATACAGCGGCAAGGGCGATATCAATGCCACAGCACAGGCCATGGAGGCGATTGTAATACCCGGCATTGAGGTAAGCTACGCAGCCGGAGGACAAATCAGCGAAAAGCCGATATTGGCTCGCATCGCCGGGACAGCCAAGAGCAACAAGGTATCTTTGCTTAAAGGCAAGAAAGGCGTGTATGCAGTAGTGGTTAAGGATAAGAAACCTTCCACAGCGAAGATGACTAAGGAAGACGGTGCATCTCTTACCACAACCTATCGCCAGAAATATCTCAACGGTAACAAGAGCCGCCGCTTACTGCGCGGCAATGAGCGCAAGACAAACCGCTTGTTTGAGATGACCGGCACACGCTAATTGAAGATTATAGGTCGTACACAAAGTATATTGACACGAGACCTATAACCACACGACATAAGGCAGGGAGCAGAGACAGCATTCTGCACCTTGCCTTTATTTTGGACAGCAAGAAACCAAAGACCTTAAAGACTTTGGATATTAAGAACTTATGTAGATAAAAAACTATGGCAGAACAGAAGCGGCCGCTGACAGGCATGACATTGACTGAGTTGGAGGCTGTGGTCAAGGAGGGAGGAATGCCTCGCTTTGTGGCCAAGCAGTTGGCTCAATGGCTTTATGAGAAACGAGTCACTGACTTTGAGCAGATGAATAATATATCGGGCAAGAACAAGCAGTGGTTGTCTACATATTATTGTGTGGGACGTACGTCACCGGCAACAGCTCTGAAAAGCTCTGACGGCACGGTGAAGTATATGTTTGACTACGGCGAAGGTAAGAAGGTTGAGTCGGTGTACATTCCGGACAAGGACCGAGCTACACTGTGCGTGTCCTCACAAGCCGGCTGTCGCATGAACTGCTATTTCTGCATGACCGGGAAGCAGGGGTTCAAGGGCAATCTTACGGCGGTTCAAATCATGAATCAAATTCTGAGTATTCCGCCGGAGCCCAAGAAGGGAGAAGAGCCGCTTCACCCCCTGACGAATGTTGTGTTTATGGGCATGGGAGAGCCATTGGACAATCTCGGCGAACTTTTGAAAGTGCTTGAGATAATAACCGCGCCGTGGGGTTTGGCATGGAGTCCTAAGCGTGTGACAGTTAGCACGGTAGGCAAACTAACCGAATTGAAGGAACTTCTGGACAAGACACAGGTACACATTGCAGTGAGTGTACACAGTGCTGACCCGGAGCAACGCCGATCCATGATGCCGGCAGAGCGAGCTTATCCCATAAGGAATGTAATGCAATTACTTCAGGGTTACGACTTTTCGCATCAGCGGAGATTGTCGTTGGAATATATAATGTGGCGCAATGTGAACGATGATATTCAGCATGCCAATATGCTGGCTGCGCTGACAGGAAAGTTGGAATGTAGGGTAAATCTGATACGTTTCCATAAAATACCCGGCGTGGAGCTTGTGCCGTCGAGTGAAGAAAAGATGATAATATTCCGTAACATACTGAACTCCAAGGGTATAATTTGTACCATACGCGCTTCGCGAGGCGAAGATATTATGGCGGCGTGCGGCATGCTTGCCGGGAAAGGTAAAGCTGTGGTAGAATAAATAACTGTTTACAAATAAGTTAGAAGATGAATAAGCAGGAAAAGATTGTTTTAATTAGCGGCGGTGCGGTAGTGCTTGTGCTTATAGGTTTGCTTGTTTGGTTGCTTTTTTTCAAAAACGGAGGTAATGCCGCCACCGATAATGGAGGCGACAGCTTGACGTTAGAAACCGACCAAGCGGCTCGTCTCTCCGAAGATGCCTGGCGAGCTGACTCGCTGCAAATGGTTATAGACCAACAGAATATGGACCGTATGCTACTGGAGCTACCTACTCTTGAGCAGACACAGAACATACAACCGGAACAGCAAGCTCTTGTAGATAAATATAACGAGGCTCGCAATAAGATTGAAAATCTTGTGGCAGAGCTGAAATCAGAACAGGCCAATTCTGCCAAGAACAAGCAGCGCAGCCAAGCAGAAATTGAAGCACAGCGCAAAAAGATTGCAGAGCTTGAAAGTCAAGTAGAGCAACTCAAAGGATATTGCAAGGATCTGCTCGGGCAGCTTGCAGAACTTAACGAGAAGTATAATCAGCAGGTTGAAATCAATAGTCAACTCACTGAGCAAAATCAGAAATTGCAGGCAACAGTGAGCAGTACAGCGTCAAAAAATGAGGAGCTTACAGCTACCGTAAATACGGCTAAACGCCTTATAATCACTAATGTATCTTTGAAAGCATACAATAAAAAAGACAAGCCGGAGAAGAAAATCAAAAAAGCGGCGAAATTAGGCGTAAGTTTCACAGTGACAGCCAATAATGCAGCGTCCGCCGGAATGAAAGATTTTTACATAATCATCAAAACACCGGAAGGACAGACACTTACCGGAGGAGGCGCATTCCAAGCTGAGGGTACTACTCTTCAAGCCACAGCTCGCCGGCAAATAGAGTATGCCAACGAGGAGGTGAGCTTATCCGTGTATTATGACGCCGGGGGAGTGTCACTCTCCGAGGGAACATATTCCGTAATGATATTCTGCGACGGCACATGCCTGAAACGAGCTTCGTTCAATCTATAAGATGAGGGGTCGGGTAAACGAAGTAATCTACAGTAATTCAGCGTACTACGCACGCCAATTCAACCTCAACTCCAAGCCCCTCCGGCATCGCCGTACGGGCTTGGGGCTATGAATAATCAGCGTCCTTTCGGATGCCTGTTTTACATCATATAAAAAAAGCTGAATATGCCTAAAAATCAGACAATATTATTTCACAGTACTGTGTTCGGACCGATACATTCACGACGTCTCGGGATTTCATTGGGAGTAAACCTGTCGCCGTCAGACGGAAAAGTTTGCAGCTTTGATTGCCTGTACTGCGAAGCCGGATTTAATGCACAGGGGCCGGGGAAGTCGGGCTTGCCGACACGAGAAAAGACAGCACGCGAATTGCGGGCCAAGCTTGAACAGATGAAAGCCGAAGGGCAGGGCCTTGACGTAATTACATTCAGCGGCAACGGCGAGCCGACACTCAACCCGGAATTCCCGGAGATATTGGAGGATACCCTTCGCCTACGCGATGAGTATTTCCCCGAGGCCAAGGTGAGCGTGCTTTGCAACAGTACGCGGCTGGATAATCCGGCAGTAGTCGAAGCTCTTAAAAAGGCCGATAACAACATCTTGAAATTGGACTCGGCCGTAGAGGAAACTATGCGGCTCATAGACCGACCTACACAGAAGAGCTTTACAGTGAAGAAGCTTTTGTCGGAGCTTGAGGCGATTGGACCCAATTGTATTATTCAGACGATGATGTTGCGCGGAGAGTATAACGGCCGGCCGGTTGACAATACCACCGAGGACGAGATTGCCGCACTTGAGCAGGCGTACCGACAAATTAAGCCGCGAGAGATAATGCTTTACAGCATAGACCGTTCCACCCCGGCAGAACATCTTGAGAAAGTGCCTGTTGAGGAACTGAAAGCCATAGGCGAGCGTATCGAGAAGAATACGGGAATACACGTTCAGGTAAATTGAGAAACATGATTTATCCGAGAAGACTACAGCGAGGAGACACAGTAGCTTTCATATCTCCGGCAAGCACAGTCCGGGCAGAGTATGTGCATGGTGCGGCGGAGAGACTTCGCGAGCATGGATATAAGGTGCGCATCATGCCTCATGCTTTGGGGGGGGCTTGCGGTTCGTATGCCGCAACAGCCGAGGAGCGACTCGCCGACTTCAAAATGGCATGGAGCGACCCGGATGTGTGTGCAATTATCTGCACGCGAGGGGGTTATGGCACTGTGCATTGGATAGGCGATGTTTCAGACTCCTTCTTGCAAGCCACCCCGAAATGGCTTGTGGGATTTTCAGATGTGAGTGCACTGCATGCACGTTTGCTGAAAGCCGGCATTGCGTCCGTTCACGGGTCAATGGCGCGTTATATTTCTGATGATGAGCGAGTTCTTGACGCATTGCTTAAACTCATGGAGAGTGAGAAGCCTAAATTTGAATATACCGCTGCGGCAGAGAAACCGGGAAGCGAGTCGATGTCTGCCGAGGGAGTATTGAAAGGGGGGAATCTTGCCGTGCTTTCACACTTAATCGGTACACCTTACGACATTTTCACCGGCGAGAATAAGATACTTTTCATTGAGGATATTTCAGAGGCGATTTATGCCACCGAGCGCATACTTTGGCAACTGCATTCGGGAGGGGTGTTGAAACGTGCCAACGGCTTGATAATCGGCACATTTACCGACAGTCGTGCCGACAAAAATTTCCCGGACACAAAAAGTATGATTTATACGCGATTAAAGGAATGGGGGTATCTCGACAAGATGCCCGTGGCCTTCGGGTTTGAGATTGGCCATATACCGGGCAATCTGCCGCTTATTGAAGGAGTACGGGTGCAACTCACTTGTAATTCAACCATAAACACTTTAAAAACAATAGAATAGATATAATATGACATTTTCAGAAAATGCTAACAAGGTGTTTGACTTCACCGTACAGACTTACCATATCAGCGATTCGATAGACGCACAAGTACGCGCCCCGTATCCGGAGGGGTCGCTTGACAAGGTGTTGTTCGACAAGTGTTGGGTAGACGCCGCTCAATGGCACATGGAAGACCTTATACGCGTGCCGGACCTTGACCCTGCGGAGGGTATGGCGCTGAAACGTCGTATCGACAAATCCAATCAGGTTCGTACTGATATGGTGGAGGATATCGACACTTGGTTCAGAAATAAATACGCTGATGTCCAGATACTTGAAGATGCCACAATCAATACCGAGAGTCCGGCGTGGGCAATAGACCGACTGTCTATTTTAGCGCTGAAAATCTGGCATATGCGTGAACAGTCGGAAAGAGAAGATGCCTCGGCTGAGCATCGTGCAACAGCCGAAAGCAAGCTTGCCGTGCTGCTTGAACAGCGCAAAGACCTGAGCTGCGCCATTGATGCACTGCTTGATGATATCGCCGCCGGCCGCAAGTATATGAAGGTGTATCGGCAAATGAAACTTTACAACGACCCGGCAACAAACCCCGAACTTTATAAGAAGAAGTGAAGAATGTACTTATAACCCGGTTTTCTGCTCTTGGTGATGTTGCAATGACAATCCCGGTGGTTTATTGTGTGTGCCGAAGCAATCCGCATATGCGGTTTGTCTTTGCGACACGCTCACTTCCGGCATCGCTTTTTGTCAACGCACCGTCAAATCTGACGGTAACTTCCGTCAATTTAAAGGATTACCACGGCATAAACGGAATGAAACGGCTTGCCAAAGAGCTTAGAAAGAAGTACGACATTGACGGATATGCGGATCTGCATGACGTGCTGCGAACTAAGTTGCTTCGCTTATTTATGAGACTTTCCGGGGTAAAAGTTGCCAAGATACACAAAGACCGTAAGGGACGCCGAAATTTGACGCGTTCTCGGCGCAAGGTGATGCTTCCGTTAAGTAACTCGCGGGCTAAATATCGTGAAGTGTTTTGGAGATTGGGACTTCAGCGCGAAGACGATTTCATATCGGTGTTTGACGAGAAGGGCTTTGAGCGCGGGCAGGTTGAAGGACTGCCACGGCGGGAATATATGGCAGCGGAAGAAAGCCTTTATGCAGAAGCAAGTGCACCCAAAACAGACGGGGAGACGTGGATTGCCATTGCTCCGTTTGCTCAACATGCCGGGAAGGTCTATCCGCTGCATCTGCTTGAGCAAGTAATCAGCAAGCTTGCCGGCAGGGAGGGTTATAAGCTATTCTTAATGGGAGCCGGGCCTCAGGAGAGTTCCACCTTTGACCAATGGCGAAACAAGTATGGGGAGAAATTGGTGAACATGGCATCGCTGCAATTGGGGCTTCCGGCCGAGATGGCCTTGTTGAGCCGATGCAACTTGATGCTCTCAATGGACTCGGCCAATATGCACATTGCCTCACTCGTGGGTCTGCGCGTGGTGAGTGTTTGGGGTGCGACTCACCCTTATTGCGGATTCATGGGGTGGCATCAACGCCGAGAGGACACAGTGCAACTTGACTTGAGATGCCGTCCATGCTCCATCTATGGCAATAAGCCGTGTCGATTTTCAGACTTGCACTGCCTCGAAGAGATACCTCCGGGTATGGTTCTCGCTCACGTAGACCGTGCTCTTGCCGACAAGAGCAGGTAACCTCCTAATAATCAGGAATTGTAAATGCGTATCAGGCACTCGTAATGCTGCTCAATGCCGAAACGGCCGGAGGCATTGCGAGCTATTTCTTCGCGGTTAAAGGAGGTTGTCATGGCGCGGTTAATTGCATGGGCGAGTGCCTGCACATCGCCGCTCGGATATGTGAACCCGTCGCGTCCTTCCACAATCAATTCCGGAATACCGCCGGCCTGTGAGCCAATCACCGGTGTGCCTATACTCAAACTTTCAATTACACCCAACGGATTATTTTCGTAGCACTCACTTGGCATGACGGAAGCCACAGCGCCGGACAGCAACTGCGCAATTTCCGTTGCGCCGAGATGACCGAGGAATTCAATGTTGGGCGAGCCGGCATATTTGGCTTTAAGCTCATCGAGCAGCGGTCCTCGCCCGGCTAATTTAAGGCGCACATTTGCTTGAGCGGCAGCTTCCAACAGCGTCTCAACCCCTTTCTCCTGCGACAGACGACCTATATAGCAAATATACCGTTCCCGGGTGTCGGCGGTTTGCACGGCTTGCATGGCAGCAAGTTTATCCGGGTCAATGAAATTACACACCACCTCGATTTTATCCGGCCTATACCCGGCATTAATCATTTTTGAGGCCATAAAGGCAGAGGGTGCGATATATTTATCTGTAACCTTTTCAAGAAGTTTCTTATTCCAACGGCGCGCTTCCAGCCAGCCCATGAGGCTTGACGTAAACGAGCCCTTCATGCATCGGTGTCTTAATATGCCGAATTTGTTGGAAACACACTCTTCGCAAATTGTACCGTCGGGACGGCGGCAACTGTAAGCCGGGCAGAAGAGTTTGTAATCATGCAGAGTCCAAACTACTCTGATACCGCGTTTCTTGGCCTCGCGTGCTATGAGGGGAGAAAGATATGTGTGGACATTATGCAAGTGAACTACATCGGGCTTGAATTCATCGAGCGCGGTACGCACCGCATTTTTTACATCACCCATACCAAGACTGCGCTTTGCCCCTTTGATTTTATCAGACAATGAGCCGAAAAGGTTAACCTCCCCCGGGAATGAGGCCTGTTCTCGCATGGAGATATTTTCGGGATAGCTCATGGCGAGGACACGCACATCGTGGCCGCGATCCATAAGGATACGGCGAGTGTTAATGGCAACAATTTCAGCCCCGCCGCGGGGATAAAAGAATTTACTTGCTATGAGTATTCTCATTGGTATCGTATTTACTTTTATTAACGTTTTGCCATGTTGATTTATTGTATTGCCCGGAAATAACATGGACACAGATTTGATATTCCCAACTCTGTGTCCATAATTATAGATTGCTTATGATGTGCGACTTTCTTAGTAATCGAGGGGGTCTTCTACGGTTACTTCTTCTTCGACATAAACTTCTTCGTTGTCCTTTGGTTTCTTCTTTGACTCGGGCTGTTTTTTTACGTATTTATCGTATTTTTTTGTGTACTTTTCCTGCAACTTAGTGAGCGTTCGGAAGTTGGAATCGCCCATTTCTTCTTCGTCAGCCGCATTGATGATATTTTCTATATATTCATAATAGGGATAATCGGAAATCAGGTCGGCTCTCATCTCGGCATATTCCAATATATAGTCGGTATACGGCAGACGCTTGTTCAGGAGGTTCAACCATTCCTCATAATATTCGTCTTGAACCTGCTCATACCATTTGAGCATTTCAGTGTAATCGGCTTTCTTGAGCTTCCCTTTCTCATCTTTCTGCACCATCTCGGCAGCCTTGGAGTTGGAATATTCGTCAGAAGAGCAAGATGACAGATTGATGCCAAACAGGGCAAACAATGCCAAAAATACGGTAAGTTTTATTGATTTCATATATTTAAGTGTCTGTTCAATTTATAGTGGTTGATTAGTTGTCAATATACCCGCGCATCTTGCGCAGGCGGTATTGAAGTTGGATAAGGTAATAGAAAGTGCGGAAGCTTCGTGTGCGAAACATATTGAAATTCAGTCGATGCAAACGTGGCAACTCCTTATATTTGAACTTGTTGGCCATATCAATAAAATATGGCAGTTCGCGCCATTGCCGGGATATTGCGAGTTTATCGCGGAGGTTGCCGGGGCGTATGTACATGAACTTAAATTGAGCGCGAATACTCATGGCAGCATATCCATACGCATACTTTTCGGCTTGTTGCCGGGCAAAGCCATCGTTAAGCATAAGCTCTGCAATGAATGTGCAATAATCAGCAACGCGCTGCATAACTTCTACCCCTCGCGTCTGTGTAAGTGAATTTGGGTTTACGCGGTATCGATAAAGTGTGTCGGGTACTTGTGCAATGGCATCGGCATGCAAAGCCGCTTGGTAATTGAACAGATAGTCCTCACTGATATACTCGCGTTCACTGAAAAAGCGCACATTGTGTTTGCGGAGAAAGTCAAGGTCATAAAGAGTACACCAGGCAGAGCCTTTGAAAGTGAAGGGTTCATCGCCGGGGTACTGTGAGAAGTAGCAAGCGGCGGCACGACGCACTCCTTCCGGGGTGTCAATAATATGCGGCGCGCCGGAAACAATATCGCCGGGGAGCTTGCCATACTGTATGAAACGGCTTCTCATTCCGTGTATTATCTGCGCCGCCGGACAACTCTTCTCATGCACCTTCCAAAGCATTTCAAGAGTGTCTTCGCGCAAATAGTCATCGCTGTCTACAAAGAAAACGAAGTGCCCTTCGGCCACCTCCATGCCGCTGTTGCGAGCCAACCCCAAACCGGCATTTGCCTTGTGTACCACTTTAATCAGCGGCCACTCATCAGTTGCTTGCGCCTTTGCGGCATAATCATCGCATATCTGCGGGCATGAGTCAGGGCTACCGTCGTCTACCAGAATAATTTCAAAGTCGCGAAAAGTCTGCGCGAGTACCGAGTCAACACACTCGCGCAGATATTTTTCAACCTTGTAAATCGGAACAATTACGGAGATTGCAGGTTGATGACTGTTTAAACGCATGATTATCAGAAATCGTAATCGTCCATGTCGTAAACACTTCCGACACTGATATGTGCTTCTTCGAGAAATTCGAGATATTCACTACCGCAATCTTCGAACTTCTTGTCTACTTTCTTATAAATTGTTTCGCCGAATTTCTTGCTCCATTTCTCGCTAAACTTTTCCCATTTTTTACTATTGGAGCTGCCCATTTCTTTCTCTTCGGCCTTGTTCATCACTTCGACTACATCTTCAATGCCGCCCCATTTTTCATCGATTTCCTCTTCAAGATCATCAAGGGCTTTCTTGAATTTCTTCTTGTTTTTGTTGTCGGCAATGATTTGATTAAGTTCTTCTTCCAAATAGACACAGTATTCTTCCACTTTGTCCATACACTTGGTATAGTCCTCTTTTGTCATGTCGCCCTCATCGAACTTATCCATGATTTTCTGCCCATCCTTATCGGAGAAACCGGCGCATGATGTTAGTCCGCAGCAGAAAAATATCATCAGCAAAGCGAGACTTAAACTTTTTATTGCTTTCATATTACCATCTGTTAATTAAGCATATAATCCGGCGCGTGCCGTGAAGCTCGCAGCCGCTTATATGTATGGTTGTTGTTTTCGTATTATTTCTTTTCGGGAATTAATTTTTTGAGAGCTTTCACACGTTTATTATATGATTCATTGATTTTTTCAAACTGAGCCCTATTTGTATCACCGAATGTCTTATCGTTAAAATTCTTCAACAAAATGCCCCTTATATCATCAATATAAAGATATTCTTCGTCAAATTCTTGATTGTCTTCTTTGTTGGCGAAGTAATAATCCCAATAGTTGGGGTTGTTGCTTATTTCCTTTTCCCAAACACCAAGAGATTCATTGTAGGCTTCTTCCACCCATTGAATCATTTGAGTGTAGTCTTCTTCCGTGAGTTTGCCCTGATCTTCTTTGATAATCATATCTTTGGCACTGCTGTTAGAATAACCGCTGCATGAGGTCATTGCCATACCGGCAATAGCTACGAAAGCTGCTATTATCAGATTCTTTACAATCTTCATTTTCTTTTATTTAATGGTTGATATTCTATTTATTGAATTTTTGGTTTTCTCTGTCTGTCACTCGCTTGTAGGAGGCTTGCATCTCTTGTTTGAGCTGCTCGAAAGCTTTTGCGTTGTCCTCGCCGAGCTGTTCGGGCTTTGCCTCGTTACAGATATTTGCCAAAAATTCGGCATATTGATGTTGCGCGTTAAGGGCAACGAGTGCGTTTTGTCGTGCTTCGGCAAATGCTTCGGGAGTGTTGCATACAGCAATCAGCGAGTCAAGCACCTGCCAACGGCGGTTGTATGCTGTCCTGACCATGACAAGCATCTCCGAATAATGACTTTCGCAGAGCATACCGGAGCTGTACAAATCGCACAACTCTTTGGCTCGGGCGGGGTTGTATTCTTCTTCCGAATGAGTCAATGCAGTTTGAGTGTTACTGTCGGCCATACTGTCATGATTGTGGACTGCTGAGTTGCAACTCAACATTCCGACTCCGAGCGCAAGAGCCAACGCGCACGATGTCAATATGTTGCGATTAGTGTGAGTCACGGCTAAATTTTCGTTCGGCTTTTTCTTGAAGCTCTCGGCTCCTGTCTTCGAAATTATCTTTGATTCTGTTAAACCGGCGATAATTGGAGGAGCCCATTTCAGACTCGGAAGATTTGTTTAGGATCTTTGCGATTTCATTGAAATTCGGCCAATCTCTTTCAAGATCGCTTTCTATATTCCTCATGTCGCGTTTGAATTCACTCTCCGATGATGACTCACGTACAGCCTCAGCCGCTCTTTCATTAGCATCGCGGAAAGCCTCCTGCATCCAATCAATCATGGTGGTGTAATCAGACTCGGTGAGAGTGCCGTCTTGATATTTATTGTACATTTTTTCGCCGGCACGGTCGGAGTATCTTGTGCGTCTCGGACTGTCGTCGTCATCGTAGTCCTCATCATAGTCCTCATCACGGTCACGGTGTCTGCCGGAACGCGAGTCTTCTTTTCTATCCTTGTCATCGTCCTCATCATCGTCATCGCGGTGCGAATTGTTGCAGGCAGCCGTCAGAGCAAGCACTACGACAGTGAACATTGACACAAGAATATGGATATATTTCTTATTCATAATTATTTCACAGCCATTGAATCAACAGGATAATAAGCGGAGGCAGTGGAATCGACAGCAGGGACATAATACATGGAATCCATTTCAACCGCAGTTGCGCTTTCTGCTTCTTCAACTGTATCAAAGCTTTGCCCGAACTTACGCTCCATTTTGCGATTGATTTTCTCCATTGATTTATCGTTTTTTTCCTTCATTTTCAGGAACTTCTTGTAGTTGGCCGTACCCATTTCTTCTTCGTCCATCATCTCGAGCATTTCGTACAGGCCGGCGACATACCATATATCGTGCTTTTCCATTTTATTTTCGTAGCTGTTGACAGCTTCGTCAAAGGTGTCAAACTTGCTTATTGCCTCTTCCACCTCAATGCAATTCACGTCAATGTAAGCATCGCACATCTCAATGGCCTTTGAAATTTCTGATTTGGTGATGGTGCCGTCATCGTAGTGTTCAAGAATGGAGTCGGCTTCTTTCTGATTCAGGATTTCGAGAGCGGCTTCGAGAGGCGAGAGTTCTTCTTCGGTGTCTTCGTCGTGTGAAGACTTGTTGCAAGCAGTACCAATCACAATCAGCACAGCCAACATAAGTATCGTAAATAAATTTCTCTTTTTCATGCTTATGGTTTGTTAACTACTTTATTGAATCATTAGCTGCCGGAGCTGCAACGGGGGCTGCTGCTGCCGTTTTTTGAAATTTTTCCATCATTTTTTTCTGCAAGTTGGCCTGCTTGTCGTTGAATTTCTTGTTTAATTCTTCCAGACGTTTATTGTTTTCTTGGCCCAAGTCTTCGGGATTAGCCTGAGCCACAATGGCCTGCAGCTCTTGGAAGCCGTTGAGGTTGAGCTGATACAGATTCATTTTGATGTAGAATTCCTGTTCGGAGCTGCTTGAATCAATAAACTTGTCGAGATTTTCAGTGATTTCATCGTTGACTTCCTCAAACAAGTCAATAGCTTTGGTGTAATCTTTTTGAGTCACTTTTCCGGCAAGAAATTTATTTACGATTTCGTCCACATCGGCATTGCCGGTACTTTTACCGGAAAATCCGGTCTGCATTTCCGCTTTCTCTTTCTTTGTCACACTTGTGTCATCGTCATCATCTTCTTCTGCCGGCTTGTTGCAGGCGGTGGCAAACAATGTGAGCATTACGAGGAGGAGGGTTGCAAGATAATTTTTCTTATCCATGTTTTGAATGTTTTTCTATTGAGTATTTTTTATTAGTTATCTATTTAAGCGCGAAAGGGAGTCAAGCTCCTGCATCGTCTTTTTGATATTGTTATCAAGCCGGCTGACTCGTTCGGAGAGAGCGGCCGGAATTCGGTCGGTGGGGACGCTGATGAGCGAACGATGTAATTGTCTGAGATACCTGTATTTAGTTTTTAGTTCTTGTTGCTTTTCATCAATTGCTTCAACTATGCGATTTTTTGAATTGGCAGACCGTACAATGTCAAGCATTTGGGTGTAGACGTCATTATTGCCTTGCTCGTCCATTTCCACGGCCTGAAGGAATTCCTCATCGGAGAGAGTACCATCGGCCGATAACTTCTCAATTAATTCACGCGCGAGCTCATTTGAATAATTGACCGGCCGGCGTTCATCATTCTCCTTTTGAGGTGCGGCATGAACCACTTCTTTGGTTTCGCTTGCTTCCGCATTGTTACCGTCGGCAGACACACAGGCATTTGTTGTCAGGAGTAATAGTCCTGACATAAACCAAAGAGATATTGCGCAATGACACCTTTTCATTATAGGTGCAAATTTAGTTATTAAATATCTAAATACAAATTCTGTGTATGTTAAATTTTGTTAAGAATGTTAAATAATGTTGCACTACTCTCCACTCTTAGCTCGCTTTTGTAATTTTGCATTGTCAAAAGAAAGAAGAATTATGCGTATCGACATTATAACCGTCATGCCCGAGATGCTTGACGGCCCGCTGAATTGCTCAATTTTAAAACGAGCCCAAGACAAAGGGCTCGCTGAAATTTATGTACACAATTTGCGAGATTATACCCTCAACAAGCACCGCAAGGTAGATGACTACCCCTTCGGCGGCGAGGCGGGTATGGTAATGCAAATTGAGCCGGTAGACCGCTGCATATCAGCGCTTAAAGAGCAACGCGAATATGATGAAGTGATATTCACCTCCCCCGATGGAGAAATGCTCACCCAGCCCATGGCCAACAGTTTGTCGTTGGCTCGGAACCTCATAATCTTGTGCGGTCATTACAAAGGGGTGGACTATCGTATTCGCGAACATCTTATCACCAAAGAAATTTCAATCGGGGACTATGTGCTCACAGGCGGCGAACTTCCGGCGGCGGTGATAGCAGACTCGGTAATCAGGCTTGTCCCGGGAGTGATAGGCGATGAACAGAGCGCACTTTCAGACTCATTCCAAGACAACCTGTTGGCTCCGCCGGTGTACACACGCCCGGCAGAATATAAAGGGTGGCGAGTGCCGGACATTCTGTTGAGCGGACACCAAGCCAACATTGATAACTGGAAATATGAACAGGCTCTTGAGCGCACACGCCGGCTGCGCCCCGACTTGCTCAAATAGACTTCACAAATCATCATAATGACAAACGCCTCCGCACAAATCCATGCAGAGGCGTTTGTTATTGAGAGAACCGGGGGGTTATTTCACGATAATCTTCACGGCCTTCTTGCCAACTGCCACCATATAAACGGAGGGAGCGACACTGATACGTTCAACCTCGCGGGCAGCCGGAGTTGCGAACATTGTCTTGCCGTCAAGGCTGTAAACAGCTACAGGCAATGTTGCCGCGCCTTTCACTATTATTTCACCCTTGACAGCCTCAATGCTTACACCTTCTGCGAGAAGCTCATCAACTGAACTTACAGTGAAGCTGACACGATTCGAGCCGCGGCTTTCGCCCTTGTTGGTGTAAACGGCGGTAACAGCGTACTCATTGTTGCCTACCTCAAGGTCGCGATAAGAAGTCTCGCTTATCGGGGTATTGTTCACCTTAACACCATTGCGGTAAACGTTGTAACCTACGTGTGCAAGAGAAGAATTTCCGGAGGCGGGTTCAAATGTCACATCATCGACAAGGAGCATGAATGAGTCGGCGGCATAGGAGCGGATTGCAAATCGGCGAGCGCCTTCAGGCAGGTCGGCGATACACTTAGTCCACTCTTGCGGCAACTCTTCGTATACGGCTGCACTTATAAAATCGTTGGGGTTAGTGCTGCCGGTGCTGTACAGGAGCTCAAGGCTTTCCGGATATTTACCGCGATAGCTTTTAGCTTGCAGAGTAATTGTCTGTGCATTGCCGCTCAAAAGCGGAGAGATAGCCCAGTTGTCGGAAGCTTCAAAATTTTGATTGTAGAGAGCTGCGAGATATTTATCTCCGCTGTAACCGAGGAAATCTTCGTTGAATTCGCCGTAAGTGGCATCAAAGACTATGAATGCGGCCTTTGTTTCACCCGGAGTAATGCCGGGAACGGTGTAGCCGGAGAAACCGCCAATCGGACTGTCGTCAACGTCAACGAAAATCCAGTCGCCGAACTCAAATGCGAACTCATTGCCGGACTCGAAGGACTCGGTAATCGGCTCGACATATCGGCTCAAATCGGGGGCAGACCATTCGAGGTTGGCCGCGCCGTCTTCATTATTGCCGTGCAGGTCTTTTACCCATGGGAGGTTTGAGTGCAACGGACGCACTTCACATTCAGCGGTATTGTTTGCAGCGTTTTCATCAGCATCACCTTTCACCTCAACACTGTACTTCACAGCCTCGATAGCAATAGTCGGCAATTTTGTAGAGAAGGTTACATTGGTTCGCATTGTGGGGGCAGTGGCCGGGATTTCCTTGCTGTCAACCAATACGTTGTCGGCATACAAGTTGAGAGTGAGACCTTCGGCTGTTTTCAGACCCTCATTGAGAAGCGAAGCTGTAATTTCAAAAGTCTTGTCGGCCTCTACACGTTCGGGAGCAGAGAGAGCACCCACAGCGAAGTCCACATCGTGGGGCTTGCTCAAACGGAAGTCGTCGAAGATTGTATATGCAGCGACAAGAACCTGAGCGGAGAGACGGATCTGTACATCTTTGCCTATGAAGGGAGTGAGGTCTACAATAGCCTTTGCCCAGCCGGGGACACCATCGGCAATATGGTACACTGATTCGGAGAATACCTCTGTCCATTCACCTCCGGCTTCGCGCACATCGATTGTGATGACATTGTCATCGGTGCTTCCGGTGTTGAAGGGTACATTGTAAGTCCAGAAAGAGAATTGTGAAGTCTGTTCGGTGATTGAGAACTTGGCTGAAAGCAACTCGCCGGCATCAAATGTGTGTTGAGCCACCATGTAGAGGAAGCCGTTGTCGGCATCGACAGAACCGACATCCTGCATTGTCATTTCATTACCCAATGACCATTGGGGTTCACCCTGTGTGGCCTGAGTAGCCCAGTTGTAATGAGTCTTGCCGTCAGAGAATGACTCGCGCAGCGATTTGTTAGCAACACCTACTGCAATCATTTCAATGCTTGTCACCTCACCGATACCTGCTTCTGTCTGCGCTGCTATGGCAAAAGAGGCGAATGTCTGCTGATTGGGTGAGCATACAGTGGTTGACCACTTGGTGTCTTTAAGAGTTACGGTCTTGCCGTCGATATCGGTGATGAGATACTCTACTGCATCGGTGGGAATCGGGTTTCCGTCAAGGTCGGTAGTCACGGCATCCCATGTGATTTGCACACTGCCGGGAGTTGTTTCGGAAATTTTTACATTAGCAACTTTTGCCGGGACAGTGGGGCCGAGATAAAGCATTGTAGATACAGGGACGCTGCTGTTTTCACCGAGAAAAGCCACTGCGCTGTATCGGTAAACGCCGGCTGTCTCCACTTGATCAGTGAAGTTGAGTTCCTGACCGGGAGCGAGATTTTCAAATGTTTTGATTACAGAGCCGTCGCGGTTGATTACCACACGATCCAATGTTTCCAATGCATCGCCGTTCACTTGGGTTGACGGAGCTTTCATAGAGATATTGGCAGAGAGAGCGAAGGGAGCGGTAGCTGCGGCAACAAGATTTTCAACCGGCGAAGGAGTAGCCGGGAGTTTGCCGTCGGACACGGAGATGTCAAATATACGGAGCTGATAGCGGTCGTTGACAGAGATACCGTGCACAGCTATATAATATGTACCGTCGGCGTCCGTGCGGATTTCCGCAGTGTAAGTTACCGGGTCTGTATTGGTAATCTCAGTGGGAGCAACGAGAGTGGCGGTCATGGCCTGTGCAGAGGGAGCGTTGCCCATTTTAACCTCGAAACGTTCGGGGTAGTTTCCATCGATAACACCTACGGAGAGGGCAAGTTCATACATCTTGCCGGCCTCCATCTTCATGGGCGGACAAATCAGCCAGTCGTCCATATCCATAAAGGAATTATAGTCTACCTTTGCATAATTTTCGCTTAAAATCCATGTCTTGCCATCGGCGTTGGCATCAATTACGGTGAAGTCTGAGAGGTCGGCGTTATCAAAGTCCGCATTCCAGGGCAGAGTTGCTGAACCGATAAGAAGAGCATTGGAATTTGCGGACTTGGAAACAGCATCTTTATATTGAGCTGACACGCTGTAAACCAAATGTTCAAGTACGCCTTCCGTATTGATATTATCAACATATTCAGTGCCGGAAATATTTGAAGCAATAACGTTGTCACCGCGTTTCACAATATAAGTAATTTCAGCGGGATTAACATAACCGCCCTCAGCAGATTCGGTAACGGGCTCCCATGACACGGTCACCTTGCCGGAAGCGGCGGTGGCGGTCACTGACTGAGGAGCCTTGGGAGTGCCGACTCCAATGTATTGATTGATTGAAGTAATCGGGCCTTTTCCGCTGCTGTTGCTTGCAAAAGCAGAAATGGTATACATACCGGAGGTGGGCATTGTCACGGACTTTGTTATTGTAGCACCCGGAGTACCTTGTCCGGTGAATGTCCGGTCACCGACATTCAGCACATAGTCGAGAGTGCCGCTGAGCTGAGAACCGCCGGTTGAGGTGGCGGGGAGATTGAAGCACACATTGCCACTGAGCGCACCCTGCTCGAAGTCAGCCGTCAAAGAAGAAACCGCAGCCGGGGCGGCATCGCTGATTTCCACTACGGCTTCCAAACCGACAAATGTATCTCTGTCGGGATATGAGCAAAGGAGTGTGCCGGCACCGGTCTGAAGATTTACTTCAACCAGAATACCGCTGCCGTCTTCGGGACTTACGCTCCAGAACATACGGTCGGTAGCCGGATCAATTGTAGCGGAAGAGACATAATAGGGTATGAATCCGGTACTTCCGACTTTGGTCACATTACCGTTTGTCTTGTTCATTTTGAACAAGTCGCCTTTTTTGTCAATCACATAAAGTTGGCCTTTGCTGTCAGCGGCAATGGCATAGTATAAGCCAATCGGGGCAATGGGTGTTGCGCTCACTTTACCGGCTGTATACTCAAAGCGAGAGAGTGTATATCCGGTTTCACCGGCGGTAGTGGCAAGTGCATAAACCACACCGGTGGTCGGGTCTTGCGTTAAGTCGAGACCGCATAATGTTGCATCTGCAAACTGGAAGGACACCTGTTCTCCGTTGGCGTCATAACCATAGATGAAATAGTCCACATTACCCCAATCATAACGGTCATGCACATAAACTATACCGTCTACTTCGTGAGCCATTCGCGGACCCTCAAGATCAAAATAATTGGCAGTGTACTGCAAATCGGTAGAGCCAACCGGAATAGTGACTCTTGAATGAGTAAATACCTTATTGTTTGCGGTGTAGGAGGTTACACCCTTAAGCACGGGAGCGGACTCGGCAGCAAAAGCCGCGGTCTTTTTGGCAGCCGGGGGATTTACGGCTGTCACTGGACTGAAAAATCCGTTGTCAGTGCCTTGCACACGTGACGGCGGCAGGGAGCGTTCCGAGCCGCGGCTGACTGTCATATCAGCGGCTGTGCGCTGCTTCCGCGAGGCATCACCTTGTCGCTCGCCCGGCACGGCAGCCGAAGTGGAAATCACACCGGTGGCAAGCAGAGCGGCAACGGCAAAGTTGCGTAATGATTTTGTCATATGAATGATTATTAAGTAAATAGTATAAATTTGGACTTATCAAGCAGTAAAAACACAGTTGATAAAAGGAGAGGATATCAGGGTGAAAGCTATAATGTCAATGGCAAATTTACAAATAAAATCTCAATAAAAAATCTTCAGTATGTTAAAATATGTTAATAATTGGTTAACCTTGTGCTATTTGGTGTTAATCATGGTCCTTTTCACCATCAATTGCGTGATATATTTGTTGCATTGTGGCTTCGGGATTGAATTGGGCTGCTCGTTGCAGAGTTCGGGCGGAGCAGGCTTGCATTGCGGCTTTGTCTGTCCACAAATCAGCAATAGCCCGGGCTATATCTTTGGGACTGTGCGAAGTGAGCACTCCCCCACCCTCGGCGAGCAGCTCTATCGGACCGGACACCTTCGTTGAAACAACCGGTTTGCCCAACACCATTGCCTCGGCAACCACAAGCGAAAAACCTTCGGCTTTGGAGGTAAGCACGAAAATGTCGGACGCTTTAACAAACGGAAACGGGTTGGTTTGAAAACCGTAAAACGTAACTTTCTCGCCCACACCTTTTTCTCGGACATAATTTTTGAGTGTGTCAAGTAAGTCGCCGTCGCCTATAATCCATGCTTCGGCATTGATTTTAAAGCGGCAGTTCAAATCGGCGACAGCATCAATCAAGCGTGTCTGTGCTTTTTCCGGACTTAATCTTCCCACCGTGCACAACAGTAGGTCAGCCTTTTTTGGGTATGGTATCGGCTCATCACTTTTCTTCCTTATCACTTCTGTGGGGATAAGGTTATATATCACTTTTGACTCCCCGGTGTATGTGTATCTTTGAAGGTGGGCAATCCTTGCTTCATCGGAAACGAAGACCACCTCATTCATCTTATTGTATAGATGCGAGGCCTCTTCATTACTGCGGAAGCAGAAGTCGGCCCACGGATTTTGCACCATATTGGTGTGTACCCAAGAGATATTTCTGTCGGCCTTTGACATGATTAGCGTATGAGCGAGCATGGCCGGCCCTTCCATGAAAGACACTATCGTGTTGAAATGCTGTCCGCAAAGAGCTCGGTTCAAACTTTTACGTAACATGGTACGCCTGCCGGCGTGGAAATGATAAATCAGTTTTGCAATTCGGGTAAGGGGGGTTGGGTAGAGGGTTATGACCTTCAGCTGCGCGGGAAGTGCGGCATGGTAAACACCGCCGCCGAACAAGATTAGAGCCGATACATCGTAACGCTCATAATCAAAATGAGACATGATGTCGGCAAACACTTTCTCGGCTCCGCGGCCATTGAGAGACTCGTGAATGAAGAGTATTTTTTTCTTTTCGCACTTCATTTATGAAGGATTAATAAACCATGAATTTTCGTCAATCTCATCTTCAACCGGGTAACTGCCGTCCGGGTATAAACGGTAATATTCACCTATCAGGCGTTCACGCTCATAGTTGTTTACAAGGCGAATATCGGAAGCGAGCACACGGCAGGGGGAGCCGCCGAGGATATTATTAGGGCCGCAGGCATTTAAATCCTTGTTTACCAGACTGCCGGAGGCCACTACCGAATATGGGGGTATCACCGCGCCTCCATAGACAGAGACCCGGTTTGTGAGCCAACAATGTGATCCAATGATTATCTTTTTGTGCAAAGGTGCTACCCGGCGACGTTTCATATCAAGCAGATAATGCAGGTTAGAGTCCAGAAGTTGCGAGCCATGGCCTATACGCACCCCCTCGCCTATTTCAATCCGGTGCAGGCAGTTAATGATAATTCCGGCACCAAGGCGCAAGTTATGACCTATGGAAAGAGAGGCTACATCATCTACATAAATCTTTGTATTGCTGCGAATTAGAGCCTTACCACCGAAGGTGATGTTTCCTCGAATGGCAAGTTCCAACCGGCTGCCACGCTGCGAGGGTGCAAGGTTAATCACATTGAGCTGCACAAGGCCGAATTTCACCGGGCAGGTAAATCGTACCCGGCCGGAAAGATCCATGAGATGCGGATACCCATACACGCTGATTGGCATCTTGACAGCCTGCCGAAAAGGAAGCAGCCGCAGGTTTACATACAGCGAAACCAAAGGGCTATAATGATTGCGACTCAGCCATCGCTCAACGCGAGTAAAACATTTGTTCAACAAACTCATTTGCGGAATTTCTTTATCAGTTGACGGACTTTATCAATTACCAATTGCCGCTCCGCGCCGGTGACACCCAACCACAATGAAGCAATAAGGCATACGGTAATACTTACTATGACGAGCACCGTTAAACCCGGGAAGGTCTGCGGCAATAGCATATTAATCGGAAGCAGAACTATCAGACTGACAGACAATACTTTAAAAACAGGCAATCCAATCATGACAGCATACTGCGAATATGAAACGGGGACATACTTCTTCAACTCCTTGACAGATACAAGGAAGAAGGCGAACCTCCCGGCCATGAGCAGCGGATAAACAGCCATTGGGGGCAATCCGCATTTCAAAGCCACATAGCTCAGCGGGAAAGCCAAAAGAAACATATTGCTGCCTATGAGCACTGCCCGGCGAAGACGTCCGGTTGCGGAAAGCGCTGTATAGGTGGGATTATTGAGGGCATTTACAATGGTGTAAATCAAGGTCCAAATTACGAAAGCACCGGTCCATTCCGGCACCTCCTTGAGCCACAATTGCAGAATGTAGTCCACGCGGAGCATAACCGGCAGGCAGAGAAGCCACAGCAGATAGACTGTAAACTTTGTACTTCCGAATATCAGGGAAATAAGTTCGGCAGTCTGGCGGGCGGCATATCGTTTTACGAGTTGAGGCCGGACAGCTGTGAAGAATTGCGTTGCGAAATTATTTACTGCAGCATTTACGGAAGCCGCCACGCCACGCGCCGCATTGACTACCGGGCCGAAGAATATGTTCAGCAACATGGTGATACCCTGCTCGTTGAACATCCAAATAATCGAGCCATACATATTCCAGCCGGTGAAGCCGAACATCTCTTTGAATGTAGCCTTGTTCCAAAACCAATGAGGCCGACATTCCGGATAATGCCTCAGGCAATAAATCACCATAATGGCATATGGAACTAGTTGAGCCACGACCATAAGGCTGGCATATGTAATCAGCTTATCCGGAAGGCACATCACCGCGTAAGCAATGCCGAGCTTTGCCAATGCGTCCGTAATGCCCAGATATGCATACAGTTTCATATTCTCTCTGGCTATGAGAGCGGACTCGAAAACCGAAGCTATGAGCATCATGCAGAAAGAGGCGAGCATGGTGTACAGCACCACCAGAGCTTCGGGGCGCTTGTCTGCAGGGATTACCAACTTGTCGGCAATAAGCCAATCGCCCAACAATACCCCCACCACGGTCACAATGAGAGCCAAGGACGTGTACATCTCCACACTCATTGAGAAAATCTCACCGACACGCCGGCGGTTTCCGCGCCCCATTTCAAAGTTGAGGAAGCGTTGAGTGGAGGTGGAGAGTGCAGCCGAAAAAAATACAAACGATGAACTAACTCCGGCCACCAAGTTATATATACCATAGTCAATAATGCCCAAAGCCGCTATCACCACTCGCGATGTATAGAGCGTGACACACAGAGTAATGAGCAACCTCAAATACAAAAATATCGTATTTTTTGCTATGGAATTACCCTTTTTGCTCATCGGTTTTGAAACTCCAATTAATTTCGCGCGAGCCCATTAGTTTGGATTTTTTATATGGCGGCAAAGTATCCCAGACACGCGACATTAAAATGAGTGCTATAAAGGTCATTGCATATGGAGCGATAATCATGGGACAGCTGTATAATGTAGACAACAGTATATTCAAGCCCAAAAACCATTGCAGTTGTTTGTTTCTGCCCGGGAGTTTGCGTCCGATACCGAGAAGCACTCCCCAATATATAAAGTATAATGCCACTCCGATAAGGCCGAGTTCAATCCAAATCATATGGCCTTGCATGATTGTACCAATCAGCAGCCACCAATATTGTTTTGCGAAAGGAACATCATCGGCCTTACCTCCCACCTTGTATTGCCCGATACCGTAGCCCACGAACCATGCCGGCGGATTGCGATCCATAATAGGCACGGTGATGATGAGTTTCAAGAAGCGAGCCATGTCGTTCTTCATAAACTCCTCGTTATTTTCCAAAACATTTTCCACCATGATAAGAGAACCGGGGTCACCCACCAGATATTCAACAGCCGATTTGGAGTCGGAAATCAGCATATTGCCTCCGATTGCCTTGTTGTAAGCATACACCGCTCCCACGAAAGTCAAGATTACAACCGGGGAGAGCATCACTACCCTCTTCACGAAATATCGATCCATGGGTATCAGGAAGAAGAAGTACATCAGCACAAACACAAACGACACCTTGGTTTCATTCAGCAATGAAGGGAACAACAGAAATATAAGCACGAAGTTATCCTTTATGTTCTGCATATATTTCTTGACCGGGTCCCAGCGGCGGAGCATCAGGTAGAAAGAGAATAGGTAGATCATGTTAGAGATTATACCACTCATGTTGTAGCCGAGTGAGCCGCCCACCTGGTCGAAGTCGTTATAGCGAAAAAACTGAATTAAGATACACGGCACCTGCAGCCAAAGGAACCGATAAAGATTTCGGTCAAGTCGCTCCACGAACCAACCGCGAAACTGTTTGTCGGCCAACAGATAGCGAATAATGGGGGGAACGAAAAGGAAACCCACATACTGCCGCAAGCCGTCGAACCACACAAACACGGTATTGGTATTGAATACGAATGTACCCAATAATGACAAAACTACGAATGCAGCAAGTATCAAAATGTCCGTGCGAGAGCGAAGAGTCCAAAGTCCCAGAGCCATCAAAGCACCTTGCGCCAACAGACGTGCGGCAAGCTCGAGAGCGGGCACCTCAGCACCTGCAATCTCCTGGACTATGAAATTGCAGGTACCCAACACCCAAAACAACAGGAAGAAAGTGTTGCAAACGAGTTGATACTTTGTTGTGACTAAACGCATTGGCGAACGGCGATGTATACTATTTCTTTTTGCGGCGACGCAGTTGTAGGATAACTACCGGAATTCCCAATCCGGCCACAATGCAAGCAATGTAGATTAACATCGGTTTGGGTTTTACCGGGCGACCGTTGCAATAAGCCGGGTCAACAATTTTACCTACGGGTTGGCCTTTGGAAAGCGCAATCTGAGTTTCTTCGCGTTTCTGGAGCAAGAAGGCATAAATGGTGTTTTGCACTTCGCGGTCTCGGTAGAGAGTAATCAATTCGTGTTCCATACCGGGGATTTCGTCCATGCGAGAGTCGCTCTTCTTTTGCTCGGCCTGCATACTTTTGAGGTTGATACGCGCACTTTGCAGCTCCTTGCTGATGGAGGCAAGTATGTTGCTGCGCGTAGCATTGATTTGTGCATCAAGCTTTTCAAGAGCCGTGTTGCCGGGCTTTGCGGAGGAGGCAAGCGTCATACGCTGACTCACCAGATTATTGTAATTGTCAATCAGCTTTGTATAGCCCTCGCTCATGCCTTGAACACCGGTTCCGGAGAAAGGTATCATTGAATATTGCATATCGGTCGAGGTGAGCATCTGCTGAAGCATTTCCAATATCTGAATGTTTGCCTGCAAAGCTACCGTACTCTCTTCCACAGCACCTTTGCGGGCGAAGATGTATTGAGCCTCGGCATCGGCACTCACTACTTTATGCTCTTTCCGGTACTTCTCGATTTTTGTTTCCGAGCTTTCCAACTCATGAATGAGTGTGAGCAGGCGGTTGTCAATAAATTCAAGTAAGTTGCGATTATATTCAAGGCGGTCAGACTCGCGCTTGTCGTTGTAGATGTCCATCATTGTGTTGACAATGTCCTTGGCGCGATCTATCACTTGGTCGCCCATGTCGATTTGCAAGGCATCGGCTTTGTTTGACACATAGTTTACGGCTATGTTATCCTTGAGCCATTCTATTGCATCTACGTTGCTCATATAGATTGCAGAGACATTCAAGTCACCGCTTTTGGGGAAGAAGCAAGTGCGGTCAATGAGGAATGTACCGTGAGGAGTCTTGGCTTCATATGGAAGCTTGGTCACCTCCACATCGGGTATATCTTCTTTCCCCTGTTTTGTTTTCAGCATCCACGGGCCATTGACAGGACCGGAGAGTGTGAATATTGTAGTGCTTCCGAGGGTGTCGCGTACTTGTTCGGGTACGGAGACTGTAATCGGTTCATCTCTGTAATAGTTTACACGGCGCTTGAAGAAACCGTTGTTCTGCCAATAAGAAGTGTTAAGCTGCAGAGTGTCGACAATCTCTTGCATCATGACATTTGTGAGCATTTTCAATTGCTCATTTTCCGGATTGACACCGCCGCCTGAACCGAACCCCATGGAGCTGATCAGAGCCGACATACTTGGAACCGGGCCGGAACTTTCCGCCTCCTGCTGATTAAGCATAATCATGCCTTGAACAAGATAAACGGGCGATTTCTTTTTCACATAAAACACACCGGCACCGATGCACAACGCAAGGAAAATGACGAACAGCCACCAATTGTGCAAATAATATTTTAGAATGTCGCCAAAGTCAATTACATCACTGCGGCTTGAGGTATCAACAGTGTCGGGTGTCTTGTTTTCTTTTTCAGCCGTTCGGCTCTCACCCTTGCCGGTAACTCCGGATTGTGAATTATTGTTTTCCATTGGTGTCGGGGTATATTTACTTATTAACAGCCAGAGCTATTATGAGCGATGCGATAACACTTGCGCCGCTTACGATAGCACTTACCACACTGATTTTATAAGAATTGTTTTGATTGTATTCAGCCTGTCCGCGGCGAGCTTCCGTTGGCTCAACATAGATTGCATCGTTCTGCTGAACATAGTAATACGGACTCTCGAAGAGCTTCGCATCGTTCAGGTCAACACGGTGATATGTGATTTTACCATTTTCTTCACGCACCAGAGTGACATTGTCGCGGCGTCCGAAAATAGACAAGTCGCCGGCTTCGGCCAATGCGTCCAAGATGGTAAATCGTTGTGAGGGTATATGTACAATGCCGGGTTTTGTAACCTCTCCCAACACATTGACTTTGAAATTGCAGAGTTCCACTCTCACATACGGAGCCTCTACCTCTACGGCTATTCGGCGTGTCAGCTCCTCGGCGAGCTGCGCGGTAGTAAGTCCGGCCACATGTATCTTTCCGAGTTTTGGGAAATTTATATCGCCCTGCTTGTCCACGATATAAGTTTGGATTTGCGTTGCGGAGGTAATGGTTCGGTCTTCTATCGGACTGCCGGTAGCTTTGCCGGTTTTGGGGTTAACCGATGGCAGGTTGTATACAGCCGTAGCTTCGGCTACTTCCGAAGTGACAGTAATCGCCAACTCATCGTCCGGCACAATTTTCAACTGCCAGTTAGTGTCGGCGACAACCTGCTCAAGGGCAGGTGTATTTACCGAGAAATAAGCAAGATTTTCATGCGTCTTGCAACTGCAAAGCAACGCCAACAGCGGCAACAGGTAAATATACTTCCTCATATATGTAATGACGGATTAAATAAATGTATGTCAATTCAATTAGCTATGTTTGCCAAATCGGCATGAGCGCAGCATCCTTCAATGAAGATACATTCTCTCATTTAATAACGCTGTACATTCCGAATTATTGCCCTGGAATACTTCTTCACTGACACATTCTTAACCTTTATTATCCATATATTATTCATACTAACTACGTTATGAGAAGTCCAAGGGCGTATAAATCACAGTCAGTGCAACAATACACGCCGCAGATTTTTTAATCGTAGCTAAATAAAATTATAAAATCAACCAAACCTTATAATTATTTTAACATATTTTAATATTTTTTAATCCAAGTTTAAGGTATCTTCAAGACTCGTATATAACATCTGTCTACCACTAACGAAATAGAAGTACTTTACGTTTTGAGCAATAGCGTATTCTATTTTTTCATTCGTTAAATACATTGATTTTTAAGTATTTGTAATTTTTTATTATTTTTTTTGCGAAAAAAATTTGTTTGGTTCGTCTAAAAGCTGTAATTTTGCACCAGCAAACGCACCGATAGAGGTTATTGCCAAAAAAATGCTTCAATAGCTCAGTTGGTTAGAGCACCTGACTGTTAATCAGGGGGTCGTTGGT
>JAMPIK010000025.1 GCA_023662865.1 Prevotella sp.
TCAGCAGTTCGATTGCCTGTTCTTCTTTAGATTTCCCCGAATCATCTGAAGTAACAGGTGTTTTCTTCTTCGCAAAAACATTGCGGAGAGTCTCATCCGTCTTGGAAGTATCAAAACTACCCATGTATCTTTCGGTGGTTGCAAGATTGCTGTGGCCGAGGATGTTTTTGATGGCCGAGGATTCCGCTCCCGACTCTTGCGCAATGTGGGCAAAAGAGTGGCGGCTAATGTGCATTGACAATGGCTTCGCTATCTCAGCTTAAATGCTTTTATTAGTCACCCCTCAAAACACAGGGATTTGTATGTGTCCCGCAAAGACTTCAAAAAGGTAGTCTTTCCGGTGCCGGCTTTTCCGGTCAGAAACAGACTTGTATCGGTATTTTCAATTATTCAGCGCGCAAGCTCGAATTCAGGATTGTTCTGTCCCATCGGTATCGTCGGCATTAACGGCTGTCTGTTTTCTGAATATTCTGTTTACAATCACTGCAATTGCACCGTCGCCGGTTACATTGCAAGCAGTTCCGAAGCTGTCCATTGCAATATAAAGGGCTATCATCAATGCGTTGTCGGCCTCGCTGAAACCGAGCATCGAGCTCAACAATCCCAATGAAGCCATGATTGACCCGCCCGGAACTCCCGGTGCGGCTATTATGGTAATGCCCAGCATGGCTATAAAGCCCATAAACATCGAGAAGTCGTAAGGCATATGATGCAGAAGCATGAGAGCCAAAGCGCAAGCTACAATTTTAAGAGTGCTGCCCGACATATGGATTGTGGCACACAAAGGTATTACAAACCCGGCAACCCCCTTGTTTACGCCCATCTTTATACTCTGACGCAGAGTGACCGGGATTGTGGCGGCACTTGACTGTGTACCCAAAGCCGTGAAATAGGCCGGCATCATTGTCCAAAGCATTTTAAACGGATTGCGTTGTCCTTTGCTGCGACTCACCATTGCCGCCACGCAATATTGGAATATTAGATAGAACACATGAATACAGAAGATTACGACTATAATCTTTGCAAAGGTGCCGAGCACAAGCCCGACCTGCCCTACCACAGTCATATTCAGGAAAATACCAAAGATATAGAATGGCAGCAAAGGCACGATGACATTGCGTATCACCATAGATATGATATCTCTGAATTGCTCCAGGCCGTGACGCATTGCTCCTATGGGAAGCATGGCTGTCCCCAATCCGAGTATAAAAGCCAATACCAAGGCTGTCATCACTGTCATGAGGGGAGGCATCTCAATATTAAAGTACGGTTCACACCCGGTAGTCTGTCCTCCGCCGGCACTGATATACGCATCAGCACTCACCATAGAGGGGAACAGCGAGTCGCTCACAAAATAAGAAGTCAACCCGGCGAGCAGCGTAAAGGCATATGCCAAGAGAGCCGTAACCACCAACATTTTCCCGGCAGTGCGCCCTATTTCGGCAATTGCCGGGGCTACAAAGCCAAGTATGATAAGAGGGATACAAAACCCTAAAAATTGGCTGAAGATAGCGTTGAACGTCGCAAATATGCGAGCACACCACTCCGGAAAAATATATCCGGCACCGATACCGGCAGCAATAGCTATTATGATATAGAACAATAATCCCGGCTTGAAGCCGCGTTTCTTTTTTACATTGGTTTCAGAATCTTGCATAACAGTATTTTCAATTGCTTTTTAAGAAAAAAATCAATAATCTTGTATGTCAACCACAAAATTACTCAATTTTATCTAATCCCGCAAGCTCTTATTGAGCATAGCCTTGCAAATATATAAATCATAACGCAGCTCAACTCTCCTCACTAACACTGATTTCCAAACACTTAGACTTAACGCCGCAGAATACGCATTAATAATAAGGCACGTTTTTTTGATATGTCGAATATTTTTGTTAATTTTGCCATATATTACCTGTAATTCAAGTACTCTAAATTGAACGCGGCTTTCGCATATTCAATACTCGATGATAAAGAAATGGAACTATCTGCCTCTCACCCTCCAACAACAGAAAGAAGTTGAGAGTCTCCGCGACCACCTCGGCGGCAATGAGGCGGTGGCGGAATTGCTCTTGCGCCGCGGCGTAGACACACCGCAGGCTGCCGACCGCTTCTTCTCCCCCTCCATCTCAGACCTGCACGACCCTTTCCTCATGCCGGACATGGACAAGGCCGTAACGCGTCTGAACAAAGCCATGGGTGCAAAGGAGCGTATCTTGGTCTACGGCGATTACGATGTAGACGGCACTACGGCGGTAGCATTAGTCTACAAGTATTTGCAAAATTATTATTCCAACATCGAGTATTATATCCCCACACGCTATGAAGAGGGGTACGGCATTTCTCGCAAGAGTATTGACTATGCGGCGGAGTCTGATGTAAAGTTGGTGATAGTGCTTGATTGCGGCATAAAAGCGATTGAGGAGATTGCTTACGCCAAGAGCAAAGGTATCGATTTCATAATATGCGATCACCATATGCCGGACGAAGAGCTGCCCGAAGCCGTTGCCATTCTTAACCCCAAACTCCCCGACTCCACCTACCCGTGCAAGCACCTGAGCGGCTGCGGTGTGGGCTTCAAATTCATGCAAGGGTTTGCCATGAGCAACGGGCTGAGCAATCACAATGAACTTGACAGTCTGTTGGACTTGGTAGCTGTGAGCATTGCCGCCGACCTTGTGCCTATCGTAGACGAGAACCGCGTCATGGCCTTTCACGGATTGCGCCGCCTCAACTCCAATCCCAACCTCGGCCTCAGAAGCATAATCCGTATATGCAAACTTACCAATAAAGACATCACCATATCAGACGTAATCTTCAAAATCGGCCCGCGCATCAACGCCTCCGGGCGTATGCAGAGCGGCATTGAGGCTGTGGACTTGCTGGTGAGCCGCGACCTGCACGATGCCTACGAAAAGGGTGCGGCCATTGACCAATACAACAAAGACCGCAAGGAGCTTGACAAACGAATTACCGATGAAGCAAACGAACTGATAGGCAGAAAGATAGATATGCAACCCGACCGACGGTCGATTGTGATATGCAATAAAGACTGGCACAAAGGCATTATAGGCATTGTAGCCTCCCGTCTCACAGAGCTTTATTACAAGCCGGCCGTCGTGCTTACTCTCAACGATGGCATGGCTACCGGCTCGGCACGCTCCGTGCAGGGCTTCGACATATATTCCGCAGTAGGCTCGGCCCGCCATTTGCTTGAAAACTTCGGCGGCCATACTTACGCCGTAGGTCTTACCCTCAAAGAGGAGAATGTCGAGGAGTTTTCCAAACTGTTCGAGCAATATGTAAGCGACCATATCCTGCCCAGTCAGCTTGAACCCCAGCTCAATATTGATGCGGAAATCAATTTCTCGCAGATTAACTCCGAGCTAATGGCCTATCTGCGCAAGTTCAACCCCTTCGGCCCGGGCAATCAGAAGCCGGTGTTCATCACCCGAAACGTATTCGACTTCGGCACCTCCAAGCTCGTCGGCAGAAATATGGAGCATATAAAGCTTGAATTGGAAGATAATTCCACAAGCCGTGTGATGAATGCCATTGCTTTCAACATGGCTCCCTATTTCGAGCATATCCATGCCCACAAACCGATTGACATTGTTTATACTCTTGAGGAAAGCAAACACCCCTCTCGCGGCGATAAAATACAATTGATGATACGCGATATGCGCCCCTCCAAGTGATGCCGGACGCATTAGTTGAAATACTGAAAAAGCATTGGGGATATGACTCTTTCCGCCCCATGCAGCGAGAAATCATCGAATCTGTACTCGCCGGACACGACACTTTGGGGCTGCTCCCTACCGGTGCCGGCAAATCAATCACATTTCAAGTGCCGAGTCTTGCCCGCGAAGGTGTCACTTTGGTGATTACTCCCCTCATTGCCTTGATGAAAGACCAGGTGGACAACCTGAAAAAACACCGCATCCGCGCCGCATTTCTGCACTCCGGCATGACGCGTTCGCAAGTCACACAGGTTTGGCAAGCTCTTGTCGCCGACAAATGTAAATTCCTGTATGTTGCTCCGGAGAGATTGCTCTCATCTCGGTTTATGGACGAGATACGCACTTTGCACAAAGTATCGCATGTAGTTATAGATGAGGCTCATTGCATCTCGCAATGGGGCTACGACTTTCGCCCGGCCTATTTAGGTATTGCCGCCCTGCGCAAGGTAGTAAATCCGGACGTGCCCTTTCTGGCACTGACTGCCTCCGCCACCCCTCATGTGGCCGATGACATACGCCGGCTGCTAGGCTTTCGCTCCGGACACCGAACTTTCAGCACCTCCTTTTCTCGCCCGAATATAAGCTATGTGGTGAGGCAAGACGTAAACCGCATTGACCACATAGCCCACATTCTTCGGCGCGTGCCGGGCACCTCCATTGTGTATGTGAGAAGCCGCCGCCTCACCGGCGAGATTGCCGCCGAGCTGCAACAATACGGTATTGCAGCACAAGCCTTCCACGCCGGATTGGAATATGAGCTCAAAGAGGAGCGAATTGCATCTTGGAAAACAGGGGAAACTCGCGTAATGGTGGCCACAAACGCTTTCGGCATGGGTATCGACAAGCCCGATGTGCGCACCGTAATCCATTACGACCTGCCCCCCTCCCTTGAAGAATATTACCAAGAAGCCGGACGCGCCGGGCGCGATGGCAAGCAAAGCTACGCCGTATTGCTGACCGACTCCGAGTCCGCCTCGCGCATGAAGCGCCGCCTCACAGCCGCTTTCCCCGACCGCAAGACGATTCGTCTTGTATATGAGAGAGTCTGCAACTTCCTGAATATCGCGCTCGAAGAGGGATACGACCGCATTTTTGCTTTCGACATTGAGAAATTTTGCCGCACATTCAGAATGCAACGCGCACAAGTGGAGACCTCGCTTTCTCTATTGGGTGCTGCCGGATATATGACATATATTGAGGAACGCGATGCCGGCTCAAGGGTACAGATTATCGTGACGAGAGAAGAACTTTACGACATCTCCGAACGTGATGTTAATGCCAACAATGTACTCCGCGCTCTGCTCAGACTCTGCCCCGGTATCTTTGCAGACTATGTATATTTCTCCGAAAGAAAAGTGGCGGAACTTACTACTCTCTCTCAGGAGCAGGTTTATGAAACTCTCATACGTCTGCGCCGCAAAGGCTTGATACAATATGTGCCTCGCTCGGCCACACCCCTGATATACCTGCCCACCTCGCGCGAAGAGCCTGAATATGTAAAAATCCCGGTAAGCGTTTACGAAGAGCGCCGCGCCACTATGTTGCATCGTGTGCAGTCTGTATTGGACTTTGCCTGCGATGACGGCAAATGCCGCGCACGCAAAATTCTCGAATACTTTGGCGAAAAAGATGCAACCGACTGCGGCACCTGCGACAATTGCAGAACCTCCGGCAAAGCGGCTCGTCCCAAATCTTCCGATTCAATCCAATCGCGACTGCTTGCCCTGCTCGATAGCTCTGACCGTGGAGTCTCAACCGTAGAGATAGACCGTATCTTTCTCTCTGACGCTCCCAAGGCAATGGAGTTCCTTGACTTCATGGCCGAACAGGGAGATGTATTGGTACAATCCGCCGGACCGGGTGGAAATATTTATACATTGTTATGATTCAAGATATTGATATAAGAACCTCACCACAGACAGCCGCCACTCCGGAGCTTTTGCGCCGCGAGTGTCTGCGCGTCTCCTCCATCAAGCCTTCCGAGCTGCACGACATTCGCATTATTCGCCGCTCAATCGATGCGCGTCAACGCAACGTTATGGTAAATCTCCGGGTGAGGCTCGCCTCCGGCAGCGACAAATCAGTCCCCAACCCTTGTCCGGCCGCCCCTACCTATCCCCTACTCTCTGAGCAAAGCCCTTCTGTCATCATTGTGGGAGCCGGCCCCGCGGGGTTGTTTGCAGCCCTTACCGCTTTGGAGCAAGGCGTACGCCCTATTGTTCTGGAACGCGGAGCCGATGTAGACGAACGCCGCGCCATATTGTCGGCCATTTCTCGCAACGGCATCGTTGACCCCGACACCAATTACAGTTTCGGCGAAGGTGGTGCCGGGGCTTATTCCGACGGCAAACTTTACACAAGGAGCAAGAAGCGGGGGCCGATTGAAAAAGTGCTGTCTACTTTTGTGAACCATGGAGCAAACTCCGACATCCTTGTAGATGCACATCCTCATATCGGATCCGACAAACTGCCCGGAGTAATCAAAGCAATGCGCAACACAATAATTGAGCATGGAGGCAAAGTCCTTTTCCATAAGCGGGTTAAAGACTTGCTGATTACAGACGGTGAAGTACGCGGTGTGCAGTGCGCGGACGGCTCTGTCTTCCATGGCTCGGTAATCCTTGCCACCGGCCATTCCGCTCGCGACACATACAGTATGCTCCACACTTCCGGCATACCGTTGCAAGCCAAGGGTCTGGCAATCGGTGTGCGACTTGAACACCCTCAAAAGCTGATTGACCGAATACAATACCACAACACTCAAGGACGCGGCGAGTGGCTTCCGGCGGCTGAATACTCATTTGTCGAGCAATCTGCCGGGCGCGGCGTCTACAGCTTTTGTATGTGTCCGGGCGGTGTAATTGTTCCGGCGGCCACGGCTCCCGGTCAGCTCGTCGTCAACGGTATGTCTGCTTCCTCGCGCTCCTCCCGATGGGCCAATTCCGGCATTGTGGTGGAAGTGCACCCGGGCGATATTCCGGGTTATTCAGACCGGGGGGCGCTGGAAATGATGGCTCTGCAAGAAGACTTGGAGCACATCTTCTTCATGGCTTCCGGAAATTCGCTCAAAGCCCCGGCTCAACGCATGGACGATTTTTGCCGCAAACGTATATCAGCCACCCTGCCCCCCTCCTCATACTTACCCGGCCTCATCAGTCTGCCACTGCACACTCTCTTGCCGGCTTTCATCGCCGAAAGACTCATGGACGGCTTCAAGAAATTCGGCCGAAAAAGCCGCGGCTTCCTGACCAACGAGGCTGTCCTTGTCGGGCTTGAAAGCCGTACCTCCTCGCCGGTGCGCATACCGCGCAATGCCGAGACACTCGCTCACGAAAGTGTGCCGGGACTGTATCCCGCCGGCGAAGGTGCCGGTTACGCCGGTGGAATTGTAAGTGCGGCAATCGACGGCATACGTGCCGCACAAGCCGCTTGTAACAACCTGAAAAACAAAGAAGAATGACAACAATATTGAATATTGAAACCTCCGACAAATGCTGCTCGGCAGCCGTGTGTTGCGAGGGAGAGGTAATGTTTGAAAAACGCGAACCGGAAGGTATGAACCATGCTCGCCTGCTCGCCCCTTTCGTGCAGGAATGTATGGATTTCATTGCAAGACGCGAACTGAAACTTGATGCCGTGGGAGTGAGTATCGGCCCCGGCTCTTATACCGGATTGCGTATAGGTTTGAGCATGGCCAAAGGGCTTTGCTTCGGCAAAGACATTCCCCTAATCGGCGTGCCGACACTGGAGATTATGGCCGTGCAAGCCATGTTTGCCTCATTTGACTGGCAGGGCAACGAGTTGCTCGTCCCCATGCTTGACGCTCGCCGAATGGAAGTCTACACTGCCACCTACGACTTTGCGCTGAACACCGTGCAGCCGGTAAGGCCGCTGATTCTTGAGCCCGACTCCTTCAACACCCTCTTCGCCGAGGGGCGCAAATTAGTCTTTATCGGCCCCGGCGCAGAGAAAGCCGAACCTCTGTATAAAGAACTGCCCGGAGTGGAATTTCGCACAAAAACAGTGCCCGATGCACGAGGCATGATGGCCCTGAGCGACAAATACTTCCGCGAAGACCGCTTCCTCGACACCGCCTACAGCATCCCCGAATATCTGAAAGAATTCCAAGCCACAATCCCCAAAAACAAAGTCCTTGACCAACAGCGCAAGGCGCAAGCATAACCCTCCCCGCAATTGATTCCCGACCTTGACAAATATAACGCCTGCAAGCCTTTGCCCGGCAGAGCGATATTTAGAGCTTGTTTAATAAAAAAATGTGAACGTCAGGGTCGCAGCTGCACCTCAGGTTTGAGGCTGCAGGTGAGGAAGCATAGCGGGCTATGTGACTGAACCAAAGGCTCAAAGATGAGGTGCAGCTGCGAGACAATCTCAGAATATTCTAAATTGACATAGCTCTTTTAAATAAATAATAATTATGAATATTAAAGAAATGTGAATGTCAAGGCTCAACCCGAAAGGTTAGGTTATCATATAGGCCGTGTCTTAAAGAGTATTTGCGAACAATTCCCCTTCCTTCATCTGATGCAATACGTCATTATGCCTGACCATGTGCATCTGCTTGTGAGCATTAATCAATCATCGTCCACTCATCTAAGCGAAATTGTGAGATGGTTTAAAAGCGAATGTTCAGTCCGATCAAAATCCCGCCTGTCCCGCTCCGCAGCAATGGAACTGAATGCTCACGCCAAGCACATAGACGAAATAAAACCCGGCCAATTCACAATTCGCAAACCAAAATAAATCCCCAAATCCCCCTTGCCTTGGAAGCCGATCTGCTTGCATTTTGAACTGTTGTTGAACTGCTGTTTGGCTCTCTCACACTTTTTTTATATCTTTGCAGTGTGCGAGTTATGTTCGCACACTGATAACCCGAAATATACCGAATGGACTATAATACAGACAGAGAAAAGCTTGTGCTCCCGGAATACGGGCGCAATGTGCAAAATATGGTGGATTATTGCCTCACTATCCCCGACCGCGAGGAACGCACTCTTTGCGCAAAAGCCATCGTAGGTGTGATGCGCAAACTTACTCCCCAACAAGCAAATACCCCCGAGAAAGAGCAGAAACTCTGGGATCACCTTAACATGATGGCCAACTTCGCCCTGGATATTGACTTCCCGGTGGAGGTACTTGGTAAAGAGGAACTTAACCCCGCACCCAAACCGATTCCGTACAGCACCAACCGCATACGTTGGCGCCATTACGGCAAGAATATCGAGGGCATGATTCAAGTAGTGGCTAATCTTGAAGACGGTGAAGACAAAGATATGCTTATCTCGCTGATTGCCCACCAAATGAAGAAGCTCCAGTTTGTGCATAACAAGGAGGGTGTGGACGATGCCAAAATCTTGCGCGACCTCGCTATTTACTCCGACGGCAAGATTGACCTTGACCCGGAAACATACCCGCTCCATGAGTTTAAAGAGGTAAAAGTGCCCGTCGGCAACAGCAATAACAAACGCAAACAGCAAAACCGCAAACGCCGATAAGCCATGAGTACATTCATTGTAGAAGGCGGTCACCGCCTTAGCGGAAAGGTCACACCGCAAGGCGCCAAGAATGAGGCGCTCGAGGTGATATGCGCCTCTCTGCTCACTTATGAAAAGGTGACTTTGGAGAATGTCCCCGACATTCTTGATGTGCGAAACCTTATCCGCTTGCTTGAAGAGATGGGTGTAAAGGTGCAGCGTATTGATAATCACACATATACGTTTCAAGCCGATGATATCAACATTGACTATATCACCACTGCGGAGTTTGCCTCAAAAGCGCAGAGTCTGCGCGGCTCGGTGATGATTATAGGCCCCCTTGTGGCGCGTTATGGCCGGGCCATCCTCCCAAAACCCGGAGGTGACAAGATAGGCCGTCGACGTCTGGATACCCACTTCCTCGGTATGCAAAAGCTCGGCGCCGAATTTCGATACATTTTTGATAAACGCAGCTACGAAATCTCCGCACCCGCCGGACTCAAAGGCACTTATATGCTTCTCGATGAAGCGTCCGTCACCGGCACTGCCAATATAATTCTCGCGGCTGTGTTGGCCGAGGGTACAACCACTATTTACAACGCCGCCTGTGAGCCGTACATTCAGCAGCTTTGCCGTATGCTCATTGCAATGGGTGCCAAGATTGAAGGTGTTGCCTCCAACTTATTGCGCATTGAGGGTGTGGAAAGCCTGCGCGGTACCACTCATCGTATGCAGCCGGACATGATTGAGGCAGGCTCTTTTGTGGGTATTGCCGCGATGACCGGCTCGGCTCTCACTCTGGAGAATGTGGATATGAGCGAGCTCGGCATTATGCCAAACGCTTTCGAGAGACTCGGCATATCAATGGAGCAACGAGGCTCGGATATTTACATCCCGGAAAGAGATTCATATCAGATTGAAACGTTTATCGACGGCTCAATCATGACCTTTGCCGATGCCCCATGGCCCGGACTTAGCCCGGACTTGCTGAGTATTTTCCTTGTGGTTGCCACTCAGGCCAACGGCAGTGTGCTGATACACCAAAAGATGTTTGAGTCGCGCCTCTTCTTTGTAGACAAACTCATTGATATGGGTGCGCGTATCATACTGTGCGACCCGCACCGCGCCGCTGTGATTGGTTCCGGCAAACTCGGCTCGCTTTACGCCACAAACATGGTTAGCCCGGACATACGCGCCGGTGTGGCCATGCTTATTGCCGCCCTCGGTGCAAAAGGAGTGAGCCGCATTCAAAATGTTGACCAGATAGACCGTGGCTACGAACGCATAGATGAGCGACTCAATGCCCTCGGTGCTGTAATCTCACGATCTTAACATGATTACTCGCGAGCAAGTAACAATAGCCGGGGAGTTTACCAAAACTCACGGCATAAAAGGAGAACTCTCGGCTCTGCTCTCCGTGCCGGTCGAATACTTTGAAGAGCACCCGATGTTTATTTGCGACATTGACGGTATTCTCGTGCCATTCTTTATTGAAAGTATTCGCCCCAAAGGCGCTCGCTCGGCTCTCTTCAAGCCGGAAGATGTTAATAATGATGAAAAGGCTAAACTTTTTGTCGGCAAAGACATCTATATAATAAAGGAGACTTATATGGCTCGTGACGGCAGCCTTGACAGTGAAGACGCCAACGGTGCTTATGCTGATGACCTTATCGGATACACCGTGACAGATGAGCATTCCGGGGAGTTGGGTGTTATCACCGACATTGAAGACTCTACCGCAAATCTGCTCTTCATAGTGCGCACTCCGCAAGACAAGACTCTGTATATCCCCATAGCCGAGCCCTTTATAAACAGTATTAACCCCGACACCAAAACCGTTGAGACGACACTCCCCGAAGGTTTGGTGAACCTAAACGCTTAACTACAATGGCAGACGAAATCAAAGCATACGATGAAGATGAGGCTGTGAAATTTATCCGCTCATTCATACCCGAAGAGATAAAAGACAAATATACAGATGATGAAATTCTGTTCATCATCGACACCATTTGGGACTATTACGAGTCCAAAGGACTCACCACCCTCCCCGGTGCCGAAGAAGAAAACGAAGAGGAAGTGGATATTGACGACATTACAAAATACGTTGCAAAAGAAATAAAAAAAGACGGCAAACTGATTATGGACACCGCCGACATTAAACTGATAATACAAGGAGAATTGGCATATGAGGAGACTTTGGATATCTTTGGCGATTAGTGCTGTCGGCCTTCTGAGCGCCTATGCAGCCAAACCCGAAGAAGGCTCTCGCATCGCAGCCCTTGACAACCTCTCGAACGAGGAGTTGATTATGTCTGTGCCGTTGGGAAAACAAGCCGAGTTGGTAAGTAAATTTCAGGAAAAAGAAGCAGTACGCCTACTCAAAAGTTCAGTCTACAATCCGAAGAAAACCGGCTGCAACGTAGAAATGTATCGCGACAAGGAGGTGATTATCATCACAATTCCGGCAACAAACCTTTTCACGCCGAACGACACCGAACTTTTGGAAAGCGCGTCAACTTACCTTGACCCGATTAAACGATACCTCAGCCCGCAGAAAGCTGATATGTACCGCGTTCTGTTGGTGATGCACACCGACAACACCGGCTCCACATCCTACACCGACAATCTGTCGCTCGAAAGGGTAGAGAGCGTATACGAATACCTTGACAATGCCGGAGTAGACATCCGATACCTCTTCCCGACAGCCGCCGGTGCTACCGACCCCATTTACGACAACAACTCGGTAGAAGGTCGCGCCGGCAACCGTCGCCTTGAAATCTACCTCATACCCGGCACCCTGATGCGCGACCAAGCCAAATCCGGCCGCATCGCCCTCTAACCGAAAACCCGGGACGACTGTCAGTCAAGCTTGAGGACGGCGAGGAAGGCTTTTTGCGGCACTTCAACGCTGCCTATTTGCTTCATGCGCTTTTTGCCGGCTTTTTGCTTTTCAAGGAGCTTGCGCTTGCGGGTGATGTCGCCGCCGTAGCATTTGGCAGTCACGTCTTTGCGCACTGCTTTGATTGTCTCTCTGGCTATAATCTTGGCGCCTATGGCGGCCTGTATGGCAATGTCAAACTGCTGTCTGGGTATCAGTTCTTTTAGCTTCTCGCACATACGGCGTCCGAACTTCACGGCATTGTCAGCGTGGGTGAGGGTGGATAGGGCATCTACGCTTTCACCGTTGAGAAGAATATCAAGTTTTACGAGTTTGCTTTCGCGGAAGTCGTGCAGGTGGTAGTCAAAAGAGGCATACCCTTTTGAGATGCTTTTCAGCTTGTCGTAGAAGTCAATCACAATCTCACCGAGCGGCATATCAAAGATGATTTCCATGCGATTGCCGGAGATGTATTCTTGCTTAACCAGCTCGCCGCGCTTGCCGAGGCAGAGCGTCATAATCGGGCCGATAAATTCGGCGGCGGTGATTACGGAGGCGCGTATGTACGGCTCTTCAATATGGTCAATAAGAGTGGGCTCGGGCAGACCTGAGGGGTTGTGCACTTCGGTCATGTTCCCTTTCTTGTCGTACACACGGTATGAAACGTTTGGCACGGTAGTGATGACGTCCATGTCAAATTCGCGGCCGAGGCGTTCCTGAATGATTTCCATGTGCAGAAGTCCGAGAAAACCGCAGCGGAAGCCGAAACCGAGGGCAGCCGATGACTCGGGCTGAAATGTGAGCGAGGCATCATTGAGCTGGAGCTTTTCAAGCGAGGTGCGCAGGTCCTCGAAATCTTCCGTCTCGATAGGGTACACACCGGCGAATACCATGGGTTTCACCTCTTCAAATCCGGATATTGCTTTGTCGCACGGGCGATTCACGTGGGTGATTGTATCGCCCACTTTCACCTCACGGCTTGTCTTGATACCCGAAATTATATACCCGACATTTCCGGCCGAGAGCTCTTTGCGCGGCGACATCTGCAACTTCAGCACGCCAATCTCATCGGCATGGTATTCCTTGCCGGTGGCAACAAATTTCACGAAGTCGTCTTTGCGGATAGTGCCGTTTACAATTTTAAAGTAAGCTATTATCCCTCTGAACGGGTTAAACACCGAGTCGAAAATCAGAGCCTGCAACGGTGCTTGCGGGTCTCCTTCGGGAGCCGGGATGCGCTCTATGATGGCTTTGAGAATTTCCGGTACACCCATTCCCGTTTTGCCGCTTGCTCTGATTATTTCCGAACGGTCGCAGCCGAGCAGGTCAATAATTTGGTCCTCAACCTCATCGGGGTTTGCACTGTCAAGGTCGCACTTGTTGAGTACCGGTATGATTTCCAAATCATTGTCGATAGCCATGTATAGATTTGAGATGGTCTGAGCCTGAATACCCTGCGAGGCATCGACAATTAGCAGCGCGCCCTCACATGCCGCAATGGAGCGAGACACCTCGTAGGAGAAGTCAACGTGTCCCGGAGTGTCAATAAGGTTAAGCACATACTTCTGAGAGTCAAGCTCATAGTCCATTTGTATTGCGTGGCTCTTTATTGTGATGCCGCGTTCGCGTTCCAAATCCATGTCATCGAGTACCTGCGCCTCCATGTCCTTGGCTGCAACGGTGTCGGTATATTCAAGCAAACGGTCGGCAAGGGTTGACTTGCCGTGGTCAATATGAGCTATAATACAGAAATTTCGGATATTCTTCATAGGTGCAAAATTACAAAAAATCCGCCGAGTGAGCAAATCGACCGGTGCGTGCGTCAGGCATTAAAAAAAACCGGGCGATGCACAAAGCGCACCGCCCGGCAGAATTTATTGCTCTGTCAGTGTGATCAGAAGGGGAAGTTGATACCGAAAGCCACTGAGGCGTTGGAGGTCAAAGGCACTCCCTGCTTTGCCAGACGGCCAAGGGTGCGGTCCATACCCAAGAAGAGGTTGAAACCTTTCGGGTGCAGGTTGGCAATCCAACCGAAAGCTACACCGTTGGTGCCGGCTGCCATGTTGATACCCGCGCTGAATATTTTGCACGGAGCTACATTTGCGCTCAATCGGAAGTCGGTGGTAGTCCATTTGCCGGCGATACGGGTGGAGTTCATGAGTCCGAAAGTAAGGTTGCGGTAAAGGGGGAAAGTGTACTCGGCACCCAGATTGATGGTAGTGTAGAGCGAGGTGGTACGACCGCCGGCCGAACCCATATCGTCAAGTTGGTAAAGGGTTTCGAGGCCGTCTTTCATGCGGTCCCACTCACTGTCAAAACTGTTTGGGGCATTGTCATCGGCACTGAAAGTGTAAAGGTCGGAGTTAAAGGTCTTCGGTCCGTTGGTGGTTGCAAGCTGAGTGTCGCTCCAAGAGATGAAGCCGAGGTCGAGCAAGGCGGCTGAAAAAGTCCAGTCATCGTTAAGCTTATACACGGCACCGAGGTCAAGGCCGAGACCGAAACCGTTCAGACCGTCGAAAGAGCCTTCAAGACCGTTCACATACGGTTTGCCGGTTTTTTCATTAATCTTGGTTTTGTAATGATACCCCTTGAGGTTGGCCTCCATTTGTGCATCTGTTGTGATAGTCCATGCGTCTTCGCCCAAAGTGAGGTGAGCATCTTTCAGGTGAGCATTTGCACTACCTCCGCCCACGAGGAATTTGAGGTTGGCACCCACACGGAGTTTGTCCGTAATTTGGCGAGAGTGTCCCAATGCGATTTCGGCATATGCTTGCGCGCGAGCTTGCAGGTCGGATATGTCGTATGTCTTGTTTTCAATCCCCTCTTTGAGCAGCGAGAAAGTGCTTTTGGGAATTGAGGCATTTACATCGGCGCGAGCGGAGATGCTGATTGTGTTATATCCGCCCCATGCCTTGAAACCGCCGGAAAGCACGTTGAGGCGGAGGTTCACGCCGAGCTTGTTGTGGTCCGATAGATTGCCAAGCACTTCGGCGGCACTTATATTCGGGTTCATGAAGGTAGTGGTTCGGCCATTAACGTTGTAAAGCACATCGGTGAGGTTGAGGTTACCTCCCAAAGTGAGGTCGATGTTACCCAATGCCGGCATGGAAACGAAGTTGTGTTCGTTGCCGAAAGCGGGATTCATTTGGTAACGGTACAAGTAACCGTCGGTAAAGTAGCCGGACTCGAGATTTTGGGCCAATGCTGACACGGGAATACATGCAGCGGCTAATATGATGGTCTTGATTATTTTTTTCATGGCTTATAATTCTTTGTTGTAGACACCGCTTACTTTTGCTTTCAGATTGGTCAAGGTTATGGTCATGTCAGGGTTGAGAATCACATTGGGGTCTGTGGAGATTGCCGTAGCCACGAACTCGATACCGTCGAGGTCCTTAATCTCTCCGGTAATGTAGAGCCTTACAGCTTGGTTGTCGGCATTTGCATTTACTTCGCCGCCGAGAATGTCTACATTGTTTATGCGGTTGCCTTCCTTGTTGATGGGATAGCCGGTGAGATTAACTTTCAGAGGAATATTGGTGGTGACATTGACATTCACTTCAAGAGCCTTGATGGTTACGGCGTCAAGGTCTTCACTGCTCCAACCGTCTTCGCGGTCGGAGTAGACAACAGATGAGCCGGCCTTGAGGCTGAGTGGTGCGAAGAAGGTGTAATGGCCGTGTATCTTGCCCAAATTTTCACCGAGTTTCAGGTCTTTGACGTGCTGTACGGGTATAGTCGGATTCACGAGCTCGACAGAGAGCTTTTTGGGAATACCGTTGCCGCTGAGTATGTCAGAGAGTGAAGTGAAAGTCTCGTGAGTGGGGTTGGTGTAGCCCGGGTACCACTTGGCGGGTTTAGAGGGGGAAAGGCAGTAAGAGAGGTCCGGTTGGGTAGGAATACCGTTTACACGGAACGGCTTGTCCATCTGATAGTTGCGTACGGTGCCGTCTTGACCGGTAGAGGAGATGCGCATATCTGTCTCTGCATAAAGCGAGTACATGTACAGCGGATTGTTGATGTCGAGATATATCTGCGGATTTGAGATTTTGATGTCGGTGCCGGGCTGTGAGAGGAAGTCGGGCAGCTCCGAGAGGTCGATGTCAGAGAATGAGCTGTTGTCAATTTTGTAATCCAAAGAACCGGTGAAAGAGGTGACCTTAATGTCGGACATGGCATAGTCAGAGCGCAATGTGATGGTAGAGGGCATTGTAGCATTGCCCTTTATGTCGGCAGCTTTGATGTGCAGTGTACCATCGAGAATGCTCACATGGCCGTCAAAATCCAAAGTGTGTGTGGCGTGGTTGTAATTTATACCGGCTTGTTTGGCATTGAGGTTGTTGGCATTTATGCGCAAGTTTATCTTGTTGCCGGTCATGGACACGGAAGAGAGAGCGTACACACCGGTGTTTGCATCGTAGCTGCCTTCGGGGTTTACGAGAGTGAGGCCGGCCGGAATTTGCAGCTTGAGGTCGGAGATGGTACCGCCGGAGACTATGTTGTTTAGCTCGCTGAAAGACATATTGATGTCGAAAGTGAACTGAGTACCGGCACTTTCAATAGAGACGATGAAGTCGCTCACATCAGAGGTGTGGTATTCGAACGAAGCTTCGGGAGTGCTCAACGGAAAAGACAAATCTTGAGCGGCAGCACGTTTTGCAGCGTTTGCTATGCCGGTGATTACCTTTGTTTGGGACTCAATATACGGAGCGGCAAGCTCAATTCTTGAGATTGTAATGTCGTCGGTGTTGAATTCGCCGTCTTCCACTACGGCGTAATAACCATCGACTACCTTGATGCGGTCTCCCTCTTTGATGTCGAAAATGCTTTCGAGCTTAATGGGGTCAATATTGACCGGCACGGTCAAATCCGTCACTTTTACTTCCACAGTTGTATCGACATCAGAGAGGTCGTATTTGTCGTCCATACAACTCGGAAGTGAACACAGTGCAAGAGCACTGAGCGGCACTGCCGCGAAATAAAATCGTTTCATTCTATAAAAGTTTTAATACTTGATGCTTGTTCAAAATTCAGGTTAATTCGCTTGAAATAAATCAGTTAATCAGTTATGGTTTTACAAATTATATTAGCCGACAGATTCAATAATCGATACTTTGTAAAAATAATGCTGCAAATTTAAGAAATTTTTTCAAATAAAAGTCCAATTTCGGCACATGAAATTATTTTGTATTTCATGTACCGAAATTGGACTGACGTTACAGCGTGATGTGAATTTTATTGAACGGGGAGGGAGAGTGTTGCGGGTTTAAGGCCCGGGGCTGTTGCTGTGAAGCGCATAGTGCCGGGCTTGCGGGCACTCCTTACTATTGCTGTGGCGGCTCCGCTAAATAGTTTCATCTCCGGGTTTTGGAAAGGAAGAAGGCAAGTGGGGTCGCCATTGGCAGTGGCCTCGAATGTGCCGGCTCCTTCTACCTTAAATTCCACCAAATCAGCGGCGGTGGGTACAATGTTTCCGTCTTTGTCTGCTACTTGAACTGTGATATACAGCAGGTCATCGCCATTGGCCGGGAGTTCATTGCGGTTAGGTGTAAGCACAAGATGATCAGCTTGTCCGGCAGTGTGTATTGACTTTTCGGCGGCTATGTTGCCATCTTTGTCATATGCCACTACCTTTACTTCGCCCGGCTCATAGATTGTTTCCGGCCACATCAGTCGGTAACGGTTCTGATATGTGGAATCATTCTTTTCACGCACGCCCTGACTCCTTCCGTTGATGAAGAGTTCGGCTTTGGGATAGTTGGTGTAAACCATAATCGGAGTAACCTCACCTTCGCGACCTTCCCAGTTCCAATGGGGTAGAATATGCAGGGTGTTGTCCTCCTTGTTCCACTGCGAGCGGTATAGGTAGTATCGGTCTTTTGGCAGGGATGCGAGGTCGATTATGCCGAACAGAGAGCTGTGGTTTGGCCATGCATCGGTGTCATAAGGAGAGGGCTCGCCGAGATAGTCAAAGCCGGTCCATACGAACTGGCCGAGTACCCAGTCGTGGTCATCATCCATGGCGAAGTCAATATCGGGAGTGTTTGACCAAGAGCAAGTCTCGAGGTCGTAGCTTGACGACTGATTGTCGGGGTGCATTGCAGTGTTGCGAGCCAGAGAGTCGGGCATTGCCACCGGGAAGTGGTACACACCGCGAGAGGACACAGTGGAAGCAGTCTCCGAGCCCAAGATGAGTTTCTGCGGCAGCTTCTCATACACCTCCTCATAGAATTGGGGTTTGTAGTTGAAGCCCGGGATATCCAAAGCGGCTGCGAAACCGTTGTCAATAACTGAATTTATCTGATCCATGCCGCAGGTCACCGGGCGTGTGGGGTCAAGTTTATGCACCAAATCTTGCAGCATTACAAGCTCGTCCATACCTACCGATCCCCATTGAGAGGGGACCTCATTGCCTATTGACCACATTATAACCGAGGGATTGTTGCGGTATTGCTCTACCATATTTGTCACATCACGCTCTGCCCACTCGTTGAAGACCGAGCCGTAGCCGTTGGGGGATTTGGGACGAAAACCCCAGTCATCAAAAGGCTCAATCATGAGCATCATGCCCATTTCATCGCACAGCTCCACGAGTTCGGGAGCCGGCATATTGTGGGAGGTGCGGATTGCATTCACTCCCATATCTTTGAGCAACTCAATCTGATAGCGAAGAGCTGATTTGTTAACCGCCGCGCCGAGAGGGCCGAGGTCGTGGTGATTGCACACACCTTTGAATTTTGTATGCTCGCCATTGAGGAAGAAGCCCTTTTCGGGAATATACTCAAGTTTGCGGATACCGAACCGGGTGGAGTATGTATCAAGAGTTTTTCCATCGGCCGAGAGGGTAGTCTTTGCTGTGTACAGAGCCGGAGAGTTGACTCCCCACAGATCCGGATTTTTAATCAGGAAATTTTGGGTGAAATCTTGTCCGCGAGCGATATAGAAAGACTTGTTGGAAGCCACTTCTTGACCTTGCGGATTATAAATGACGGTGTTTACCTCAATCTTGTCGCCGTAAGGCCATTGTTCAAACTGCTTGGCACCGTCTATTTTTGTAGTTAGTTTTACCGAAGCTTGCTTCTTGCTCACCTCCGGGGTGGTGATGTATGTACCCCAAGTGGGTACGTGGACCTTGTCGGTGCTGACAAGATGAACATTTCTGTACAGGCCGGCACCCGGATACCAACGCGATGCCTGCTCATAGTTTTCCAGCTCAACGATGAGTTCGTTGTCGCCGGGCTTGAGGTCAGCATTGTCAAGGTCTACATAAAAAGAATTGTATCCGTAAGGCCAGAAGCCTACCTGCTTACCGTTTACGGAGACCTTGGCGTTGCTCATTGCGCCGTCAAAAACGAGAGTGAAAGCTCTGCCGGCAGTGTCGGGGATTTCAAGGGTGCGCTTATATACGCCTTTTCCTATGAATGGCAGACCTCCGGTGCGGCCGGTTTTGACAGTCTTTTCCGTCTCGCCGTTCTGCTCTACGGCCACTACCTGCAAGTCGTTTGCACGGTCAAACGGGCCATATATCGCCCAATCATGCGGTACACGGACATTCTGCCACTTCTGCACATCGGTGAGCGCTCCTTTTGAGAAAAACCACCCGTCGTTGAGGGTAGTGACAGTACGCTCGGCACGAGCTGACAGCCCCAGAGCCAGAGCCACAAAGCATATAGTATGAGTCTTCATCGCGTAGTATTTTAAGAATAACATCTTATAAATAAACGCAAAAAGGAAACGTTTAGTTTGCCGATAGAATTAGAGAATAAATAAAAAGAAACGAGGGCATAGACTCCGCTCCCTATAAGGCTATGCCCTCGTTGCGTTTATAAGCTTATATTTGCACACCTTTCTGCTTTTTTTGTTTTTGCCGGCTTTGAGGGATTTGTCAGCAGTTTGGAATTGTCTTGTCCATGTGTCGGCACCGTCACATTCCCGGGATAATGTGTGGATTAATCACCTTCATCTTATGGAAAAACTGCCCGGTTTTTTCTTCGCCGAACTTCCGCTTTCTGATAAATGTCAAAGTTGGCAACAACGTGTAGTGCTGATTGGTGTTCTTTTGTTGTCAATGACTTTGCAAAGGTAGTATGTTTTTTTAGGGGGTGGGTGAGAAAATTGGGGTTGTTTTTTGTATTTGGCTGGTTGTTAAGGGTATATGAATATTAATTTTACATTTTTTAACATATTTTTTTTGAGGATGGCAGCAGGTCGGCGAGCTACGCGCGCCCGGTTGTCCTTGAGAAGACGAGAAATGCTGATTGCCGGCTGACATCAAACAAGGCGGCTTTGCCGTCTTCCGAGGCCATATCAGCGCGCGTAGCGGACACGGGGGTAGACGCTGGGGTATATGCAAGCGGGAGGGTGGGCTTCGGAGTGCAACCGCTTTGCGGTTGAGGTTGCTGTGTTTTTGCCCTACGAAGACTCGTGCCTTTGGCACTCGCATTTCGTGGGGTTAACATAGTGGAAGCGCTATGCGCTTTTTAGACCCCATCTCATAAAATTTTGTAGTCCCGGGGGCGGCCGTCTTGCTCGGGCAGGCGTTGCTCCATACTTTCAAGCAGATTTTTTACCATATGTGTACTCAATCAGCGGTATATCCTCGGTATCTTCTTCCAGTATATACTTGGTGATTGCAAAATCCTTGTGTGGCGGTATGTCGGCCTCTTCGGCATAGACAATTGCACCGTAAATCAAATTGAGAACTTCGTTATAAGTAATTTCTTCCAGCGGCTGTCCTTTCCTTTCACATGAATCCAATACGGATTGTAATCTTTCGGGTGTAATATTGGCATCATACGAAACGTCTTTTACGCCCAAACAGTATGTATCCACGAGGAAACGACCCAACACCAAGTTGCCGCTCGGTCGCACACGAGTTACCAACACATTAGCTATTCGGGCTTCTTCCCAATCTCGGGTTATATAACACTCCCCTATCGGCAGTGTGCGTGCTTTCTGCTGAATATATTTCTCATCAGACAAAAACACTTGCTTGGAGGGAGCACTCTTTTTTTACTCTTCGCCATCTTCAAATAATTTGTTTTGATTTATATACATATGTAATGCCCTGTCATGATACACTGTGAACGGTGTTTCTTTTTCAAACGGGCATACACTCAACCCGGCTGCCTCATCGTAGCTTACAATACCGTTTCTATGGTGAATAACATCTCCGTTGGCAAGATGTTCAAGGACTTGCCGGGCGAGGTGTCTGTGTATATTGTCCAAAGCAATCTCTCTCACCTTATTGTCCTTACGCTGTGTATCTCATAATAGTTGTTAGGGGAGAGGGGCGTAACACGCAGACTCACGGAGTCGAGCAACAAAGGCTGACTCTGGCTTACTCGCAAATATCCGAGAAGTTTCTTCACTTTCATGGAAGAGTCAGTCTGCAACGATATGTTCTGACGGCCGGAGCCCGGAAATGTGCGGTTTATATACCCTATTGAGCCATCTTCATATTCCACAGACATATACATCTCCAAAGGCCCCCGGTTATTGATTAATTTACCTTCCCATACAATACGGCCACCTTTGGCAATCTTGTCTCCGGCTACCTCAAAAGGCACCACAGCGGCTGTATTCTTTCCGCCGGCAATCCTCTGCATATTGCCATATGGCCACAAGGTTGGTAATGCCTTTGATTCATCATCGCTTCCGGACAAATCCTTTTGCTTCTCGGCAATCTTTTCCATGACAAGCTCGTACATCTCTTCGTATTTGTCGAGATTATGGCCGTACCAGCTGAGGGTGGTGTCGAGTTGGGCTTCTGTCACTTCGTGCTCTTGCAGCACACTTTGCCTCAAAACCTTATTAACAGAATCTTGTTCGGAGACCATCATGGAGCCAATGCCGGGGCCGTTGGTGCCCAGTACGCTGTACGATTCGGCAATATGCAAATCGGCAAGGAGTGAGGCAGCCTCTTCATCAGACAGCACTTCTTTCGGACGCCGAGAGCATGAGTCTGTAAAAGAGGCGGCCACTAAAAGCAGCGCAGCCCATAGAAGTTTATTTCCCTTCCGCATCTTTTTGCTTTTTCTTGCCGGTGATACTCTCCCATGCGAACGAGAGATCCTTGGTATAAAAGAATATCAGCATAAACACACCCACGCAAATGCAAGCGTCGGCCACATTAAATATATATTGGAAGAACTCCCAGCTGTGTCCGGCGATATTTATTGTAAATATGGGGAAATAGAACATATCCACTACCTGACCTTCAAACCAGCCGGCATATCCGCCGCCGGCATCAACAAAATGCGCGACTGCCGGAGGGGCGGGATTGTTGAATATTTCGCCGTAGAATACACAGTCGAAGATATTGCCGGCGGCTCCGGCGGTAATCAGTGCTGCTGTAATAATAAAGCCGGTACGAAGGCCGTGTATGGACTTTGCCTTCATTATAAACCATATAAAGAAGGCGACAGCGGCCATGCGCCCTAAAGTAAGAAGCATTTTGCTCCATAACTCAATGCCGAAGGCCATGCCCGGATTTTGGATAAATTTGATTTGAAACCAACTTGCCACTTCATAATCCTCGCCGAGGTAGAAGTGGGTCTTTACATATATTTTGACAATCTGGTCTATGACTACCATACATACTATGATAATCAATGCCAAGAGTCCTTTCCGGTTCTTCATTCGTCAGGTTAATTTAAAGAGAGCATGGGGGCTTATTGTTTAGCCTCCATACTCAATGTGGCATGCGGCACGGCACGCAGACGCTCTTTTGGAATGAGCTTGCCGGTGACGCGGCAAATGCCGTAAGTTTTGTTGTCAATGCGTATCAACGCTCCTTTGAGCTTGGCAATAAAGTCTGCTTGGCGCTTTGCCAAACGCACAGCCTCCTCTTTGCCCAAAGTGTTGGCACCCTCTTCAAGAGCCTTGAATGTGGGGGCTGTATCGGCATCGCTATTGTCGGCATCGTTAACTACCAAAGAGCGCAATTCATCATATTCCTTTTGAGCTTTGTCGAGCTTTTCCTGAATCAATACGCGGAATTCTTCCAATTCTTGATCTGTGTATCTTACTTTTGTGTCTGTCATAATTGTATTAGATATAGTGTGTTTTACAATAGAGCTTGGAAACATCAGACTCTTAAAGGCTTTAAGAGATGTCTGTTTCCGTTTACTTTTTTGTATTGTAACGGAAACAGACACTGAATTGTTTACATGCGAGTCACACTTACTTTTACTTTTACATCGTCCAAATCAAGTTCCTCCGCATTTTCGGGCAAAGAGTCTTGCGCCTTAATTGATGAAGCAAGCACCTGAGTGGCAATATAGTCGGCAAAATCAGCGAGAGCGGCATCGGTTACCGGATTATGCTCGAGTATCACCTCAACTTTGTCGGTTATATCAAAATCGGAGGCCTTGCGTATGTTCTGTATGCGGTTGATGAGTTCGCGAGCCACACCTTCGTTTTTGAGTTCGGGGGTGACAGTAACATCAAGGGCAACGGTCAAATCGCCGGCGGAGCCTACTGACCAGCCGGGAATATCTTCGGCCAGAATTTCGACATCATCGGTAGTAATTGTCGGTTCTCCTTCAAGAGCTGTGAATGTGAATTTACCTTCACGTTCCAGCTCGGCAATCTGCTGCTGACTCATCTCCTTAATGGCGGCACCCAATTGCTTCATGATTTTACCGAAGCGCGGGCCGAGCTTCTTGAAGTCGGCTTTCACTCTCTTCACGAGGCCGCTGTCTTCGCCCTCAACAATTTTCAGCTCTTTCACATTAACCTCACCCTTGATAAGGTCGGCCATAGCTTCTACCTGAGCGCGTTGTTCGGGAGAACTTACCGGCACGAGCAGAGTCTGAAGAGGCTGACGCACTTTGATGTTTACCTTGCGACGCAGAGCCAATACGGCACTTGTGATATCCTGAGCAAGACGCATCTCAGCTTCAAGATTTTTATCTACGAGAGCGGCATCGTATTCGGGGAAGTGAACCAAATGCACAGTGTTGTACTCACCTTCGGGAGCTGTGAGGTCGGAATATAATCTGTCAGCGTAGAAGGGTGCAATTGGAGCCATGAGTTTTGCCAGAGTGCACAGACAAGTGTAGAGAGTCTGATAAGCGGAGAGCTTGTTCGGGGTCATTTCTCCGGTCCAGAAGCGCTTGCGGTTAAGGCGTACATACCAGTTGGAGAGGTTGTCACCGACAAACTCGGCAATGGCGCGTGCCGCCTTGGTGGGTTCATAGTCGTCCAAGGCTTCGTCAACGTCTTTCACCAAAGTGTTGAGCAATGAAAGTATCCAACGGTCAATACGTGGACGCTCGCTTATGGCGATCTGCGGCTCTTTGCCCGTGAAGCCGTCTACGTTTGCATACAGTGCGAAGAATTTGTATGTATTGTAGAGAGTTCCGAAAAGCTTGCCGGCCACTTCCTTCACTCCGGACTCATCGTATTTGAGATTGTCCCAAGGTTGGGAGTTTTCAATCATATACCAGCGCACGGGGTCGGAGCCGTATTGCTCGATGTTTGAGAACGGGTCTACTGCATTACCCAGACGCTTGCTCATCTTGTTGCCGTTCTTGTCAAGCACAAGGCCGTTTGAGATTACCGCTTTGTAGCTTACGGCGTCAAAGACCATTCCGGCAATAGCGTGCAGGGTGAAGAACCAACCGCGTGTCTGGTCTACACCCTCGGCAATGAAGTCAGCGGGGTAGACCTCGCGCTTGTCGAAGGCCTCTTTGTTCTCAAACGGATAATGAATCTGGGCATATGGCATAGCGCCGGAGTCGAACCAAACGTCGATGAGGTCAAGTTCGCGCTTCATGGGCTTGTTGCTCGGGCTAACGAGTATTATTTCGTCAACGTACGGGCGGTGCATATCTATCTTGTCATAGTTCTCACGTCTCATGTCGCCGGGAACAAATCCGGCCTTTTTCATCGGATTTTCAGCCATCACACCGGCAGCTACGGCTTTCTCGATTTCATCGTATAGCTCAGCGTATGAGCCTATGCAAATCTCCTCCTTGCCGTCTTCGGTGCGCCATATGGGGAGCGGTGTGCCCCAATAGCGTGAACGCGACAGGTTCCAGTCTTGAAGGTTTTCAAGCCATTTGCCGAAGCGGCCGGAGCCGGTGCTTGCCGGCTTCCATTTGATAGTCTCGTTCAGCTCCATGAGACGCTCGCGGCTCGCGGTGGTACGGATAAACCATGAGTCGAGAGGGTAATACAGCACCGGCTTGTCTGTACGCCAACAGTGAGGGTAGTTGTGTACATGTTTTTCAATCTTGAAAGCCTCACCGGCCTGCTTCATTTCCATACAAAGCACGATGTTCAGGTCTTCGGCCTTGGCGGCTGCCTTCTCGTCGTATTTACCGCCGGGGTTGAACTGCGGGTCATACGCATTCTTCACAAAGTCGCCAGCATGACGGCTGTATTCGGCTGCATTTACGCATTTCTCCACAAATTCGGGTGCACATTCATCAAGAGTGTAATATTTGCCTTGAAGGTCAACCATGGGACGTGTCTCGCCTCGTTTGTTCACCATAAACAGCGAGGGGATACCGGCGAGCTTGGCTACCTTGGCGTCATCGGCACCAAAGGTGGGAGCAATGTGTACAATGCCGGTACCGTCTTCAACAGTTACATAGTCGCCGGGGATTACACGAAATGCTTCCGGCTGCATCTTGACAAATTTGTCTGAACCTACGGCGAAGACATCTTCTGGGCGCATGGCGGCGGCCTCTTTGACAAACGGTGCGGCTATGTCGGATACTTTCTCAAGGGGGGTAACCCACGGCATGAGCTGACAATATTTCATATCAAGCAACTCGGAGGCATCGTATTCAGCGGCGATACGCCAGGGGAGTACCTTGTCGCCCTGCTTGTATTTCTGCATTGAGGCTTGTTCGCCTTCGGGCTTGAAGTAGGTGTGCATGCAGTCTTTGGCAAGCACGGCAGTGAGCTTTTCCCCGGTATAGGGGTTGAACGTGTGTACTGCAACGTATTTAAAGCGTGGGCCTATACACAGGGCGGTATTTGAGGGGAGAGTCCATGGGGTAGTGGTCCATGCAATAAAGCAAGGCTCACCCCAGCCCGTCATACCCTCTTTCGGCTCGCATATCTTGAAAAGGACAGTTGCCGTAGTGTCCTTCACATCCCGGTAGCAGCCGGGCTGATTAAGCTCGTGAGAACTTAGGCCGGTGCCGGCAGCCGGGCTGTATGGCTGGATTGTATAGCCCTTATATAGATATCCTTTGTTGTAGAGCTGCTTGAGAAGCCACCAGAGGGTTTCCATATACTTTTGGTCGTAAGTGATATAGGGGTTGTCCAGATCTACCCAATAGCCCATTTTGTGTGTGAGGTCTGTCCATTCTTTGGTGTACTTCATCACCTCGCGACGGCATGCGGCATTGTATTCGTCTACTGAAATCTTCTTGCCTATATCCTCTTTGGTAATGCCGAGGTTCTTCTCCACACCGAGTTCCACGGGCAAACCGTGAGTGTCCCAACCGGCTTTGCGCTTTACGTGGAAACCCTTCATGGTCTTGTATCTGCAGAAGATATCTTTGATTGTACGCGCCATGACATGGTGTATACCGGGCATACCGTTAGCACTGGGCGGACCCTCGTAAAACACGAATGATGGGCAACCCTCTCTCTCTGTCATGCTGGCTTCAAACAGGGAGTTTTTGTCCCAAAGTTCCAGCATTTGTTTGTTGATGTCGGACAGCGACAACTGACCGTTATATTCTTTGAATTTCATAATCTTTTAAGGCAGGTTCTATAAATTGAACGCTGCGAATTTATTAATTATTAGAAATGCAGGCTTTCGGCTGATTTTGGCTGAATTTTGACTGC
>JAMPIK010000026.1 GCA_023662865.1 Prevotella sp.
CTGGACGGCTATCTTTTTATCATGCAAGATGCTATCGCGGACGGTTGTACTTATAGTCTAATATTAAACGATATTCGGCATAATTAGACTATATAAAATCATTCAAAATTTAATGTTTTGTAATATGATATACCTTATATTCAGAACTTTATAAAACTATTATAGTATCATTCATTGGGAAAATTTTATCTAATATATATCCGATTATTGCAGATGGTGACAACCCGGCATATGATATGCGATTGAATAAAGGAGACATAGCCTCTTCTCCAACAGATTTAGACGGTGACGGCGAACAAGATTTATATTTAGATGCAAGCAAACGTAACATTGAAACTGTGCTGTCAAACTTACAAAACAAATTAGAAGAAGATGACCATCTGTTTATTTTTGTAATTGATCATGGCGGATTGTATCAAGTTACTGAAAATATATTTGAACATAATCAGGGGGACGCATATATACTTTTGTGGAACTATGAACGACTTTATTGTGATGAATTTGTAGAAATGGTAAAACCATTTTCTGATAAATACGTAAACTTAAATATTATAATGGGGCAATGCTATTCAGGTGCATTTGCAAAGGCGTTGAAGGGTTTAAATTGCGTTATCGCAACAGCTTGCGGAGGCGATGAATCTTCAAATCCGTCAGACAACTTCATTTATGATGAATACGTCTTTCATTGGACTTGCGCCATTAATTCATACAATCCCTTAACTGAAAAAACTGTCAATGCCGATTTCAATAATGATGGGTTTGTGTCAATGTTTGAAGCAGCCAAATACGCTACAGAAAGTGAAATATATAGTAATTTTGTCGAGCATCCACAATATTATTCCAACCCGCGTTCAATCGGAGAAGATTTGGCTTTTAATCGGATAGCACCGGCAGTTGATTTATATATTAAAGATACAGAAACGGATTCCGGAATGAACGTTGAACCCATAACTTCCCCTCATGATAGTTGGAATAGTCCGTCAATATGGGTGAAAAATCAAGGAGATTTGTTTTATACTCCCGAAATACCCAAGGAAGATACAAGTAATATAAATGTGATAGTACATAACAGAGGAAAAAAATCTTATAATAAAACAGACCAACCTGAATATCTCAATGTATATGCAAGTAATGCATCTACAATAGCTAATTATGGCGTGTGGACCGGGAACGAATTGCACAATGGTTCGCAGACCGGGGGATTAGTTGCATCAAAGCTTATAAATCCTGTTATACCTGCCGGTGATTCTCTTAAAATTGTTATTCCTTGCAATTTCAAAACGGCTAATGTTGGAGATATAACCAAACCTTTTGATATTTTAGCTGTAATTGAAGACAAATCTAATACGTCTAATAATTATAGGCCATTAGATATTGCTTTAAATAAACGCTTTGCACAAAAAAGTCTAATTCCTGTCAACAGCAGTTGTTCCGGTAAGGCTCAAAAGTTGTTTATGCGTAATATTACTTCCCAAAAAGAAAATTACTCGTTGGAGATTAAACCTAAAACTTCGTTTGATGAAAGGATTTTTGATTTCTTGACGATTCAGTTGATTATGTCAGATGAAATTTTCAGATATTGGAGGAATGGAGGAAGCCAAGTATTCAACATGAGACCAACCTCCGCAACGAGCAAAATATTTACATTTATAGACAAGACAAGCAAAATCAAGAAGATTCAGATACCGGCATTCTCCAAGGGAGAATTGTCACTGAATTTAACGTTTAAAAGATATGCAAATACCCAAACACCATTAGTGTTTGATTTGATACAGCGCGATGAAAACGGTAACATTGTAGGAGGTGAAACATTTTCAGTGGAAATCCCCCCAGCTTCACAATCTCAAAATTTGGTTGCGCAAAATATCGCAGATGACGGCTCAGTAGAGTTGTCATACCCGGATGATGATGTCCTTGTTTGCAATTGGTTGGACTACAACGGTGTCCCCTTTAGCGAAGAAAAGACTATTACATTTAAGCCGTCCAATCAACAAAACGAAATTTCCATTTCAACCGTCAATACAGATGGTGAGTTATATTTAGAAAAACTTAAATTTGAATCTGCATATGCGATTGAGGCAATAAAGCAGACCCCAAACAACACTTTGTCTGTTGAACTGAAAAATGCAGTTGATTCAGAAAGAAGTCAACTCTTAATTACAGAAATAAACACTTCAACTGCAAAGACTGTCATTTTGAATAAATCTGAAAAGACAGTCAATGTTGACTTGAATAATTCCCCAAAGGGTATTTACTCTGTTACATATATAGTTAACGGAGAGTTGCAGGATTCCAAAAACATAACTATAAAATAGAAGTGAGATGAAAAGGAAAAATTACTTGTTTGGAATTATGTCTGTCATTGCGTGTTGTATTTGCACTTTCAATGCAATGGCTCAAAAAGATGTTACGGTTCATGTCAGCGAGCCGGGTACACTCAAAGAACTTTTAGGCGAGGACTGGCTTAGTGTGTCATTTCTTACTCTCACCGGCGAAATCAATGCTGACGATTTCTTGACATTGCGAACTATGAACTATAGATATCTGAATTATCTGGATTTATCTAACTCAAAAATTACAGAGGGAAGAATTCCCGATGATGCATTTTACACTTTAGCCATAAACGGTGTGCCGGTACTACAGCATATTATCCTGCCCGATGTAAAAGAAATCGGACACAACGCATTTTTTTGTGCCAGGCTTGATGAAGTTGTTATACCTCCTTCTGTAACAACAATAGGAAAAGAAGCATTTTGTATCTATGACGGCCTTCCCAAAATAACTTGCGAGGCAACGATACCTCCGAGTGCACCCGATGCATTCACGTCTCAGCAATGGGAATCCACGATTTTATATGTTCCGAAACAAAGTGTGCAGAGCTATGTCGAGGCTCCCGGTTGGAAAAATTTCGAAAATATCATAGGTATTGATATTACCAGAGTTGAAGATGTATCGCTACACGATACAACAGTTCAGTCATTGCCCGGAATAATATCAATCTGCAATGGGTCAAATGAGCCTGCTAATTACAATGCCTATTCACTTACCGGCATTGAGGTGTCAAATTCAACAGTAGCTGCAGGAGAGTGTGTAAGTGTACACGTGTGTCCGGGAGTATATATTGTTAATGTCGAGCAGAAGTCATTTCGTATTTTTGTAAATTGACAGGCGGCTGACAGTTACAGCAGTTGGCGGTGGAGTGTGCGGCGGAATTGGCGAGCACTCGCGGCGAGGCGCTCGCGGTCGGCGGGGATGAAGTAAGTCTCTTGGAAATGTTGCCAAATATATTCCACCGCAGTCGGGGAAGGGTGGAGCATGTCTTCGGCATAGAAGCGGTAGTCGCGCAGGTCGTCCATCACGAGTTCCCATGCCGGGAAGTACCGGGTGTGTTGTGAGCTCTCAAGTAATTCGGCTATTGCCAAATGCAGCGTGGCTTTGGAGAGGGTGTTCTCATGTGCACCGTCTTTGAAGTGGCGTATCGGGCTTACCGTGAAAATCACATTGACCTGCCGGTTCTCTCCTCTGAAAGTGCGTAATTCCGCAAGTACGGAAAGCCAATCTGCAACAATCTCATCAATACTCAATCTGCGGCGGATAAACTCTGCCGACGGCACTTTGTGGCAGTTGCTTACAATTCCGGAGAAAGAGGATAGCGGTGTGGGAGTGTGCTCATATACCCATGCCGTGCCGAATGTGAACACCAACGTGTCTGCTTCTTTCAATGCGGTGCGTATCTCGGTCAGTGTGTCAGTGAATATTTCCCGTGCGCGTTCTTTTTCCGGACTTGAGAAGCGCGTGGGGAGCAGCCATGTACGAAATCGACTTTCATATTCAAAAATTGTATTTTCTTCAATGTCGCCGCGCATGGCAGCCCGGAGCACTGCGGCTATGGAGCCGGGGTTATAAAGTGCGCCGGCCGGATTGACCGTTGCCGGCACGCCGCTTTCAAGCAGTTTGCCGCCGATATTGTCGGTAAAGCAAGACCCCAGCAGCAATATCCGCGAAGTGGCGGACAAGCTGCCGGAGTCTCTCGGTTGCACGGGCAGTGCCGTGCGGAAAGTATGGTCAATACATTTCATAGTCTATGGCTGTAACCTGAAACTCCGTGCGGCGGTTGATTTGGTCGGCCGCGGCTTGATCTTCTTCCGACAGAGTCTCAATGAATTCCGGAGTAAGCTCCGTGCCTTCTTCAAACTGTGGAAACTCCTTGTTGATACGCTTGGTGACGGTTTTGGGTCGCGACTCGCCGTAGCCTTCATATTTCAAGCGGTCTTTGGGAATACCGGCCTCAATCAGATAGTCCACCACACTTTTGGCTCGTCGCATTGACAGATCCTTATTATAATCATCGGACCCCATACGGTCGGTGTGGCTGCTCATCTCAATGGTAATATTCGGATTGTCGCGGAGCATCTGTGCCAACTCATCAAGTGCCGCCTTGCTTTCCGGACGCAGAGTCGCCTTGTCGAAATCATAGAAAATATTCTCAACCACATTCGGCTTTGATATTGAAGATAGAATAAAGTCAACGCCATACTCGGCATCTTCTTCGGCTGAGTCGCTTTCAAATTCCTGTTTTACATTCAGATAACCCTTGGCACCCGCCATCATCACATATTTCACACCGCGTGAGAGCTTGAAGGAGAACGAACCGTCATCACGCGCCACCTCTTTCTGGTTGCTGCCATCATCGCCCACAATGCGAATTACCGCGCCGGGCACCGGCTCATCATCTTTGTCTACCACCCAGCCGGATATTGTGATATTCAGTTCCGGCAAAGCAAACGAGTATATATGGTCATAACCGCGGGCGTCACCTCGGCCGGAGCTGAAGAAGCCGCTCTCTCCCTCACCGAATGTTATGCCGAAATCATCGGCCTGCGAGTTCATCGGCTTGCCCATATTCTCAACGCTCCACCGCTGTCCGGTAGCGTCAAGATGCGCTTTGAACAAGTCAAGACCGCCGAAGCCGGGATGGCCGTCGCTGGCAAAATAAAGCAGTGTATCGCTCCTCACATACGGAAATTCCTCATTCCCTTCGGTGTTGATTTGCGGTCCGAGATTCTCCAATGAGCCGACTTTATCTTGCAGATTTATTCGCCAGATGTCCTTGCCTCCGTAGCCGCCGGGCATATCGGAAGTAAAATACAGATAACGCCCGTCGGGGGAAACAGCCGGGTGTCCCACTGCCGAAATTGTGTCGTTCAAGATTTCATACTTCACCGGTGCGCTCCATGAGGCATCACTCCTCTGCGAAGTGTATATCTCCACGCTCGTTGCGGAAACGGGGTCGCGACGCGCCTTGGTAAGATACATAGTCTGTCCGTTGGGGGTGAAGCTCACAATCCCCTCATCGAAATCGCTGTTCAACTCCCCCTCCACCGGCTCGGGGCGTTGCCATTCCCCTTTTTCGTTCTTTTTGGAAACATATATGTCATTGTTCTTAACGCCGGTAATGGGGCTTTTACCTTCGCCCATACTTTTCTCGTTGGACGACGTAAAATATAGCTGGTCAAGGCTTTTGTCGAGATACATGGGCGCAAAGTCGCTGCGGCGCGAGTTGAAGAGCTTTGCTTCTTTCACAATGTAGCGCGTAGTCTTTCCATCGCGTGCATCAATAGCTTGACGGCAGCCGCGCACCCCCTCGCGAGCGAGTGCGTCATCGGGTTTATACATCAGGAATTGCGTGTACGCATCAATAGCCGGTTGGTATTTCCCCTCGGCCTGCAGACTGCGTCCGAGCCAATAATAAGCCATGGAGTCGGGATATTCATACCGAATGGCATTCTGGTAAGCAGCCGATGCACGAGCCGCCTGATTGAGGCGGCGATAGCAACCGGCCATTTCAAAAGCCACTTCACCGCGCAGCGAGCGATCCTCTTTCCGGGTGAGCTTGTTGTACACCTTGCGATAGGTTTGTGCCGCCTCGTAAAACTCACCGCGAGCGGCCTGTTCACGCGCCACAGTAAGTTTCGGACTTTTACATGAACCGAGCAGCGCGAGCAGACTTACGGCGCAAACCGCGCCGATACCATAGACTATGATGCTTTGCAATATTTTCCGTATCATATCTTTTTTAACGTATAATCTCCCTCGTTTATTGCCCTGTTTCTCGCAAGAACCACCTCATTATGTTGCGCGTGTAAGTGTCAATACTCTTATACGGATATCAGGAATGGCTTGGGCCAGAGCTTCCGCGCAATTCAGAAGGGTGGAGCCGGTAGTGCACACATCATCGACAAGAAGCACTGTCGGCGCAGGGTTGCCAATCCCCAACTTGCAGGCTTGATTAAAGAAATACCTACCCTCCACATTGCTCATGCGCCTTTGGTGCGACAGGTGTGTTTGCGATTTATGGTACCGGGCTTTCAGTGCATTAATAATCGGCAAGCCCGTGATTTGCGAAACACCTCGGCATATTTCATACGTCTGATTATAGCCGCGTTTCAGCCGGCGAGTGAAATGCAACGGCACCGGCACTATCGCATCTACAGCGTTGAACACACCGGTAATTCCCAATTCCCATGCCATGGAATAACCCATGCGGCGCGCCAACCGATAACACCCTCGATATTTTATATCTTGAAGTAAATCAGCAGTGACCTCATGTCTGCCATAGAAAAGCCAAGCGTGATTGCTTACAATATTGCGACACAAAGCAAATCGGTCAAGAATGGGCGGCGATTCAACAACCGGCACACGCGGCAACCGACTGTTGCACAGACTGCATACAAATTGAGTGTGTGAAGGTAGCGGCTGCTTGCATACATGGCAGTTGCGTGGCCATATCAGTTCGCCTGCGGAGTTCAATATGTCGGAAAGCACCCTCATTCTTCGTTGAGTACATCGTCAATAGCCCGGCGTATCAATTCCGGCTCAAACCCGCGAGAATACAATCGGCGCAGTAGTTTTTGTCGGTCGGCAAAGTTATGCGCATCTAATGAACGCAACGCTGTGCGAACAAGTTTGTGCAACACTTCCCGATACTCATCTTCATCAATAGCGGCCAGTGCTTCGTCAATTACGAAGCGAGGCAACCTCTTGCTTCTCAACATAATTGCCACTTTGAGCCTTCCCCAACCGGAAAACCGAACTTTGTCGTGGGTATAAGCCTTTGCAAATCTGTCCTCGTTAAGGAAATTCAGCTCAATGAGTCGGTCAATCACACTGTCGGCATCGCTTTCGCTCACAGCGTGTTGCTTCATCTTGAGTCTCAAATCCGCTTCGCATTGCTCGGACTTTGCACAAAGTCCGGCCAGGGCTTCAAGTGCCTTGGTTTGAGACCATACAGCCGGGGTCTTCCTCTTCTTATTGTCAAAAGATTGTTTCATATCGGATTGTGCAAAGTTACAAAATTCCGGTAAAAGACAATTGGCCACTTCAACTAAAAATGGTAATTTTGCATTGATGAATCAGGAATTTGACAATAAAATGATGCGGCGGGCGCTGCAATTGGCCCGCCGCGGCTATGGCTTTACATCACCCAATCCCATGGTGGGGGCGGTAGTGGTAAATGCCTTCGGAGAAATAGTGGGAGAGGGCTGGCATCGCCGATGGGGCGGTCCCCATGCCGAGGTGAATGCTATTGCCTCGGTGAGCAATCCGCAGATTTTGCCCGAATGTACCGTTTACGTCACTTTGGAACCGTGTTCGCATTACGGGAAGACCCCTCCATGTGCCAAACTCTTGATTGACAAAGGAGTGAAACGAGTTGTGGTAGGCTGCCCCGATCCGTTTAAGGTAGTAAGCGGCCGTGGCATTGCCATGTTGCGCAATGCAGGCATTGAGGTCCGCGAGAATGTTTTGCGGCGGGAATGTGAGTGGCTCAACCTAAAATTTATTTTCGCACATACGCATCGCCGCCCATACGTAATGCTCAAATGGGCGCAGTCCCGAGACGGATTTATAGCAGCTCCCGGCGGTGAACAGACAGCGATAAGCAGCCCGGTGAGCCAGGTGCTTATGCACCGTGAGCGCGCCGGTTTTGATGCAATAATGGTCGGCACCCGCACTTTGCATACCGACAATCCGAGCCTCACTTGTCGTTTGTGGCCAAACCGCACGCTGCGTTCCGCAGTTCTTGACCGTCACGGAAATGTGCCTGAAAATGCGAAGATTATGCTTAATCCAGAAACAATTTCAGTAAAGAAAGATATTTCATTGGAGGAATTTCTCAACCTACTGTACACCGAACATGGCATCACTTCATTGCTTGTAGAAGGGGGAGCTACATTGCACCGAGCCTTTATCAATGCGGAGCTTTGGCAAGAAGCAAGAGTGGAAGTGGCGCCCTTCGACCTGCATCAAGGCATAAAAGCGGCCTCTCCGCCCCCGGGATTGCCGATGCAAACATATCAAATCGGCAATAGGCAAATACTCCGTTTCCTCCCCGAACGGAATGTTAACAGACTATAAAAACATTAAAAAAAACTTGTAATTGCAGATTGTTTGGGAAATTCAGCCGTTTTTTCAAGAAGAAATATTAATTTTGCAGTTTGAACACGCACACTCCGCTTAAAGGAGTGCATACGATATAAGGAATATGACTATACAGCGCAATAATAAGAGCCGCAGTGCACGCTTGCTTAAGCGTGTGTTGTTCTTTTGCCTTGGTTCGGGCATGATTGCAACCTCCTGCAACAGCGACTCTGATGATGTAGACCTCTCCGCTACCGGCTATGTCGAACCTACCGATGTTGCCGTCACCGGCTTTAGCCTGAAAAAAGATGTCAATATACTCCGCGGCTTGGATTCTGTCTACTTTGCAATAGACTTGGATCGGGCTGTGATTTACAATGCCGACTCCTTGCCCAAGGGTACCAAGGTTACTGATATTATCCCGGTTATCAGCTATTCAAACTATATATCTTCCGCTGTGATAAAGATGGAGGGAGGCCAAAAGCGTACTGGAGAAATCGATTATAAATCGCACCCCAACGATTCCGTCGACTTCACCGGCAATGTTTCGCTCACCCTTACTTCCGCAGCTGGTAACAATCGCACTTATACGCTGAAAGTCAATGTGCATCAAACAGATCCGGACTCCCTTTGTTGGGGTGAAACGGCTGTAAGTACTTTGCCGGCTCGTTCCTACTCCCCCCTTGAGCAGCGTACAGTGAAATTCAAGGATAAAGTAACAACCCTCATAAAGGAGGCCGACGGCTCTTATACATTGTCTTCTACCGACAGCCCTTCCTCCTCCAAATGGATTCAAACATCGGTCACTCCTCCTTTCACTCCTCGTGTGCGTACCCTCACAGCTACCTCGGAGTATTTGTGGATATTGGCTTCCGATGGAGCAATCTACAAGTCGACCGATGGCTTGAATTGGCAATCCGCCGGGCAATCATGGCGCAATATCATAGGGCAGTACAATGATGTGTTGATGGGCATCAGCTCCAACGATGCCGGGAGTTATTCCCTTGTAAGCTATGGCGATACATATCCGCAGGTCTCCCTCCCCGCCGATTTCCCGATTGAAGACTTTTCCAATGTCTACTCTTACAAAAGTAAATGGATGGAGTCTCCGGTGTGTGTGTTGTGTGGTGGTGTGACCGCCTCCGGTGAGGTAACCTCTGCCGTATGGGCTTTCGATGGAAGCCGTTGGGCTAAACTCTCCATAGGCAAGACACCGGCATTGCGCGGAGCCGTATTGGTGCCGTATTACACTTATCGACGCACCGGCACTACATGGACATACAGCGAATTCAGCACCGTCTTGATGCTTGGCGGTATCAATGCCAAAGGCGAAATTAACCGGGACACCTATGTTACTTACGACAACGGAGTCAACTGGTGTCAAGCATCTTCCCTTCTGACCCTACCCGATTACATCCCGGCTATGTGGCAAATAGACCATACCTTGGAAGAGAAGCCGATGCAAGCGCCCTTAATGGCCGGCTGGAAACAGATGCGCCCTCGCTGCCTGCCCGCGTATTACCGTGTGAACTCATCGGTAGACGATGGTATTATCAGCTGGGAGTGCCCGTATATTTATCTGTATGGCGGCCTTAATGCCGACGGCGCTTTGTACAACACAATTTGGCGTGGCGTGATTAACCGCCTTATGTTCAAACCTATAATCTGACAATTAATTGAATATAAAGATTAAACACATAATAGTCAGCTGCCTCGGCGCATTAATGCTCGCATTCTCTGCCGGCAAAGCGCAGGCACAGGAAGATTACCGCTTTGATATAGGCGGCGGTGTAGGCATGACCGGCTATTTGGGTGATGCCAACACCTCAAACCTGCTCTCTCACCCCGGGTGGGATATTCAGGCTCTGCTCCGATATATGGTAAATCCGCGTTTTGCTTTCAAAACCAATCTGTATGTGGGAGGCCTTTCCGGCAACAGCGCAGACATGACGAACGTATTTCCCGAGGAGAAAACATTCAAATTTAACAGTACCTTCTACGAGGTGGGCGAACTCTTTGAGTTCAACTTCTTCAACTATGGTATGGGCGAGCGATATCGCAAACTGAAACGCTGCTCTCCGTATATCACCGCCGGCCTTAGTCTCTTGGCATGGTCTGCCGATGGCAAGGCGGGCTTCACAGTGGCAATCCCCATGGGACTCGGCGTGAAGTATAAGCTCTCCCGCCGGGTGAACCTCGGTTTTGAGTTCCTGATGAAAAAGACCCTCTCCGACAAACTCGACGGCGAAGCCGGTGCCGACCCGTATGGCATCAAGCATGCTTTTATGAAGAACACCGACTGGCTCTCGACTATGACTTTCACTATAAGTTATGAGTTTTCAGAACGTTGCCGCGCTTGCAATTATAAAGAGTAACCCGGTTTAAAGATATGGCGGATTTCAATGAAAAAATAAAAAAACTTGACCCGGCAAAGGTGCCTCTCCATGTAGCAATTATCATGGACGGCAACGGCCGTTGGGCAAAGCAGCGTGGCTTGGACCGCTCTTTCGGACATTTAGAAGGTGTCAAAGCCGTGCGGCTCGCTACCGAATTTGCTTCTGACTATGGAGTGAAATATCTTACTCTGTACGCTTTCTCTACTGAAAACTGGCACAGACCCCAACCGGAAGTGGACGCGCTTATGCATCTCATAGGCACTACCATAAAAGCCGAAACGCCCATGTTGCTTAAAAATAATGTGCAGGTGCGCATTATCGGCGATTTCTCGCGTTTGCCCAAGGAGGCGCGTGACAATCTCTCCGACTCGATGAAGGAGACTGCTCATTGCACCGGTATGAAGCTGATACTCTCGTTGAGCTATTCCGGGCGCGATGAAATCTTGCGAGCTGCAAAGCAGTTGGCACAAGAGTGTGCCGACGGCAAAATAAATGCCGGCGATATTGATGAAGATGCAATAGCAGCCCGTTTGGACACTCGCGATTTCCCGAATCCGGATTTGCTTATCCGCACCGGGGGGGAGCACCGTGTGTCAAACTTCCTGATTTGGCAATGTGCATATTCCGAAATGTACTTCTCTCCGACTCTTTGGCCCGACTTCGGCAAGGAGGCTTTCCTTGACGCTCTGCTCGATTATCAAAATCGCGAAAGGCGCTTCGGCAAAACCTCCGACCAAATAAACACACAACAATAACTCGCACTCTTCTTCACTATAACGAACAGTAACTAAACAACCTGATGAAGCATCTGCTTAAATACATTGTCCTTGCGCTCTTGCTGCTGCCGCTGCAAGCCGCCGCACTCGATATTCTGACAGAGCCGGAAGACACTGTCTATAATCCAAATATCATTTACACCTCCATGCCGAAAACGTATGAGATTGCCGGTATCAAGGTCTCCGGGCTTGACGATGCCGACGAATATTCCTTAATAAGCAGTTGCGGCCTTGCCATCGGCGACCGGGTGGAGGTGCCCGGCGATGCAATCACGCGTGCCGTGAAGCGTTTTTACCGTCAAGGTATATATTCGCGCGTGCAGATTAAAGCGGATAAGATTGTCGGCGATAAAATTTGGCTCGACATCGAACTGAACCGCTTGCCGCGTATGAGCGAAATGACCTTCAACGGTGCCAAGGGTGGTGAAGTAAAGGATCTTAAAGAGAAGCTCGGCATGGTGAGCGGACAGCAGCTCACTCCCAACATAGTGTCGCGAGCAAAGCAGATTGTCGAAAACTATTATTCCGCCAAGGGCTTCAAAAATGCCAAGGTGAATGTGACTCAACACGCCGATTTGAGCAAGGAAAATCAAGTTATTCTCCAATTCGACGTAAACCGCAATGCAAAGGTAAAGGTACACAAAATCTATGTGAGCGGCAACAATGTGCTTTCCGACGGCAAGGTGAAACGCGCCATGAAGAAAACCAACGAGAACGGCAACATTCTCAACCTTTTCAAGCAGAAAAAGTTTGTGGAGCAGGATTTTGATGACGACCTGAACCGCATTATCCAAAAATACAATGAGCTGGGCTATCGCGATGCTCGTATTGTGTCAGACTCCGTTGCCTCATACTCCGACAACAGAGTAGACGTCTTCATAACCGTTGATGAGGGCCCGAAGTATTATATATCAGACATTTCATGGGTCGGTAACACAGTCTACCCCACCGAAGTACTTCAAAATCTTCTCGGTATGTATCCGGGCGATGTGTACAACCAGAAGCTCCTTGCCAAGCGCACGCTTGAAGATGATGATGCCGTAGCAAACCTCTATATGGACAACGGTTATCTCTTCTTCAACCTTATCCCGATTGAAGAGAATGTGCAGGGCGACTCGATTGCCCTACAGATGCGTGTGCTTGAAGGACCGCAAGCGCGTATCAACAATGTGATAATCAACGGTAACGACCGCCTCTATGAGCGTGTTATCCGACGCGAACTCCGTGTGCGTCCCGGCGAGCTCTTCAATAAGAGCGACCTTATTCGCTCCGCTCGTGAAATAGCACAAAGCGGCCATTTCAACCCCGAAACAATCAACCCCGTACCGCAACCAAATGAGAACGATGGAACGGTTGACATTGTATTCAACCTTGAAAGCAAGGCAAACGACCAAATCGAGTTCTCGGCCGGTTGGGGACAAACGGGTATCACCGGAAAGTTGGCACTCAAATTCACCAACTTCTCGTTAAAAAACCTGTTCCACCCCTCGACATACCGTGGTATTATTCCGCAGGGTGAAGGCCAGACATTCACCATTTCCGCGCAGACTAACGCCAAGTATTACCAAAGCTACTCAATCTCTTTCCTTGACCCGTGGTTCGGCGGCAAACGTCCCAATTCGCTGCAAGTGAGTGCCTATTATTCCCGTCAGACCGGCGTGAACTCTTCTTACTTCAACGACAACTGGAGCTCTGCCTATATGTCTAACCTATACGGATATAACTACGGCTACAACTCCAACTATTACAACTATTCATATCAAAACGCATACGACCCGAACAAGGTGCTCCAAATGGCTGCAATTGCCGTAGGTACCGGAAAGCGTTTGAGCTGGCCCGATGACTATTTCCAATTTAACGCCACACTCCAATATCAGTGGTATTACCTCAAAAACTGGGAATATCTATACTATATGAACGATGGTACCTCCAACTCTCTGACCGTAAGCTTCGACTTGTCGCGTTCATCTATCGACAACCCGATATACACTCGCCGAGGCTCGACATTCAGTTTGGGCTTGCAGCTCACTCCCCCTTGGAGCGCGTTCCGCAACAAGGATTGGGCAAAATTGCACAAGGAGGCCGTGGAAGACAATTCCGCAGCCGCCAAAAAGGAGATGTATCGCTGGATTGAGTACTGGAAACTTCGCTTCAAAGCCAAGACATTCACCCCGCTTACCGACCCTAACGGCAACTTCACCCTCGTATTGATGAGCCGTGCAGACTTCGGCCTTATCGGCAGCTACAACAAGTATCTGAAAACTCCGTTCGAAACTTACTATGTAGGCGGCGACGGCATGACCGGCGGTTACACTTATGCTACCGAAACAGTGGGTATGCGCGGTTACGAGAACGGCCAGTTCACCCCGTGGGGCAAAGAAGGCTACGCTTATGGCCGCTTCACATTCGAGCTGCACTTCCCGCTCATGCTGCAACCCTCAACCACCATTTACGCAATTGCCTTCGCCGAGGCCGGAAATGCCTGGACTTCCGTTAAAGACTTCGCTCCCTTCAACCTGAAACGCTCCGCCGGTGCCGGTCTGCGCATCTATCTGCCGATGATTGGCTTTATGGGTATTGACTGGGCTTACGGTTTCGACTACGTGAACGGCACGAAAGGCGGTTCGCACTTCCACTTTATCCTCGGCCAGGAGTTTTAAACAATCTTAACACTCCCGGTGTTAAACTCTTTGAGAATTTATCAATCAAAAACGAAAAACTCATTAGATATGAAAAAACTGATATTCACTCTCCTGATATGTGCCGCCGGTGCTTTTGCCGCCTCCGCACAGAAATTCGCGCTTGTCGACATGGAATATATCCTGCGCAATGTCCCGGCTTATGAAATGGCCAACGAGCAGCTCAACCAGGTCTCCCTGCGTTGGGAAAAAGAAGTGTCGGAACTCAGCAAAGAGGCTGAAACAATGTATAAAAACTATCAGAGCGAACGTGTGTTCCTCACCGAAGATCAGCGCAAAAAGCGCGAAGACGAAATTGTGGCCAAAGAAAAAGAGGTGACCGACCTCAAATACAAATATTTCGGTCCGGAAGGCGAGCTCTATAAGAAACGCCAAAGCCTTATGAAGCCCATTCAAGAGGAAGTCTACAACGCCGTTAAGAAGGTGAGCGAAGAGAAAGGGTATCAGGTAATCTTCGACCGGGCTTCCTCCCAAAGCATTATTTTCGCATCGCCCAGGATTGATGTCAGCAATGAAGTGCTCACCAAATTGGGTTATTCAAAATAAAAAGCGTAATTTTGCACAAAGAAATTTAAACAGTAACAGTATAAGAAATGATTAAGAAAATCCTTATTGCCATCATGGTGGCAATCCCCATGTTGGCCTCTGCCCAAACAATAAAAATTGGTGTGGTGGACACTCAGAAACTCGTAGCCGAGCTTCCCGCTTTCAAAGAGGCACAAACCAAAATCGAGGCTATCGCCAAGAAGTATGACGATGAATATGCCAACCTCCGCACCGAAGCTACAAAGAAACTTGAAGAATTCCAGACTATAAGCCAAGATGCCAACACTCCTCAGGCCGTAAAAGAACGCCGTGCAAAAGAGCTTGACGAGTTCTCACAGAAACTTTCCGAGTTCGAGCAAATGGCGCAGCAGGATTTGCAGAAACAGCAGCAAGAAATTTTCGGCCCGGTTTACAGCACCGTGCAAGATGCAATCAAAAGCATAGGCAAAGAGGGCAACTATACCTTTATTCAGGAAGCCGCCGCATTCCTCTATTATGGAGCCCCGGCCGAAGACATCACCAATCAGGTGAAGGCGCGTCTCGGCGTTAAGTAATGAATACACTCTAATTCATAAACAGTAAGGACGCGCCGCCATAGGTGCGTCCTTTATGTATTGATATGCCTCAAAAATATTCCCCGATAGGCGTTTTCGACTCCGGCTATGGCGGTCTCACCATTCTCAAAGGGCTGCGTCAAGCACTCCCCGAGTGTGACTATCTGTATCTCGGCGACAATGCGCGTGCCCCTTACGGCACTCGCTCTTTCGACATTGTTTACGAATACACACTGCAAGCCGTCCGGCATCTGTTCGCAAACAATTGCCCGTTGGTGATACTGGCCTGCAACACTGCCTCGGCAAAGGCTCTGCGCACCATTCAGCAGCATGACTTGCCCGGCTCTCCGTGGCCGGAGCGAAGAGTGTTGGGCGTAATCAGACCCACTGTCGAGGTGCTCCCCGGCATCAGCCGGAGCAAGCATATCGGTGTACTTGCCACTCCCGGCACTATTGCTTCTCATTCGTATAAAATTGAAATCGGAAATCTGTCGCCCGAATTGACGGTTACCGAGAAAGCTGCTCCAATGTGGGTGCCGCTTGTGGAGAACCGCGAAAGTGCCGGGTCGGGCGCGGACTATTTTGTGAAGAAATATATTGATGAGCTGTTCAGTGTCGACCCCGCTATTGACACTGTGGTGCTGGCATGTACCCATTATCCGCTGCTCATTGACAAGATAAAACAATACCTGCCCGAAGGTGTGACCCTCCTGAGCCAAGGCGAACTCACAGGTCGCAGCCTCGCCGACTATATGCGCCGCCACCCCGATATGTACGCCCGTGTCTCAAAAGGAGGCGGCGTACAATTCCTCACAACGGAGAATGCCGACAAGTTTAATGAGGCTGCAATCACCTTTACCGGTTACGACATAAAATCAACACATATAGAACTATAAACCATGAAGAAACATTTACTTTATTTAGCCGTGGCCGCACTCCCTCTGCTTGCCACTTCCTGCTCTGATGATGATGACCCGGTGAACATCACCGTACACCTGAACCAAACAGAATTGACCTATAATGCAGAGAACGTTTGGGAAGGAGTCAGCACGAACAATCAGTTCCAAAGCCAATATATGCTGTTCAGCCATGAAGGCGAAATCGGCCCTTGGGGGCTTGTGTGGAACGGCTTCACCCCGGCGCGTGTAAGCTCTACCGAGGTACAGTCAAACTGGCTCGACCATCAGTTTCAGATTATGACCGGCGGCGGTGTGGAAGGTGTCGGCACTCCCTACATTGTGGCTTTCTGGGATAACCAAGAGAATAAATCCACCCCGGTGCAAGACCGCTCTTGCCGCATCACTTACCAAAAGACACTTACCTCCGAACCGGCTGTATTCGCACCCATATATGTATATGTGCAAAACACCGCTTACACTTATTACACCATGCGAGACGGCAGCGCATTCAGCAAGAAGTTTGACCGGGACGATTACCTCATTCTCACTGCCCACGGTGTGAAAACCGATGGAACAGAACTTGAAACATCCATTTGGCTGGCCGACGGTAACGAGTACCTAAACGAATGGACACAATTTGACTTGCGCGGTCTAGGTGAGATTACCACTCTGTATTTCACCCTCCGTGGTTCCGACACCGGCCAATGGGGATTGAATACACCCTCTTATTTCGCGCTTGACCAACTCACGGTTCGCGCTGAATTATTTTGAAAGATATGAAAAATATTGAAGAAATTAAGGCTGAATACGAAAAGGCCCTCAATGCAGAGCAGGCTGTGGCCGACTATACCGCATTGATTCAAGCCGCTCCCGAAAACGATGAGCCGTACGTGGAGAGAGGGTTGATGTACTGGAAACTCGGCAAACGCGCCGAGGCCATCAATGACTACAACGAGGCAATTCGCCTGAACCCGAACTCTCGCGCTGTCCAAGTGAAGAGCGCCACCTACGATATCCTTGATTTCTATAACAAGGATTTGTTCAACCCCTAACCTTTCAGACAGCGCATTGCCGCTCTGAACGCAAAGCCGATGTGGCGCAGTGCCGTGGGTACTGCGCCATAATATTTGCTCATTATCCGGTATCTCTCTTTGAGCGATGCCTTATGGTTCTTGTCTGTGAGCCCATCTGTGAGATAATCAATTGCGATAATATGCAAATTGCGGGTGCGCTCCGGTGTTGTTTTTTGCAAGCAGCGCAGACACCATTCATAATCGGCGGAAAAGCGGTATTGCAAGTCATAGTCGGGCGCGAGCGAGCGGCGAACACAAAAGGCCTGGTGGCACACCAGCATCCCTTGTGCAAAACTCTTGAATGTTAATATTTCCGGCACACTCAAATGCCTCGGTCCCACAAGATTGCGCCGGTCATCAACCAACTGCGTGTCAGCGTAAATTATGTCAACATCATCGGCGGCGGCAGCCGCATACCGGGCCAGTGTATCTGTTGCGGTGAACGAGTCGCCGGCGTTCAGGAAAATAAGGTATTGCCCCCGAGCCTTTGCCATACCCTTGTTCATGGCATCATAAAGCCCCTTGTCCGGCTCTGAGAATACCCGGCGGCGCGGATTCTCCGGCGTTGAAGCCACGGCTGCGGTGTTGTCGCGGCTTGCACCGTCTATTATCAGATGCTCATAGTCAGTAAACGCTTGTGCATCTACCGAGCGAAGAGTAGGCGGCAGAGCCTTCTCCGCGTTGAATGTAATGGTTATTATGCTGAAAAGTGGTGTCTTCATATCCAACCGCAAATATACAAAAAAAATTGCAGGTGCGCTCATTGCTGAACGCACCCGGCTGAATTTCAGTGATAATTTTTTTTAGAAAATCACTTTTGTAGCTTTGCTTCCCTGACGACGGATAAAGATTCCGTGTTCCGGGTTGAATACTCGTATGCCTTGCAGGTTGTAGTATTCCACGGGGCTTTCGCTCTCAGCATTGATTTGTTCAACACCGCTTACCTGCACATAGTCGGAAAATACTTGGCGCGCGCTGTTGACAAATTCTTCACCTTGCTTGTTTTGGCAGATGTATTCAACGGGATATCCGTTTGTGGTGTCGTAAGTTACGATACCTTTCTCAGCGTAAGTGTAGGACTGCTCTCCATCCCTATATTCGGTTTGGGTTTCCTCTGTAAGCAGGCCGTATGCATCGTAGCGTACTTCTTCTACATAACGGTCGTTGCCGTCTTCAACTACATTTCCGGTAGTTTCGTCTTCTTCATAATTAATGGAGAATTCCGCGGAACTGTAGCTGCCGTAATTGTCGAGTACCTTGTAGTCCATGCTGTATGCAACTTTGTCGTTGATTTTGATTTCCACTTTATAGCTACCCTCCGTGCCTTCGTAGGTGGCGTTGAGGTAGCCGGGCAATGTGTTGCCCTCAAAACCGTAGACAGTTGCCGAGGCTATACGGTTGCTGCCCATGAAAAAGTCGTCGGCGTCAATGTCGTTTGAGTCGCTGATAATGATTTGGCCGTTAGTGCGATTCCAGACAATATCGCGCAGGTCGAGTTCTATCTCGCCGTCTTCAAATGTTTTGACAGTCACGGCCTTGCCATCGGCACCGTATGTGATTTCAAAATAGTCGCCGTCTTCCCAAGAGTTATACTCCGCATCGTAATAACGCTCCTGTATTTTGATTATGTTGCCCAGCTCATTGCGTGTAATCACATTCTGATCTTCAGAGCGTAACACCCACTGTCCGTTCTCATAATTGTAATACTTTTCCGATGTTCTGAAACCGGTCACTACATTGTCGTATGTGTAGACATACTTGTATTGGGGAGAAAGCCCTTGACCGTCCGGGTCGCCATAAAAGACTTCCTCAATGACGTTACCCTCTGCATTGTAGGTGTTTTCTTTTTTCTCCCATTGGGAGGTTTGGGAAAGCACCCACCCCTCAGGGTTGTAAGTATAAGTGGTGACATTGCTCTGTTCCCATTCCTGACCGTTGTAATAGTAATCGGTAACGGTTCCGGGAAGCCATTTCACGGCGTTGCGCGGTGCTTTGTGTGCGCGTTCAATGCGCTGTTCGCGAGTGAGTTTGTGCGTCAATCCGATGTTAGCAGCACTTGCGGTAGTCAAGCATAAACATACCGCACCAAGAGTGGTAATTGTTTTTTTTTGTCATAAATTATTGATTTGCAATTATTTATATATTGTATAAATTTAATAAGTAAAACATATGGATGCAAAATTACAAAAAAATCTTGACAAAAGTCGTTCGGCTCGTTAAATTTCATAAAGACTTAGGTTATTTAGAATGATTCTAAATATGTGCGGTTTATTGTTAAATCGCTTTGCCGTTTATTTAAACACCCCTAACTTTGCACTCAGAAATTCTATTCATCACTAATAAAACTTTTCAAAATCATGGCTTACGTAATTGGAAATGACTGTGTAGCATGCGGCACTTGCCAGCCCGTATGCCCCGTAGAAGCAATCTCAGAAGGCGAAATCTATCACATCGACCCGGACACTTGCATCTCTTGCGGCAGCTGCGCTGAAGTATGCCCCAGCGGTGCTATCACCGAAGGCTAAATCAGTCTGAAATCGTTAAACATCACGCTTGCTTTCCACCCCGGATTGCAAGCGTTTGTTTTTATCAATTCTTTTTTGTAAATTTGTGGGAAATTAGAAATTTATGGAACTTTGGACTGTTTGGATTATCGTTGCAATTGTGCTGCTGATTATAGAAGTGCTTACCCAAATGATGTGGGCGCTTTGCCTCACGGTCGGCGCACTGGGAGCACTCGTATGCTCATTTGTCGATGTCAGCCTCTCTTGGCAAATAGTGGTAATGGCAGCCATGGCTATTGTGGCATACGCGGTATTTCTCCCTCACTTCAAAAGGTGGCACGCAAAGCATGACGCGAAAGAGGCTCGCACCGGCATGGACGCCCTGCTCGGTCGCCGTGCGATTGTCACTCAACCCATTGAGCCGGGAATGCTCGGCCGTGCGCGTATCGACGGCGATAACTGGCAGGTGAAAGCCCCCGGCCTTACCGTGACTGTACTCCCCGGTACGGAAGTCTCCGTTACCGCCTACGACGGCAACATTCTTACCGTTGAACTCATAAACTCATAAACTCATAAACTCATAAACTCTATAAATATGGATGTAACTGCATTGGTAATAGCGGGCATTTTAATCCTGCTTGTAATTATTATCATTTCGGCCGGTGTAAAAGTTGTGCCGCAGTCAGAAACTCGCGTTATCGAACGCCTCGGACGTTTCCACAGCGTTCTCTCGCCCGGTTTGAACTTCATTATTCCGTTTGTTGACAAGCCGAAAACAATTTACACTCGCGGCACAGCCGTTTATGCCGGGCGCACTTATTCCCGTGCCGTGGCCACGAAGGTTATCGACCTGCGCGAACAGGTGTATGACTTCCCCTCGCAGCAGGTTATCACTCGCGACAATGTAACCACTGAAATCAACGCACTTCTCTATTTCCAAATCACCGACCCCAAGAAAGCGGTGTACGAGATTGACAACCTCCCCAATGCAATCGAAAAACTCACGCAGACTTCGCTGCGTAACGTAATCGGTGAGTTGGAGCTTGACGAGACACTCACCTCGCGCGACACTATAAACACCAAGCTGCAGGCAATCCTCGACGAGGCCACCAACAAGTGGGGTGTGAAAGTAAACCGCGTCGAACTCCAAGACATTACTCCTCCGGAGAGTGTGCGTGTAGCCATGGAGAAGCAGATGCAAGCCGAGCGTAACCGCCGTGCAGAGATTTTGAATGCCGAGGGTGAAAAGCAAAGCCGCATACTCCGCTCCGAGGGTGAAAAGGCCAGCCGCATCAACGAGGCCGAAGCCCACAAGCAGAGCGAAATACTCCGTGCCGAGGGTGAGGCACAAGCCATAATCCTCAATGCGCAGGCCGAAGCCGATGCAATCCGCCGAGTAGCTGAGGCGGTAGCCAACGGCAAGACAGATCCTGCCACCTATATGCTCGCCATGAAATACATCGAGACTCTGCGCGAGATGACTTCCGGACAAGACAACAAGACCGTCTACATTCCCTATGAAGCCAGCTCCGTCCTCTCCTCAATCGGCTCCATCAAAAACCTCTTCCAACAACAGTAATTCTACTAAGAAAGAGCGGACGTATCTAAGGGTAGATACGTCCGCTCTTTTTATGATGCAGTTGGTTTACATATTGATTTGGCTGAGAATGTCGATGGGTATTTGGCCCTGCATGTCGATTACGTTGTATTCGCCGGGCTCGCTGCATACCACTATCATGCGTGAATATGAATTGCCGTCGGCTGAGGTTACTATATAGATTTTGGTGTATTCGTTGCCTTCTTCCTCTTCCATGGCGAGCTCCAAATCGGGAATGGTTTTGATTGCTTTCTCGGCAAGCGGTTGTAGATATGCAACCGTCTTTTTAGAGTCGGCGGTTACCACCTCCACGCTGTTCAGGTATCTGATGAAGTCTCCCACGTTGAATTTCCCGGCGGCCAACTTCAATCCTGTACTGTTATCAGATTGTACATTATTTGCCGATGTTTCCATTACAGTATCGTCAAGCCCGTTGGCTACCATTCGCAGAAGAGCCTTGCCTACATAGACGGAGGTCAGGTTATCGTTTTTCTCCAGATTGGGCAGCAGTCGGTTGGTTGCATATGCGTTTGTGGCGCAGATACCAAGCAACAGGGTGCAAAGTAATGCAAGAATTTTCTTTTTCATATTGTAACTAAATTATTTAAAGTATTCAAATTTTCGTGAAGAATGGAGAGAGCGTCGGCAGATTTCTGTTCTGCCGTTTCCGCACATGAGGCGAGCAGCTCACAGGTCCCGGTGAGCAGTGCGATGGCTTCTTCCGGGTCGGTTATTTCGCGAGTTTGAAGCACTTCCGGCTCGGCTACTTCGGCTGCTGGTTTCGGCTTGGCGGATTTTACAGCCATGGTAGGTTGCTTTTCAGCTGCGGGCGCGAGAGTCACGGTTTCAGCCTCGGCCTTTTTCTTGACAATCGGCTTAATGTCAATTCGTTTCTCCGGCTTTGGCTGAACTTGCGCCAATTGCGGAGTTGCCGGTTCGGGCTGCATTGCCGGTTTCTCCGGGGATTTTATAAGCCATATCCCGGCACCCGCTATCAAGGCTACCGCTGCGGCTGCCGAGCAAACCTTCAACCAATTGAATTTGCGTTTGCGCGTAGGGGCGGCTGTGAGATTCTCCAAAAACTGATTGAACTCTGCCGGGTAAGCTTTCGGTGCAGAAAAGCTCTCCAAGTCAACCACCATCTTAGCATCGCGGCGAGTCTGCTCATCGCAGTTTGCGAAATTAACGGTCTTTGCCAACGCGAGCAATTCTTTCTCACGCTCACGGGAGGTGTCTCCCTCAAGCCACAAGGTGAATAATGCCTTGAAACGCTGTATGTCAGTTGTCTTTTCCATATAGTTCTCTCAATTTTTTGCGTGCGCGAGAAATCAGTTGGCGCACATAGTCCTGTTTAATATTCATTCTCACAGCTATTTCCTCATATTCCAAATCATCTTCCATCCGGAGCAAGAACGCCTGTCGCTGCATAGGAGGAATATGAGCGAGCAGAGAATGAATGTAGTCCACTTCATCGACTGAGAATTCGGCACTCTGTTCGGAGTCGGCGGCTTCGAGCGGCTCGAAATATCGGCTTGTTCGCAGTCTTGATGCGGCCGAGTTATACACCGCTTTCAAGCAATATGCGATCGGATTGTCTGCCCGGTCAAGTCCGGCGGGGTGCTCCCAAAGATGAATACAAACCTGTTGCACCAAATCGTTTGCCTCGTCCGGGTCGGAGAGCAGACTCTGTGCCCTTCGCATCATGGGAGCGTAAGCCTTCCGCATCAATATTTTAAACTCCTCGGCCGTCACCTCCTCAGTCCATTATGCTGATGTTGTTCAGGATTTTGTTGTTGCCCTCGATGTACATTATAATAAGCGGAGGTTCTTCCTCTTGTTGAATTACGAGTACACATTCCACCGTGTCAGTCCCGGTAGGCTCCACATACATCTGCAAGGTGTTGTCTTTCTCAATAATATCCAAGGCGAGAGACTCCTTGTCCCATGTATTTACAAGCCGGAGTGCATCGGCAACTTTGTCTGCGTCAATCATAGCCATGCTTGCGGAAGCCGTGTCCGCAGCCTGCATATTCAACTGTTCCGCCGGCATATCAATAGCGCGAGACTCGGTAGCCTTGACCAAAGACTCGTAATTGTCTTTGACCGAACCGGCCTGAACCGATAAATACCCGGCCAAACCGGCAACAAGTATAATTCCCTTTTTCATAATTTTAATCCGTTTACATATATAAGACGCACCGCCTCCCCCCTTTGTGACACGTTTCCTCAAAAAAATTGCGTTTAAACAAATGGACATGTATTTCAGCCCGGTCTTTGACTGATATATATTCCATCTATCGGCAAGATTTTATTAAAAATATAGTGCAAATATAACAAAACCAACTGTTATCGGCAAGTTTTGCATTGAAATTACTATTCCAAAGTTAGAAAAGGGGCGTGGCCTAAGTAGCTGAGTAAAAAAAGAAACGAGGGCAAAGACTCTACTCCCCATAAGGCAATGCCCTCGTTGCGGTTATAAGCTTATATTTGCTCACCTTTCAGCCTTTTTGTTTTGTCGGCTTTGAGGGATTTGTCAGCAGTTTGGAATTGTCTTGTCCATGTGTCGGCACC
>JAMPIK010000027.1 GCA_023662865.1 Prevotella sp.
TGCCTATGGGATATTTAAGAAGCTTCATGTACAACAATTTTAGACTCCAAAGTTAATAAAAAAATCTGACAATTGCAATTAAAATGTTCCCAAAAGAGATTATTTGGGGGATTGGCGGAGCCATTCTTCGGCGGCGAGGGTGAGCTCAGCGTACCAGGATTTACCGAAGCGGCGTTCAAGAGGTCCTTTCAAGAATTGGTAGACTCGGAGGCTTTGGCGCTTTCCGAGCAGTTCGGCGGCGCGACATATGTTCCAGCTGTGATAGTTCAAGGCTGTGATACCGCCGGGCAGTTCTTTAATGCGTATGGGGTATAGGTGGCAACTCATCGGCTTGCAGAGGGGCGCTTTCCCCTCACGCCATGCTTTTTCAAGCGCACACAGACACATACCGCCCGGGGCGTATGTGGTGAACACACAGTCGCGACCCTCGACAATGGAGGTTACAAGGTCGCCGTCAGAGTCATAGTAAGCCGGCCCCTGCTCTTCAAGCACACGCTTCGCCCCCGGAGTAAGATATTCCCACACTTGCGGTGTTACCTCCTGAAGTTTTTCATACTCTTCGGGAGTAATCGGAGCTCCCGCATCGCCTTCAATGCAGCACTCTCCGAGGCATTTGTCAAGGTCGCAACAGAAGTATTTCTCAATAACATCAAGACTAACCAATGTATCCTGTATCTGTAACATATCAATCGGAGGTTATTATTGTGGCGGTGTCAAGTAGGCGGTCGTAGCGTGAGCCGGGGGCGCGATGGTACACTTTTACCGTAAACTCATTGCGCGTTTCATATTTGTCGCCCTCAATAAGAGCCGGTACCGGCGCAGCATCTTTGCTCTTGCTTATAGCGGCGTATCGATAGTTGTATGAGCCTTGCTTCAAGAGCATTGTCTTGCTGTATTTGCCGGTTGAGGGGTCGTAGTTGAGCTTGCGCTCCTCAATGGGCAGTGAGCGCACAAATTCGCCGTCGAGGATTATGTCGCCGTTGGTAACTTGCGGAAAATCAAGAGTAAAAACAGTTTCTACATAGTCGGCACCGAGGTTCGAGTCGGAAGCGGAGTATTCATCTATCTTGAAACGCCCGAACTGTGTGCGGTCGTATGTATAAGGTCGCGAGGCGCGTTCGGTATCTTCGGTTAGGGTAGCGGTATAGCCGTCTCCCTCATATTTGTTTGAGGCTATGTGCATACCCTGATAGTCAGTGCGCACCGTTTCAAAGCGGCGGAACTCATTCCCGGCGGGGAATATCAAATTTTGGTTATGCTCATACACAAGCTTGTTGCCTTCTACCCGCAGTGGGCGCAATCCGGTAGTCGGCGTAACGTCAATGCCGTTCTGCTCTATTTTGATAATCAACTCATTATATGGGTCGTTAATCCGGTAACGCCCCGGGTCAATGGAGAAAGACAATTGTTGCCATTTGTCGTTGTTGCCCCGATCGGTAAGCGAGGAGGCGGTGCCGCTAATATTGACTGCCTGCTCGCTCACGCTGAAACGCGCTTGCAACAGGGGGCTGTCTTCTTCGTCTTCGCGCCACACTTTAAGCAGGTAATTGCCGGATACAAGCGGCTGCATATCCTGATTGGGCAGACATATACGATAGTTCTCATAATTGCGGAACACCCCGGTTGAGAAGCCATAATCCGTAACTTCCGCCTCATTGAATGAAGGAAGATACTCGCTCTCTATAAGGTCGGAAGGCTGCCAATCTGCATTGCAATGTGTCAGAGAATAACGCATATAGTCGCGCCCGGATGTCAACTCGTCAAAGCTGACACAAATTTGCTGACCGCTGCCGAGAGTGATTACCGACGGCGACATGAAATCACCGTCAACCTCAACTTTGAGTGTCTTTACATCCGGCGAAAATATTCTCTGTTCGGTAAATTCTTCACCGGAGACTGTTACAATCGTCACTGCTGCCGACAAAATTCCGTAAAAGAACCGCTTCATGCGTTTTCAATGAAATTATGAAATATTTCGACACCTGTATATATCAAATCATTACAAGGTATCGGCTTTCCCGGAGCCTTCAGTTCGCGGCATATTATTGAGCCAAAGCGTTTGGAGAAATCATCTTTCAAACTTCGGGTGTCGGCATACACGGCGGCTTTGTCTGTTGCCGCGCCTTCGCACATCATACCGCGCAGCAACGCCATCGATGAAAGTACGCCGCATATCTCGCCGCAGCCACAACCGCCGCCGAGTCCGATTGCCGTTTTGAGTACTGACTCATCCTCCATCCCGGTAATGTCCGGAAAAGCAATAGCTACACACTGTGCACAATTATAGCCCTTTGCGCGATATGTGCGCGCCCTTTCAAGTCTTTCTTCAAGTGTCAATCCACACAATAAATTCTTAATCATAACCTGATTTACGAGTTATATGTTAAGTTGAAGGCCAAGTCTTATAAACAGGCCGTCAATTGCCGTGCCACGCTCTTTAATGTATTTGTTGAGCGCGTCATTATCTTCAAATGGTGACTTCACATTTTTGAAATCAAATCCGATTTTAGGTGAATATCCGGCAGTGAACATCAATTGTACCGGGTAGCCCAAATCAAGACCTAATGTCACACCCATAGGAATACGTACATAGTTGCCGTTTAGCGGTATATAATAGGTATTAGGAGCAATGGTATGTACATAACAATACCCCAAAGTGGCAAAGGGCATCACTTCCAGACAACCTCCGAACGTGCGCGAAAAGCCCATACCGGTATTTATGAGATAGGCATTGACAGACCCGTAGGGAGGCAGACCTATATCGGAATTTTCTTTCTTTCCGACACCGGAATAACCGAATTCAAGCATATATTTCCAGCTCCGGCCGTACTTGTTTGTGGAACATAAATACGAATAACCGAAATTAAGGCCCCACATTCTTTTCATAAAGTTGCTTCAATTTTAAGCGCGTTGCGTTTGTCAGAAGTATGTACGGCCACATCCTCCGGCATCGCTTTTTTAGCACCGGTAGTGAGTGGCATCAAATTACCTTCCCCCTCATGTACGTTATAAAGTCTGGCGTAGCCTATTGGCTTGGAATAGCGGGTGCCGTCGGCTTCCCACATTGGTCTGTAAAGCCTCACCACTCCATTATTCAATGGTTCTCCGCCGATAAAACTTATTTTGGAGACATCATCCGAAGAAACCGAATACGCACTCTGCATACCTTTCACTTTCTTGGTCAGCAGTCCGATAACATCTGTATGAAGCCCGAAATAGCCGCTTGCCACATATTCGAGATTACATGCGCTGTTTAGATATTCAGCAGCATCTCCGACCTCCACGGCATTCAATATGGTACGTGGATTTGTCGACACGCGAAATATCATATATGCGGTATAATAATGACGTGTGGTGTCTGCCTCGTTCTGGCCTTCAATACGGTAGGGTATACGCTCTTGCAAATAGATGAAGTTATTGGAAAGCAGGTCTGCGAAATGAGCTTTCAACGCACTCTCCGCTAATGGCTTCTTCCCATTAAATTCTCTGTTTCGGGCAGCTGTCTCTTGCAGTCTTTTGTCGCTGACATTTTTGCCGTCATAACACACAAGCCAATATATAATGCGCCGCGGGGCATTTTCAGCAATTAACTCTTCTGCCGTTTGAGCTATTTGATTTTTGGTATAACTCCTGCCTTCGGTCGGTACACCTGTTGTCGCTTTTATCTGAACGGGTATTTCATAATATCTCCCTATGCTGTCTTGTCCCTTGATGGCTTTGACATCTCCGGCAATCCCGAATATCATTGCATCGCCTGTGTAAGGAGCATACATTTTAGTCTTTCCAAATGCACACGTTGCCATGACAAGCATACAACAGAGGTAAATAAATCGCAAAAGTTTTTTTATATAGATATACATTTTACAGATTGAATATTAAGGTTAAAGAGCACCCTGTTCCACCAAAGTGGCTACACGGTCGATGATTGCGTCTTCCTTATTCTTTTCCGGGTGCCACCCCTGCCGCAGATTCATGCCGAAGAAGCGACCGAAGGTCTGCCAAAAGCCGGCACGGAAACTGCCCAAAAATGCCTTTACTATGCCGAAGCTTGTCTGGTTGGTTTCGCGATTAATGAGCTTGAGCAGAACCTTGCCCTGACCTTTGGTGAAACTTTTGATTACCGGTTTATACTTATTGAAAATATCTTTCTCCAATGTCTTCAAATGCGCCTCACGCTCTTTTTCAGTCGGCAGGGTTTGGATATATTCGTATGTTTCTACAAGAGTATTGAACGCCATTTTGGCATATGGCAATGTCTTGCGAACATCTCTTACCGTGCGCCAATAAAAATCCTCCTCTTTCTTGTTTTTGAATTTCAAATCGGGAAACACATACCAATCGTTGAAAATAGTCATGCGCACCGTATCGCCGTATTTATCAACGATATGGTAATACCCTCTGAACAGCTTAACCTTCAGTTTCGGATTATAAATATCCTCCTCCTCACTCACTGTTTGAGCCGCAGCTTCCGGGGTGCCGGCGTAAAGCAGAGACCCCATAATCAGCAAAACACCAATGAGTAATATATGTCGTAATTCAAATCTCATAAATAAAAAATCGTTTCAGGTCCGTATTTGAACAGCAGCTCCAATGCGCATATATGCTTCGGCACGTCACATTCTCGCCGGGGATAAGTCGCTCCGGGATTTTGAGCGAGCCATTTTCTCAATTCAGCAATTCCGCTACACTTCAAAAACGCTTGATGCAGAATCCGGTTCAGCTCCGCGAGCTTCTCAATCGGTCCGTTAAGGAAAATCGGCGCAAACTCATCTTTGAAATACGGGAAATAGGGGAGTGCACCATACGCGCTCGTTATTGCCTGCCAATGCTTGTGTCGCCAGTCGTCGTGTTCGCTGAGTTGCAATGCGTCATATGGCACACGCCCGAGCCGTTTGCGTCCGCCCAGTATCGGCACTGTCAGTGTCTGCTCCCCCCATGCTCCGCGTATCGTCGTGTTGCGGAAATCGGGTGAGCCGGGTGGCACAGTTCCGCTTTCAAGCAGGCTGCCATACCACCCCACTGATGCGAGATATGGTAATGCACTCGCTTTCACTTGTCCGGATTGGCCGTTTTAAGTATGCGGTTCCAACGAATGTTACCGGGGAATGATTTCTCTCCATCGAAGGAGATAAGTACCGACACCGGAGTGCCTACAATATGGTCTTCCGGCACAAAGCCCCAGAAGCGTGAGTCTGACGAGTTGTCGCGGTTGTCGCCCATCATCCAGTAGTAGTCAAGCTTGAAGGTGTAGTAATCCTTCTGCTCGCCGTTGATGTAAATCTTTCCGTTTTTCACTGCCACTTTGTTGCCCTCATATGCCTCAATTACACGGCGATACACCGGCAAATTGTTCAGAGTAAGATGCAGGGTAGACCCTTGCTTAGGTATCCAGAACTCGCCCATATTCTGCAAGCTCCATCCGGGATTTCCCCACAGTGGGAATATATGATAAGTGAAAGGCTCAAGCAGTTCTCGACGTACATTAATTTCGCCGGACACCTGAGGAAAATCTTTTATTTCAGCCAGCATTTCTTGTGTGAGCGGCACATCATACAGCTGACTCCCATGCATGTCGGTCAGTATATTGCCGGTCATATCGGTGAGCCAGCGTACATCTTTGAGCGCAACGCCCAGCTTTTCCCATTGTTCATCGGTAATCGGGTCATTCACCGGCACCGCATAGTTGTGTTGCACATATTCGGGTTCCGGCAGCGGTTTGCCGTTGATGTATACAATATCGTCTACAATCTTGATACGCTCGCCGGGCAAACCGATTGCGCGTTTCACGAAGTTCTCGCGGCGGTCTACCGGGCGCACTACCACTTCACCATACTTCTGCGGATTGTTCATAATCTCGGCTCGTCCGTCTTGTACCGGCTGCTGTGCAAGGTTTTCCAAGTCATACACAGCCTCATAGAAGCTTACTTCGGAAGGTATGCCAAGTGCTACAGTGTCGGTGCATGGTGCGTTAAACACCACAATGTCAAACCTTTCCACATTGCGAAGACCCGGCAGACGGTGATAGTCTAACTGCACCCCGTCGATGTAGCTCTTCCCTCCGATAATCGGCATTGTGTGTTGAGCCAAGGGGAAGTGAAGCGGCGTCTGCGGTACTCGCGGTCCGTAAGTGGTCTTGTTCACAAGCAGATAGTCGCCGGTGAGCAAAGTCTTTTCAAGGCTTGATGAGGGTATCTGATAGTTTTGCCCCAAAAAGGCAAAAATAAAGTACACCAAAACCAGAGCATAGACAATGGCATCAACCCACCCCATTACGGTGCGAGTTGCTTTGCTCTTTGATTTCCTCCACCATGTCAGGGGTATATACCCGGTGATATATATGTCGAAAAGCAGTAGCCATAAAAGCCCTACCCACGGATTGCCGAGCCATATCACCCATAGAAAAAATACCAACGACACAATGCCGAAGCGTATCCATCGCGTCTTCGTGTTCGCTTTGCAGCGAGCTGTAAAGTCGGCTTTGATGCGCTCAAATGCTCTTCCGCCTCCGGGCGTATTCATATTGTTGTAGCTCATAACTCATTCTTAATCATGGAATTCAATACATCTGTCATATTATACAGATGACCTTTCGGTGCTTTAATCAGCCACTCGGCAGCCACTACTGCGCCAAGTGCAAATCCGTGGCGGTTCTTAGCTTCATGTTTGAGGGTGATGGTATCCACATCGCTCTCCCAAGTCACTTCATGGATGCCCGGCACCTCGCCGCGGCGTTCGCTTGTCACCGGCACTGCACCCTCCGTCAGTTTCCTCTCTCCGGGTTCAACCCATACATTGTAGCGGCTGCTGTTCTCCACTATGCTGTTAGCCAATAAAATAGCCGAACCGCTCGGGTGGTCTTTCTTGTGGATATGATGCACCTCATGAATTCGCACCTGATATTCCGGAAAGGGGGTAAACATCTTGGCCAGCAATTGCGAAGCCGCGTGGGTGATGTTCATGCCGATGGAGAAATTCGGTGCCCACAAAAGAGTGGCGCCCTTGTCACATTCCCGGTGCACTTCGTCCCAAATTATCTCGTCAGCCCAACCCGTAGTGCCGGACACTACCGGCAATCCGGCGGCCCAGCATCGGCTGATATTATCCCACCCTGAATCCGGTGTGGAGAAATTTATAGCCATATCCGCACTTTTAAATGCCTCTGACTCAAATGCTTCTGTATTGTTAATGTCGACCGTACAAACCACTTCATGGCCGCGTGCGCGAGCCATAGCTTCAACCTCGTGGCCCATACGGCCATATCCTACTATCGCTATCTTCATTTCGTATATTCTGTTTTAACACGCAAATTTACAAAAAAATCCCCAACCTGCACCGCTTTTAACCAATATTGACATTTCTTACAAAAAAATATCCTCTCACTCACAATTTTCTCCAAAACTTTTAGTAACTTTGCCCTTTGATGACGCAAACTGTGAAACATATAAATTCACCGGACAACCAGCGGCGTTTCTCCCCGGCCTCTTTGCTGCGCATTATTGTGCCGCTTGCCATTACCGTATTGCTCGTTTGGTATATGCTTAAACACATAGACCTCGGACAGTTATGGCAAACCGTTCGCCATGGTGTAGACTACAAATGGATTCTGCTGGCAATGCTTGTCAGCGTTTTCTCCCACATATTCCGGGCATTGCGCTGGCGCTTGCAGCTCAAGGCAATCGGCGTAAATCCCCCCTTGCTTGCCCTTTGTTGCTCAATCTTCGGTACTTACGCGCTGAACCTTGTCTTTCCCCGTTTGGGCGAGGTGTGGCGTTGCACATATATCGCAAATCGGCAGAAAGCACCTCTCTCAAAGATAGTCGGTTCAATGGTGGCTGACCGCCTTTCCGACACTCTCACAGTGTTTCTGATTTTGATGCTGACCTTGGGGCTTGCTCACTCTCAAATAGTCGCTTTTCTTGACAAATATCCGATTGGGGCAGATTTGCTTAATATGCTCTCTTCGCTGTCGTTTTGGCTGATTTCCGTTGCGGTTATGGCATTGATTATAACGCTGTTCTATTTTCTGCGCAACACAAAGGCGGTACACAAAATGCGCTCCATTGTTTCAGATGTGTGGGGCGGTTTCGCAGCCATAATTCACATGAAAGGTCGCGGCAAATTCGGATTTTATACCCTCTGCATATGGGGGTGCTACTTCTTGCAACTCTACTTCGCATTCTTCGCATTCCCCTGCACATATTCGCTGATTACAGCTCCCGGCACAGCCTTCGGGCTGCTCCCCTGCCTTGTGGCATTCGTGCTCTCCTCAATTGGTATGGCAGTTCCAAGCAACGGCGGCCTCGGTCCCTGGAATGTGTGCATTATTTTTGCCCTCTCAATGTATGGCATAGCTACTGAACCGGCTACTGCAATGAGCATAGTAGTTTGGAGCTCACAGACTATAATGCTTATCATATTAGGCATATTTACAGCAATTTATACGGCACGTAAGACAAAATCATGACAATGTTCAACAATACAGACGATGATGATAAAAACGACCTCTACGATGAGGCCTCCGGTTTTGATGTAACACCGAAACCTAAAAAAATAAAATATTCAAAAGATGACCCTCGCTACTGGGATCAGGATGAAGGCGAATGGGATCATCTTATCCCCTCCACCCGGCAACGCAAAATTCTCGTTTGGGGCGGTGCCGCTCTCGTCGTGATTATTCTCGGTTGGATTTTGGCAACATGGATTATAGGCCCATACGTGCAAGACGCTGTTCAATACGGATATGTAGACCATATCGAGCAGCGCGGCAACGTATTCAAAACCTACGAAGGCAACTTGATTCCGTATAAGTCAATCCACGACACCACACGCACATATACCGGCGACTTCGTATTCTCAACCTCCGAGCGCCTTGGCAAAACCCTGCGTTCATTCCAAAACAGCGGTCGTCCCCTGCGTGTGGAATACCGCACATACCGATACGCAATGCCCTGGCGTGGCGACTCTAAAACAGTCGTTATCAGAGTAGACACCGTAAGCCCCGACAGCATACTACCCCCAAGGCATCGCTAAAACCATTTTATTCTCTTAAACCATACCACCGACAGCAACGATAACACAGCGGAAATCAAGATTATAACCGCAAACGACCACCACTCCTGAGTAAGGTACATCTTTACATTCATACCGAAAAAACTCGCTATCAGCGTTGGTATCATCAGTGTGATGGATATAGACGTCATTCGCTTCATTATTGCGTTCACATTATTAGATATTACCGAAGCAAACGTATCCATCGTACCGCCTAAAATGGTATTATAGATATTCACAGTGTCATTAGCCTGACGGAGCTCTATTTCAACATCTTCAAGCAGATCGGCATCCAAACTGTCTCGCTTCTCGAATAGACTACGTAGGCGGTCTGTCATCACTTGATTTCCCTTTATTGATGTGCTGAAATAGACTAACGACCGCTGTAAACGCATCAGCCGCAACAAATCCCGGTTTCGGATACTACGCTCAAGCTGTTGCACCGCCACCTCCGACATTGCATTCAGCTCCTTCAGATACTGCAAAAACCAATATGCAGATGAGTACACAAATCGTATTACCAACTCCGAAGTACTCTCTATGCTTATACGCCGCTGTCCGCAATGGGATATAAAATCATCTACCAACTCAGTCTCATAACAACATATGCTTACTAAAACATCGCCATTGGTAATCAGTCCGATAGGCACGGTAATAAACGGCACATCCCCTTCACCGCAACGCCTTGGAATACGCACAATGGTCAAAATCCAATCGCCGTCAATCTCAACGCGCGGCCGCTCGTCCACATCATGAATATCTTCAATAAAATCTGCCGGAATATTCAATTCTTCCCTCAAAAAATTCAAATCGTCAACGTCCGGACACACCACATTCACCCAGCAGCCGCTCCGTAAGCTCTCAACCCGAGTCCACCCATGTTCACTAACCAATACATCTCTCATATCTCAACAATTTAAGTCATCTCATCCACAAAGCCAATACCCTCTCAAATATAAACAAAAATCCACCCCGATTTGCTCACGCCTCAATAAATTACCAATCCCAAAGGCACACATTTACCCCCGTATGGCAGCTGCATACGCACAGCGAAGCCCACCATGGGCACCATGAAGTATCGTACATAATATGTACAAAACTTGCTGACGTATAGTAATTGAGCATACCCGGCTGTGCCAATCATACGCGTTTACTATACGTCAGCGAGCTTCGCTCGCTGACGTTCACGAATTCGTGGGGGTTAGAATGTGATGTTGTTGCGTCCTATATTTTCGGCGCCGCGTCCGAATTGTATATCTTGATTGCGGAACTCCGGACTGTTCAAGATTGTCATGCGGTCGCCGTCCAATTCTATGTCATAGGTGTTATGCATTGAGAAAACATTGTCTTTTGTAATCAATTCGTCTTCGTTAAGGAAGTCAATAGACAGACGATTACCTCTCAATGAATATTCGGCACGTCCGCGCTCTGTTTCTGAGGAACTGTTCTTTGTCCAGGTGGCTTTTACCTCACACTCTTTATTCTCGTTGAAGTTGAATTCAAGTTCTATGGCGAGATCATTTTGAGGTATGTATATTTCGGCGTACCAGTCACCGATTATTCCGTCCTCCTTATCCTTATCATCGTGACGAGAAGATTTTTCTACATTTTCATAATCTTCATCATCGTCTTCATCATCGTTATGATGAGATGATGATCCGCAGGCACTGAGTTGTACGCACATCATTACTGCTGCAAGTGCCAAAACGTATTTTAAAGATTTCTTCATAATCAAGTATATAAAAAGTTAAGGCAGTGAGAAGAAATCCCTCTCACTGTCTTATAATAAAGGAGATGGTTGATTAGTGGTTTACGAGGGATTTGCCTTTTTCAATGGCTGCCTCGTTCAGAGGTATGAGCTTGTGGTGACGCTCGGGAAGGCTCTTCTTCAAGCCCTTGATGATGTTCTCCATGGGGAGCTTATAGTCCATCATTTCAAGCAGTGCGCCCATTACCACCATGTTGTAGGTCTTGGTGTTACCCATTTCAAGACAAGCGTTCATAGCCTCGATGCGAACTACTTTGATATCATCGCGTTTCGGAGGATTGTGAATACCGTTGTCGTCATAGATGAGTACGCCGCCGGGTTTCACTTTGCTCTCGAATTTGTCAAGAGATTGCTGGTTGAGCACTACGGCGATGTCGTAAGAGTCAAGGATGGGTGAAGAAATCTTCTCATCGGAGAGGATTACGGTAACGTTGGCAGTACCGCCGCGCTGTTCGGGGCCGTAAGCGGGCATCCATGTTACTTCCTTGTCGTCCATCAGGCCTGAGTAAGCGAGGATTTTACCCATTGAGAGTACACCCTGACCGCCAAAACCGGCTACAATTATTTCTTGTGTCATAACTTGTTTTCCGTTTAATTAGTTGTTTTTAAGGTCACCCAAGGGGTATTTCTCAAACATGTGTTCTACCATCCATTCGTTAGCCTTTTCGGGAGTTAGCTTCCAGCCGGAGTTGCAGGTGGCAACCACTTCGACCACGGAAGTACCTTTCTTGGCCATTGCGTTTTCGAAAGCTTTCTTGAGGGCGGCTTTTGTTTTGCGAACGGCGGCGGGAGTGTGAACGGCCTGACGAGTTACATAGCAAGTACCGTCTAGGATAGCCATGAGGTTGGTGATTTCCAGCGGGTGTCCGTTCAGGTCAATGCGGCGACCGTAGGGAGTGGTAGCTGTCTTCTGGCCAACGAGGGTAGTGGGGGCCATTTGGCCGCCGGTCATACCGTAAATAGCGTTGTTAACGAAGATCATTACGATGTTTTCGCCACGGTTTGCAGCGTGGATTGACTCGGCTGTACCAATCGCTGACATGTCGCCGTCGCCCTGATAAGTGAAGACAACGTTTTCAGGCCAGAGGCGGCTTTCGGCGGTAGCTACGGCGGGAGCACGGCCATGGGCGGCTTCTACCCAGTCTACATCAATATAGTTGTATGCGAACACGGCGCAACCTACGGGGCTTACACCTACTGTCTTCTCTGTGATACCCATTTCAGCGATTACTTCGGCCACGAGTTTATGGATCACACCGTGGGAGCAGCCGGGGCAGTAGTGCATGTGCACTTCATCGAGGAGTTCAGGCTTGCAATATACCTTGTTTTCCTCGCGGATTATATCATTGATTTCCATTGGTAAGAATTCAGAGTGTTAGTTATTTAATGATTTTCTCTTTGAGAGCCTTGAGTACTTCGTCCGGGCTGGGGATGATACCGCCGAGGCGACCGAAGTGTTCTACGGGCAGGTTGTCGTGTACGGCAAGACGTACGTCTTCAATCATCTGGCCGGCGTTAAGCTCGACGCAGAGGATACCTTTCTTGCCCTGTGCGGCTTTCTCGATAGCTTCGTAGGGGAAGGGCCACAATGTGATGGGGCGAACGATACCTACTTTGATGCCTTCTTTTGCAGCTACTTCTTTGGCTTTGGCGCAGATACGAGCTACTGTACCGAAAGCGATGAGCAGATAGTCTGCATCTTCGGTGTCAATTTCTTCCCAACGGGTTTCGTTCTTTGCGATTTCAGCATAACGAGCTTGCAGACGTTCGTTGATAACCTCCATGCGAGAGCTTTCAAGCTCAAGAGAAGTGATTACGTTGCGTTTGCGCAAGTCTTTACGGCCGTTGGCAGCCCAGGGGCACTGTTTGCGTACTTCTTCGTCTGTGCGGCGCGGACGCTGCTCGGGAAGCACAACTTTTTCCATCATCTGGCCAACGATACCGTCGGCGAGAATCATAGCCGGGTTGGTGTATTTGAAAGCCAAGTCGAAGCCGAGGCCTACAAAGTCAACCATTTCTTGTACGGTAGCCGGCGCGAGAACAATGAGGTGATAGTCACCGTGGCCACCGCCTTTGCAAGCCTGGAAATAGTCGGCTTGTGATGGCTGGATTGTACCCAAACCGGGGCCGCCGCGCATTACGTTGAGAATGAGAGCGGGAAGCTCGGCAGCGGCGATATAAGAGATACCCTCCTGCTTGAGGCTGACACCGGGAGATGATGATGAGGTCATAACAGCCTTACCGGAAGCGGCGCCGCCGTATACCATATTAATAGCAGCGAGCTCTGACTCGGCCTGCAGCACTACCATGCCGGTTGTTTCCCACGGCATGAGGTCTTCAAGTGTCTCAAGCACTTCTGACTGGGGGGTGATGGGGTAACCGAAGTAGCCGTCGCAGCCGTAGCGGATTGCGGCGTGTGCAATGGCCTCGTTACCCTTCATAAGTCTTACTTCTTCTTTCATATCGATTGAATGGGACTGTGTTTTTGGTTGTTGGTAAAATAGATTAATCTACCTTGACACGATATACCTCGATGCAGGCGTCGGGACATACCCAGGCGCATGAGCAGCAGCCGGTGCATTTGTCAGGGTTTGCCATGTAGGCGAAATGGTAACCGCGGTCGTTGACCTCGGGAGAAAGTGCGAGGGTGTCTGTCGGGCAGGCCACCACGCAAAGGTTGCAACCCTTGCAGCGCACTGTGTTCACGGTAATAGCTCCTTTTACTTTTGCCATATTTGGTGTTATTATTAGGTTGATTCTTAATCTGTTATGGTAGATTTTGGCCGACTTTCGGGATTCGGCTGCAAATATCCATGACAAAATTACAAAAATTTTCTGTACAATACCCCCAAAGCATGAAAATAATTAAACATGTTTTACAACATATTTTTTTCAAACGGCAAGGAGGCAACCAATTCTGGGTGCTCGCCTCCGCGCTTTTTTTATTTTTCAATACAGATAATTTGTCAGAAAATAACTTTCTTGCCGTTGACTATAAACAAGCCCTTAAGAGAGTTGCCAATCTCTGCGGCTTTGCCTTTGAAAACGATTACACCGTTCAAATTATAAATCGTGATATCGGCGTCTTCGATTGTCAGAGAGTCGAGACCGGTCTCTTGTGACACATTGAATGAGAACATGATTACGTTTGAGTTGCTCACACCGTTTGCCTCAATTGCATTCACGGGGATATACAGTCTGTATTTACCCTTCGCAAGAGATACAGTATGTGCAGAGAATTGAATAAGAAGTGAGGATTTACTTGCGTACGGAGTATGTTGTATTCGAATTGAACGGTAAGTCGTTGAGATTTCTCATACATTTGTTTGGAACGTCGGTAGTTGTAGACCGCCCACATCACTTCATTTATCATAAAGATAAAGAAGTTGATAATTACTGTTTGCTTCCATTCCACATGCGGTTTCTTACCCATGAACACACTCACAACTATAAATAGCATATTGACACAGATCATAGCTCCTTGCGAGAGGACAAGATCCAAAAGGAACTTTATGCCAATTCTCAAGCGTTTGCCTAATACGAATACAATCAGTGTATTAAGCAAGAACAATGCAAAGATGGGGATGAAACCCAAACAAATGTGTGATAAGATAATCAGTGAAATTGTCATATATCTGAATCTTACCCACTGTCATAACATTGAGGGTTACCTTATACCAGACATAGAAGACAAATACAACCAGCAAATAGTCCAACCGCAACATCCATGCAGACTTACGTGTGGCGGTGTCGGTATTTTCATTCTCGTTGGGGAATAACCGATTGCCAAGTTTCATTTTGCTGATTATCCGATTTTCTTCATTTGCACAATTCCATATAGATTGCAAAATTAGCAATAATTTTCGTTAAGGGCAATATTTTTTTGATTTTTTCAAGAATTAACTGCAATATAGAGTGTGTCTAATTCAACAGTGTGTGCATATACCAAACGGTAATGCACACACTGTAAGGTAAGTTGTGTAGCGGAATGTAATTAGAAGTAACTTTGCAATGCGTGGAGAGTGGATTAATCGAGATCGATGTCGATGTCGTCGGCGTCGAATTCATCGCCGTCGGGGGCTTCGGGCATATCTATTTCCTCGCCACTGAGTTCCTCGCCGCTGAGTTTGGGCTTTTTGTCGACAGACAGGGAGGTCTTGCCGGCTAATGCCTCCTTGATTTTGGCTGTGAGTTCTTCAGCCAATTCTTCATCTTCCATCAGGGCTTTCTTGGCACCTTCGCGGCCTTGGGCTATCTTGCGGCCATCGTAGCTGAACCATGAGCCGCTCTTCTTGATGATGCCGAGCTCCACACCGAGGTCGAGTATCTCGCCTTGTTTGGAAATACCTTCGCCGAACATGATGTCGAATGATGCGCGGCGGAACGGAGGAGCCACTTTATTCTTCACAACTTTTACTTTTACCGTACGACCCACTACATCTTCGCCGTCTTTGAGTACCACTGCCGGGCGAATATCCAAACGGACTGACGCGTAGAACTTCAAAGCGTTGCCTCCGGTGGTTGTCTCGGGATTGCCGAACACGACTCCGATTTTGTCGCGCAGCTGGTTGATGAAGATGCAGGTGGTACGAGTGCGGGATATTGCTCCGGTGAGTTTGCGCATGGCCTGGCTCATGAGGCGTGCGTGCAGACCCATGTTTTTGTCGCCCATCTCGCCTTCAATTTCTGCTTTCGGGGTAAGAGCCGCCACAGAGTCAATTACGAGGATATCCACAGCACCGGAGTTGATGAGCTGTTCGGCGATGTCAAGAGCCTGCTCGCCGTTGTCGGGCTGCGAAATCCACAGGTTGGAAGTGTCCACGCCAAGGTTCTCTGCATAAAAACGGTCAAAGGCGTGCTCAGCGTCAATAATGGCAGCTACCCCGCCCTGCTTCTGTGCTTCGGCTATTGCATGGATTGCGAGAGTGGTTTTACCGGAGGACTCCGGGCCGTAAATTTCAATAATTCTGCCGCGAGGGAAACCGCCTACACCGAGGGCGGCATCAAGACCGATTGAGCCGGAGGATATAACCTCCACCTCTTCTATTGCATCATCGCCGAGGCGCATTATTGCACCTGAACCGAAGTCTTTATGTATATGCTCCATGGTGACGTTCAGTGCCTTCATTTTTTCAGAAGCATCGCTGATACGTGTGCGGGAGTCTGTTGCTGATTTCTTCTTTGCCATAAGAGTATTTCGTTTTCGTTGTTATTCTTACTATTTTGTACTGCAAATTTAACACCTTGGCAATGCAAAACGCATGCACACCTGTGTTAATAAATGTTAAAAAGGAGTACAGGTGCCTAATAGTGACAGGCAAAGCCTTGATATATAAACATATATCACAAGTCCTACAATATCATTTGATATTTGAATAAACGGACCGGTAGCCAATGCCGGATTGATATGCAGCTTTTCAAGAGTGAGGGGTACGAGTGTGCCGAGAAGTGTGGCAAACATCACCACCGCAAACAGTGAGATTGCAACCGAGAGTGTCACGGCGAAATCGTGCGGCAGCATTATGAGATTGTAAATAAATATTACAGAGGCTATTATCACGGCGTTAACAAGCCCGATGAGCACCTCCTTGCTTATTTGCTTTCCGAATTCTTTTATTTCAAGTGTGCCGTTGGCCAAGCCTTGCACCACGATTGCCGATGCCTGCACCCCGACATTACCGCCGGTGCCTCCGATTATGGGAATGAACAGAGCCAATGCCGTAACTGCGGCGATTTGATCCTGAAATCCGGCCAAAATCACTGATGCCACAATGCCGGACACAATTCCAATCAGCAGCCATGGGATACGCGCTTTTGTCTGGGAAAGGACGCTGTCATCGGCATCAACGTCAGACGACAGACCGGATGCCAATTGATAGTCGCGTTCGCTCTGTTCGCGCACCTCGTCCATCACGTCGTCCACGGTAATTTGCCCCACAAGGCGTCCGATGGTGTCTACTACCGGCATGGCCACAAGGTCATATTTCTCAAAGTCAAGAGCCACCTCGTCAATCGGGGTATCCGTGTTTACGCTCTTCGGCTCCTGCTCCATTACCCTCTTGATTTTGGAAACAGAGGGGTCGGTTATCATTTTTTTGAGCGGCAAGATGCCGGTAAGGCGTCCGTCATCGTCTACCACATATATATTATAGACATCGTCGAGGTCTTCGGCCTGGGAGCGCATCTCTTTGATGCAGTCGGGCATCGAGAGGTTTTCGTTCACCACAATCATCTCCGTGCCCATCATGCCTCCGGCGGTGTCTTCATCGTATTGGAGAAGGTCAACGATATTTCCGGCCTGCTCCATATCATCGATATGGGAAATTACCTCCTCGCGGTCTTCCTTGTCGAGCTCCTGAATAAGGTCTACGGCATCATCGGTGTCCAGCAAATCAATGAAGTGTCCGATTTCCTCCGGATCCATATCTTCAAGGAGCTTTTTGCGGTCCTCCTCGTCAAGCTCCATAAGCACATCGGCCTTGGTCTCATTGGAGTCAATGAGATTGAACACCCATTCAGCCTGCTTGAGATTGAGTTCGCGAAAAAGCTCGGCAATATCCGCCGGGTGCATCTCGCTGAGTTCGCTGCTTACGAGTTCGCGGTTTCCGGCCTCGACAGCCTCCTCAATGCGCTCTATGTCTTGATCGGTAAATTCCTTCATTGATATCGGTTACTTTGTGATTGCCGCAGCGGTCAAACTGCGGCAACCTGTATGGTTAATGTTACTTTATCATGCTTTGAATGGCAGCAGTTTCGGCCTCATAGCCGGGCTTGCCGAGCAAGGCAAACATATTCTTCTTGTATGCCTCCACACCGGGCTGGTTGAACGGGTTCACACCGAGTATGTAACCGCTTATGCCGCAGGCTTTCTCAAAGAAATAGATGAGCTGGCCCAGACAATGCTCGTCAAGGCGAGGCACACTGATTTTGATTACCGGCACACCGCCGTCGGTGTGCGCAATCTTGGTGCCGAGTTCGGCCATTTTGTTCACTTCGTCCACTCGCTTACCGGCCATATAGTTCAGACCGTCAAGGTTATGCTCATCGGTCGGCACAAGCAGTGTGTGCTCCGGTGTCTCAACGCTCAGTACGGTCTCGAAGATGGTGCGCTCTCCCTCTTGAATCCACTGACCCATGGAGTGAAGGTCGGTAGTAAGATCCACGGCTGCCGGGAAGATGCCCTTGTGGTCTTTGCCTTCGCTTTCGCCGTAAAGCTGTTTCCACCATTCTGCAAAATAATGCAACTTGGGATAATAGTTCACGAGGATTTCAATCTTCTTGCCGCCTTGATACAGCGCGTTGCGCATCATGGCATATATCTGCGCCGGGTTGTCCGCGCCGGGGTGCTTGGTGGTGTTTTCCATTGCCACGGCACCGACTATAAGTTTGTCAATATTGAATCCGGCTACTGCAATCGGGAGTAATCCTACCGGGGTAAGCACGGAGAAACGGCCTCCCACATTGTCGGGAATTACGTAAGTCTTGTAGCCGTTCTTGTCGGCCATAGTGCGCAATGCACCTTTTTTTGCATCGGTGATAGCCACGATCAGGTCTTTGGCAGCAGCTTCACCGGCTTGCTTTTCGAGCTGCGCTTTGAGCAGACGGAAAGCGATGGCCGGCTCGGTGGTGGTGCCGCTCTTTGAGATTACAATGATACCGAACTTCTTACCCCTCAAGAATTCCTGCAACTCATACAGATAATCTTCGCCGATATTCTGTCCGGCAAAAAGCACTTTGGGGTTATCCCCTTTGGGGGCGTAAGCGGCGAATGAATTGTCAAGGGCTTCAATAACGGCTTTTGCACCGAGGTATGAGCCGCCGATACCTATGCACACTACATAATCAACTGCCGCCTTGAGCTTTGCAGCTGTTGCCTTGATGTCGGTGAGCAAGTCGGCCGGGGTGTCGGAGGGCAGAGTTACCCAACCCTGAAAATCATTGCCGGCACCTTTGTTTTCGTTCAGGTTGTCAATACCGACAACAGCCTTGTCCGTCAAGGCCTCATACTTCTCTTTGCCAACGAACTCCACCGCATCGGCAATGTTAATTTGAATACTTTTCATAATCTATATTTGCGTAAAAACGGTTTATACATCAATAAATATAACGCCCTTGTTCAGATGAAAGTTGGAGTTATGGCTTCGAAGGCGCGGCGCGGGGAGACATTTTCGTAGAGAATACGGTACACACAGTCCATTATGGGCATATCCACTTTCAGGGAGGTGTTCAGCTCATGTATGCACTTGGTGCCGTAATATCCCTCGGCCACCATTTCCATTTCCATCATGGCTGCTTTCACGGAGTAGCCTTTGCCAATCATGGAGCCGAAATTGTGGTTGCGCGAGAAACGTGAATAGGCCGTAACAAGCAGGTCACCCAGATAAGCGGAGTCGGCGCAATCGCGCGGCATCGGGTCGGCCGTGTCGATAAAGCGGCGCATCTCGCGCAGGGCATTGGAGATGAGCATGGCCTGAAAATTGTCGCCCTGTTTCATGCCGTGGATTATGCCGGAGGCTATGGCGTAAACGTTCTTGAGTACTGCGCCGTACTCAATTCCGTCTACGTCTTCGCTCACAATGGTACGCAGATTCGGGCCGCTCAAAAGGGCGGCAAATTCGCGTGCCTTGGTCATGTCATGGCAGCCGATGGTCAGATAGCTGAGGCGCTCAAGAGCAACTTCTTCGGCATGACAAGGGCCTCCTATCACGAGCATATTCCTGTCCTGACAGCCATACCTGTCCATCATATAGCGAGTTACAATCTTATGCTCATCAGGCACAATGCCTTTCACCGCCGAGACCACCACCTTGTCGCGCAATGAGACATTGATTTTGTCAAGATGCTCTTTAATGTAGGGGCTTGGCACGGCAATAACCAACGTGTCGGCCGCGGTGCACACTTCGTTGATGTCGGAGCTGAAGCGTATGCGGTCAGTGTCGAAAGACACATCGCTGAGATACACGGGGTTGTGGCCGCTCTTCTTGAAATCGCGTATGCGGTCGTCGCGGCGCATATACCAGTTGAGGTATTCCACATTCTTGAGCAACAGTTTTGCCAATGCTGTGGCCCATGAACCTCCGCCCAATACGGCTATCGTACTCATGGCTCTTTGAGTTATGTTGTTTATTCAGCTGTTTCTTCTTCGCTCTTCTCGGCCTTCTTCGCTTGCGGACGCATCTGCGGGAAGAGAAGCACCTCCTGAATGGTAGTCTGCCCGGTGAGCAACATGGCAAGGCGATCCATACCGATACCCATACCGGAAGTGGGAGGCATGCCGTATTCAAGCGCGCGGATAAAATCATGGTCAATAATCATGGCCTCATCATCACCCTTGTCGGCAAGACGCATCTGCTCCACGAAACGCTCATACTGGTCAATCGGGTCATTAAGCTCGGAGTATGCGTTGGCAAGCTCCTTGCCGCCTACCATAAGCTCGAAACGCTCGGTGAGCTTCGGATTGTCGCGGTGACGCTTGGTAAGCGGACTCATCTCAATCGGATAGTCGGTAATGAATGTAGGTTGGATATATGTGGCCTCGCATTTCTCACCGAAGATTTCATCAATGAGTTTGCCTTTACCCATTGACTCGTCAACCTCAATACCCATACCTTTGGCAGCGGCACGAAGTTCATCTTCGCTCTTACCCTCAATGTCGAAACCGGTATGGTCTATTATGGCCTGACGCATTGTGATACGAGGATATGGAGCTTTGAAGTCGATTGTGTGTTCGCCGTATTGCACTGTGGTCACGCCGTTTACGTCCATGGCAATCTTCTCAAGCATGGTCTCGGTCATATCCATCATCCAATTATAGTCCTTGAAGGGCACATAAATCTCCATGCAGGTGAACTCCGGGTTGTGAGTGCGATCCATACCCTCGTTGCGGAAATTGCGGCTGAATTCATACACCCCGTCAAAGCCGCCCACAATCAGACGTTTGAGGTACAACTCGTTGGCAATACGCAGATACAAGTCAATGTCAAGGGTGTTATGGTGAGTGATAAACGGACGCGCCGCCGCACCGCCGGGAATGCTCTGAAGCACCGGTGTGTCTACCTCCGTATAGCCGCGCTCATTGAAGAATACACGCATGGAGCGGAACATGGCAGTGCGCTTGCGGAAGATATCCATAACGCCGGGGTTCACGATAAGGTCAACATATCTCTGACGATAACGCTGCTCCGGATCGGTGAACGCATCGTAAGCCTTGCCGTCTTTCATCTTCACGACGGGCAGTGGGCGCAGACTCTTGCTCAGCATTGTAAACTCCTGAGCATGAATGGAAATCTCACCGGTTTTGGTGCGGAACACATATCCCTTGATACCCACAATATCGCCGATGTCAAGGAGTTTCTTGAAAACGACATTGTATAAATCCTTGTCTTCGCCGGGGCAAAGGTCATCGCGGCTCACATAAACCTGAATACGCCCGGTAGCATCCATAAGTTCCATAAAAGAGGCTTTGCCCATAATACGGCGGCTCATTACGCGACCTGCTACGCATACCACACGCGGCTCCGGAGCATCGTCCTTGAAATTCTCCTTGATTTCAGCGGCATGTGCATTTACCGGGTACAAAGGTGCCGGGTAAGGATTAATGCCTCTCTCTCTAAGAGCCGCAAGCGAATTGCGGCGCACTATTTGCTGCTCATTCAGCTCTTCCATATATCAAATGCTAACTTCAATTATCCAATGTTAATTTGCAAAGTTACAAAAAAATCCACACTCTCACAAATCAATTATACAGGTTAGATGACATCAGCCTCAAAACGATGCAAAAACTAAGGTCAGGCCTTGTCGGAACTTGTATTTTTCAGAGAGAATATGCCTATTGCCGCACACAATGCGAGGAATCCCGCGCCTACAATGAATATGAGCCTATGGCCGGTGGCATCTGCCAACAGTCCCCAGCCGCCGGAAGCCACGGCCCCTCCGGCCGCAAGCGCAATGGATATGATAGAATAAATGCGTGCATAGCTGCGGTTTCCGAATACCGCGCGAGTGAGCATGGCCGTCTGAACAGTGACACCTGCATAAGCCCACCCGAACAGGAATGCACCACCGAGAATCAGCCACAGCCCGTCATGTCCTAACAGCATGATGAGCAAGCCGACAGCACCGCCCAGAGTTGTGACAAGGACCCCCGCAGTGCAATTGCGGTCGTTGATATATCCGAGTACAAGTTTTCCAAGTGTAACACCGGCCATGGATGCCGAAGCGGCCCATGCGGCACTTTCAATGGAGTACTCCAAGCTCTCTGTATATCCCGGGATAAACAAATTGAGAGTGGATACCCCCATCATTAGGAAAGCAAACAACACCAGCAGATAAAACACCGGCATCCGGATAGCCTTGTAGTATTCAATTCCCTTGCCGGCCGAAGTTTTCTTATTGTCGACGCCGACATCGGCCTTTTCGGCAACATCGGCTCCGTAGGGGAGAAGTCCCTTGTCGGCCGGATAATCACGAAGCAGAATATACAGCACAGGAGTAACGACAAACAATATAACGGCGGCGAAGACACCATAGGCCATACGCCACCCCACAGCCGTGATTATAGCCCCCGCTATGGGATTGAATATCATACCTCCGATACCGGAAGCTGCACTGCACACTCCGATGAGAAGTCCCACTTTCGCGTCAAACCAGCGGTTGACCATTGTAGGGAAACTGAGATAGAGCAGAAACGAGAGTGTGGCTCCGAGTACAGCCCCCGCAGCATAGAATTCCCAAACATCAGTAAAGAAAGCCATGGCCAGAAAAGTGAGACCCATAATAGCAGAGCTGATTGAAAACAATAGCCGCGCACTGTACTTCTCAAGCATTCTCCCGGCAGCCGGCAGCATCAGGCTCGATGCAACATACATTACAGACATATAAATTCCGAATTTCCCCGTCGAGACTCCAATTGATTCACTCACGGGTTTGTAGAAAATGCCGGCGCAACTGAAAGTCAAACCTATGTTCACGCCCATCATAAGGCAACAACAGGCCACGATAATAAAGCCGTAATGAAGACCTTTTTTCTGATTTTTCATGAATTATTTTAAAGATTTCGTGTGCTCAATTTATTATAGATTGTGCACAAATACTTTGTGTACAACCTAAAAACAAGCTCTTAATAAAGCGCAAAGGTAGCACATAAATTGCAAATAATCAACAGCTCAAAAATTTTTAAGAATATTTACATTCATTATTTGGTGGAACAAATAAAAAGTTGTAACTTTGCGGTGCATTTACGGATTGCTGAAAGAAATTTTGTTTTCATATTTCAGGTCCCTTAGCTCAGTTGGTTAGAGCACCTGACTCATAATCAGGGAGTCGTAGGTTCAAGCCCTACAGGGACCACTTATAAGACATTCAAAACAATTCAAAGCCTTGATTTTCAGTAAAATCGAGGCTTTGTT
>JAMPIK010000028.1 GCA_023662865.1 Prevotella sp.
GAGCACGACCTTGCCAAGGTCGGGGTCGCGGGTTCGAGTCCCGTTTTTCGCTCAAGGGTTTGTACAAGAGCAAATCAGTCGCGTCCGGGTGGTGGAATTGGTAGACACGCTACTTTGAGGGGGTAGTGCCCGTTGGGGCGTGTGAGTTCGAATCTCATCTCGGACACTCAAGAAATCTGCAAGTTATTGATATTCAATACTTGCAGATTTTTCTTTTTGTATTTCTGTCAACATCATCACAACTGCTTTCTCGGCTTCAACTTCAAAACCGGCTTTGAGGTGGCCATCGTTTCGTTGTTGCCAAGGAATCTAATTACGTGCAACTCCCAGTCGTACTCGCTTGCCTCTTCTTGCATGTAGGATTTACTACATGCTGCGGCGTTCCAAGCTGCGTCGTCTGTGATTTACACACACTTAGTCTTCTCGCAACGGAGTTGGTATGGATTATATAGGCTAAGAGGTCTTACACTCATCTATCTGTTTAGCATTGAATTGCCTCGCGGCAGCGATGATATGCGTGATTTTGTGGGTGTGGGAGGGCGAGTTTGTGGGGTGTAATGGCTTTTATGTTGCCTATTCGCATTTGAACTACTTGACGCCAGGGGTATATAAAGGCGTATCGCTTGCCATCGGCTTTTGAGGTGAACGGGTATGCTATAATGCGGACATTGTGTTTTATGGTGTAGCCGTAGTCTATGTCTGCTTTGAATTCATATTGAGATTCTTCGGCAGCGGGCATGAACAGTCTGTCTTTATATATTCTTATTTCGGTGTCTGCTTCTTTGTCTACCGGGGGGATTTCGGTGCCGCTCTTTTCAGTAATGTATTCAAGTTCATATGGTATTGCTATAAAATATCCGTCATCGTTGGAGTGAAAACGTAAATTGATGAAGTACAGGCCTACGGGAGAAATTAATGATGTGAAGTCCGGTGCGTACATACATATAAGTGGGGAGGTGTATTCATCATCTATTTTGGTAAATACTTCATTTTGTCCGGAGCGCAAGTGTGTCTCAATTGCGTTGTTGAAAATTTTACCTATATGTATGGCTTTGCAGTCTACTGCAATTTGATGTATGTATGTAAGAAGAATCAAAGGAATACATATCCATATTGTCCGGCGGTTGTACTTTTTGTTAAACTTTGGAAATAAAAGGTAAATCAATCGCATGATTACGAGTACCGAACAGAACTCACCCCACCAACCGGTGCGTGAGGTGCGAGTTGTGAGGTAGTGAATAGCCAAGGAGCAGGCTACATTGATTAGCAGAGCGATTAGAATGGTATCGGAAAGCTCTTTGCGCCACTTGTTCCGACACAGGCATATGAGCAGGACTCCGCACATTATAAGGAAATTAAGATGTTGAAAAAGGATAAACAGTATGCGGCCGACACCGAATTTTTCCGACTCTCCATACACCATGCCAATACGCGACCATGAGACCGGCCATGAGAGAAACCATACCATTCCCAAAGCCAATCCCGCTGCCAGACATATTTTGCGTTTGTTATGCCATTGTTTATGTCTGAAGAACAGCCATATTAAGGAAGCAAGTATCGGAGCTGTAAATCCCTCATGCCATATACCGATTAAAAATCCGGTGAGAAAAAGCCCGACACCTTTCCAACCGCTCGCGTTTGTTTTATTATGAAGGTACAGAAGCAGGAAAAGGATAGAGAGAAATGTTGCGAAGATATAATTGAATTGGTAATTTTCAATTCCCATGCCATCGTACCATGGCATGAAGAAGGCCCACATAAACATACCGATGCTTAGTGTAGGCGACTTAAGCGGGTTAACTCCTACAAGCCGCGCACTCCAAGCGCAAGCTATCCCCCAAAGTATTGCCGACAAAAGCGAGCCTACCCATTTGGGTATAATTAGAAAAGGTACAAAGACAATATTTGAAAGCCTTGCATTGTCAATAGTCAAATGGTATTGCCATGTTTGGAATAAGCGAGTCCATGTGTTCAACAAATCACTGTTTTGATGCAAGACTTTCAGATTTACGTCATACCACAGGTCATCAAGATAACGGGGCATACCGCAAAAGTACACGGCAAATGTAGCCGTGAAAGCAATCAACAACCAAAAGTTAAGTGAACGACAAATTTTATAAGCGTGTTTTTGTATCATATTATATCACAGGTTAGGGCTGAGAGTACGTATTCTTTCTCCGTGTCGGTAAAGTACACTTCGCCGCGGGTATATGAAGTAGTATTGATGTCTGTCGGCTTGAGATGTAAATTTGAATACGGATACGTTAACTACGTCTTTGTAAATGTATCCGTAATCAATGCTTGCCGGGAAATAGTCGATTAAATCTTTATCAGCCGGCATGTAATACCACCCTTTGTATTCTCTTACTCCCCAGTCGGCTTTGCCCGGTATGGGGGGTATGGGTGTGCCGGTATCCCGGGTTACATATTCTAATTCTGTGGGTATAAATGTCATGATATGCTTCCAATCGGGGAGATAACACAGCTGACAGAAATACATATTGTTTGCATCTTGGAAGATATTGAAATCCGGGGTATAGAGGCAAATAAGCGGTGCGAGTGTGTCATCGTACATTTCAGTGAAAATCATATCTTTTTTTTCAGAGAAATGTTGCCGGATCGCTTGACTGTAATTATGCCCTATGCGTATTGACCACAGGTCAATCATGCTTTGCCGCAGGAATAGGATTGCAAGCAGGATAGAACATGAAATCCAATGTCGCGGGGAGTATTCTTTTGCAAAATTCGGGAAAAGAACTTTCAGAATGCAAAGCATTGCCAACACACAACAAAAATGTCCGCACCAACTTGTACGCGGTGTAGATGAAATAAACAGTTGCAGAGCAAGTGATGTGAAAACGCCAACGAGAAACACTCCGAAGAATGTGACGGAAAACAGACGTTTGCTTCTATGTTTGAGTGCGCAGACAAGGAGCATACTCGCCAATATTGCCAAGTCTGAATGTTGCTGAAGAATATATGCACCGTTAGTTACAAATTCTGCCCAAAAAGGTTTGCCTTCGTTGGATAATCGCTCCCACGTGCAAGGCCATGCCATAAACCCAAATAGCCCCGCAGCCAATCCTGCAATAAGATATAACTGTCTATGTGTGCGCAGTTTGACATTTGAGAAATACAAACACAAAGCCATGGCCAATATCGGAATCGTAAACCCTTCATGCCATATGCCTGACACAAATCCGAATGAGATGATAACAAACGGTTTGATCTTACTCTGCGGCGGCGTTTTTATAAATTCACAAAGATAAATTGCGCCGAAGAATGTGGAAATTAAATAGTTACAGTGGAAAGCCTGCGCACCCATATGGTCATACCAGGGCATGAACAATGACCACAACAGCAGGCTGGCGCATACAAGAGGTGTGCGCAGAGCGCTTGTTTGCAATAGCCGAAAAGAGAGTGCGCATGCACTACCCCAAAGAATTGCAGTAATGGCAGAGCCAATCCATTTTGGCAATGTGCAGAACAAAATATGCACAATATTGGCCATACGCGCATTGTCATGTGTCAGGGCGTGAAATAGGGTGTTAAGCAGTGCTTCGCCGTAACTCATATCGGTGTAGCCGGGAGGCGCTTGCCTTAAATACCGGCCATACCACAGGTCGTCCATATAGCTCGGCATGGCGCAGAAGAACACAACGTATGAGAGTGTGAATATAGCAATAAACCAAAAATTCGGGTATTGCAGCAGGTTTGTAAATGATATGTCTCTCCGTAGTCGTGTCATTCTCCGGTTATACTTATTCTGACGGGCTTTTCATATTTGTGAATTAAAATTTCACGACTTGGATTCAGGTAGATATATGGCTTGCCGTCAGCTTCGGAAACAAAAGGGAAAGCTTCCACCTCGTTTCCGGGTTTAAGCCCTTTGCCATAATCAATTGTAGCCGTAATGAACGTCATGGTGTCCAATTCTCCGGGCATGAAAAACCAGTCATCGTATTCTCTAATCAAAGTCTTTTCGCCGTTTACCCCTTGAACACTGGTTCCGGTATTTGCCGTGACGTAGCGCAGCTCCCGAGGTATGGCAATGAAATGCCGTTTGCCCGGCATATGATAGTAATCATCAATATGAAAGCGTGCATTTTCGTCTTGAAGCAAATCAAATCTCGGGGTGAACAGACACACTAACGGAGACTTATAATCGCACATCATATCAGCAAATACAAAATACTTGTCGGTATGTATGTACTCGCTGACTGCCTCATTGTAAGACTTGCCGAGCCGGATGCTCCAATAGTTAATAGCCGACATTCGTGCAAACAGAAGTATGATAACCGGTGCGATAATCCACCGGGCGCTATGAGAATAATGTGCGGAAAATCCGGAGGCTGCCAAGCTTATCAACCTCAATATGATTATTACACAGGCAAGGTGACACCACCACGCCGCACGCGGAGCCGGATAAGCGGCATATTGCACACACAATGATGCCAATGCGCTTATAAATAATGATATGACCAACGGGTCTGTCAGGCACTTTCGCATCCGCTTGAAGAATGTAAAGATGAACATCAGACAGCAAGTGACAGCGAGCGTAATATGCTGTTGTATGATGTAAGCAAAAAATAAATATCCGGTTTTGTCGCGATGTATGTTGGTAGCTATGAGCTTGTTCCAAAAGCAGGGCCATGCGACAAACCAAACCAATCCAAGCATCGCTCCGCAAAGCAGATACAACTGACGCTTACGGCGCAACTCCTTGTTTAAATATATCAGGCATACGCACAAGACAATCACCGGCACTGTGAAACCCTCATGCCAAATATTGAGCAAAAATCCCGATGCAAGCAAACCGATTGTTTGCCGGCCGGAAGTTACATCTTGTCGCCTTATAAACAGCAATATAAAGAATAAGGAAGTGAACGAGGGTATTACATAATTGAAATGAAAAGCCTGAGCCCCTAAATGGTCATACCATGGCAGGAAAATTGACAACAGCAGCAACGCGACAGGCAATAAAGGATTCTTCCGGGAATTTACCCCTACAACCTTGATAGTCAGGACGCAAGTAGCACCCCATAAAATTGCCGTCAAGCTTGACCCGACCCATTTGGGAGGAGCCAAGAATACAATAAGCAACAAATTCGCTGTCCGGGAGTTATGTTCCGTCAGCGACAGATGCAGTGTATTGTAAATAGATGCCCACAGCGAATTGCCGGACTCATCATCCTGCCACTCTTTGAAATATTTCAGGTAGCTCAAATCGTCCATATAGCGGGGCATAGCGCAGAAAAAGACTCCGAAACAAACAGTGTACAGTATAAGCCACCAAAAGTTGGCAGAGCGCAGATATTCAGACACTTTGTTTCGAGTCATCATTCGCGATACACAAGTTTACTTACTATTGCAGAACTTACCGAACGCGCCGCACAGCCGAACAAAGAGTCTTCGTGAGGACATGGCAGTGATTTGTCGGTGCAAGTAGAGTGAAATTCTTCGACACCGCTCGCCGCCTCTATCGCATCAATATTCAAGGGTGTAACTCCGGAACCCGGCATTATGCTTATACGCCCGGCCGCTTGCTTCGTCAACTCGCATATAAGCGGAAGTCCTTCAAATGCGGTGGCTTTCCCCCCGGAGGTAAGCAGTCGCGGTATTCCCAATTCAATAATTTTCTCAAGAGCCTCCATCGGATTTGCACACACATCAAAAGCTCTGTGGAAAGTAACGTCAAGTCCGTCGCAATGCTTGAGCAATCTTTTCATAGCCGGCATATCAATATCTCCGGCAGCGGTCAACGCACCTATTACCACACCTTGTGCACCGGCGGTTTTGACAGCCTCGATATCAGCTTCCATTACTGCCAGCTCGCGAGTGTCGTAAACGAAATCGCCGCCGCGAGGGCGAATAAGTACGTTAACTGCCATGGCCGAGCGTTCGCGTACAGCCCCGACTATTAGCCCGGCAGAGGGTGTCAGCCCTCCCACCTCAATGCCGCTGCACAGCTCCACGCGACAGGCTCCCCCCTCGCGTGCGGCAATGACATCGGCCATGCTTCCTGAACAAACTTCAATTTTTCTCATCGTGCTTTACAATATTATATATTTCTGTGCGTTAATTAAATGTAAACTAAAACAAACCATATTTGCCTATGCAGAAAATCTACACCGCTAAAACTCATTCGGCAACGGAGGCCGAAGACTTTAAAATGAAAACTCCACGTATTTCTACCATTAATTACCTGCGCAGTTTTGCCAGAGCATATACTCACACGGCAAGTGCCGGAACGGTAATTTTAAATTAAGAGTTGCGCACAATGCAGTTTAAAAAGGCCATCGCTTGCGGTGGCCTTCATTCGTATCAGCGTGAGGGCGAATGATAGCCTTTGTATGAGCCTTCCGGGTGGCGTGGACACTTGTTTGCCGTCATTGAGCTGATTGAACTGAACGAGCTGCCGCAATACATACAATAGTACTTGCTCGATGCGCTGCCGGTATATGGCGAATGGTAGCCTTTGTACGAGCCGTTCGGGTGGCGCGCACACTTGTTGGCTGTCATTGAGCTGATTGAACTGAACGCACTGCCGCAATACGCACAGAAAAATTTTTTCTGTGAACCATCGCCCTGATACGGTGAATGATAACCCTTATATGAGCCGTTCGGGTGACGCGAACATTTGTTTGCTGTCATCGAACTGATTGAGCTGAATTTACTGCCACAATAAGAGCAATAATAATTATCAGCCGCCAAGGGAAAGACGAATGTCAGGAAAATAATTAATGTCAGACATTTTTTCATAATGCAAATTATTAGACACACTTTAAAAAATTACTCGAAGCGCAGTGTGCGGGTGGGGCGTATTCTTCCGGCAAGCTGCGATGGTAAAATCAGGGCGAGCCATATTAATATGATGAAAGTACAAGGCACCGCCACAAGGGGTCGCGGGTCAAGACTCACGGGTACGAAATCTATATAATAGGCTTCCGGGTCGAGAGGAATAAAATGAGTGCGGTCTTGCAGCACAATCAGCCCGATGGCCAAAACTCCTCCAATCAGCATGCCGATAAGTGCCACTCTCACAGCCAATAAGATAAATACGTTTCTTACATGGCTGCGGCGTGCGCCGATTGCCCGCATCACTCCGATAAAGCGTATCTTCTCAAGTATCAATATCAACATTCCGCTGATGAGTGTGAACAGGGCTACCAGTGTCATCAGTGTCAGAATTACCCATACATTGATATCAAGCAAGTCTAACCAAGCAAAGAAATGTGAGTCTTTCTGTTGGACAGTCACGGTAGCCAGACTCTGATATATCTTTCCGGCATTAATAGCCTTGTTGAGTGTATTGACCAGGTTTTCATTATATAATTCGACATTGTCTATATTGTCAGTAGTCACTTCAATGCTTGCACCTTGCATTGAGTCCAACCCGGTAAGATTGCGAACAAGCGGTGCTGTGGCGTAAGCGAAGAAGCTGTCGTAACTTTCAAAATGAGTGTTGAAAATTCCGGCCACTTTCACCTTACGTGCGCGCAGGTCATTGCTCATAAACAGGTTGACAGAGTCTGATGCGTTTACGCCCAACTTATTGGCAGTAGCCGTTGAGACAAGTATGTCGAGAGTATCTGCGGGCAGGCTGCCGCTTACCAAATTGTTTTTTATGAAAGAGAAGTCATAGTTCGGCTCTACTCCTTTCATATACAGACCTTTGAAAGACTTGTCGGTTTTTATAAGCACCGGGGCGGTTACGAGCAGGTCAGCGCGTTTCATATAAGGTTGCTCTTTGAGCAGATTGCGCAATTCGGGGGTGTAGTTTACCACTGTCTCGTCTTCTTCAAATTGCACTGTGGGATATATGCTTATATGCGAATCGAATCCGGTAACTTTGTTTCTGATTTCTCTACGGAAACCGCCTACCACACTCACGGCGAGAAGCATCACCGCCATAGACAATGCAGTTGATATTACGGCAACTTTAATTGCCGGAGAACTCTTGCGGTCAGAAGAGGAAAGCGATAACTTTCGTGCTATATAACTTGACGTACTCATTTTTTTCTTAATACCCAGAACGCTACGGCAGAGGCCGCAGCTACATTCAGTGAGTCAACATTATGATGCATCGGAATTCGCAGCACATAATCGGCATCTTCAATCGCTTTGGTGCAGAGGCCATCGCCCTCCGTGCCTAATCTGATGGCCAACCGGGGTTCATCGGCTACGCGAGGGTCATCTATCGGCAGAGAATTATCACTCAATGCCATGGCAGCCACCTTGAAGCCCAAGTCTTTAAGTGCCGTCAAATCAGAGTCAATCCATGTCCAAGGCACAAGAAAGACGCTCCCCATGGACACGCGCACGGCGCGTCTGTTCAAGGGGTCGCATGAGGTGGGGGTGAGCAAGACGGCATCTATACCCAATGCCGCCGCCGAACGGAATATCGCACCTATATTTGTAGTGTCTGTCACATCATCTATTATAGCTACCCGGCGAGCGTCTTTACAAATATTTGATACAGAGGGAGCGGGCCGGCGACGCATTGCACAAAGCACCCCGCGAGTAAGTTTGTATCCGGTAAGCGACTGCAACAGGTACCGTTCGCCGGTGAATACGGGCATATTCTCGGGACAGCGACTTATTATTTCGGCTGCATCTCCACCTATGTGTCGGCGTTCGCACAGCAGCGAGACCGGCTCATATCCGGCATTCAAAGCTACACTGATTACCTTCGGACTCTCGGCAATAAACAATCCTTGCTCCGGGCGCAGCTTATTGCGCAACTGAGCTTCCGTCAAGGCTGAATATACCTCAATGCCCGGTGTGTCAAGAGAGGTTACTTCGGTCAGTTTCATTTTCTTTCAGCTCTTTTTGTCCACGCAATCCGCGCTGATACCACCTTCTCGCCGGTTCGTAATAACTCACATTCGCTCACGGGTTTGTCTTGTTCGGTACGCACTGTAACCGTCTCATGAAAATGGCATTCTTTGGCAAAAGCAATGTCGAACCGGCTTATGAAGTTATTGTCATATTGCTCCAACGGCCAACGGTTGAGAAGCAGCTCAATGTAGCGCACGGTATTCACATGGCGATTAAAATCCAAATCGCAGTATCTGAAAATATAGTCAAATTCCGCGCACCTTTCTCCCGGAGGCGTTAATCTCGGCATCTTTTCAATAGGGCAGGGTAAGTCCGCCGTCGGAAGGTCTTCCTTGATTATCTCGGAGAGATCTCCCATTGTTCTTGTCAGAAAGTCGATAGCCACCCATACTGTACGAGCGTACCCGATAGGACGACCCTCTGAATCGGAAATCATCATGTTGCGCTCCGAAAACCTCCGATTGATATTTTCAATCCATGTGGTTACGGTATATTTGTCGTTTATTCGAGGGTAATCGATTATTTCTACCGACATCCGAGAGAGTACCCAGCCGATACCCAATTCAATGAGGCGGCTGTAGCCGATTCCGAGGATATTGGCATGCTCGGTCGCCACTTCTATAAGGCGTTCGCATATCAGCGGCAGTGGCATGGAGCCGGTTGCATCACACTCTCCGGCTGTAAGAAAATATGTGTGTTGATGTGTTTTATTCATATTAACAAGCGATAAAACAAGCTATTATCCAAACACGGAGCGGAAAAGCGTTTCCACTCTTCCTACTTCTTCTATTGCGATACTGAATTTGTCTTTTACACCCTTCAAATTCCCTTTGGGTATATAGATTGTATTAAATCCGAGCTTTTCAGCTTCGGCTACTCGTTGCTCAATGCGCATTACGGTGCGTATTTCTCCCGACAGTCCCACTTCGCCGGCAAATGTCACACCTTGCGGTATTGCCATGTCAAAATTTGATGACAAGATTGCCATGACAACAGCCATGTCAAGTGCCGGGTCGGAGACTTTCAAACCTCCGGCTATGTTCAGAAACACATCTTTTGCGGCAAGTTTGAAGCCAACGCGTTTCTCCAAAACGGCTAAAAGCATATTCATGCGCCGAGGGTCGAAGCCGGTCACCGAGCGTTGAGGTGTGCCATAGGCGGCAGTACTCACAAGAGCCTGAACTTCAATCATAAACGGACGCGCACCTTCTACACTCACACCTATTGCAATTCCGCTCATTTGCTCATCACGGTTTTGAGACAACAACATCTCCGACGGGTTTTTTACCTCGCGAAGTCCCTTCCGCACCATTTCGTAAATTCCGATTTCGGATGTGGAGCCGAAACGGTTTTTGATAGCGCGGAGTATGCGATACAAATATTGCCTGTCACCCTCAAATTGGAGTACTGTGTCAACAATATGTTCCAGCACTTTGGGACCGGCTATTGACCCTTCTTTGTTGATATGGCCAACGAGAATTACCGGCACACCGCTCTCCTTTGCATACCGCAACAGCGAGGCCGCACATTCCCTTACCTGACTCACACTTCCGGCTGCGCTCTCAATGTCTGTGCTTGCTATTGTCTGAATGGAGTCTACAATCACAAGTTGAGGCTTAACATTCTGTATATGAGTGAATATGCGGTCAAGGCTCGTTTCGCACAGTATATATGTGTTGTCTGCTACTTTCCCGATACGATCGGCTCGGAGCTTCAGCTGCGTTGCGCTTTCCTCTCCCGATATATATAGTATCCTTTTGCCTCTGATACTCAATATATTCTGTAAAATCAGAGTGGATTTGCCTATACCGGGTTCGCCGCCAATCAGAGTAAGAGAGCCGGCCACCAAACCGCCGCCCAGCACCCGGTTCAGCTCTTCGGAGGGCATATGTATGCGTGGCTCCTCAAGAGCTTTGATTTCACTCAAAGGTATCGGCTTGGCGTCAGCAGCGACGAGTGTGCCTCGGCTTGCACGCCCGGTGCCTTTGGACACACTCACTTTTTCCTCTACAAATGTGTTCCATTCCCCGCATTCCGGACAACGTCCAATCCATTTGGGTGATTCAAAGCCGCAATTGCTGCAAAAATATGCCGTCTTTACTTTTGCCATTCTTATTCCTTTTTATCTGTGTCTTGCCTGCGTCGGAATTCGGCAAGGGTGATTGCCGTAGCCATTGCCACATTAAGCGACTCGACCCTCTGTGCACCAACAGGGTAGGAGGGTATAAGCAACGGCATATCAATGAGGTTGCGTATCTCTGCGCTTATGCCGTTGCCCTCATTTCCCATTATTATCACTCCGTTACTTTGCAACGCCGAGGTATAAATGTTTTCTCCCTCAAGCAGTGTGCCATACACATTGCGACCGGTGGCTGATTTATAATCGGTTAAAAACTTGTCAAGGTCGGTGTAATATATTGACACACGGCCTATGGCGCCCATGGAAGCCTGCACCGATTTCGGGTTGAATATGTCGGCGGTCTGATGTGAGGCTATGATATGTTTTACACCGAACCAGTCTGCCGCTCGCATGATAGTGCCCAAGTTGCCGGGATCTTGAATGCCGTCGAGAGCTATTATCAGTTCATCGGCAAGTGCGTCAGCTGCGGGGATTTCCTTTTGCGGAATTCGGTAGACTGCCAGCATCTTCGGTGCAGTGGACAGACTTGAAATCTGTTCCAATTGCTTATGGTCTGCCCAAAACACTCTCGCGGGGTCAATCCCTTGCAGAAAATTGCTTTCGGTTTCCCAATTCTTATCAATCACCAAGGCTTCAAGGTTGAAATACGACAGTGTTTCCAAAACGCATTTTTGCCCTTCAGCCAAGAAAAGTCCCTGATTATCACGCTGCTTCTTGCGAGCCAGAGACGCATATAGTTTTATTTTACCTTTGGATAATTCCATTTTCAGACAATAAAATTAACATCTTTTCTTAAATTGTCCAAATTTTTTTGTTAACTTTGTGTGTTTTAAAAAAATATATGTATGAAATATATCGGAGCTCATGTAAGTGCCGAAGGGGGAGTACAGAACACCCCGGCAAGGGCGTATGAAATTGGTGCAAAGGCTTTTGCGCTGTTCACTCGCAGCTCTAACAGGTGGAGCAGTGCCGCGCTTAAACCCAAACAGATAGACTCTTTCAAGAAGCAATGTGAGGATTTGGGCTACGGCCCGGCTCACATATTGCCCCACGACAGTTTCCTGATTAATCTCGGCAGCCCGGAAGAAGAAAAGCTCATTAAGAGCCGCGAGGCATTCCTTGATGAATTCCGCCGGTGTGGGCAGCTCGGACTCACAATGCTTAACTTCCACCCCGGAAGTCACCTCGGCTTGATTGATGTAGATGCCTGTCTCGACCGTATTGCCGAATCAATTAACTATACCCTTGAGGAGACACAGGGTGTAACGGCTGTAATTGAAAACACCGCCGGGCAAGGTACCAACCTCGGTTATACCTTTGAGCAGATTGCGCATATTATAGACAAGGTGGAAGACAAGACGCGTGTCGGAGTTTGCATTGACACGTGCCATACATATTCGGCCGGCTATGATTTGGCAACTCCCGAGGGTTATGACAAAACATGGGCGGACTTTGATGCAATAATCGGAGCCAACTATCTGAAAGCCCTTCACCTCAACGATGACAAACGCGAACTGGCCTCCAGAATAGACCGCCACGCCCCGATAGGGCAAGGCACACTCGGCAAGGACTTCTTCGTAAGGCTCGTTAACGACCCCAGATTTGACAACCTCCCCCTCATTCTTGAAACGCCTGAACCCCTCCTATGGCCGGACGAAATAGCTTGGCTATACTCTCAAATTGAAAAATAATTATCCCCAATACGCTAACTGATAAATTCTTGGATGCATGAAAACTAAACCGAATTTAAGCTTTTGGAAACTATGGAATCTGAGCTTCGGATTCTTCGGAGTACAAATTGCATATGCCCTGCAGAGCGCCAACGTGTCTCGTATCTTTTCCACGATAGGTGCCGACCCCCACGATTTGAGCTACTTCTGGATTCTTCCGCCTCTCATGGGTATGATTGTGCAGCCCATTGTAGGCACAATGAGCGACAAGACATGGAACCGCTTCGGTCGCCGACTCCCATACCTCATTGTGGGTGCAATTGTTGCAGTAATCGTGATGTGCCTGTTGCCCAATGCCGGCTCTTTCGGCCTCGGCATTTCAAGTGCCATAATTTTCGGCCTTATATCCCTGATGCTCCTCGACACATCTATTAACATGGCAATGCAGCCGTTCAAGATGCTGGTAGGAGACATGGTCAATGAAAAGCAGAAGGGACTCGCATATTCCATACAGAGTTTCCTTTGCAACGCCGGCTCTGTGGTGGGATTTGTCTTTCCATTCCTTTTTGCATGGATTGGAATAAAAAGTACCGCCCCGGACGGTGTTGTCCCCGACACTGTAATCTGGTCGTTCTATATAGGCGCAGCAATCCTTATGCTCTGCGTGATTTACTCTTTGGCTAAAATCAAAGAGTGGCCTCCTCATTTATACGCCGAATATAATGGCGGTGCAGACCTTGAAGCAAAAACAGAAAAGAAACAAAAGACAAATATTGTAAAACTGCTCAAAGAAGCCCCCTCTACCTTTTGGACTGTCGGTTTGGTGCAGTTCTTCTGTTGGTTCGCTTTCCTGTTTATGTGGACTTATACCACCAACACGGTGGCTACTTCTGCGTTCAACACACCCGTGGTTGAGAAAATTGACGGCATAACAAGCGGTGACAAAAAGATTGACGGCAAGTTCATTCTTATTAACGACACTACAGTCATTGTGAAAGAAGGCAAAGCCCTTGTTCAAGGATATAAGGCGGATACAAACATAAATGACGCTGCTACAATTCTCAATACAAAAGGGGATACAATTGTCAAGGATCACAGTATCTTCTACGGCAACGATGGCCGACCGGTGGCTGACTTTAACAAACCCTTTGCCCGACCGGGTGAAACAATTACCGTTGACGGAAATAAGGTAACTCTCACTGCCGAAGCAACTCTCAATGACTATATTAGTTCCCTCTCCGGCGATGTCAAGTTCACAAAGGGTGCAAACGTAACAACCGACCACACCACCGGCAAGCTTACCGTAATGGAAGCCGAAGAAGTGACTCTCAATGCTGACAATGCCGCATTCGAAAGTCACCCTGACCTTGACACCGCCTCCGCACAATACAGCGCGGCCGGCGACTGGGTAGGTATCCTCTTCGCCGTTCAGGCTCTGGCCTCTGTGCTTTGGGCAGTAGTGCTTCCGCAATTCCGCAGCCGCAAACTTTCATACTCACTCAGTTTGCTGCTCGGCGGTATAGGCTTTGTGCTTTCGGCTTACATTTCCAACAAATATATGCTCTTTATCCCGTTCATACTCATAGGTTGCGGTTGGGCTGCAATGCTCGCATGGCCCTTCACAATACTCACCAATTCACTCAAGAGCGGCAATATCGGTACATATTTGGGATTGTTCAACTGCTCAATCTGTCTGCCCCAGATTGTGGCGGCATTGTTGGGCGGCGTAATCCTCAGCTTGTTCAGCACCCCCGGTGAGATAGCCCCCGTCTACCTCATGATGGTAGTAGCCGGAGTCTCAATGATAATAGGAGCAATGTGTGTCGGCATAATCAAAGAGGGCAATTCCAAGCAGAAGCTCGCTGAAGACATCCCTGCTTCCGAAATATAACCCGCTTCTAACGAGCGGAGGCGCAGAGTGGCTTTGCCTTGCTCTGCGCCTCCGCGTTGGTTTTGTAGTGGAGACGGTTATTCGTCTTTTTGCTCAATTACATTGCGCTCAGTGAATTAACCTGCTTTGCGAGAATTTTGTTGAAACGAGCCAGCTGTGCAGTGGTCATTTCTCCCTTCATATTTTCAAGTTTCTCTGACAGTGAAACTACATCGCTATAAAGGCTTGCATATTCAAGAGTTGCATTGTAGTCGCCTGCGGCCACTTTCTTATAGAGTGCGATTGCCTTAGTCATATATTGGTCGTAATCATTAAGGAACTCGTCAATATCGCTGCTTGATGAAGAGCTGCTTGCGTTTCCCTCTGTGACAGCACTTACGTTTTCATCATCTACTGCGCTTACTGCTTCATCGGAGAAACCGTTGTCTTTTTCATCAGACTCGGCTTCATCGTCTACGGTAACTTCATCCCGATTGAGATTTACTTCTTCCTGTTGAGAGGTTGAGTCGCCTTTTTTGTCGCTGCTGCCGCAAGAGGGCATTACTGCAACTACTGCAAGCGCAAATGCGCAAGCGTAAATAGTCTTCTTAATCATAATGTTGTGATATTAGTTAAAATTACAGCGCAAAGTTAATGTTTTCCCATTAATCTACCCCCCCCAATCGTTAAATTATGTTAAATTGACATCTTTTTAACAAAACAACCCCCAAACACTTGCTTGACACAAGTGTTTGGGGGTTGTTTTGCGGTTATGTGAGTGTTACTCGTCGTCGGATTCTGTGTACTCTTTCAGGAGGCGTTCCTGTACATCGCCGGGTACGAGTTCGTAGTCTGCAAACTCCATGGTGAATGAGCTGCGTCCGCCGGTGATTGAGCTCAGAGAGGTGCTGTAAGTGCTCATCTCTTTGAGAGGTACTTTGGCTTTCAACTTCTCAATGCCGTTATCACTTTCCATACCCATGATGATTGCGCGGCGTCCTTGCAAGTCGCTCATCACATCGCCCATGGTGTCTGCCGGGGTAAGTACCTCAACATCGTAAACGGGTTCGAGGATTTTCGGGTTGGCGTTGCGGAACGCTTCAGAGAATGCGTGACGGCCGGCCAGACGGAATGATATTTCGTTTGAATCTACCGGGTGCATCTTACCATCATAAATCATTACGCGCACATCGCGAGCGTATGAGCCGGTGAGCGGGCCTTGCTCCATGCGATCCATGAGACCTTTCACGATAGCCGGGATGAAACGTGCATCAATGGCACCGCCTACAATGCAGTTGTACACCACGAGTTTGCCGCCCCATTCAAGAGGTATCTCCTGTTTGTCGCGCACATTGAGCTTGAACTCCTGATTGCCGAAGCGGTAAGAGTCGGGTTCGGACATACCTTCGGTGTAGGGTTCTATAATAAGGTGTACTTCACCGAACTGACCGGAGCCGCCGGATTGCTTTTTGTGGCGATAGTCGGCGCGTGCTGCCTTGGTGATAGTCTCGCGATAGGGAATGCGCGGCTCTTCAAATACGATGGGGAGCTTTTCGTTGTTCTCGATTCTCCACTTGAGGGTGCGCAGGTGGAATTCGCCCTGACCGCTGACAATGAGTTGCTTGAGCTCCTTGCTTTGCTCAACGAGCCATGTGGGGTCTTCCTCGCGCATACGTGTAAGTATGGCACTGAGTTTTTCGGCATCGCTCTCGGTGACGGGGCGCACAGCGCGCTGATATTTGGGCTTCGGATATTTGATGAAGTCGAAGCGATATTCGCAGCCTTTCTCGTTGAGAGTGTTACCTGTGCGCACATCTTTGAGTTTTACTGCGGCGCCTATGTCGCCGGCTTCAAGAGTCTCTACCGGGGTACGCAGTTGTCCGCATACGCAGAATATTTGCGCGAGGCGTTCTTTGCCTCCACGGTTTATGTTTTCAAGGTCTGCACCGGCTTTGAGTGTGCCGCTCATCACCTTGAAGTAGCTTACTTCGCCGATGTGAGGCTCAACGGAAGTTTTAAAGAAGAAGATTGAGAGCGGGCCGTTTGCATCGGGCTTAACTTCAACGCCGTCAACGGTTTCGGGTGCCGGCATATCGTCAACGAAGGGGCAGACGTTTCCGAGGAATTCCATCATGCGGCGCACACCCATATCTTTGGCTGCGCTTACGCAGAACACGGGCAGAATGGAGCGGTCAATCAATCCTTTGCGGATACCTTCGCGCATTTCGTCTTCCGTGAGGTGACCCTGCTCGAAGTATTTGTCCATGAGGGTTTCGTCGTTTTCGGCGGCAGCCTCTACAAGAGCGTTGTGCAATTCGTTGGCACGGTCCATTTCTTCGGCCGGGATGTCGGTGATAGTCGGCACACCGCCATCGGGCCCCCATTCATATTTCTTCATGAGCAGCACGTCAATCATGGCGTTGAAGCCAGGACCGCTCTGCAAGGGGTATTGAATAGCAACAATCTTGTTTCCGAAATGCTCGCGCAAGCTTTCCATGGCATTGTCGTAGTCCGCTTTTTCACCATCAAGTTGGTTGAGGGCGAAGAGTACCGGCTTTTTGAGTTTGGCTGTTGTGCGGAAGATATTTTGAGTGCCCACTTCCACACCGTACTGGCTGTCTACAACAATCACGCCCGTGTCGGCTACACCAAGGGCGGTGTATGCGTTGCCGACAAAGTCTTCAGAGCCCGGGCAGTCTATCACATTGAGTTTTTTGCCGAGGAACTCTGCATAAAAAATGGTTGAGAAAACCGAGTAGCCGTATTCTTTCTCTACCGGGAAATAGTCAGACACCGTGTTGCCGTTCTCAACGGAGCCTCTGCGTTTTATCACTCCACACTCGAGGAGCATAGCTTCAGCGAGTGTGGTTTTACCCGAGCCCTTGCTTCCAAGCAGGGCAATATTTTTAATTTCGTTTGTTTTGTATAGCTTCATAAAGCGTGATTTTTGTTGAATTCTTTATTAAATGTGTCGCAAGTTAGCAATTTTTTTTGACATGAAGAGTGTTCAAAAATATGTTTTATAACATGTTTTTTATTCCAAAATTCAGAGGGAATTTTTCCGATTTAATTGTTACAGACAAATTTTATACTCTTTTTAAGATTTTCTTGTTTAAAATTTGGCGGAAAAGAAAAAAGGTTGTAATTTTGCACTCGCAAACGAGAATTAGGGTTTGTACTAATCGGTTCGCTAGCTCAACTGAATAGAGCATCTGACTACGGATCAGAAGGTTACAGGTTTGAATCCTGTGCGAATCACAAAAAAAGCCGGAGCTTTTTAAGCTTCGGCTTTTGTGTTACTGTATTATTCGAGATTTTTTTTACATCAGTCCGAATGATTTTACTGCATTCAGCACACGATATATTCCGAAAATGCTTTCTCGCGGTATCACCATGTCGGGATATTTGGTGTTTTTACTGCGAGCCACCACCACATCTTGAGTGTTGCCGGGATACACATCTTTTACAAATGCGCCGTTTTCCGTGTCAAGTACCATGGTGTGTCCCCAGGGGATGAATGCCTCATCATTTATGCGTTTTATAAAAATTATTGTGCCGTCCTGCAAATTCGGCTCCATGCTGTCGCCCGACACGGTGAGAGCCAGTTCCGCACCGCTTGTGGGACTGTAAACCGTTTCGCACTCACGCGTACGTACGCCATCAGCGGTAAAAGCCTTTATCGGACCGGCAAATGCGGAAATCGGCACCAACGGCACCTTGTTGGCCTCCGGAGTGTCTATTATATTATCTGTGTAATCATCGGAGGAGTCGAGCATTTCACCTACCCCGGCAAGCAGCCAGCCGAGACTTACTTCCGGGAAACGGGAGCGGATACGCGAAGCCACATCGCGCGAAATGCCGTGTTTACCGTTCTTTATATCATAAAGAGTCTGCGGAGTGCCGATACCACATTCTTCGGCGAGCCTTTTCAGGCTCATGCCGGAATAGTGGTGCAAAGCCAGTATTTTATCTTTATCAGTCATAGTATTTAGCATAAAAGTATTTCACTGCACAAAATTAGTGATATTATTTTAAACACACAAGTTATTTGTTTATTTATTTAGACCCCGGCTCATGAAATTTCAGGGCCTTATATGAGTAAAGGCGTCCGTCAGGCCGCCTTTACTGTTAAATATTACACTTTCAAACTTGTGTATAAGACTAATGTGTGAGTTATCTTACCAAAACACTTTTTACTGTATTACCGGCTTTCACGAGATAAACACCTTGTGTCACGTTGAGGGTCAGGTCATCATCAGGAGTGCCTGCGTATATAACCATACCATCAATCGATGCGATTGTCAAATATACCCCGGTTGCTCCTTCTACTGTAATAGAACCTTTACCGCCGTTTACCATTATGCCGCCGTATATGTCGTTGAGGGAGGCGGCATTATCTATCATTACTACATTGGAACCTCGTGATTCGCCCTCTTCATAAACAGCGGTCACTATATATTCGTGCTCTTTGGTGGAAAGATTGTTGTCTACATATGTTGTTTCCGTTATGGTTTTCTCATTTATGCGAGTGCCATCGCGGTATATATTGTAGCCTTTCAGTGTGAGCTCGTCTGTAGTCGCGGTGTAAGAGAAGTCATCAAGCATGAGCATGAAAGATGATTTAGCCACAGAGCGTATTGCGAAACGTTTGGCTCCTTGTGGCAGCTCTACATAATATTGAGTCCATGAAGCCGGAACGGAGATTATTGATTTGATTTCAATAAAGTCGTCTGTTTCCACAGAACCGGTGGAGTATCTGATTTCAATTATTTCAGGATAATCTTTGGTGTAGCTACGAGCCCAAAAAGAGATGGTCTGTGCTATGCCGGGAAGTTCGGGCGAAATTACCCAGTCATCTACTGTGCCATTATCAAGGCGGTACAACGATGCAAGACATTTAGTACCTGAATGGGCTGCAAATCCTTCATTGTAAATTCCGTCGATATAAGAGGAATCGTGTATCCAGAACGATTGTGTAGTGCCTACACTTATCGGGTATTCCACATCGTTGAAACCACCTATGGGCGATTCGTCCATATCCAAGAAAATCCAGTCTTTGTAGAAGTCAGCATACGATTCGCCGTCTTCAAAGTTGTTATACACGGGTTCGCATACACCGGCTGACATGTCGGGCTCACTCCATGTGAGTTCATTTGAACTTTGACTTATTGCTTTACCTTTCAGGTCAGTGACTGCCGGGAGCAAATTCTCTATCGGATATACGGTAATGGTTTCCGATACATTATTTGCATCGGCTTCATCGGCTGCATATTCCAATTCAGCATGGTGATTAACAGCCTCAACAGCAATCGGAGACATTGTGCAAGTCAAGCTTACTGAAGTGCTCTGTCCGGGGGCAATCTCCGGGCCGGAGATGGAATTCAGCAGTGCGTCATCAGCGTATAAATTTATTTTCCAACCGGAAGCTGTAAGGGTGCCATAATTGGCAACGTCAACGCTCACTTCATATTGAGCACCGGCATTAACGCGCTGAGGAGCACTGATTGCGTTAATTGCCAAATCGTGATTTACTATTGAACCAACTTTGATATTGTCTATCGGCAAGTTTGTGTATGATTTGATTACACCGTCAAACATCAGCTGAATCTCCTTGCCGTCATATTCAGATAAATCAATTAATACTCTATTCCAGCCATTGGCGGGGAGAGTGTTAGCTACAGTCTTGCCGAGTTCGGTGTAATTAAGCTCACCTACCTCACGAGCTGATATTGTCAGTGTGTTTGCATCGGTATCGGAGAAGCGATACATATAGAATGACAGAATGGAAGATTCGATTTGTTCAAGTGAAATCTTCCCTGTATAAAAGCCCTGTGCGCAGCCTGCATACTGTCCTTCCAAATCAAAGAAACCATTGTCATTGTCATAAGATTTAACGTCTTTAAACTTGGTGTCATTATACATAGTCCATTTGCCACCGCCTATGCTTGTTGTCACACCCAGTACATAACTTAGTTTACAATCAGCAAAAGATTCCATATATCCATCGTAAGCTTTGCCAACCGGGATAAGAGTCGAGTATATCACGCTCTCTTCCAAAGTGCCACGTTCGCTTACTGCCTCAACTGCATACTGAAAGAATTTCTGACCGGCTGAGATAGCTCTGTATGTATATTCGGTAGCTGAAATGCCGGTTGCCAAAGGTTGTGCTACGGAGCCGGAGCAGTCGTAGACATTATAAGTAACATTGTTGAGATTGTTACCGTTGATGTCAGCATTTACCGCACTCCATGAAATTGTTACTTCTCCGGGATTAGTTTTGCTTTCGTTCACAGCAATTGCAGAGGGAGCTGCCGGATAGTCTACACCGATATATAATGATGTTTCGACGGGATTCCCCACGCCACTACTATTGTACGCCCTTACGGAATAATTGTAAGTGCCGCTTACGTTTACTTCATCTACCACTTGAATTTCATCGCCGGGAGTCGGGTTGGCAATTGTTTTGACAACTTCCGAATTGCGTGAAATCTCAATTTTTTCAATACTTTCAAGTACGTTGCCGTTGAATGTCACCTGCGGAGCTGTAAATTTCAATGTGGCGGTTAATGCGCCGTTTTCGCCGGGGATGGCAACAAGATTTTCAACAGTGCCCGGAGCCATACCCATAATCGGCTCGCTTACTGAAAACTTAAATACGTCAAGATGATACATGCCGGGATTGGAAATGCCGTGCAGACCTATATAGTATATACCCGGAGATGTAACATATACATATTCACCGAATTCTTTAATTTGAGTGTCTGTTACTTCCGTAGCCGACATTATGGTTTTAGTCATAGACTCGGCAGTAGGTTCTTTACCGAGCTTGAGTTCGAAGCGTTCGGGATATGATGCTCCGTTTGAGGCAGCCTCAATGCTAACATAATAAGATTTTCCGACTTCAAGACGTACAGGTGCGGAAATGAGCCAGTCGTCCATTTGCTTATCTGCATTGAATGACATTCGCGCCCAACCATTGTTGCCGTGGTTTACGTATGTCCACTCTATGCCGTCCTTGTTGCCGTCAATTGAAGTGAAGTGGTTAAAGTCTGTCTCAGTTGCAAATTCATTCACATACGGAGGGACAATATTACCCAAGACAAAAGACTCGCTCTTTGACGGAGCGGAAATGCCTTGACGGAATTTCGCAACTTCAACAATACAGTGTAAATCCCGCTGATTATCAGCGGGATTTTAGTTTGAGGGTGTACTAATAGTGTACTTTTGGGGAAGTTGGAGGAAAGTCGAGGAAAGTGAATTTGAATTATTTATGATGCATTAAGGATTTTTAACTGCGTTTCTTTGGGTGAATTTTCTCGTTTGTACACCTTCCGTGAGACTTACGACTTAGTTTATTGAGGTGTACTTCTCATCAAATTTTTATATTTTTCTACACATTGGTTACTTCATTTTATAGCAATTGATGCCGGACATCGAATGGCTGCGTTGCCGATGATGCGCAGCCGGGGGCTGACTATCATCTTACGGCGGTTGCTGTCATTCCATATCCGGCAGTGTTGTAATCCACGGTGGTAAAGACCGACATATATCCGGCGACTGCGTTGCTCTCCGTCTTGGAAAAATGTCCGTCATTACCCTTTATCGGGATTACGGACATAGTTCTATTCTCTTTTGTGTTCTGATTTTTCTTTTCCTCAGTTCTGAGATTGGTTTCAACCGTTATCATTTATTGCCATTCTGAGATGGAATGGCGCATGGGTACATTATGTTGTCAGGTGGCTTTCTTGGCAAATATCGGGGATGCTTTTTTGTCTTGTGCGTTCCGGGCAAGTGGGTTGAGTAGGAATTGCTCGCTTGTTGTAACGTATGGCTGAGGAACATTCGTGTCAATCCGAAAAAATCTCCACACTCGCCGG
>JAMPIK010000029.1 GCA_023662865.1 Prevotella sp.
TAATTTATAAATTATCTTTTTACTTCATTGAGAGTCTTGTTTCCCAAAATTACCGATATGTCTCGCAGCTGTACCTCATCTTTGAGACTTTGGTTCAGTCACATAGCCCGCTATGTTCCTTCACCTGCAGCCTCAAACCTGAGGCACATCTGCGACCCTGATGTTCACATTTTTTTATTAAACAAGCTCTAAATTAGTGAATTATAATTTATTTGTCATAGTGTCCGGGAAGACAATTTTGGGTTTGAAGGCGGCGGCTTCTTCGGGAGTCATGTGAGCATAAGCCATTATTATAACGATGTCGCCGGGTTGCACCTTGCGTGCGGCCGCCCCGTTCAAACAGATTGTTCCCGAACCGGGTTCTCCGGCAATGGCATATGTGTCAAGGCGTTCACCATTATTATTATCTACAATATAAACGCGTTCACCCTCATATATACCGGAGGCATCCATCAAGGCCTTGTCTATTGTGATGCTGCCTATATAGTTTAAATTCGCCTGAGTTACGGTAACCCGGTGAATTTTTGATTTCATTATCTCAAGAAACATTTCTAATCCGGAGTATGATATATTATATTATTGAGGCTTGCGATAGCAGATATTGTCAATTAGTCTTACATCACCGCAGTAGACTGTAACACAACCGGTAACACCTTCCGGCACATTCCAATCTTCAACCTCTTCAAGTGTGAGAGAATTGACAATTGAGAAATATTCCACTTTGCAGTACGGAAGTGCGTTAATACCCTCAACTACAAACAGATGAGTGTCTTCTGGCGAACAAACTTCGCTAAATCCGACAGACTGAGCCAATACGCGATGAATACCGGGGGCTGCCAGGCGTTGCTGAGGTGTGAGGCGCACATTGCGGCTTGACATGGCAAGGCCGTCCTTCTCGCGATGTATCGGACAAGCGATGATTTCAATATTATCGAGTCCTTCGGTGGCTGCCATGCGGCGTATCACGGCGATTTGCTGAAAATCTTTTTCACCGAAATAAGCTCTGTCCGGATTTACCAGTCTGAACAACAGACTCACAATACGAGCCACTCCCTGAAAATGGCCGGGACGATACTGTCCCTCCATTACTTCTGCCACTCTTCCCAAGTCAAAGACATGAACCGGATTGCCTTCTTCTTCCGAAGGATAAATTTCTTCAACGGCGGGTGCAAATACAGCACTTACCCCCACGCTCTCAAGCAATGCAAAGTCTGCCTGCTCGTTACGCGGATATGACTCGAGATCCTTTTTATCATTAAACTGTTTAGGGTTGACAAAAACGCTTGCCACCACTGCATCATTCTCCGCCACTGCCTTAATCATAAGCGAGAGATGACCGTTGTGTAATGCACCCATTGTGGGCACAAGGGCAAGACTTTGTCCCTGAGCTTTGAGGTTGTTTACGTATTCTGTAAGCTCCTTACGTGTTCTGATTATTTCCATTTTCTAATAACGACGGCTCGGCGCTGAGCCGGTTGCCGCTCATATTTTCAGGCTGCAAATTTACACAAAAAATAAGAATTGCGAAAACCTTTTTGAAAAATTGGCAATTCGGCTCAAAAAATCGGGTCTCGCATCGTTAATAAAATTAAAAATTATTGATAAAACGGCGCGTGTAGCGGGCTGTTTCAACTTTTTTTTGTAACTTTGCGCGTTAAATGGCAACAAGCAGGCGAGCCTACACAACCGCGCCGCAGCTTTGCCTAACATTACATTAATTATGGCAAACAAACGCATACTTTTTATCTCACAGGAGGTTACACCTTATTTGAGTGCTGACACGCACTCCACTTTCGGCAAGGAGCTTCCACACTTGTTTCATGCTAACGGCTACGAGGCTCGACTCTTTATGCCTCGCTACGGGGCTGTGAACGAGCGCAGAAATCAACTCCATGAGGTAATACGCCTTAGCGGAGTCAACATTTCCATAGGCGTTACTGACCATCCTTTGGTAATCAAAGTAGCTTCACTGCCTCCGGCTAAAATTCAAGCTTACTTTATAGACAACGATGACTTCTACCAGAAGTTGGATACCGACTCTGATGTAATCGGGTCTAATCGCCCGGACAACGATGAGCGTATGATTTTCTACAATCGCGGCACTGTCGAAACCGCAAAGAAACTTCGTTGGGATCCCGATGTTATAGTATGTACCGGCTGGATGGCTCTGCTTGCTCCCATGTATTTACGCAAAATTTACGGTGATGAGCCGTCTTTTAAAAAGTCAAAGATTGTTACTATCTTCGACGGTACTAAATTCGAGGGTGAACTTGACCCTAAATTTATTGCCAAATTAAAAGCCGAAGGTGTAAAGGACTCTGATTTGCGTATGCTGAAAAACAAGCCGCTCACTACCGGCACCCTGCAAACTCTTGCAGCGAAACACTCCAATGCCGTAATTTTTCAGACACCGGAAATGGAGCCTGAGTTGGCAGAATATATCGGAACATGCAAGGCCAAGGTGCTTCCTTACGAGAAAGTGACCGACGGCAACATGAATACATACCTTGAATATATAAATGCACTATAATCTCCCTGCCCGATTGCAATGAAAAAGATTTTAATCCCGGCATTGCTCTTGGGAGCTGCCATGAGCATCGGTTTGCCAAGTTGTGATGATGACGCCAACAATATCGGCGGCTCTATTGCCAAAGGTGAGGTAACTATTATTGTAGACTCCACATTTACAGTAACCGGCAGATGTGTACGCAACGAGCAAATAGATTCTCGCAATGAGGATTTGCTGATTGGCAGGCTGTATGTGGAAGACTATGGAGAGCTTAACGCTTCGTTCGCCGGACGACTGATGCCGGCTTCCACTCTTGCCATCCCCGATTCCATTCCCTTAGATGATATCAGCGGAATGTCGCTCAGATTTTCTTTCAAAACCGACGGCTTCACCGGCGACACCCTCGCTCCGCAACAGCTCAGTGTATATTCACTTACAAAACAATTGCCTTCCGGAATAGACAATACTTTCAACCCCGATGGATACTACGACGAGTCAAGTCCGCTCGGTTCTGCTTCATATACAGCCTCGACATTAGGCTTGAATGCATCTAAAGACAAGGTGGGATATGTAAGCGTGCCTCTCGACAAGAGCTTCGCACGTAAAATTGTAGAGCAGTATCGCAAAGACCCGGCGGTCTTCCAATGGCCGGAAACTTTTGCAAAATACTTCCCGGGCATTTACGTTAAATCAACCTTCGGACGCGGCTTGGTTCTCAATTTTACAAACACCGAGTTCCTTACCTTTTGGACTCGCAAAATCAAAGTGAATAAGATTGAAAACGGTGTTGGTGTGGTGCGCGATTCCCTGCTTACTGACACCACCTCGCTTTTTGCCATTTCTCCGGAAGTGTTATCGGCAAATCTTCTTCGCTTTACTCCGGCCGAGTCTATCAAAGAGCGTGTGAACCGCGGTGAATATGTGATACAATCGCCGGCAGGATATAATATTGAAATAGATTTTCCGGCTCAAAGCATTATAGACCGATATGCGAGCGACAATTTCAATTTGGCGGTTATCAACTCGCTTACTTTTTCTCTGCCGGTTACCACTCCAAGCAATACCTATGGGATTACTCCCCCACCGTATATGCTGATGATAAAGACCTCGAAAATGAAAGATTTCTTTATCCAAAACAAAGTGCCGACCAACGATGACACTGATGTATTTTGGGCATCATATAACAGTGAGACCGGGGAGTATGTTTTCAATAACATGAGGCCATACCTTATGGCTCTCATCAAGAGTGGAGGCAAAGTCAGTGACGAAGACTCGAAGTTCACTATTGTACCGGTGAATATCACAACGGAAAATACCGGGTATACCGGCAATCAGAAAACGGTTGTAACCAAATGCGAGCAATACATAGCGCACCCCTCTCTCTGCATTGCCGACCTCTCGCGTTCAAAAGTGAAATTCACATATTCTCGCCAAGTTATCCGCTAAGATAATTACTAAGAAAATACGCAGGCAGGCTTGAATTATTGGGCCTGCCTGTATTTCATCATATCATTCATATCCGCAAAGCCGAGCGACTCGTAAACAGGACGCCCTTCGGCGGTTGTCTCAAGATATATTTTGCCGCACTTGCGAGCTAATGCCTCGTTTATCAACCCTCTCACAATAAAGTGAGCCACTCCCCTTTTTCTAAATTCAGGCCGTACATAGATGTTCATCAAATATGCACATTTACCGGTTGGATTGTCGGGCGATGGCAGTTCGTCTGAGAAACATACGGCTCCGCACCCGCAATCCTTGCCGTCAACTGAAGCAATAACTGCAATATGAGTGTTGTCAGAAATATGTTTTGCATAAAATTGCCTGTTGGCCTTAAGCAATTCATAACCGGAAGAAATGTCAAATACATTCCGGATTACTTCTTCGCGCCATTTCAGCAGAGTTTCGCAATCCGTTATTTTGCGTACATTAAACATCAGAGTCCTCCCTCCTTCATTACAATGGGAAGAGCCGCGGTGTCTACCTTCCCTCTGCGTGTCAGCGGTATGGATTTCATTTTTACGAAAAATTCCGGCACCATATAGCTGACCAACTGCGACTCCAGCCATTCTTTAATTTTATGGAGTGTGCAATCCGTTTCGGCTACAAAATAGGCTACCAGATAATGCAAGCCGTTTTCATCCGGGAAAGCACGAACCACTCCGCGCTCCACACACGGACACGTATTCAGCACATTCTCAACCTCTTCAGGCTCAACACGCTTCCCCTGTATCATTACTTGCTCATCTTTACGATGCAGAAAGGCTATATTACCGTCGGGCAGCATATATCCCAAATCGCCGCTGCGATACATTCTCCGGCCGTCTTTCAGCCTGATGAAATTGCATTGTTCGGGAGGATTGCCTGTATATCCCCGACTTACACCTTCACCAAATATGCATATTTCGCCCGTTTCACCGGCAGATGCTTCTTTCAGATTTTCGTCAAGTATCTTCACTTCCACCCCTTTTATTGCCTTCCCTATCGGGTAAGTACCGTCTTCAAGAGGTTCGGCATTGTCTATACGGTAATAGTTGGAACATATAGTAGTTTCAGATGGACCGTAAGTATTGTAAATTTTCACACCTTTTTCCCGGAGATTTGTAATATAGCTTCCGCGAATAACGTCTCCCCCACTGATTATCAGTTGTATAGATTTTGGGATTTCCGGCAATTTGTTCATTTCAGCGAGCAGATAAGGGAAGCCGTCAATTATGGTTACACCTTTCCGAGCTACATAATTCATCAAAGCCTTTAATGAGCCGTTGTACACAGAGTACGGCGGAATACACAGTGACGCACCGTTGAGAAGCGTGGCAAACACCTCCTCAACGAAAATATCAAATGAGCAAACGGAATATTGAAGCATAATATCGTCTACACCGATATTGAATTCAGCCTCAAAGGCTTCTGCATAGTTTACCACCGAACGATTTTCCACCATAACACCTTTGGGCTTGCCTGAGGTGCCTGATGTGTAAAGGATATATGCAATGCCGTCCGGCTTTGAACGGTCCGGTATCTCTCTATCTGCCGGTTTTAGCCGGCAACAATAATTGTCTGTGATAATCAGTTTCGCACCGGCTGTTTGCATCATGTAGTCAATCCGCTCTTGTGGCAGAGATGGTTCCGCCGGCACATAGGCGGCTCCACTCTTCAGGACGGCTAACATCGCGGCAATCTGCTCAATGCCGTGATGCATCACAATGCCCACAGCCACAGGCATTGAGTCGTAGAATTTTGACATTATGCCGTTTACCAAATCATCAAGCTCCCTGTAAGAGATTATCCGGTCATCTTCTATTATTGCACAGGCATCCGGCCGACTCTCTTCAACACTTTTAAACTTGGCATATATTGTCTTTTTATTCATATTAGTGAGAATTGCTGATTACACACATAAAAACAGCCCCCCCAGATAAAAAGTTTAAATTGAGGCAGCCGATGAATTGTAAAAAAGGGAGATACACGATTCGGTATCTCCCGTATTGCCTGTGTCAGGCTTCGTTTTCTTCTTCTTTGCTTTCTTCTTTGCCTCGGTTTTTAGCCTTGTTCCGTTTCTTTTGACTTTGGCTAGAGCCGGTGTCTTTATCTTCTTTCAGGTCAATTTCTTTACCTTCGGCATCAATCACCTTGTATTCAAGGTATGCCAAACTTTCATCGGCAATAATCTTGAATTTTCTTGTATAAAGGCGTTTCCATTTTGAATAAATTGAAAAAATGCCTTTCTTCAAGTATGCATCTACAAATGGGTGTACATACATCTTGAAATTTACAACTTGCAAGTTGTTTACAAGAAAATCTATTTTCTCGGCCAAAGTATCGGTAAACAGCAGTGAGGGCTGTATCTCTCCCTTACCGTAACAAGACGGACAACTTTCAGTTGTGGGAATATCAATAGCCGGACGTACGCGTTGTCTTGTAATTTGCATAAGGCCAAACTTGCTGAGCGGCAGAATATTATGACGAGCGCGGTCGGAAGCCATGATTTGTCGCATATGGTCGTAGAGCTCCTGACGGTGTTCCGCTTTGGCCATATCAATAAAATCAATTACGATAATTCCGCCCATATCTCGGAGACGCAGCTGACGTGCAATTTCATCGGCTGCTTTCAGATTTACATCTAAAGCATTGGTTTCCTGGTCGTTGCCGGCGCGTGCACGGTTGCCTGAATTTACGTCGATCACATGGAGGGCTTCGGTGTGTTCTATAATAATGTATGCACCGCTCTTGAACGATACCGTCTTTCCGAAACTGCTCTTTATTTGGCGCGTAATGCCGAAGTTGTCAAATATCGGCGTGTCTTTACCGTAAATCTTAACGATGTCCTTGTGCTCGGGAGCAATCAGCTCTACATATTTTTGTATCTGAGTAAACGTTTCCGCATCGTTTACATATATACTCTCAAAGGAAGGGCTGAAAATATCGCGTATCAGACCTACGGCGCGCGATTCTTCTTCGTATATCAGCTCCGGGGGTGTTGCACGTTGCAGCTTTTCTATTGCTTCTTGCCATGATTTCAGCAGAGTGCGCAACTCGTTATGAAGGTCTGCCACACCTTTGTTTTCGGCAGACGTGCGTACTATCACACCGAAGCCTTTGGGCTTAATCATGGAGAAAAGCTGCTTGAGGCGTAATTTCTCCTCAGTGCTTTTAATCTTTTGCGACACATTGATTTTTTCTGCAAACGGAATTAAAATCATGTATCTGCCGGTAAATGAAATTTCGGTGGTGAGTCGCGGACCTTTAGAGCTTATCGGCTCTTTGGCGATTTGAACCAAAAGAGGTCTGGCCGCTGTCAGGACACCTGAAATGGTTCCGGTTTTGGGAATATCCGGCTCATTCAGGAAGTCGGCTACGTTGGGCACATTCTTCTTATCGGCAAGTGCTGCATCGATAAACTTTGAATATGCGTTGAAACGTGTGCCTAAATCGAGGTAATGAAGAAAAGCGTCTTTTTCATAACCGACGTTCACAAAAGCGGCATTCAGGCCGGGCATCAGTTTGTGTACTTTTGCAAAATATAAGTCGCCGACTGCGTATGCAATATTGCGACTTTCCTTTTGCAGCGACACAAGACGCGAGTCTTCCAACAAAGCAGTGGAAATCTCTTTTTGTTGAACGTCTACAACAAGTTCGCTTTTCATTACAGTATTATTAATGTCTCTCCTCGCGGGGATTTTTTGTCAATCTATCTTAAAGCTGCAAGATTACGCAGCCTTTAATTTGCAGGCTTTCAGCCTGACTTGTGTGTTGCCGGCTTTTCTATATACAGCCGACTTAAAAATATATCTACAGGACGTGCCTCATTCGGCACGTCTCTGTAGTATATATTCTGAGAGTATCATTGATTGTGTTTGTTCGTTGTCCCTCGTTCAGGATTGCGAATAATATGTTCAATGATTACTCAACCGTCATATGCCTTGAGGCAGGTTATTGATTATTTCTTCTTATGACGGTTCTTTCTCAGTCTTTTTTTGCGTTTGTGAGTTGCCATCTTGTGGCCTTTTCTTTTCTTTCCGCTGGGCATATCAGTAAAAATTAAGTGTTAATAATGTGTACTTTAGGGTCAGAAAAATTCTGATTAACGAACATCCTCAAGGAATGTTTTGGCGGGTTTAAACGCCGGGATTTTGTGCTCGGGGATAATGATAGTAGTGTTCTTGGAAATGTTGCGAGCTGTTTTTTCCTTACGAGTTTTAAGGATAAAGCTGCCGAAACCACGTAGGTAAACATTCTCACCGTTGGCCATGGTTTCTTTTACTGTTTCCATGAATTTTTCGATTGTTGTGAGAACAGCAGCTTTCTCCAGACCGGTGCTGCGTGAAATCTCATTTACAATGTCAGCTTTTGTCATGTCTTTATTAACTATTTTATTGAATTTAACTAATTTACTGTTCAAATTGCTTTGCCAATTTTTTCGTTTGGCAGAAATGCAGTGCAAATATCGTAATTTTTTTTGAATTAAACACAATAAAAAGCTGAAAATCTGACTATCACACACATTTTTTATTTTATTTTTATTTTCCTACGATCCAAAGGAGTGCACCGAACTCGTGCGTAACTCTTATTTACATTTACCTGTGCGAGCAGATTTGTATGCAATAAAAAGAAACTGCAGTGCCTTCAAAGATAAAACACTGCAGCTTGTTCGCTTATATAATATATGTATGACGGGGGTTAATCTGTAATAATTCGGCGTGCTCCTACATATCTGTTGTTGTAATACCCTTCTATTTCGCTGATACGTACACCTTTTATACTTGCGTGTATGAATTCCACCTTGCCGGTAGCTTTATCGTTGGAAACAACTATGCCTACATGCCCTACGTTGTTGCCGCTGCTGCGAGAGGTGAAGAACACGAGGTCTCCTTTTCGCAAATCCCGGCGAGCTACAGGTACTCCCTCTGTGTATTGCGCTCTTGATGCCGGTGAAATTTTATAACCGAATTGTTTATAAACGTAGCTTGAAAATCCGGAACAGTCGAATGTGTTCGGACCTTTTGACCCATGAACATATTTTTTACCCATATGTTTGCGAGCTTCTTTCAAAAGATCATCAAGCATCGCATTTGATTCGGCTGACAGTGCGCCAAGCTCTTCGCGTGCCATTACCTCATTATTAATATGGTTATTGATGCGTGCGCGGTCAGCCGGGGTTGTAGCTTTGGCTATATATGTCTGATGCTGTCTGTGAGCCTTCTGATGGGCATTGTTGTGAGAGGGATTTTGTGCAGTAGCTCCGATTGTAGTTGTAAGCACTACGGCTGCAGACAAAAATATATTTTTTAATTTATTAATCATCGAATTATGGTTATCAGCGTCTATCATATTTGCAAATTATGCTGTCAATTTGTAAATTTTTGGTAAAGAATCCGCACCGTCCGGCGCTGCTTGGGTAGACACTTTGTTTATTTTTGTGTACAAAATTACTCATTTTTTTAAGAATGACAAAATTGTTTGTTGGTTAAAATCAAATGTTTAACGTTATTTAGCAAACTGCACTCATGTGCCTCGTTTGTGCAATTTTTGCATTTTTGCACAAAGATGGTCAGAATGTGTAGACTTTTATGCACAACTCTTAATTCGGTGTGCAATTTTTCAAGGGAATTTGAGATGTGAATTTATTTTATTGTGTATTATCTCCGAAAACTCAAAAATTAATTGTAACTTTGCAAAATAATGTTTTAACATATTTTTAGAACCCGGATTATAAAAAAATTCACGTCATAATGGCTGATAACCGATATAACCTCAGAGGTGTTTCTGCTGTAAAAGAAGATGTACACGCAGCAATAAAAAATGTTGATAAAGGTGTGTTTCCCGGTGCCTTTTGCAAGATAGTTCCGGATATATTGGGTGGCGATCCCGAATATTGCAACATAATGCATGCAGATGGTGCCGGAACCAAATCTTCGTTAGCTTACGCCTACTGGCGCGAGACCGGAGATTTGTCAGTGTGGAAAGGTATAGCACAAGACGCTCTGATTATGAATATCGATGACCTGCTGTGTGTAGGTGCTACTGACAACATTCTGCTTTCCTCCACTATCGGACGCAATAAAATGCTCATTCCCGGAGAGGTGATTGCAGCTATTATCAACGGCACGGAAGAGCTGTTAGCGGATCTCCGTAAACATGGTGTGAATATTGTAAGTACCGGAGGTGAGACCGCCGATGTAGGGGATCTCGTGCGTACCATAATTGTAGATTCTACCGTGACCGCGCGTATGAAGAGAGCCGATGTAATCAACAACGACAATATCTCCGAGGGTGACGTAATTGTAGGCTTGGCTTCTTTCGGACAAGCTACTTACGAAGATGAATACAATGGCGGTATGGGCAGTAACGGCCTTACTTCCGCACGACACGATGTATTCTCGAAAGAGATTTTGAAGAAATATCCCGAAACGTGTGACCCCGCCGTGCCGAACGAATTGAAGTACTCTGGCTCGAAGAATTTAACGGACTCGGATACCGGTACTCCTCTTGATTCCGGAAAACTGGTGCTTTCACCTACAAGGACATACGCGCCGGTAGTTAAAGTAATACTTGACCGACTTCGCGACAAAATACATGGAATGATACACTGTTCGGGCGGTGCTCAGACAAAAATTATGCACTTCCTCAAAGACGGCCTCATGGTGGTTAAAGACAATCTCTTCCCAATCCCTCCCTTGTTTGAAATGATACAGAAGGAGAGTAACACCAATTGGAAGGAGATGTACCGAGTCTTCAATATGGGACACCGCTTCGAAATCTATTTGCCGGCAGAGTATGCACAAGAGATTATCAACATCTCGGAGAGTTTCGGAATTCCGGCGCGCATAGTGGGCCGTGTGCAAAAGTATGATTTACCGGGTAAGCATCTGCGTATCATTTCCGAAAAAGGTGAATTCGATTACGACAATTAGACCTCGTTTCAAAAAAAATTACAAGATGAAAAAAACACATTTCACAGTAGCCGCCGTGCTTTCACTTGCCGGCTGCTTCATGTTCTCCTCCTGCATAGGACAGTTTGCACTCACAAACAAAGTACTCACTTGGAACGATTCCGTGGGCAATAAATTTGTGAACGAACTCGTGTTTGTAGCCTTCTGGATACTTCCGGTTTATGAAGTTACTGCAATAGCCGACCTGTTGGTAATCAACTCAATAGAATTTTGGAGCGGCTCAAATCCCGTAGCCAAAGGCTCAAAAGTGATTGACACGGACAACGGTCGATACCTCGTGAAGTGCGATGGTAAAGGTTACGATGTAGTATGCGAGGCAACCGGCGAGACAGTACGCCTTGACTTTATTGAAGACGAACAAACATGGGCCGTAAACATTGACGGTGAACTTCACCCGTTCATGACATTCGTAGACGATAATCATGTAAAAATGATTACTCCCGAAGGTGATTTCAGTACCGTGGAACTCAGCAACCAAGGAGTAATGGCTTACACTCATACAGCCAATATGCCTTTCATGGCTGCGAAATGACAAATATTAAAGTCAGGCCGTTTTATATCATACATGAAACGGCCTGACTTTAAATAAAAAGTAATCTCACATGAAGAAAATTCTTACCACCGCAATTTTGGCTGCTTTGGCACTTCCGGGTGCGTTGACTCTGTCGGCAGAAGACCCCTATTATCTTCCGGTAGTGGAACGCAACGGACGTAAATGTTACTATTATGCAGCCAATAGAGGAGAAAACGTGAATGGCATTACCGCTAAATTCGGCTGGGATACAAAAACTTTTATAACTTTCAATCCCGGTGTGTCCGAAACAACTAACGGTCAGGTTGTCTATTATCCATGTGAGGTTCTTGAAATTCCCGCTGTAAATCTCAATAAAGCGTCAACACCCGAAAAGACCGCGGCTGACATAACCGCCCTCAAACCGAAAGAAAAACCGACACCCGGAATTGCAAACAAAGCTCTTGACCTAAAAGAGGAGTTCTACATCGTTAAGAAAAATCAGAATATTGTAGATGTAGCCCGCGCCAACAGAATGAGTGTACTCCAACTTATGACGACAAATCCCGGACTGACACCGCAAAATCTTGAAGAGGGCACTGTGCTCAAAGTTATTCCCGGTGCAGACATGATGAAAGCAGAGCTGCGAGATGTAGTCGAGAAGAAACAGAAGAGTAAGAAAAATTATAAGGTAAAAAAGAAAGATACATGGCTCTCGATTGCTCTCAAAAATAAGATTGACACGATGCAGCTAATGCAAGCTAACCCCGGAGTGCGGCAGTTGGAGAAGGGGAAAAAGATAATAATTCCGCAGTTCAAAGATACGTTGGTAACAAAATGGATGCCGGTAATTGACCCGCGAGAATCAACACCGGAAGGAATTCGCGAAATTTATGCGCAGACTCATAATAGAATAAAAACCGACTCGGTCAGTAAGGAAAACGCCAAACTTGATGTGGCTGTATTGGTGGGTTGTGACGATGCCGCCGGCCGACGCCGCGACTTGGAATTTCTAAAAGGCTTCATGCTTGGTATGCAAGGACAAAGCGGTTCCGGTGTCAGTGTAAATATAAAAGGTATAGATATTGCCGACTATGGCAATCTTGCAAAAACACTAAGCTCCGGTGAGTTGGACAATGCCGGCATCATTATTTGTTCGGTAGACAAGGACTTCCCTCAAGAGCTTATTGAATATTGCAATCAGCATGACATCGTACTCTTTAATGTGTTTGATGCCAAGACCGACATTTCAACGCTTTCAAAGTCCGGTGTACAGGTATTGCCTCCTTCCACATATTTTTATGACAGAACTTCTGATTTTCTGAACCGCATAATGTCAGACAGAATTTTCTTGTTTGTAGATGCCGACAATAATGACCCGGAAAGTATGTGCGGCGCAATGCGTACACGCCTTGAAAATTCAGATCCCTCACGCATCGTGGATCTTACAGACGCAAGAGAATTAGCCGATTTCAATTTTAATCCGACCAAAAGTTATATCGTGATAAGCGATGCCGGCAATAAAGGGGAAATCAGCGCCACTCTTTCCGCTCTTGAAAAGATAGTAGATGAGTCTCCCAATATGCCATTAAGCATTGTGGGACGCGCTACATGGATTGTTTACTCCAACTCTTTGGAGAAACTTTTCCGCAAACTCGACACATATATCCCGTCGCGCTTCATATATGATAATGACAGTCAGGAAGCTAAAGATTTCGCGGTGCGCTATAAATCATTCTATAACTCATCGCCTCTCAGCTCATTGCCAATGTATTCCGTAATGGGTTATGACATCGCAGAATATTTTATAAACCAATACATTAAGAATTCCGGAGATTTGAACAAGGCTGAACCCGCTTCCGGGCAATTGCAGATTGAGTTCCGCCCCGACCGCGAATTTATGTACAACGGATTGGTTAACAAACGTGTTTACTTATTGCACTTTACACCATTTGCCACAACAGAAAAAATCAGCTTGTAATGAAAAAGGTAAGTCTGCTTTCATCAGCGATTTTGTTATCTTCCTCTCTCTCAACAACGTTGGCTCAAAGCACTCACTATGAAGGCAATATCTTCATCGGCGGCCATGCCGGCATGACAGTCTCACGCACTTTCTTTAATCCCTCAGTACCTCAGGATATGAAGTTGGGGGCTATGGTCGGTGTAACCTTTCGATATATTGAGGAAAACCATTTCGGCCTTATAGCTGAATTGAATTTTGAACAACGCGGTTGGAAAGAAAACTTTAAGGAACCGGAATTCAAATACTCACGCACCCTCAATTATCTGCAAATTCCCGTATTGGCACACATATACTTCGGCTCATCGCGAGGTCATTTCTATATAAATGCCGGTCCGGAAATCGGATTTATGGTTGGCGACAGCTATGCAGCCAATTTTGACCCGGAGAGAGTTCAAAACATAAGTAATTTTCCTCTGCAAGGACGCCAAATAGCACAACTCACAGAGAGTGCCGACCCGAAAATAGATTTCGGTATTTCCGGAGGCATAGGTGCGGAAGTGTTTACCAATGCAAAGAGCTCGTTTACTTTGGAGGCTCGCTTTTATTATGGTTTGGGCAATACATTAACGTGTGGGCGCACCCACACGTTCACCTCAGCCAACGCCATGTCGGCCATGGTAAGTGCCGGCTACTGGTTCCGCTTGAAATAGTAACCGGCGGGCAAATAATCATTTGAATGTGTCGGGGAGGTCGTTCTCGTAGAGGACTATATCTCCGCTTCTGAGGAAGCCGGAGAGGTATTGCTGCGACTCTGCGAAGCTGTCAACCACAACTACATTTTCCTTAGTCAGGGGATGCTTTGAGTCTCTCTTCCCTTCCAACACGTCATCTATGCCTTTGAGCAATGCATCGCGATTGTATTGACCTACAATCACAGCCAAATCTACTCCATTTGCAATATGTCGGCCAAGAGCTCTGTTGAGTTCAAATTCCTTGTCGCCAAGTTCCACCATACCCGGAGTAACAATAATGCGTCGGCCGGTATTGAAGTTGCTCAAAGCATCAACCGCCATTCGTGAGCCTTCGGGATTTGAATTGAAAGCATCATCTATTATTGTTACTCCTCCGGGGGTGCGTTTTACATTCAAGCGGTGCTCAACCTGTTCTATTTGTGAGACAGCGTATTGTATGCGTTCCGGCTCCACGCCCAAACGCAAGGCGATGATCACCGCTGCCATCAGGTTGGATATATTGCACTCTCCTATCAGCTTTGTGTGTAAGGCGAGTTTTATGCCATCTTTACCAACTACGGTGAAATCTGTGCCGGAAGCAGTATATTTAACATCGGTAACAGTATAATCTGCATTTGCAGTATTGGCAACGGCATATCTTTTGCACTCCACATTTTCAACCGGACGATTTGCACAATATTCAAAATCATCGTTTACTACCACCAAACCGTCGTCCGGCAGAGAGTCGGCAAGTTCAAATTTGGTAGATTGCACATTTTCAATTGAATGGAAAGTCTCAAGGTGCATTGGTCCGACTGCTGTAATAATGCCCGTTTGAGGGTGCACTATATCGCATATTTCTTTAATATCACCTTTCTGCTTTGCCCCCATTTCACAAATGAATATTTCATGGTATGGTTTCATTTGCTCTCTGATTGTGCGAATCACACCCATCGGGGTATTAAACGAACCGGGGGTCATGAGTGTATCATATTTTTCAGAAAGTATTCTGTGCAGATAGTGCTTGGTGCTGGTCTTTCCGAAGCTGCCGGTAATGCCTACAATTTTCAAATCCGGCATTGAGGACAGACGCTTCATTGCATCATTGCGAAAACCATTGTTGATATGCTTCTCTACCGGTGTCATAATATATGCGGCTATCAGCATTGCCAACCAAGAGAAAATGGTGATTAAGAGTATGATACTTAATGCGATACGCATTTTTGAGTCTAACTCCGCCATATTGAGCGCACTGAAAGACTCAATGCAACAAGGCAGAGCGGCTAATAAGGCAATCACTCCGCTACAAGTGTACAGGCGCCATACACGCTTTGTGAAGACAAGCGGCTTTTTGTATTTGGCGCGTAGAAGTATTACCATTTTAACTATCAACGAGATAGCTATAATACCGCCCGCAATAATCGGCACTAACAATGTAGAAAGCAATAAGAAGAGAAGGGCTACATCAACGAGTCGCCAAGGGGTGAGGTAATGCTTGTTCATCCAACGCATGAAGCGTTCGGGGCGATATGAGTTTTGTTGAAATATATGTATATCCCGCTTGAAGTTAAGCAGCATATACACAATGCTTACAATATATATAGTTATTGTAGAGAACAATATAATGGTATTCATAGTTAAGCAAGTTCTTTACTGAGGAATGAATTGATTACGGCTTTAAAACCGCCGGGGTTATCAAGGAAACTGTAATGTCCGCAGCCCGGGAATGCAACCAGCCCGGCATCGGGTATGAGTTTTTCCATTTTCTTGGCATCGGCCAACGGGGTTGCCGTATCGTTTTCACCCCAAATCAATAAGGTTGAGGCTTTGATACGGGGCATTACATTGCAAAGGTCTTCGTTTACACATTTGCTCAATATGGCACGCATCATCGGCGTGGCATTGTTATAGTCGGAAGAACCGCGTTTAGCACGTGACTTTTCTATTCTTTTTTGAGCTTTTTCTTTACCTAATATAAGGGGGTACAAGCGTTTGGCTGCTTTAAATGAATATACTTTGAGGTACCATTTGAGGGAGTGGTGCGGCTTCACGCCGGCTGCATCTGTAAGTATAATCTTGTCGGTCATGTTACGCGAAGAGTACAGAATGCTGATACGTCCACCGAATGAGTGTCCCAACAATATTGGATTTGATATGCCTAATTTGTTAAATGCTTTTTCTACAAAGCGTGTATAATCTTCAATCCCCCAAACAGTGGGAGGTTCGGAAGATTTACCGAAACCGGGCAAATCAAAGCTGAACACGTGCATTTTGTGTTCAAGCATCTTGCGGATACTTGCAACTGTGGTGAGGTTGCAACCCCACCCGTGCAATAATACAATGACAGAGCCGCTTTCCGGGCCGGACTCGTCGTAGTGCAAATTCAGATTGTCAACTTCAATATCTTTTTCCATAAAAGGCGCTGAGAAGTTTCTTCTTTTCAATCCACAAAATTAGTGAAAAAATCAGACTTTGCAAAGTCTTGTGTCAGTCACCGACTTTATCTTATTAATTTTCCACGTTTTCGTTTTGCTGCATCGAAGTGCCGACCGCTGTTTTGGGGATACAATTGTTCAATCAAATCAGGGCGATGCAATTTTTTCAGAGCGTTTAGCACTGATTGTTTTTCTTCCGGTTTATACCAGAAAAAAAATCTGCGTTGCACAGCTTTTTCTTCGGGGGTGCGAGCGGTGAAAATCTGTTCTCCCGTGTATGGGTGTATACCGGTATAGTATATTTCGGTGGCAAGAGTCATGGGAGTGGGGGTAAAATCCTGCACTTGCTCGAGGTGGAAATTCAACTCTTTGGTATCAACAGCCAATTGTGCCATATCCACCGGCTTGCAACCGGGGTGTGAACTTATGAAATAAGGGATAAGCTGTTGGTTCAGACCGCACCTCTTATTGACCTTGTCAAAGATGCGTTTAAACTTTACAAATTGTGAAAATTCCGGTTTGCGCATAATGTTCAGCACATGAGAGGTGGTATGCTCCGGAGCCACTTTCAGCCTGCCGCTTACATGGTTTGCAATCAGCTCCTCCATATATTGCTCGTTAGCTTTTTTTACATCTGCAGAATTTGCAGGAGCCATTGAAAGGTCGTACCTTACACCGCTGCCTATAAAGCTTTTGCGTATAGCCGGCAGGGAGTTGACGTTATGATAAATATCCAAAAGCGGTCGGTGGTCATTATCAAGATTCGGGCAGGGGCGCGGATGCAGACACGAGGGCTTTACGCATTTAGCGCAAACAGACTTATCGCGTCCGCCCATGGCATACATATTGGCCGAGGGACCTCCCAAATCGGATATATAACCTTTGAAATCGTGCATATTAGTGATTTGTTTTACCTCACGCATAATCGATTTCTTTGATCTGGAAGCTATAAACTTGCCCTGATGTGCCGATATGGTGCAAAAAGCGCACCCTCCAAAGCACCCTCGGTGCAGGCACACCGAATGGCGTATCATATTATATGCCGGAATTTCCTTTCCTTTATATCTCGGATGAGGTAAACGGGTGTAAGGCAAATCAAAAGAAGCATCTATTTCGCCGCTTTCAAGAGGTGGATACATGGGATTTACACGCACATATTTGTTGCCGGTCATCTGGTATAATGTCTTTCCGTGCCAACGATTGCTTTCCTCTTCTATATGCCTGAAATTCAAAGACTGCGCACGCCTGTCTTTCAGACATACTTCAAAGGGCGCCAATATGATGGAAGAGCCGGGGGCTTCAACTTCATCAGTAAAAAATATGGTTTGCGGCACATCTGTAATTGCGGTAATCTTCTCTCCGGCGGCGAGTTTTTCAGCTATTTTAAGTATAGTTCTTTCTCCCATTCCATAGCTGATCATATCCGCTTTGCAAAGAGAAAGTATTGACGGCAACAACTTGTCTTGCCAATAATCATAATGGCTTAATCGCCTCAAAGAAGCCTCTATACCACCGGCAACAATCGGCACGTCCGGGTATAGCTTTTTCAAAATGTCACTGTATACGATAGTCGGATAGTCCGGACGTGCGCCATGCTTGCCTCCTGCCGTGTAAGCATCATCGTGACGGAGTCGCCGTGCCGCCGTGTAATGATTTACCATAGAGTCCATGGCTCCGGCCGACACTCCGAAAAACAGGCGCGGCTTACCTAATTTTTTGAAATCGCGCAAATCATCGCGCCAATTGGGTTGAGGCACGATTGCCACTTTATAGCCGGCAGCCTCCAAAGTGCGTCCTATGACTGCGGCACCAAACGAAGGGTGGTCTACATATGCATCGCCGCTGAAGATAATAACGTCAAGCTCCTTCCAACCGCGAAGGCGTACCTCATCTTTCGTTGTGGGAAGATACATCTTTTTGTCAAACAGCGGGTTGTCGCTTATGTGTTCAATCGGAGATTTAATCTCGGTCATATGACTTATAACTCTTTTAGTTTGTCTTCAAGTGCGAGATACTCATCGCGCAGTCGCGCCGCTTCGAGGAAGTTCATTTGCTTGGCCGCTTCTACGATGTCGCGGTTGAGCTTCTCCATATATTCTTTAATGTTGTCGGCATCTTTCGCAATAAACGCGGTTACCGGGTCTGCAACAGCTGAAATAACGTATTCCTCTTCAATATACGGACGGGGCGAGCTTATACCTGCCGGAGCCTGACGACCTTTACGGCGAGAGTCAGAGGCTTGCTGCTTGTTATCCTTGTCGGCCTTGTACAGGTCAAGGAGGTCATCGGCATTTGACTGCTTCACGATTGGCCTGGGGGTGATATTGTTTGCCAAATTATAGGCCATTTGCTTTTGGCGCCGACGCTCTGTTTCGTCAATGGTTTTTTGCATTGACTCGGTAATTTTGTCGGCATACATTATGACTTTGCCGTTTACATTGCGGGCAGCTCTTCCGGCTGTCTGAGTCAGAGAGCGATGATTGCGCAAGAACCCTTCCTTGTCGGCATCGAGTATTGCCACAAGGCTAACTTCCGGTAAATCAATGCCTTCACGCAGAAGATTTACTCCAATCAGCACATCATACAAACCATTTCTGAGGTCTTCAAGAATTTGTATGCGTTCAAGGGTCTCGACATCGCTGTGTATATAAGCTGTGCGGATATCCATTTTGCTGAAATAATCATTGAGTTCCTCGGCCATGCGCTTTGTCAAGGTGGTGACCAATATACGTTCATCTTTTTCCACACGCTGCTGAATTTCTTCAATCAAATCGTCAATCTGGTTAAGCGATGGACGCACCTCAATTTCCGGGTCAAGCAATCCGGTAGGGCGTATAATTTGTTCTACCACAACGCCTTCCGATTGCATGAGTTCATAATCGGCGGGAGTAGCCGACACGTAAATGGATTGATTAGTGAGCCTTTCAAACTCGTCAAACCGCAAAGGCCGGTTGTCAATGGCAGCCGGCAAGCGGAAACCATATTCCACCAAATTCATTTTGCGCGACAAGTCGCCGCCGTTCATCGCCCTCAATTGCGGCAGGGTGACATGACTTTCGTCTATGAATGTGATGTAATCCTTCGGAAAATAATCAAGCAGGCAGAAAGGCCGAGCACCGGGCTCGCGTCCGTCAAAATAACGGCTGTAATTCTCAATGCCCGAACAATGGCCAAGCTCTTTAATCATTTCAAGGTCGTAGTTTACACGTTCTTGAAGTCTTTGAGCCTCGACAAGCTTGCCTTCACGGCGGAAGAATTCTGTTTGCTCACCCAAATCAAGTGCAATTTGGTCGATAGCAGACCCCATGCGTTCTTTTGATGTTACAAAAATGTTGGCCGGGTATATGTTGAAGCCGTCCTCTTCCGTCAATACAGATTGGCTCATGGGGTCAATAGTTTGAATTTTTTCAATTTCATCACCCCAAAAAAGCACTCGGAGTTGTATCTCTTCAAAACTCAACATGATGTCGACAGTGTCGCCTTTCACACGGAATTCTCCCGGACGCGGGTCAATGTCAGAACGTGAATACAGAGCCTCCACGAGTTTTCGTAAAAACAAATTTCTGCTTATTCGGTCTCCCTTTTTAATTGAAACAACCCCATGCTCAAAGTCTTCCGGATTGCCCATACCATATATACAAGACACGGAAGAGACGACAATTACGTCTCGTCGGCCCGACAATAAGGCGGCTACCGTTGAGAGCCTAAGTTTCTCAATCTGATCGTTAATAGCCAAATCCTTCTCAATATATTTATCCTTGCCGGGAATGTAAGCTTCGGGTTGGTAGTAGTCATAATAACTTACAAAATATTGAACCGAATTGTCCGGGAAGAAGCTCTTGAACTCCGAGTAAAGTTGAGCGGCCAAGGTTTTGTTATGCGACAAGATAAGAGCCGGGCGGCGAGCCTGCGCTATTACATTTGCCATGGTAAAGGTTTTGCCGCTGCCGGTCACACCGAGCAGAGTCTGAGCCTTGTCGTTGGCATTGATACCGTCAACCAGAGCCTTGATTGCTTCCGGTTGGTCGCCGGTAGGTTTATATGCAGAAGATATTTTAAAATCCATTATGATCTATCTTGATTAAGAATACAAAATTACAATAATATAATATAGTGAGCAACAAAAGGTGTGCCAAAATATGTGAATAATTGCAGAAAAAAATTTTCAAGAGTCAAAGATTTGAGGTTCAAGAGGTTTAAAACAGCCAAATTTTTTAACATGTTTTTTAAACAAAATTTACTTGCATACACGGAAATTTTGGGCTAACTTTGCAATCAATAAAAATAGGCAAAATCAGAATGTATTAAATCTGCGGATTATATATTCTTATAAAAATTAACGATTTGCAGAGCATTGGCTTACATATAGAATATTTGTTACGCTCACAGGAATGTGTGATACTACCCGGTATCGGCGCGTTCTTGCGTACTTGTCGGCCGGCTGTCTTTTCACAAGATGGCTCGCTGTCGGCTCCCCGTATGCAAGTGTGCTTCAATTCTTCTATTGTATCTTCCGATGGCATGTTGGCGCACTCGGTAGCTCGGCGAAATCAGATTAGTTTTGAGCAGGCCTCCGTACTTGTAAGTAATGCAGCCGAAGAGTGTCGGCAAGCTTTATTGACAAATCGCGAGTTGACAATAGGCAAGTTGGGAAGGCTTTGTTTAGATAAGGAAGAGAGAATCAGCTTTGAACCGTTTGCTTCTGCATATAAATCTGTGTGGGCAAACGTATCATTCATACCTCAACCACATGGTAACGGCTTGCAACATGATGCATCTTCTTTGCACAGAGATACAAATCGTCCGCTCATTTCAGACAAGGATTACTATATCTTGCGCATTTCTCGCAAGGCTGTAAGGTATGTTGCAATAGCAACCGTATTCTTACTTACCGCCGCTACTCTGCTTTTGCCATCGGCCAATCGCAACAACTTGCAGGATGCGGCACAACACAAACAATACGCATCTGTGGTACCCGGTGTGGAAAAACTCTCCGTCTCATACTCAGAGGAGAAGGTCAAAATTCCAACGGCTGCCCCTGCTGCCAAGCCCACAATAACCGACAACGCCGTTGCAATAACAGCCGGCGATAAGAAAGCCTTTTATTTGATTGTTGCCACATTCTCAAAAGAGGAGGATTGCAAAAAGTTTATTGAAGTGCAATCAGACAGGGAGGAACTCGCCATAGTTACAGCCGGGAAAGTAAGCCGAGTGTATTCAGCGGCGGACAACTCTCGCGATGAATTGCTGAAAATAATGAACTCTGACACTCACAAGAGTTTGCATCCCCAAGCTTGGATTTGGAGCAATCCCTCAGTCTCTCTTTAAGAGCTTGTTTAATAAAAAATGTGAACGTCAGGGTCGCCGAGGTGCATCTGAGAGACATAACGGTAATTTTGGGAAACAAGACTCTCAATGAAGTAAAAAGATAATTTATAAATTATGTAAGAATGTTAAATCACGGTGTCTTTTTGGCTACTTTGACTCGTCTTTCCGGTCACAATGCTCGCATTGCTCCCT
>JAMPIK010000002.1 GCA_023662865.1 Prevotella sp.
AATTATAGAACATCGGGAATCTAAAGTTGTAATGCTTGATGATGTCAAGGGCGAACAGCATAAGAGGAGTAGTCTTCTCCTTTCGCCCCGATGATGTGTTAGTCGTTTTCTTTGCCACATAGTGGACGTAAGGAATGCCCTCATCAGATACCGATACGTTGGACATATCCATTCTCATAAAGTCACTGATACGGCATCCTAACGCGCATTGAAGAAGAAACGCATCCTTTACTTCCTTCAAGTCATCGGGTACTTCAGCGTTCATTATTGTCATGAACTCCTCTCTTGTCAAAGAATACGGCTCATCGTAATGTTCAGACAGGACATTTTGTCTCCGGGTCTTGGACAGACGGCGAAATGGAGACTTTAATATTTCGTCATTATTCTCCAATTCGTTGAAAAAGGTTGACAGTACCCTCAGGGTGAGCGTGACTGAATTGGGGTGCATAGGCTTTTTAGGCAATGTCCGCCTGTCCATATGGTTGTAAAGAAGAGGGTATTTCTCAACGAATTTATATTCGTTCAAGAGGAATTCCCTAAGACCGAGAATATCTTCGGGCTTGAAATCTTTGGGAAGATATGAGGTCTTCTTAAAGATAGTGAGGAAGCGTGTCATTTTTGCCTTGAAAGTGCGATATTGCACAAGGCGGCTTTCACTGACTGTCTTATATTCTGTCAGTTCTCTGACATATCTGTCAAATCTTGACAACAGCGTCTCTGCGCACTTTCCTGATGCGAGATTGTATTTGTCGGGGTTTAGAATCATGTCGATTCTCTCTTCAAAGACATCCGTGGCTATTTCACTCAACCCGGCGGTTTTCAGTTCCCGGTACGCAGTACGTATGGCATCTATCTCCTCAATGATAGAAATCCTCAAATCCTCATTATAAATGGTAACGCGAGGTTTGAGTGAGCCGTCAATGTCAAACTTCTTCAAGTCGGCAAGGTCTGCCTCTATTTGGCTCTTGTGAAAGAGCTGCACCGCACGCCCCTCGGTAAGACGAAACCGAAGTTTTATCTTACCTGCCGTTTTAGTTGTGCGGATGTAAAGTGTTATTCTTTCCATGTGGTTTTGCTTGCAATATCGTAGTGCAAATATAACGCTTTTGCACAACAAAAAGTGCGTCCAAATGAAAGACTATAGAATATTTAACATTCATATTAGTTTAATTATGTTGATGTTAGATAGTGACTCCATTCACGAGCATTCGCACGAATTCAATATTTCCACTCCTGTATAAACCGGATCTCATGCGCCGGAATACCATAGTCCTCAATCAGTTTTCGCTTGATTTCGGAATAGATATTCCACTCGCCGGGCTTATATGTCGATAAATCGCTGAATACAAACTGTGTGCCCTTCTGCTCGTCATATCGGCGGTAATATTCCGCTATCATACGGGCGCAGTGGCTGGCTTTGTTGTTCGGATCATCGCCATATTCAGGGTCAATCATACGCATATCAAGAGCCATCTTTCGGGCATAGTCTGTGGCTATGAGCATCTTCGCCTTTTCCTCGGTCTCAGACAACGGCGCTCTGCCGAGAATTGTAGCATCTCCGGTTTTGGCAAACTCCATCAGCTTTTGGATGAAATCCTCCTGTGCTGGTGTCGGCGGTATGTTGTGGAGTATCTCGTTTTTATGCGGACGGTCAACACCGACATCCTCCGCAGTCCTATAATCCGTGATTTCATTATAGAACGCCGCTAATTCCGGCACCTTGATAAAGTAGCGGAAACGCTCCTTCTGCACAATATTATTGGTAACATTGAACTCGAAGTCAGTTGTCTTTTTTGCGAAGATTGCAGCCCACGCATCGAAGCAACGAATCTCCTGCCTTTCAAGCTCATTCGGACGCAGATACTTGAAAAGCAAGTACAGTTCAGTCAGGCTATTGGATATGGTAGTACCACTGAGAAAAGTAGCACCCAAATCCTTGCCTGTACGCTCCTGAATGGTGCGTATGGCATACAACAGATTGAGTGCCCTCTGGCTTCCCTCGCTGTTGCCCAGTCCCGCCACTCGGTCATGCCGGGTGTTGAACATAAGGTTCTTGAACTGGTGACTCTCGTCCACAAATATGTGGTCGATGCCCATCTGCTTGAAATCCACGATACTGTCCTTGTTCTGCTCCATCTGATACTGTATGGTGGCAATCTTGGCAGTAAGGTTCTCCTTACGCTTGATAAGACCTTTGAGCATACCGCGCGAGACATCATGTCCTTGTTGCTTCACCACTTCGAGATTTTCCTCAACGGTATCAAGTTCAGCCTGAAGAATCTGCTGCTGCATCTCAGGCGATTGAGGTATCTTGCCAAACTGGTCGTGCGACATGATAACGCAGTCATAGTCGTTGTTCTTGATATTGTTGAAGAAATCCACTCGTTTGTCTGCCTTGAAACTCTTTTCATCGGCGAACAGTATGCGGGCGTTGGGATAGGCTGACTGATAGGTCATGGCTATTTCGGCTACGTTGGCTTTAAGTCCGATAATCATCGGTTTGTGTGCCAGCCCCAGACGCTTCATTTCATGTGCCGCAATGCACATTATCAGCGTTTTACCACAGCCCACCTCAAAATCACAAATACCGCCGCCGTTCTGTTTCAGCATCCAGATACAGTCCTTCTGGCTCTGATAAATGGAGTTTATTCCATAGCGGTCTCCCAACATTTTCATGTTGAGGTCGGAAAATGTCTGATGGCTGCCGTCATATTTAGGACGCACAAAGCAGTTGAACTTGTTGTTATACAAATCCACTAACCGTTCTTTGAACTCCGGGCTTTGAGCCTCCAGCCAGTCTGTAAATCCGTTTCGGATTTCATCAATCTTGGCATTGGCAAGCTGTATCGCCTCATTGTCGGGAACCTTTATGTCGTGCCCGTCATCATCTTTGCCGATTGACTTCTTGATGTCGGGTACAGTGTTGTGCAGGGCGTGTTTCAGAAGGCTCATGCCGTCATATGTGCGATAGTAACCTCTGACACAGAATTCCTCCCATATCTTCATATTTTTGTTGGATGCGTCTGCCGAATACTCATCCATAGAGGAAGAATAGGCAATCTTCACATCGGTTTCGTACAGATGCGACATATAGGCGGAGTAGATGCCGGTTGGGATCCATCGTTCACCGAAGTTGAAATCAAGCTCGTCGAACTCAATACGGCGGGGCCGGGCTTCCTCCAGAGCTTTGAGTGAGTCCTGCGCCATTGCAATAAACGGCTCCATGCCGTCATAACCGGGGAAGCCTTTGATACGTTCTTCCTCACGGTCTATCCATGCCTTGACTGCCTCGGCTTTGGCAACCACGTTTCCGGCGATGAAGCGGTCTTTTATCTCATAGTTCTCCACTAATGGATTGTAATAGATGTGTCCTTCAAGGTTTTCAACCATTGCGTCCTCGTCCATATCCACAAGCGACGACATATATTCGAGATTGACCTCGCCGTATTTGTTGAGCGATGCCGTCAGTGCCTCCATCGGAGTATCGACCGAAGTAACCTCGTCAATGGCGAATGAAACAGGATGGTCGAAGATGTCAGCCTTGACAAATTGACCGTTCTCGCCGCGCTCCAGTGCCAGTGCGTCACGACCGTTGGCGTCCATCATTATGAACTTGACATTCTGCTTCTCGTTGAGATTACCGTACTTGACGACAAACTCATCATAATATTGATTGAGGTGTTTACGCAGATGTTCCGAAGGCTCATGGGTCTCCGCCTCGTAGTTGTAGAGCTGCTGATATGTCTCCGATAGAGTAATATACAGCATGGCGCGTTTCTCCTGCTCCGGTTTGAGGTTGAGCGGCGTGAATGTTGCACCGGTTTTACGCACATCGGAGAGAAAGCCTACCATGCCGTCGGCAACGACCATTGAGCCGTTCTTGTGGAAGAATTGTATGTCCTCCGGGAAAGGACGGGGCGACATATCGCGCTCAATCGGAATAGCCGTAACCTTTGCGGTACGGTTGCGACCGCCGGGAATGAAATCGCCCTCGGTCTTTTCGATATAGGTTTCGCCGGGTGCGATACCGGCGGCTTGTGCCGCCTCCTGAGCTTCTTTCTCCAGACGCATTTCCTCCATTTGGCGATAGGCAATCGACATCATTGTTTCATAGAATCCGTTGATGGGCGGATTGTCCTCCCAGTTCAACGAGCCATAAAACTCCAGTTCTTTTTCTGAAAGAGGTCGGAACTTTTTTACCGGAATGTCATCGACTTTTACAGTCGGACGGGGCTTTGACTCCGAGGCTTCCACTTTATGCTTCGGCTGCGGGCGCGGTTTGCCGATTGGCTCCAGCTCTCCGAAAAGATTGTAGGCGAACAGACGCGGGTCTGGATTGTCCGAATAATCGGGTCTGCCGTCGGTTTCAATCTCTTGGGTTGGTGCTTCCTTTGGCGGCTCTACAGGTTTAGGCTCAGGCTTCGGAGGTTGATTAGGCGTAACCGTCTCGACAACTTTTTGCTTGGTAGTCCTTTTCAGTTTCGGGTCTTCCAACTGCTCACAAATAGCCACACGTTTGCCTGCCCGTACAAGTTTGGGCAGATATGTGTCGAGCGCATGATGCGGAAATCCAGCAAGCTCGATGCGGTTGTCAAGACCGTTCATCCGGCGTGTCAGAGTAATGCCGAGTATTTCAGACGCTTGCACGGCATCCTTGCCGAAAATTTCATAGAAATCTCCTACGCGGAACATCAGAATTGCATCAGGGTGTTTCTTTTTCATCTCCTGATACTGTTTGAGCAAAGGCTCGTTTCTCTGCTCAATCTTCTCTGCAAGCGGTTTCTGTTTCGGTGGTTCCGGCTTGACTTCAGGTGTCGGCTTTACTGGGTCAGGCGTAGGCGGATTGATACCGTTGGAGTTATACAGTTCCAGATTAAGACGCAGGCGCAGCGACTCATCGATCGCTTTGCGTAAATCCTCGGAGATACCATCAATACCGCCTTCGTGCTTGTAGATGATAGCGGGTTTTCCGTACTGATCGGTCCCAACCTTGGCATCGGTGCATATTACATTCTGAGGAAAAGCCTGAAAGAACTTGTTGCCCGGCACCTTCGTACCTCGGTCAACAACAGACTGAATGAAAAATTCCTCGTCGGCAGATAACGCTTTCTTCCCCGTGTGCTTCTGGAGTATAATCAGGTCGGATCCTGCATCCGTTCCGGCATTATCGGAGAATGTATTGTTGGGCAGTCGTAACGCTGCTACAAGGTCGGCACGTTTCACAAGCTCCATCCTCACGAAAGGACTGCCCGCGTTCATAACACCTTGCGAAGCAATAAAGGCAACCAATCCTCCCTCGCGCACTTGGTCGAGTGCCTTCAGAAAGAAATAATTGTGGATTGTTTTGGTAGCCTGACGATAGGCAACATCCTTGCTCACGGCATACGCCGGATCTGCGACAGCAAAATCACCGAAAGGAACATTAGAGGCGGCGACATCGAAATAGCCATTGAAGTCACTCTCAATCTTCTCAAAGCCTTCAATGCGAGTCAATATTGAAGGATGCAACGCCGACAGTATTTTGCCTGTGAGCAAATCCTTCTCATACGCCAGCACCTCAGCCCCGGGGTATCGGTCGTTGAGCAGGAATGAATCGATAAACGCTCCCTGTCCGGCAGAGGGTTCAAGAAAACTCTTTACCTCTATGCCAGACTGTTTCAGTGAGCCTGAAATGGCGTCAATGACGGGAGCCGGAGTATAGAACGCCGTCAGCACAGAGGCTTTAAGTGAGTCCATATACCGCGCAAACTCCCTGTCGTCCTTTGAATAATCATGGATAAGACGGCGCAGTTCAACGGTCGGGGCAAACAACTCAATGTCCGTTTTGCTCCATTTGGCGGCATCCTCCAAATCGTTGGCATCGTTGAGGATACATTTCAGTCCTCCGAATCCGGCATACTTGCGAAGCACCGCTATTTCATCAGCGGTTTGCGCTCCACGCCCGGCAACATCGAGGCGAAAGGCAAGCCTTATCGCCTCAATGTTGTCGCGCATGGTCTGGAGGCGGTTATAAGCCATAGCCGTCCAGTATTTCAGTGATTGTTCCGAGCAGTTCTGTCAGCATCGGCTGATGGGTCTCCCTGTCAAGAAAGTCGCCGTTGACCTCGTAGCGGTCGAGTATGTCGCTGACGGGTTTCTGTCCGAGCAGATGCACGGCGAAGTCAGGCATATACTCCGGCGGCAGACGCAGCCAGAGGTTTTCCTCCACCACATTATATATTATGTCGTAGCGCGACACATACAGTCCTGCAAGGAGAGTGCGCATCGCCAGCTCACGGGCAATCGGCACTGGCTTGCCCTCCAGACGCGCCGACACGAATGTGTCGTATGCGTCGTCCGAGCGGGTTTCAATAAATCTCTTGTTGTTTCTCTGGGGAAAATGATGGTCAATGAGATGACCTCGGAGATAGACTTGGAAAAAGTCTGCCTCCGGCAATTCTATGTTATGTTTCATCGGGGGATGCGGATATAGTGGTTGCCGATGTCCTATAATTTTCATAGTACAACGACGCAATGAAAAAGGACACCGGGTATCCCTCCCGATGTCCAACCACTAAATCCGCGTCAAAAATGAAACAAAAAACATAATGACGCCGAATCAATGGCAAAGATAATAAATTATCCTGACACGGGAGGAATAGTTATGGTTATTCTGTCTTGATTTCAAGAGAGTTTAAGCGGTTTTAACCGTTTTTGCCTTCTTCTCCTTGCGGTAACGGCGGCTTTTCTTCTTGCCGCCTTTGGACTTGCGACCGCAGCCGTAGCTGTCGGGAGCGAAGGCGTCGATGACGCGCTTGACTATGAGGTTGTATAGCTTTTCCTCGTCGCGGCTGAGATCCGTGGGGTGCAGCCCGGTGGTGACTATGCCGAATCCGTTATAGACTGTCTCGCCGTTGCGGAAGTTGTGGCACTTGGAGGGCTTGCCTTCGGGTATCAACCGGCCCCACCTGCTGTTGTAGCGCAGCATTTCCATATTGCGGAGCATCGCCTTCCACACTCCGCCGGGGATGGTGTTCTGCATCACCATCGGGTAGGATATGAGTTTCTTGGCATACAGGCGGTATGCGGTGAGTATTGTCTTTTCGTGGGTATAGTCCAGCTCACAGGCAGCCTGAATCATCAGGGCCGGGAGGTTGAACAGCGGGCAGCGGTCGGTTATCAGACCGATATAGTTGTCGCCTTCACGACGTTCTCCGGCAGTCGGGGCTGATATACCGGCACATTCAGCATCGACGGCGGCTTCCGTTACGGATATTTCCTCAACCGTAGGCGCACCCTTCAGTTCGGCACATTCCTCGGCAGCCTGTATGATGGCGTTGTAGATGGATTCCTCCAGCCATTTCTCGTATTCCTTACGGTTCTGAGGCCCGTGGTTCACGGCATGGACGATGGCTTTCTTTTTCAGCACGGGGAGCCATGCGCGACGCGTATCCACTGGGCAGCTGATGAAGTAGTAGAGGCTCAGGAAGTCGAGGTCGCCGGCAATGTCGGGGTGCATGGCGTTCACGACCGTCTGGCTCATCTTCCACAGCGACTTGATTGTTTCGAGCTGTCGGGTGTCCTCTGCTGATTTCTTGTAGCCGACCAGCTCATCGTAGTCACGCATGGCGAACTTGAAGTTATGTGCGTAGGCGAGGCGGCTGTCCATCGTGGTGGAGAGGACGAAACTCTCCTCCGGTGAGAAGGTCGCCTCCACGAGCTGTCCGTTTGTCCATGTCACGGCATAGCCGTTGCCGAGATAGTAGCCGTCGTGTTTTTCATTCGCGCCGATGGCTTTGGCGATTGTGTCCGCAGTGATCTGATGGTCTGTCACGACGGTTATGAGATTTTTCTGTTTCATTTTTGCTTTTTTTATTTGGGTGGATATTTTTTTGGATGTAGTGGTTTCTTTGAAATAGCACCGGAGATTCCGGACTCTCCGGGGTGCCGTTTCGGGGGTGCAGGGTCTTATCCCTGCTTTTTGAAGATTACATCTTCGGACCTTTCGGCTTACGCTGCTGACGCATCTGGTCCTCGTTCTTGGGTGCCGTCTGATATTTCTGGAGAGGCTCGGCGACGTGCTTTGTCGCCTCGTTGGTCAGTCCGTCGTTGTTGACGGCCTTCTGTGTCTTGGATTCATTGGCTACCTGAACACGCGGGTCGTTGAGTGATATGTTGGGACGCTGTTTCTCCGGATTGAACCAGAGATAGACGGTGCATGGCTGCCCCTTGTCGTCGATGCGGTTTGTAAGTTCCGCCACGCGACCCTCGGAGTAATCCTTCTGCTGTTGTTCGGTAAGCGGGATTTTCGCCCATTTTGTAAGAGGCTTTATCTTGCCGTCCTTCGTGAGCCACGACGACTGCTGCTGATTCGTGGTGCCGCTTTGTATCTGTGTCTGCGACTGCGCCTGTTCCTGCTTTCTGACCGCGCCGGGTACGAACTCGACGCCCTTGCGGTCTGCCGACACCTGAAGCACCACGTTGTAAGTCTTGCCGTTCTTGTCGGTTATCTCCTTCGGAGGGAGTGCCTGACCCCGCTTTAGCTGGCCTATCTCGGCATCGGTCAGTTTGGTCTGGCCCACAGTGTCGCGGATATATACATCCTTGACCGGGACGGAAACTATTTCGTTGGTGTAGCGGTCGATACTGACGTATGACGGCACCTTCTCGCCGTTCTTGTCGGTCAATTCCACTACCTTGCCGAGATTGCCGGTTTCGCGGAGAGCCGTTTTCTCATCTTTGGAAAACTTGTAGCCTTTGAACTCCTGATCGAGTTTCGGCTCCTTGTGGATGAAGTGGGGTACCACCTTTACATTGCCGTCAGCGTCGGTTCGGAATGACAGTCGTGCGTCAATGGGGAATTTCTCTCCGGCGAATGTCGGGATGACGGTGACGACCCTTGACTTGCGGTTGTAGAGCATCTCGCGGAGGTCTCCCGATTTTTCCAGCTCGTCGCGGTCGATGCCCCATTTCTCCTTGAGGTTCGCCCAGTCGATTTTGCTTTCGTCGATGGCGGAGTGTCTGGTCTCCTTTGCGGATGCCTGTGCGTTGGATTGTGCCTGCTGTTCCTCCTGCGGGGAGCCTGCCGGCGACTGCTTGGGCTGTTCGGCCGTCTGTGCCGCCTCCTGCCTGTTGTCCTGCGTAACCTGTGGGAGATCCACCTTGTTGTTCTTCAGCATATCGGCGTTTGCCACGGGGTCTTTTGCAAAGTCCCCGATTACGGTGCCTACCGTCTCGTAGCGGTCGGCGGGTACTCGGAAAAATCCGAAGGTCGTGGGGTTCTTGCACTGGCGGACGAAGTTGGAGAGGAAAGCCTCAAGCGGGTTCTGACCTTTGGAGAATTTTACAAGGTCAGAGAGTTTTGCCGACTTGACATCGGTCATCTTTGGTGTGCCGTCCTCGTTGAGTCCGGTAACCGCGCCTACCTGCCCGGTATCGTTGTTGCGGGCGATAAGCACTTCTTCTAAGTTTTGGTCTTTTGCCATAAATTAAAAAGTGTTTGGGGGGTTGATACTTGCGCCACCTTGGTGACGCGGGGTTATTTTGTGTTGTAGGTGTGTCATGCGTTCTGCACGGAGAATAATTCTATCACGTCGGCTTTGCGGTACTTCACCTTGCAGTTTTTGCCGGAGCCGGTCTTGATATAGGCAATCATGCCACATTTGCGATATTCGTACATCGTGCGTCTTGAAACGTGGTATCTTTCGCAGACCTGCTGTTCCGTCCACGTTTCTTCCTCCGGATCAAGGATGCCGAAGCCCTGAAAAGCCTCCGTAACCTTTTTCGCCACATGGTCAATCTTGCTGTCAAGACCAGTCTTGACATTCCTGACCTCCGATGCCAGCTCACGGATAAGCCGGACAAGTGTCGTGTATTCCTCCGTTCTCATTGCCCGCGATTTTTGTAAAGGTGGTTCATCATACGGAAAAAGATTTTCATCATCAGTCTGGCCTTATACTCGCGGATTGTCTCGGCGATGTAATTGAGCATTTTTGTTATCATATTCTTTTTCGGATTTAATGTTATGCCGCAAAGTTCGCCATAAGCCGAAACCCTGCTGAGGTATTCCTCAGGTAGTTCCCTGTTTTTTTAAGACACGTTAAGATTTGGTGGTGGCTATCCATACTCCTTTTGAAAGAGTATAGAGGTCAGTCTGCCAGTCCGTTATAACGGATTGACATGACGGTGTGTGTCGTTAAAAATTCAGGGATAAATCCAATAAGGCGAGATTAATGGTCTATCAGGAAATGTCATGACTTATATCCTGAAAATGCCCAATCGGTTATCATGGGGAAAGCCCGGCACCGTATCGGATTCGATATAGAAACAACCGGAATATGGCTGTTTGTTTCCGACAAATTTCCAAGTTGGGAAATGTTGGGAAACTTCATTGAAATATCGGGAACCCGCTGACAGACAGTAATCTTTTTCGCCACAGAGATGGTTACACGTTCAAAGCGTAAGACAGGCGAATGCCTCATACGCTTTACTCAAAATCCCAGCCGAAATATAGATACCGGCGACCCGCAGTCCGGAATGTGGGCCACCCTCTCTGTATTCGGTCAAGTCACCCACTAATTCCGTTAAAAGATGAAAAGAACATACACAATCCGTGGTGATTCTATATTACCACAATGGGCAGATACACCCTCGAAAAGCAATAAATTTACGTTTCCGTATTTGACATACCAAAGAGATGCCTATGGCAAAGCAAAACGGAGAATCGACTGATAGAGATATTCTAAACAGAATACTCTCAATCCTCGAAAAACAAGGAAAACCCTGTGAAAACTCTCTTAAAAATAGGGTGTATGATAATCAGGCGATAATGGAATTACTCAATATCAAACATAAGTATCTTAAAATGCTCCGTGATAAAGGATTTCTTGGATATTCCAGATGCGGAGACAAATACTGGTACTCTCAATCCGATGTGGATCTTTTTCTCAGTCGGTTCCATTATGAGGCTTTTGCCACTCCATTATCTTCCGTATAAATAAAAAACAGTTGACTCACAATCGGGTCAACTGTTTTTTTATGGATAATAATATGTTTATAATCTAAACGAGGATAAACCAGAAAGTCTGTTAAGTTCAGTGGACAAAGTTTCAGGAAGAAAACGAGCATACACTTTCTCCGTTATATCTGTGCTTCCATGACCGAGAAGACGGCTGACAACAGACATAGAAAGGCCTTCATTCAAGGCATAAACGGCGAATGTATGTCTCGCAACGTGCATAGTCAGCGGGAAACTAAGCTCCAGTTCCTCTCCCACAACAGTCAAGGACTGGTTAATACTTCTTGTCGCCGTATTTCTGACTTTATATAATGCCTCATCATCATCTATATCCAGATTCTCTTTTACAAGGTTGAATACAAATTTGGAATCCCCGTTTTTCTCTTTCCATGCTTCAAGTAATTCAATAGCCGGGTCAGACAACGGAATTATATGGCGTTTCCCTGTCTTAATCATGACCTTTCTTAATTCTTTTTTCTTCAAATCGACATTAGTCCATTGAAGCGTCATAATATCTACGACTCGAAGACCGCAAGCGTGAAAGGCGAAAAGAAACATTTCGATATATTCCTTACGACGGGGTTCCTTACAATGATGGTAGTATTCTATCAACTTTGCCAATTCTTCTTGCGAAAGGCTCTTGCCATCATAAGAAGACTCATCACCGGATAGATTAGGCTTGACTGCAATACGCATGTCTTGTATTCTCGCATTTAATGCCGCATCTATTATATGTAGTTCTGCGGCATAAGCACAGGCTTTGAGAATAGGGGTCAGAGCATGGTTGATGGTGTGGTCGCTATTCTGTTTTATTTCACGACGCCATTCTATATATTCTTCAAGCAGCTCAATAGAAATCTCTCCAAGATAGATTCCATCGGATTTATATGTTCCACGTTCTTTTGAACGCAGGAACTCCTTAAACATATTCATGCCGCTTTTCCCGTTTTCATAGCGACTACGGCCGATACGGTTTCGGGAATATTCGGAATCCAGCCTGTCAGTAACGAACTCAACAAAGTCCTTACCGTTATCTTTCCTTACGGCAACAGGCTTTTCAAGAAGGAAGCCATCTATGACTTCTTCCGTTATTTGATGCGGATTGTTTTGGGCAAATTCGGCAAGTAAAGAATCTGTCCTTTCTACTCTGGCAAGTAATACACTGTTGATGCGCTTGGACTCCGAGCCGTAGGATGGGCGAACACCACCGCGCCCGGCGTGAAGATTCTGGTTCCAGTCTGCAATCTTCACGAAGATATTGGTAGTGCGTCGGATCACCTTACGGTTCCAAGTATATTCTATGTCCACCGGATAAGCCTTGTTCTTATCCGGATTTTTTGGTGTCCTGAGACGGTATTTCCCTAATGGGTATAATCTCTTTGTCCTTCCCATAGGCCGTTATTTGTTTGTACTTTTACGATATTCCCACATGTCTGCAAAGGTAGTGAATTATATACAAACAAAACGGAAAAATCGGGGCAAATGTTGTATTTTACACAAACAAATTCGGCTATTTTAGACCATAAAACACCAGCCATACAAACAAATTCTAATTGCTTATATGGCTGGTAATCAGTATGTTGCGTGTAAATTTGAGTCTTAATACTCGTCCTCGTTGAAGAAGAAGTCGTCTTTGGAGGGGTAGTCGGGCCAGATGTCTTCTATGCTTTCGTAGGTGTCGCCTTCGTCTTCTATCTCTTGGAGGTTTTCTATTACTTCCATGGGGGCTCCGGAACGCATGGCGTAGTCTATGAGTTCTTCACGCGTGGCGGGCCAGGGTGCGTCTTCAAGTTTTGATGCAAGTTCAAGTGTCCAGTACATTGTTATCTATGTTTATTTGTTTGCTTTTGTGGAAAATTTGCGCGAAATTAGTGTTTTTTCTTTGTCTACACAAATTTTCCGTTCTGTTTTTATCACTATTTTTTCAGAAAACACTTCGGGTGTTTCCGAAATTTTTTGTTCAGCCTTTCTCTACGGCGGGGCCGGAGAGTTCAGGGGCTATGCGCCTAGACATGAATGCGAAGATTACGGTTATGATTACCAGGCCGGTATATACAAATACCGTGGAGTGCAGTATGTCGCCGAGTCCGGTGAGTGGGGTGGCTATCGCTCCGAAGATGTAGCCCATTACTCCCAGTATTGCGGAGGCGCGTCCGGCATTGGCTCTGCCTTCGTTCATCGCCAGGGTGTTGCTCATAGTGAATATCAATCCGAGGCAAAAGAGCATAAGGCAGTTGAGCACTTCATACAGCAGGAATGAGTCAATGTGCCATAGGGCAAAGGCCTGACCTACAATTACAACGCCCAAGCCCCATGAGCCGTATACTCCGGCCTTTTTCAGAATTTCAAACTTCAAGGCTGTCAGCGAGCCTGCCACTACGAACAGCGCGTTGAAGCCCATATACAGGCCAAAAACTATGTCGGAATATCCGTAATGGGTCTGAATTATGAATGGTGCGGAGGCTATGTAAGCGAACAGCAGTCCCAGTGCCGCCCCTTTCAGCATTACGTGAGTCATGAATTTGTATTGCTTGAACAGCGAGCCGTATCCCTCAAATGTGGAGATGAGGGAGCCTTTGGCTCGGCGGTCGGGGGGGAGTGTCTCTTTTACTCGTGTATTGACAAGGAGCATTAGTAATGCCATGGCTGTGAGGAAGATAAATATGCTTCTCCAGCCGAAAAGATGTGCGAACAGACCGCCGAGCACCGGGGCGGAGGCGGGAGCCACTCCGTTTATGGCGCCGGTCAGAGCCATGATTTTGGCCAAAGCTCTGCCGGAGCTCACGTCTGCCGGCATGGTGCGTGCGAGGAAGTAGCCGGTGCTGGCTCCTATGCCTTGTACCAATCTGCACGCTATAAAGTACCATATATTCGGGGAGAATATACTTGCCGTACCACCAACGGCGAAAATAATCATGCCTGCATTCAGTACTCCTTTGCGTCCGTATTTGTCGCTTATCGGGCCGAAAACAATCTGGCCTATGCCCAGGCCTATCATGCCGAACGAAAGGCCAAGCTGCACGGTGGAGACGGAGCAGCCGAAGGCGTGTGTCATCTCAGGGAGTGCAGGTATGTACATGTCGTTCACAAAAGAGCCGAACATACTCAACAGTACCATAAAGAGAATGAAGAACCAGTAATAAGACGGACTCATACCGGCATATTTATCGTTTGCGAGAGTAGTGGAAGTGTTGTTCATAGTAAATAAGAGTGTGTCTGTTTGTAGAACAACCGTTGCAGCATGCGAGTTCATTTGGCCGACTGCGATAAATTCACTAATTTTGTTCACACCTTGCCAACTATTAGGATAACAGCGACTTTGAATGAAAACAATAAAAATTACACGCTATAGGTCTCCGGCCGGAGATATGATTCTCGGCTCTTTGGGGGGTAAGCTCTGCTTGTGCGATTGGGCTGTTGAGAAACGCTGCGGCGCGATTGACCGCCGTGTATGCCGACATCTCAATGCCGAATATGAGGAGGGCTCTTCGGATATAATCAGGCTTGCAACAGCGCAACTTGATGAATATTTCGCCGGGGAGCGCAAGGAGTTTTCCATATCATTGATTTTTAGCGGATCTCCGTTTCAGTGCCGCGTTTGGGCTGCATTGATGAAAATACCTTATGGAGTCACCATATCCTACGCAGAACAGGCACGGCTCATCGGCAATCCGAGGGCAGTGCGAGCCGTAGCTTCTGCCAATGCTGCAAATCCGATTTCAATATTTGTGCCGTGTCATCGGGTAATTGGCAGCAACCGCAAGCTCACGGGGTATGGCGGGGGATTGGATGTCAAGCAGAAGCTTCTTGAGCTTGAAGGGCGAGATTTACAGTTATTCGGAGTCACTGTTTTCTGAAACAGCAGCAACCCGCGCCGGGACGCGAGTTGCAGTTTGTTCTCTATAATTATCGTACTCACCGAAAGGGGCTATACGCACAAGTCGGTGAGCCACATCCAAAGCGGACACATACCCATAAACAAAATCATGGAGATTGTCAGCGAAGAGGTACCGGTTGCCACGTATTGGTCGTATTCATCGGCAATGATGATACCGGAGAATGCCGGCGGAAGGGCATTTGCGCAAACCAACATTTTCAGGTTCATCGGGTCCATCTTGAACAGGATACCCAGCAGCAGTGTGAATGCCGGCATGAGACCCAGTTTGAGGATAGTACCGAGGATTGCCTGCCAATTGACTACAATCTTCACGGCGCTAAGTGTGATACCGGCGCTGAAGACGGCCATTGAGGCGTTGGCTTTTGCCAAAAGGTCAAAGGACGGGCTTGCCCATTTAGGCCATGGAATACCTATAATTACCCAAACTACGGCGAGGATAGGCGCCCATGCTACCGGCTGACACAGCGCGTGTATCACCGGTTTGTACCAGGGTTCTTTATTGCCGGAGTTCTTGGCATCTGCGGAGTTAAGCAGCGACAAGCCTACCGGAATACCGATTGCGTTGACCACGATACCTACAATGGCCACCACGAGTGCCACGCTCGGATTGGTGCCGAAGATAGGTTCAAGTACAGCAAAACCCAAGAAGCCGATAGTAGGAGAGCCGGAAATCAATGCCATGATGGCACCGTCAGCTCCGTTGTTTTTCTTAAAGCAATAAGTGTAAATGAAGTAAACAAGCATGAAGCAGACCATAATGGAAATCAACGACACTATGGTGAGCTTTATATCCTTGACAAGCATTTCGCGGCTTGCCTGTGCGATAGAGACGAACAGGGCGGCCGGGAGGGCGAAGTCAAGCACAACCTTGTTAAACTTCTTTGCGTCGTCACCAGAGAAGGCGCCTTTCTTACCGGCGAAGAAGCCGAGAAGCATGACCACCAGAATTGGGACAATTGCGTAAATCAAAATATGACCGATGTTCATAACAGTGTGTTTTTAATAAGTAAATAAAATAAGATTGCTTGGTTCATACCGACTGCATTACGGCAGTCGGTATGAATAAAATGATGGTCAGACAGTATAGTCTACGAGCGGGGCGGGGTTCAGGTAGCCGATGTGGCCGCTTTCCTTGCCGGAGTCGGCAGCGAGCTGCACATCAATCAAGGTCGGTTTTTTGGACGCGATGGCCTCTGTCATGGCCTTTTCAAGTTCATCGGGAGTCTGCACATAATATGTCTGTGCACCGAAAGCATCGCCCATCTTGTCGTAACGTGCGTGGATGTCAAGGGTTGTAGGAGCGGGATCCGTACCACCGCCGGGGTTGACGCCGATACCGTTGTAGATACCGCCGTTGTTGAATATAACTACGGTACAGGGCAGGTTGAAGCGGCAAATGGTACTGAAGTCCATACCGGAGAATCCGAATGCGGAGTCACCCATTACGGCCACCACGCTCTTGCCGGTAGCAACGGCAGCACCGATAGTCGAGCCGATACCCATACCCATGATTGCCCATGTGGCGCAGTCTACACGGTGACGCGGCAGAGCCATGTTTACGGTGTCGCGAGTATCATCAAGAGTATTGGCACCCTCGTTGATAAGAATTACATCGGGGTTGGCTTCAAGCACTTTCTTCACGGCTGTCAGTGCACCCCAGTGAGTCATAGGCATAAGATTGGCTTGTTCGGTAAGACGTGCGGCAAACTTGGTATCTGCTTCTTTGGAATGAGCTGCGAGTGCCGGCAACCAAGCCGGGTCGGTACTCATAGTCTTGCCTTCCATAGCTTTCAAGATTGCATTCATGGACTCGGCGATATCACCTACTACCGGGGCGGCGATAGGCACATTTACGTCAATTTCGGTAGGTTCTACATCTACCTGTATGAACTTCATGTTAGGATTCCACTTGCCGCGTCCGAAGGACTGCATCCAGTTGAGTCGGGCGCCCACAATAAGCACTGCATCAGACTGTTCCATAATCATGGAGCGGCATGAAATTGCGGAAAGTTCGCCATCGTCAGGCAACACGCCCTTTGCCATTGATGTGGGCAGATAAGGAATCTTGTAAGTCTCGACGAGTTTCTTGAGTTGGTCTTCCACACCGGCGTAAGCGGCACCTTTACCGATAAAGATTGCCGGGTGTTTAGCCTTGGTAAGAATATCCACGGCACGCTCCACTGATTCGGGATTAGGCACAGTCGGAGTGTAAAGGTCTACGGGTGTGTAGAAAAGCTTCTCAATGTCGGCGGCATTAACGATTTCACCGAGAGCCGGGGTGGTCATATCGATATATACACCGCCGGGGCGACCGCTCACTGCGGCACGGTAAGCACGAGCCACTGCCGAGGGTATATCCTTGGCGTGATAACAACGGAACGCAGCTTTGACGAAAGGTTTGGCAGTGTTGAATTGATCAAGTTGCTCGTAAGTACCCATATTCATATCCACCATGTGCGGGTCTGATGCACCGGAGATTTGAATCATCGGGTAGCAGTTTACGGTTGCATTGGTTGTAGCGGTAAGGCCGTTGAGGAAGCCCAGGGAAGACACGGTGAGCAATACGCCCGGTTTGCGGGTAAGATAGCCGTGGGTTGCGGCGGCCATACCGGCCTGCTGCTCAAAGCGGAAGTTTACGAAGCGGATACCTACTTTTTGCATGGCGTAGGCAGCCTCAGTCACCGGGATACCAATCAGACCGTAGCATGTGTCAAGCCCCATTCTTTTCAGAGATTCCGCCAATACATACATACCGGTCACTTGTTCGGGAAATTTCGGCGTATTGGCCGTATTGGGTGTTGTGTTGTTCATAATAAGTTCAGTTTAAAGGTTAATATGAAATCGGGGGACGGGTTCTCTTCCGTCCCCCGGCAATAAGTGTAATTCTATAAAAACGTCAGCTTACTTGGCGGGAGCTGCGGGTTTGGGCATGGGAGCGGTGGTACCATTGGCCGCGAACTGTGCAATCTGCGCATCGGTATAGCCGTAAGCCTTCAAGATTTCGTCTGTGTCCTGACCGATTTCAAGAGGAGCCGGAGCATATTCAGGCTGATAGTTACTCATTGTGAACGGGCAACCTACGGTTACGAATTCGCCTACTTCGCCGCCTTCGTTGATGCGGACAAGAGTGTTACCGTCATAGAGGCTTTCGTCGGTCATCACTTCCTTGGTTGAGAGCACCGGACCTACCGGAACACCGGCTTTGCCGAGGATGTCAGTAACCTCATATTTTGTCTTGTCGGCAGTCCATTCACCGATACGTTTGTAGATAGCCTGTTTGTTACGGTCGCGCGCATCGGCAGTGTTGAACTTCGGGTCGGTCAACCAGTCATTGAAACCGGTAGCCTTGCAGAAGAGTTCAAAATCTTTTGCACCACGCTGAAGCACGATGTAAACATAGTTGTTTGCATCAAGCTCGGAGTCGTAGCCACCGGCCGGTTTGCACTTGTAAGTCCAGCCAAGCACGCCGCCGCCTTCGGTATTGCCGGAACGAGGCACACAGTCGCCGAACTTGCCATCGGGATACTGCGGGAATTGGGTAAGGTAGCCGAGCTTGTCGAGAGTGAGCTGGTCACGAGTCTTGATACGGCAGAGGTTCAAGCAGGCGTTGTGCATACTCTGATATACATAGCAACCCTCGCCGGTGCGTTCACGTTGCTGCAGAGCAGCGAGCAAGCCGATAAGCAGGTGCATACCGGTGTTTGAGTCACCAAGCGCAGCACCGCTCTGTGTCGGGATGTTGTAATCGCCGTCAAACCAACCGGTAGTTGAAGCGGCGGCGGCGGTTACCTGTGCGATAGGCTCGTAAGCCTTCAGGTCTTTGTATTTTGAAGAAAGCGGGAAACCCTTGATTGTACCATAGATACATTTGGGGTTGATTTTGTGAACTTCCTCCCATGAGAAGCCCATTTTATCCATTGCACCCGGGTGGAGGTTCTCAACGAAGATGTCGGCGCTTTCAATCAACTTGGTAAGAATAGCCTTACCGTCGGGAGTCTTGCCGTCGAGGGCGAGCGACTTCTTTGCGGAGTTGAGTTGCAGATAGTAGTATGAAGGCAGATTGGGGTCAAACTGCAATTCTTTACGAGTGGCATCGCCTACACCCGGGCGCTCGATTTTGATTACCTCGGCGCCAAGCCAAGCAAGCATTTGTGTACAAGAGGGTCCGGATTGTACTTCTGTGAAGTCGATAACTTTGATTCCGGAAAGAGGTGCTGTGTTCATAGTATATATAATTTAGATTGTTAATAATTTCCATCACACGGATGCAGACAGCCTTTTTTCAAGCTGCGTTTGATTTTACAACGCCCTTGCAGAGAAAAAGTTTGCAAATTGTTTAAAATAAAAAAAGTTAAAAACTAACGGTGATTTGTACGGACGTCTAAATATTTATAATTTTGCAATTATTTTTGCACTATCCTATGACATCGTTCATGCGCTATATACTCTGCCTGATTTGTTGCATACTCTTATCCCATATTGGCTTCGCCGGTGCAGTTTCCGGCAATATTGCGGCTCAATCGCCGGAACAGCATATGGCCGAGGGTCGTACATACTTTGAAAAGCGTGATCCTACGAATGCGCTGTTGCGTTTTCAAACCGTAAGCGAGCTCATAATTACAGAGAACCCCTCGACAGATGAGGCACATTGCGCCATACGCGCCCTCAACAATCCGGGTTGCGTGTATAAACATTTTTATTACGATTACGCATTTATTACGATTACGCACGCGCTTACCAATACTTCACGCAGGCTTACAAGCTGTGTGAGCAATACAAATACAATGATTTTCTGCCGGTAATACTTGTAAATCTCGGTGACATGCTCAACGATTACAGCATATTTTGCAAGTCGGACACTATGCAGAAACAGGCTGATAAAATTTTCAGCGAATGTTTCGCCAAGGCAGTTGAAACGCAGAATTGGGAACTTCTGACCACCGCTTTTTTCAATAAAACAAACCGGAATTATTCGGTAAACCTTAAGGATTATGAACATTTGTTTGACAAGGAGATACCGGCTGATACTCCGGATATTGAATATGTAAGGCTTTTGTACCGCGCCATTGAGAATATACAGAAAAAAGAGTATGACCCATAATTTTACTCACTTACTTACATGGCAAAACCTTTCTTCCCGCTTTCATCACTTTCACAGATTTAAGAGGCTTTTTTATAGCCCATACATGCTGTGGAAGATTTGGAACTGTCCGATGACGGAAAATGGATTCCAGCACCATGCAAACGCTTTGTCTATATCTTAATTACGGAAATTTTTCCGTAATTAAGCAGCTATTTCAATTTAATTTTGTAATTTTGCACTCGGATAGAGATGCGCAGAAACTTTGCGGCAGGCTTCGGCTTTGAACCTTTGACGCATTGTTTTGTTATTTAATATGAGTTGTAGAAAATTTCAGAAAAAAATAATATAACCCTTATACAAATTATGGCAGAATTAAATCTGAGCCAATACGGCATTAAGGATGTTAAGAAGATTATCCACAATCCTTCTTACGATGACCTCTTCAAGTATGAGACTGACCCCTCTCTTACCGGCTTTGACAAGGGCCAAGTGACTGAACTCGGCGCAGTAAACGTGATGACCGGCGAGTACACCGGCCGTTCTCCCAAAGACAAATACCTCGTTAAAGACGAAACTACCGAAAACACCGTTTGGTGGACTTCCGAAGAATATAAAAACGACAATAAGCCTATCGACACCAAGGTGTGGAACGAGCTTAAAGAGAAAGCCGTCAAGGAGCTCTCGGACAAGGTGCTTTATGTAGTAGATTGCTATTGCGGCGCCAACCCCTCCACTCGCTTGAAGGTGCGTTTCATTATGGAAGTGGCTTGGCAGGCTCATTTCGTTACAAACATGTTCATTCGTCCTTCAAAGGAGGAACTTGAAGACTTCACTCCCGACTTCGTGGTATTCAACGCTTCAAAAGCAAAGGTTGAAAACTACAAGGAACTCGGCTTGCACTCCGAAACTGTTGTTGCCTTCAACCTTACCGAGAAGGAGCAAGTTATCATCAACACTTGGTATGGCGGTGAGATGAAGAAGGGCATGTTCTCCATGATGAACTATTTCAACCCTCTTCGCGGTATCGCTTCAATGCACTGCTCTGCCAACACCAATATGGAGGAGACAAGCACTGCAATCTTCTTCGGCCTCTCCGGCACCGGCAAGACTACTCTCTCCACCGACCCGAAGCGTAAACTCATCGGCGATGACGAGCACGGCTGGGACGATGAGGGCGTATTCAACTATGAAGGTGGCTGCTACGCAAAGGTTATCAACCTTGACAAGGAGAGCGAGCCGGATATCTACAACGCAATTCGTCGCGATGCACTTCTTGAAAACGTAACCGTTGACGCTGAAGGCAAGATTGATTTCGCCGACAAGAGCGTTACAGAGAATACTCGTGTATCTTACCCCATCTATCATATCGAGAATATCGTTAAGCCCGTAAGCAAAGGTCCGGCTGCACAGCAGGTAATCTTCCTTAGTGCAGACGCATTCGGTGTGCTTCCCCCGGTAAGTATCCTTACTCCCGAGCAGGCCAAGTACTACTTCCTGAGCGGCTTCACCGCCAAGCTCGCCGGCACTGAACGCGGTATCACAGAGCCTACTCCGACATTCTCCGCTTGCTTCGGCGCAGCCTTCCTTAGCCTCCACCCCACAAAATATGCAGAGGAGTTGGTTAAGAAGATGGACAAGAGCGGTGCAAAGGCTTACCTGGTGAACACCGGTTGGAACGGTACCGGCAAGCGTATCTCAATCAAAGATACACGCGGTATCATAGATGCTATTCTTGACGGTGCTATCCTCAAGGCTCCCACTAAGACAATTCCCTACTTTGACCTTACCGTGCCCACCGAGCTTCCCGGCGTTGATCCGAAAATTCTCGACCCGCGCGACACTTATGCCAACTCCGAGGAGTGGAACAAGAAGGCCAAAGAACTCGCCGAGCTCTTCATCAAGAACTTCAAGAAGTTTGAGCACAACGCAGCCGGCAAGGCTCTCGTGGCAGCAGGCCCCCACATTGACTAATCCATATTGATATGATACTTTCGGCGACTTTCTTATACGGAAAGTCGCTGTTTTTTTGTCAGGTCTGAAATATTAGTTAATTTTGCTCACAGAAGTAAAACGACAGACACTTATGAAATTGAAACACGTTATTCTCTCACTGCTTTGCATATCCGGCAGCCTTGGCGCGTCTGCACAAGAATGGATTGACACCGATGAGGCCGATGATTTTATCAGCTTCGGCGTACGCATGGGCTTCAACACCGCCAATGCTACCCGAGGCGGCAATAACTCACGCGCAAATCTCGATGCGTGGGGCACCGGTTTCAACGCCGGCGCGGTTATCAACTTGAACTTCAACAATGCGGTAAGCATACAGCCCGGCTTTTTCTTTCAAAGTCGCAGCCACAATTACAGCTATGTTACCCCGGCCGGCGTTGACACTCAAAACCCTAACATTCATGAATACGGCCACACACTGAGCCGCTCATTCATGGTGCCGATAATGGGTATCTTCAATATGTACCCCACTGAAAATATAAAATGGAGCCTTGAGTTCGGCCCGTACTTCAACTTCGGCATTTCCGGTTCTGACAAAGGCACACAAGAAATCGGGCTCGTAAGCCGTGACTACAAAGACGGATACTTTGACAACCGCAAGAAGTTTGACTTCGGTTTCAAGATGGGTACCGGCGTAACAATCCTCGAGCACTACTACCTTGGCGTGCACTACGAATGTGGAGCCTGCGAAGTATGGAAACACGGAGGAGGCCGCAACAAAGCCTGGACTTTCACCCTCGGCTACGACTTCTAACCTATAGCGTAAAAAGAGTCAAACCCTCGGGTTTGACTCTTTTTTGTTGTCTTACCAGGATTCGAACCTGGACAAACAGAACCAAAAACTGTTGTGCTACCATTACACCATAAGACAATCTCTTGCATCTGCAGCCACGTGTGCGGCTCGCATTGCACTTGCAAAATTACAACTTTTTTCCGAGAACAACAAATTTTGAAAACAGATTTTTGTCGTCATAATTACAAACCGTTGTATATCAACTACTAATGAGCATTGGGAAAGATGTCGGTATTTATTTGATATTGGGGCGGACTAATCAAATCCCAAAACTTACGCCATGAGCTGCGGCGGGTCTTAAACAAATCGTCAAATCCGGCAAGCCTCTTATCGGGCTGCAGATTGATGCGCCGCTGTATATGGTCAATTGCTTCTACACGGGCTATAAGTTCCTGTATCTGTGGCTGCAACGCCGGAGCTGCTGCCGGAGCGAGGATATTGACTTCGGCGGCTTCCGGCGGATTTTTCTCTTGTTCGCGAGCCTGCTTAACGGTGAGATACTCCTTGTCGGTGATGTACAGCTCGGCGTAGGTACTTACAAAATAAGGTTCATCTTTCTTGAATACTTGAAAAATGCTTCGTCCGCGCCCGGTGGACTCAATGTTAAACGACATGGATTGAAGGTCGCCGCCGCGGATTATACCATGCTGCACATCCCCAAACCGATAATGGACATTAAACTTGTCGAATTCGGCCTGACCATGCATATAAGACTCTATGGCCGGAACCCACTGCCGATTGGTACTGTCGGCAAGTATGTCTACATACACAGAGTAATCATCGCCGCAGCGCTGCCAACGCGATGCCGTGCCGTATCGGCCCGGGAGGGTGTCGGCTTGAGCCTCGGTAGTACGCAGTTTTTTCGGCACATATATCTCATCGGCAATACCTACCCAATCCGCCCATGAAAAATGACGACTGAAATAGTTGCTCACACTGTCCGGTCCGTATGGATTTGCAAACCTATAATAAGACCGCACATTGAGTATGCGCGGATTGAGCCAACCGCGGTAGTGCTTTGCGCGAGAGGTAGGTATCATGAAGTCAACCATTTTCTCGCGAAAAAGGGTAACCGTGTCTGTGTATGAAGTCAGGGTGGAATACTCACGCATATAGCCCGTGAGGTGCAGCACCTCCTGTCGGCCGGGATTGACGGTGACTTCCGGCAATGACTGTATTGTCTCGGTGAGGCGGACAACGGGTGTTCTGGGGGTGCGGATTGTTGCCGGATTATAACCCATATATCTGATTGTCAGTGGATATACTTCCTCAAAGACAAAAGGGAGAGTGCCATCATCATTGCACACGCCAATGAGATTGCCCTTTCTGTCGAAAATAGAAGCGCGTGCAAGCGGCAAGCCGGTAGCGGCATCTGTTATCGTAGTCGTTTTCTTCTGCGCTTGGAGCGGTAATACACACAGTATTAACAAGATAATTGCTGTAATTCTAACCATAATCAACAGTGTGGGTCTGACACTGCAAAATTATGATTACTGACTCTAACCTGCAAGATTGTTTGTGTTAAAGAAAAATAAATTATCAAAATGGATATTAAGAGCTTGTAGGGACGAACGGCCCGTGCGTCCGCTCATATAAGCATGGTTTAGCGTTAATAATCAGAGAAGAAACGAGGCTTGATGAGCAGACCTACCCTGAGGCGGTTGCTGAAATGATTATAGTCAATCAGGGTCTCTCCGTAACCGTTAAACCATTGCAAGAACAGGAATTCGTTTGCTTGCTTCCACGGCCGCCAGAAGAACTGCACCTCCGTGTTAAAGCTCAAATTCCATTTGGCGCGTTTCACCAAGTGCAGGCTGCCTCCCCACCGCCGGTTGTTGCTGAACACACTGACACCGCCCTGAAACAGACCTACATATTTCAGTATATCCTTGTTATTCTGACCGTCAACAATCGGAATCCATGCTTTGCCGTCGATGGTTACATTCTCGGTAATCATAATCGTAGCCCCCAGGGCAATACGGTTCCATGAGCGGCTCCATATGGAATCGCGTCCGTTGCTCATGTGTTCAATCATCAGGGTGGCTTTGCCTATAAACCGGTCACGGTTGAAAAGCGGTTTCACAATGCCCAAGCCCGGGTTGAATGTGAAATCGTGCATCGGCATTGAATTTTTGAACACGTCCCATGCCACCCCTTGTGTAAAACACAGAAACAGATATGTATGCCACGGCAAAACCGATTTGGTAAGCCTCTGTGCGATAGAAATTTGGAAACGCACGTCAGAGTTATTTGCGGTGGGTTTATGCGTGGGGTCTGTGCCCACGGCAAAATAATTGTCGCGGTAGAGGGTAAAGTACGGGCCGTTATCAAACTGCTGCCGGAGCGAGTCGGTGATATCCTCCTGTGTTTCAGTCTTGATAATCTGAGCATTAGCGGGGGCGGCAGCCGCAAAGGCCAACAGCAATATAAAAATTATTCTGATGATTTTCATAAACAACATATATCGGAGTGCGAAATTAAGAAAAATCCGGCAAATCATCAGTCCTCGCTCCAAATCAACAGACAAATAGTACACAAAAACCGCCCAACCGACCACCCGATACCATGCAAGCTGTGTGTTAAAATATGTAAACGGCATTGTTTTTAGACTGTCTTATTGCTAACTTTGCAGCGTGAGGACTCTTTCTGTCAAAAATAGCGGATTAAGACGCATCGTGAGAGTGGCAATGCTTTGCAGCATGCTGTTCTTTGCCGTGGCATGGTGTGTTTGGGCTTTGTACACCCCGCTTATGGGCGATGACGCTGTGAGCACGTCCCGCTTCAATGATTTCCACGGGGCATGGAACGCTGAATTACGCTACGCCTGGGGAGTGTGGAATCATTGCAACGCACGCACCGGCGATATGCTTTCTCCCTTGTGGACCAACATATTGCCCCAACCGGTCACCGCTGTGCTGATTGGGATTGCCGTTTTCCTTACTCTTTGGGGAATGTTGCGACTCTCAAGGATATGGAACAAGCCGTGGTGCGCTGCCGTGACACTGGCGGCGGCATATATAATTCTGCCATGGAGAGACCTCGATTTCTATGTGTGTCATTTCAATTATGTGTGGGGTACGGCCCTCTTTTTACCCATACTTTCAGTACTGTTTGACTACAAGCCGCAATCGCGCAGATGGCTCTGGTGCCTGCCGATAGTATTCACTGTCACAGCTACCCATGAGGCACTGGGCTTCCCGGCCGGGGCGGCGTTTATTGCATATTGGCTTATTAACCGCCGACATATTCAGCTTTCATGCGTGCAAAAATGGTGGATTGCCGCCATATTGGCCGGAGCTCTGTTCTGCATCACATCTCCGGCAAGCTACCGCCGTATGGGCAGCAGCGGAGAGCCGGATCTGCCCTTGCAATTGTTGCTCGTACAGACACTCCCGACCGTACTCGCCCTGTCAGTCCGCATCGGTTGGCTCATTTTAAAACGGCGGTTACGCCCGTTGCTCCGCACACGGTGGCTTATTTTTACAACAGCGGCAATCGTATCAGCCGGATTTACCATAATCGGCGGGATTGAAGGACGCGGAGGCTGGTACGCCCAGATATTTGCGATTATGGCGCTTGCGTATGACCTCGCCCGCTCCGGCCTGCCAACTGCAACGCGAAAATACGCAGCTCTGATTTCAGCATTGGCATGCAACGTATTCGTTTTGTGCTTTTGGTGTCTATACCTCATGCCCCAATACCGTGAAAGACAAGCAATAATAACCTTCTACGCTCAACACCCGAACAAGGAACAGACGGCAGCCGCCTTCAACAAACAACCCGATGACTGGGAAATCCTGTGCCTGCCGCTAATCAAATCCCAACCCATATACCTGCAAGACAGCACCCTATACTACAATCCCGACACACAACCCTAAGCCCACGACCCGCTCCCCGAAAATCATTGCAAAAAAAGATATGTGATATGCCCGAGGCAGCGGATTAGTGCAGTTCCGAATTGTTATACCTGCGCTTTGCAAGTAAAAATAATTGTCAGAAAGAATATGATTGATATAATTCGAATTGCCGGCAAGATGAGATTAGCATGAACACCCAAACTATCGCGGTTACAACCGCTGTGATTACCAACCATTTCGGTGCAGGTTTGCACACTCTCCAATACGAGACCCTTCTCTTCGGAAGAAAAAGAAATGCAAAATAGACAATCACCGCTGCCATCAGCGGAAGGGAGAAGCAGATAAATTCTTCCAATTCCACGAAAACAGTGGGTATGCAGACAACACAGAATGAAACAAGCATCAGGCAAATCCCATCGCGATGTCCCCGGATTATGCGGTAATTGCTTATTCCGCTAATTATGCATATCAACCAACCTGGAATAAAGCCTTTGCGGTAGTTGTATGAAAGCCAAGTACAGAACGTATCCTCATCTCCGTCGAACAACCAATCCCTGAAAGGCGATGAGGCAAACTCAACAAATTGATCAACTAAACCGAATGTAGCGATAAGCGAAGACAGTACAGCACTTAGAAAAATGCCGTAAAGCACAATAGTAGTCACTATGTTGCGGTGATCAAAGAGCGGGTCACATTTTAATAATAAAGCCTTTAATTTCATTGAATTATATAGTTTCAGATTCTTACTGTCTTAACCAAGCAATCGGCCTGCGCTTGAATAATAAGTGTCTAATAAACGTTTCCATTAGTAAGTTTAGTATGTTATAGTTCGCGCATAATCGCGTCCCTCCGGGACTTTGCTGCGCTCGATATACACATGACCTCATACTCTTTTCCTTGATGTATATTGAGTGCTTTAACTTGTATGTAAGAGAAAAGTTGGTTGATTGGGCGCTAATTTACTGTTGTTGCGTTGTTGTTTTAAATTCACAGGTATTTGTTGTGGATTTTTAACATTTTGATAATTGATTAAGAGTCAGGAGGATATCATCTTTTTGTGAAAAATATTTTAATTTTTTTATTGTTATTCAAAAAAGAATGTCTAACTTTGGGCAAAATAATGTAATAAATCACCCTTTTGAATGGTCTAACTGCCTGTTGGTATTAAGATTGTACAAAGTTTCATTTATTTTGCATTTATTTTCATAATTTATAATTTTTCATTTTTTAACCTAAATCCAATTTTTTATGAAGAGATTTTCTCAATGTGGATTGCCGGTGTTACTGGCGCTACTTGCCTATTTGGGCTTCAGCCCGCAGGCAAGAGCGTATATTGTGGATCCGGCTCCATATGAAAGTGTCACCATTGACCCGACTCCGGGGGTAATTGATGACATTACGAAACTCCAGAAGATTACATTTCTTCTGCCGGGTGGTGGAGAAGCTGACGGTGACTATTTTATAGCCAGCTTCAATACCTTAAGTAATCCCATTATTATTAGACAAGTAAATGATGATAACTCGTTTACTACAGTAGGATCCGGGAGATACAAAGCACCTGTAAAGGTTGATGCAACCCGACGTAACGCCTGGACGGCCGAGTATAACAAAACCTTGGCAGATTTGGATTTAACTCCCGGCAAGTATCAAATATATATAGCAAAAGCCGGTACATTCCAAATAAATAAAGGAACTGATGTTATAAAAAGTTCTGCTACAGCAAACAGTCCGGCAAATATGATTTGGGAGTTCACTTATGCTCCCGGAGGTGCTGCTTCTGCTGTACCGGCTACTACTCCGACGAATGCGTCTATTATTTCGGACGACGACTTTGTCGGTGTTACCGTCTCTTTTGAGGGTGCGAAATCCGCAAGCACACAGGCTGGTGACTTAGACGGTGTTGTGCTTACTTGCAATGGTGAACCTCGCCTCCAGAACATGCAGGGCAATTTTACATTCAAGCCCACAAGAGGTGACAATATCGGTCTTTGGGAGTTTACTCTTCCCGAAGGTTTTTACAAGCTGACCCTGGAAGATGACACAACTGTGGACTCTCCGGCTGTAACTTCCTACTTCTATGTAGGAGATCTGGTTCCTGCAACAACCCCCATCAACAATGGTGAAATAGGATTCAGCGAGCTGTCAGAAGTCGGATTTACGCTGGCTTATCCCGAGGGGTGGACTGTCACTCCCAACCGTGATGTCTACAAGAATGTAGGCTACATGGAGTATGGTTCACAGAAGATGATGGCCTACTACACACTGCTCATCGGGGATGACAACAAACTCCAGTGGGTACCCATGTTCGATACTCTGGATATCACAAATCCCACTGAGAATGTAAATGCCAATGTGTTCCTACCTGAGGGTACGTACACACTTACCTATGATGGCAAGCAGTTTAAATCTCCGGCTATCAACTTCTCATTCGTTGTAACTCCCTCGGTTGAGGTTAAACCCGCCGAGATTGTCGGTTCTATTGATCCCGCCAACGGCACGACTGTCGAGAGCGATTCCTTCGGTTCGTTTACAGTTGACTTCACATCTGTTGACCCCACTGTAACTTCGTTTGCAATGAGCGAGAATTGCCGCGACAGCTATGTGACCCTCCAATATTCTGATACAGAGGTTTACAGCAACAACTTTGGTCTGACACTCGCACAGACCGGCGGAACAGTGACTGTCGACACTCCGCTCAAGGTGAAAGAACCCACAACCATCACAATCTCAATCCACGAGGGTGCATACACTTGCAAACTTTCAGACGGCCGCACACAAGACAGCCCGGCTGTCACTTCCACATTCACACTGAAGCCCGTGACTCCGGCCGGCCCCACTGTGATGACGGCAACTACAACACCCGCCAACGGTGCTACTCTGAAAGAGGCTGAGTTCACACGTATTGATCTCACTTTCTCCGGTGCTGAATACAACAGCCTCTCTTGTGACATAACAAAGAAAGAGGATGTCAATATAAAAATTGACGGCAAAGTGCTCACCGATACCGAGTTCTCACTTGGTATGAAAAAAGGTTTTGTCAAAATTGCAGACGGTGTTTCTCCCGTTGGCGTTTGGGACGTAACTCTTCCCGAAGGTCTGTGGGCCGGTTATGCTGATGGAGATGACCCGGTAGCGGTTTCTCCCGCCCTTCACTTTACATTCACCGTAGAGGCCGAGGCTCCTGTTGTTGTGAACTACACAACCGTTCCGGCTCAGGATGCCCAGGTTGACGAGCTTGAGTCATTCTCAGTTAACTTTACTGACGCTACTAACGTTGACATTGACTGGTCAAAGGTTAGCGCTGATATGGTGACCCTCAAGCATGGCGACACCACTCTGAGCTATGGCAGCGGTCTCACCGATGATTCTGACGATCCCACTACCATCAATCTCGACTTCAAGCTCGCTCCCACTACTCCGACTCTTTGCACAGTCAACTTCAAAGAGGGCGCATATACCATGACTCTCAATGGCAAGACTGTTGCTTCTCCCGCAATCGAGTTCTCATTCACAGTAGGCAAAGAAGTTACCGAGCCGGCAGTTGACCCGGCCAATCCGTTCAACTCCGTAACTATCGAGCCCGCTCCCGGCCAGGTAAATGTCGCCAACCTGCAGACAGTGACACTCACTGCTCCCGAAGGCTACGGCTTCACCAAGTTCACAGGCACCGGCATGGTTGTCCAGAAGAAGGACGAGGACGGCGACTATGTCACCATTATTAACCCGAGTGACATCAATACACGTTACAATGCCTCATCCGCAAAGATCAGCGATGACAAGTCTGAGCTGACAGTAACCTTGAACTGCGACCCCACCGCTCTTGGTCTTGCCACCAACGACGAAATCCGCATCAGAGTAGCTTCCGGCACCGTCAACATGATCAAACTTGACGCTCCGAACACAGCAATTACCCAGAAGCAGGAAAAGACCTTTGAGTACACAGCTCTCGTACTCCCGAAAGCTGTCTACACAACCACTCCGGCTGACGGCGCGACTGTAGCCAATGCCGAGGACTTCACAGGTGTTACACTTGCGTTCACAAATGCCACCAAGGTTGCTCTCAACGCAGAGACTTTCGACGATGTGACATTCAAGAAGGACGGAACTCAGGTGTCCGTCGCCCTCAGCTCTGACAACCTCACATTCACTTATCCGCGCGGTACAGATGTTGAAGGCAACTGGGAGTTCGCAATCCCCGAAGGTTTCTATACTCTGACTATTGACGGTCAGTCAGTACCCTCACCGGCTATCTCAATCGTGTTCAAGGTTGGCGATACCAAACCGGTTGAACTTACTTGGACTACCACTCCCGAGGCTGATGCAGAGGTTGACGAGCTTACCGAGTTCGCCGTAAACTTCGCAGATGTGAAAGAGTATGCATGGGCAAATGACAGTGCTCTTCCCGAGGTGACTCTCTCATACAACGGCTCCACAATGAGCTACAACGCCGGTTTTGTAGAGGGCGACGATATCAATATAATGGTATTGGATACTCCTCTCTCATTTGATACCCCGACTCAGGTAACAGCTACGTTTGCAGCCGGTCTGTACACATTGACAATGAATGACGGTTCAGAGCAGACTTCACCCGCTGTTGAGTTTACATTCACAGTAGGTAAGGCGTACACCGGCCCGGTACGCATCGCAGCCGCTTCAACTACACCGGCAGCCAATGCACAGGTTGACGAACTCACACAGTTCTCTGTTAACTTCGCCGACGTGAAGGAGATTGCATTTATGAGCGAGGATCCCTCTAACGTACCCGCTATCACACTCAGCTATGGCAACACTACTTTGAGCTATCCCACAGACTTTGCTGAGGGCGATGACCTCAACATTATGGAGCTCAGCGAGGCTCTCACATTCACCAAGCCCACACAGGTAACTGCCAAGTTTGCTGAAGGTATCTACAAGTTCACAATGGAAGACGGCTCAGAGGCCACCAACGAGGCTGTAGAGTTCACATTCACAGTAGGCAAGGAAGCTCCTATCGGCGATGACGCATGGGTTCCCTTGACCGACATCAACCAGCTCGACGGTGCCGAAGTGGTATTCGCATGGTACTATAGCGGCAAGAAGTCCGGTTTGGCTTCAGCTCCCGATATGCAGAAGATTACAGACCCCGTTACCAATGGTGTGGAAAGCTGTATCGTAATGAGCAATCAAGCTGCTACGCTCATCTCCGGCGGCAAGTTCTACCAGAATGACTATACTGCAGACGGTATTGACGCAGACAACTTTGTAGTAGACTCCACTACAAAACGCCTCACGGCTATCCGCGCAATCCCTGAGACTGCCACTATCGCCAAAGCAATCAAGACTGAAGGCGGTTACGCATTCCAGTGGACTAACTACACTCCGAGCGAGGCTCTCGTTAACGCTCTCGGTCTGGATGTAAATGAACCTCTGTATTTCGCTCCGCAGCTTGACAAGAACACCAACAGACAGTCATTGCAGCCGTCTAACACTGCTTATGACAATGCCGTGACAATCAGTTCTACCGGTTACGCCACAATGCGGTCTACATACCGAAAAGGCGATGAAGGCGCAAATGTGTTTACCGCAACTACTGAATGGGCGTTAACAGGCCCGAGCTACGCCAAGTTCTGCTACATGCATCAGGAACTCGACCTCGGTCATCTGTATATCTTGGTTAAGAAAGGCAGCATGGGTAAATCAGCACAGATTTCCGCTAACCCGGCTACCCAGTCAACTATCGAGGGTTCAACCGGTACGGAAGAAATCACATTCTCTGTAGAAGGATATGAGAATGCCGCAATCAACGCTGACGTTACTCCCACCGCTACATTCAACGGCGAGGCTGCCAACGTGACATTCGGCAATACTTATCCCGTGAAAGCAACCGTAACCGTTCCCGCCAACGCCGACGGCAAGCTCGTAATCAGCATACCGGCCGGTTGGTTGAAGGTTGAAGACGGTGAGGACGTTCTCGAAACTTCAGCTTACGAATATACCCTGAACTTCGCCACCAAGCTCGCTGTAGCTGACGTGAAACCGACTATTGACCCCGTAAGCGGCTCAACAGTACAAAGCATCAGCACTATCACAGTGACCTTCCCGGCAGAAGTTACCGGCATTGAGGTAAGCAACAATCCTCAATATGAAGCCATTCTCAACGGTCGTGAGACAAGCACTCCGATTCTGGCGGGCAACACAACATTCCGTTATCGTCCCGAATTGACCGATGCCGGTACTTACACATTCACACTGAAAGAAGGATTCTACATTCTGACAATGGCCGACGGCAGCAAGGCTCTCTCACCCGAGCTTTCAACTACCGTAACCATCAGTCCGTATGCTTCCGGCAGCGATGTGAAGTACACAACCACTCCCGAACAAGGCAGCACAATCAAGGAGCTCACCGAGTTCTCCGTTGCATTCGAAGGCGTGAGCGAAGTTGCATTCGGCAATATCGACCCGACAACAGCGTTCACAGTGTCTTACGGCACAACTACCCTTACTTACGGAACAGACTTTGAAGAAGGTGCAGAAGCCACAGCCCCCGTCACCACTATGGTAATGAAGCAGGCTCTGACATTCCCCACCGCGACAACCGTTACAGTCAGAATTGCAGAAGGAGCTTATTTGCTCACACTTGCTGATGAAACAGTAGTCACTTCACCGGCTGTCGAGTTCTCATTCACAGTAGACGAGAACCTCAGTATCTCCGCAATCCTCGGCGATGCAGAAAACCGTGACGTTTACACAACAACGGGTATCCGCGTACTCAAGAACGCTTCCAACGAAGAGTTCAAGCAGCTCGCCCCCGGCCTGTACATAGTAGGCGGCAAGGTAGTTTACAAGAAGTAAAAATCCCTAGATATCCCGATAAATCCGGGCGATGCCATTCGGCATCGCCCGGATTCGTTTGTCTGCGTAAAATAAAGAATGAATAATGTAAACGACAGTAAGTCACTGTGCTCCGAACGCCCGGAGATACTTATTGGTGTGGGTCTGCGCAGTCGGGGTTGTCGGAGTCTTCGCGGGATTCGTAGGCATCTACTATGCGTTGTACGAGGGGGTGGCGCACTATATCCTTCTTTTCGTATTCTATGTGGCCGATACCTTTTACTCCTTTCAGGATGTTGAGGGCTTGCAACAGGCCGGAGCGTGTGTGGCGAGGCAGGTCTATTTGGGTGACATCGCCGGTGACAATCATTTTGGCGTTCATGCCGAGGCGCGTAAGGAACATTTTCATCTGATGTGTGGTGGTGTTCTGCGCTTCATCAAGAATTATGATTGCATCGTTCAGGGTGCGACCGCGCATGAATGCAAGTGGGGCAATCTGGATTACGTTGCCCTCCATGTATTCTTTCAGTTTGAGAGCCGGAATCATGTCCTCCAAGGCATCATAAAGCGGCTGGAGGTATGGGTCTATCTTATCCTTCATATCGCCCGGAAGAAAGCCTAATTTCTCTCCGGCTTCCACGGCCGGGCGCGACAGGATAATGCGGCGTGTTTGCTTGTTTTTGAGTGCTGCCACGGCAAGAGCGATTGCTATGTATGTCTTGCCGGTACCTGCCGGACCGAGGGCGAAAGTCAAGTCATTCTCTGCGAAAGATTCCACCATGCGCTGCTGGTTGGCGTTGCGCGGCGAAATCGGCTTGCCGGTCACTCCGTAAATGATTATGCCCGAAGGCATCGTGTGCTTTACCTCATCACCTTTTACTATGTCTATAATCACCTCGCCGTCAAGCTTGTTGTATTGCGAGGCATATTCTTCGATTTCCTTTACCTTGCGCTCGAACTCGGCGGTTTCCGTTTCTTCGCCAATCACCTTTATTACGTTGCCGCGAGCGGCGATGCGCAGCTTGGGGAAGAGATTGCGTATCAGAGATATGTTTGAGTTGTTTACCCCGTAGAAAATATGGGGATCAACACCGTCAATTATTACAATTCTTTCTATCATAGGCAGTTAAGGTTGTTATCCGACCGAGCCTTCAAGGGTGATTTGCAGGAGTTTCTGCGCTTCGACTGCAAATTCCATCGGGAGCTTGTTCATTACCTCCTTGGCATATCCGTTTACAATCAGGCCGACAGCCTCCTCGGTAGGGATACCGCGCTGGTTGCAGTAGAAAATTTGCTCTTCGTTTATCTTGCTTGTGGTAGCTTCGTGTTCCACGGTAGAAGAGTCGTTTTGCACATCAATATACGGGAATGTATGAGCACCGCAGTTCGCACCCATCAGCAGCGAGTCGCATTGGGTATAATTGCGGCAATTCTCCGCTCCGGGCAACATTCTGACAAGTCCGCGATAGGCGTTCTGACTCTTTCCGGCAGAGATACCTTTGCTCACGATAGTGCTTCGCGAGCCTCTGCCCACATGTATCATCTTCGTGCCGGTGTCGGCTTGCTGGTAATTGTTGGTAACGGCCACTGAATAAAATTCGCCGACACTCTCATCGCCTTTGAGCACACAGCTCGGATACTTCCATGTGATAGCCGAGCCGGTCTCCACCTGAGTCCAGCTCACCTTTGAGCGGTGTCCGCGGCAGAGGGCGCGTTTTGTCACGAAGTTATAAATACCGCCGCGGCCTTCCTTGTCGCCGGCATACCAGTTTTGCACGGTGGAATACTTCACCTCTGCTCTTTCTTCGCAGATAATCTCAACAATGGCCGCATGAAGCTGGTTCTCATCGCGCATCGGGGCAGTGCAACCTTCAAGGTAGCTCACATATGCGTCATCATCGGCAACAATCAGCGTGCGCTCAAACTGCCCGGTACCGGCGGCATTAATGCGGAAATAGGTACTCAACTCCATGGGACAGCGTACTCCCTTGGGGATATACACGAAAGAACCGTCGGAGAACACAGCCGAGTTGAGAGCGGCGTAAAAATTGTCGCGATAGCCTACCACACTTCCCAAATATTTTTTTACCAGCTCCGGGTAGTCTTTCACCGCTTCGGAGAAAGAGCAGAATATTACACCAAGTTCAGCAAGCTTTTCGCGATGAGTGGTTTTGACAGACACCGAGTCCATAACCGCATCAACGGCCACACCGCTGAGGTGCTTCTGCTCTTCGAGCGAGATGCCGAGCTTGTTGAAAGTCTTGACAAGCTCCGGATCCACCTCGTCCATACTTTTCTTTTTCTCCGCCGGCTTGGGAGCGGCATAATAGCTTATTGCCTGAAAATCAATCTCAGGGATTGAGAGATGTGCCCAATCCGGCACCGGAAGAGTAAGCCAATGTCTGTAAGCTTTGAGCCTGAAATCCAACAGCCACTCGGGTTCTCCCTTTTTTCGGGAGATAAAACGTATCACATCTTCATTGAGGCCGGGTGGCACAATGTCAGTGTCAATATCGGAAGTGAAACCATATTTATATTCGCTTTCGGTAGCGTCGCGCAATATTTTATCGTTATCCATGGAAAGTCAATTTATGTATAAACGCCAAAAGACGTTTAGCGGTTGCAAAATTAGCAAAAATTCTGCAACCGACAAGCAATAAACGCATGGCTGACTTTGCGAGTCAGCCGCCCCGGGCTGCAAGTAGGCACAGCGGCGTACGCAGCTCTCCGACTTGCGGCTGTACAAGAACGCACCTCTCAGGTGTATCTGCTACACTATTAAGGCAGGTTCTATAAATTGAACGCTGTCTTAATTAAGCATTTCAAAATTATCCATTCTGCGACACAACTCTCCTATTGTTTTAGAGTCATCAAAAATGGAGCGTATCTGCTCTCCGAACTCCTGACCGAGCGCATATTGCTCATCGTAGCTCATATTGTTGTCCGGGTCAAGGTCAACGGCCTGCTGAAGGATTTCTCCCATAAGGTCAGAGAAAGCGTCCCATACTTCTTCGCTGTTCTCATCGGTTATTTTTGCCTCGCTATCGTTAAATGCTGACAAGGCAGACTCGTTGGCGTCCAAATAATCATCAACCTCATCGTAAGAGGTACACCGTCCTATGCCCCGCGCCATCTTCTTGCACAATCGAATGAAATTCTCTGCGGACAAGTCATCGTCTTTTGCAACTGTATCCCTATCCTTGTTGTCGCGGTCTTTTTCGTCAACCTTTTCAGTTTTCTCATCGTCATCTTCGTCATCGTCCCTGTCACGTTTGCTTTTGCTGTCGCAGGCCACGGTTGCCATGGCGATGAAAGCCACGGTCAAGACGGTAGTGAGCCAAAATCTTAATGTATTCATATTAAACAAGCTCTTAGTTATAAAATTGATTATGTTGCAAAAGTAATAAAAAATCGGGGAAGTGCAAAACACAACAACGGCGTGCCTCGCGGCGCGCCGTTGTTGTGTCGTAAAAATTTCGACTGAAACTAACTAATTAACCTAATATCAACATTTATCTATTTTACCTTAAATCTTAGCCAAACCAATGACTTGTGTCTTTCATAGCGACGCCGTACGGGGAAGTTTTCTTTTCTTTTGTCGCTTCCTTTGCGGCTGTCTTACATACATAAAACGCCCGCTCACAAAAAAGGTTCGGGAAACAGCAAATTTTTTTGAAAAAAATTATTACTTTTGTGAGTTCAAACAAAAATTAAGCCACAATGAACAAGCTTACTTTATACCTAATCGCTTGGCTATTAAGCGTTCCGGCTTATATTCATGCAGATATAATCAAAGAAGAGATTCTTGAGCAGACGGCGCAAAAAAGTGAATCGGTGCGTCAACCTGTACCGGAAGAGAAAATATTCACAGTATGTGAGGTGTCGCCCAATTTTCCCGGAGGTACCACTGCGATGATGAAATTCATCTCTGAGCAAATGCAATATCCGGAAGAAGCCCTTCGGAACGGTATTGAAGGCAGAACGATAGTGCAGTTTGTCGTGGAGAAAGACGGAACTATAAGTAACGTAGAGACAGCACGCGGCACAAATACGGTGCTTGATGAGGAAGCCCTGCGCATTGTGAAAGCAATGCCCAAGTTCACACGCGGTACAAACAACGGCATCCCCGTCCGCTGCCGATATTTATTGCCGATAACTTTTAAACTTCCCGGGAAAAAATGAAAAATGCAGTCCGGATAAGAAAATTCGGTTATTTCTTATGTGGACCATAATTATCGGAATTTTACATTAGGGCAGAAGGTGCGAATCAGTTAGCCATACTTTGCAATCTCAGCGTTATTCATGTATCTTGCATCGTTAGATTGCCTGCTGAAACTGCCGTCACTGTTTCTTGTCCATATTTGAACATGAATTTTCCCAACCGGAAAACTTCTGCCATCCCCTTTGTTTGTGTGATTGTGACTCCAATCAAAGTCAAGAAAAGTTGCAACTCTTTGTTAAACAATGACCTAAAAAATAGAGGTGTCTGAAAAAATTATCATATTTTTTTCAGACACCTTCTATTTGGAATTCCTTTTGTATTGTTCCGCGGATGTTCTAAATCTGTGTCGGTCAGAAGTTGTAGCCGAGGGAGACGTTGAAGGCGTTCTCGTGCATTGACACATTGCCGTCGTTGTCGTCTTTAAGCATATTTACCATACCTATATCGCCGCTTACACCGATGTAGTAGTTGGTGGCTATGTTGAAGCCGACCCCCACTCGCCATGCGCAATCCACACGGCGCATTACACCGTTGTCACCGTACAGGCTGCCGCTTTGGTGCAATTCATTGTCGGTAGTCAGGTAATAATCATTTACCAAACCTACTTTAAGCACCGGACCGGTTGATATGGCAAGCGACACATCGGGCGTAAAATCGAAGTGATAACCTACCTGTACCGGTACTTCAAAACTGAATCGGCGAGCTGATGAGTGTTTCATCTTCTTGTCGAAGAATGCCGGGAACATATCCTGAGTGTTCTTGAACGACTGTGTGGAGTAAGCCAATGTCACACCCGGTTCAAGGTATAGGTTGGCCACAAGCGGCAGGTTGTAAATGGCGCCGATGGTGAAACCCGAGCCTTTGCCGAATACCTTTGTTTTTGTGTCGAACGAATTGCCCACATTAGCTTTCACCTTGGAAGGGATTGAAAGATTATATGAGCCGCGAATACCGAAATAGCCGTGATTGTTGGGGTTGTCAAGCAGATAACTCTGCGCGTAAGCCCCGGCGGCAACGAAAAGCGATAAAATCGCAAGTAATACCTTTTTCATAATATCTTAATTAAGTGTTTCTGAGGTATCAACCCCTTACCACCCTTTTTTGTTCAAAATTTCCATGTATTAAACTTTTTTAATACAAGCTATGTTTAGACTTTGAAATACTATAAACTGTATAGCTATGAAATTCACACACATCTCATTAATATGTATGTTGTTTCCGGTTTGGATGAGTGCGCAGAGCGTTGCCGAACAGAGGCAGACTGTGTTTGATTCTCTTCCGGTAGGCGCGCGGGTTGCACCTTGGGCTGCCGGTCCCGGTCAGATGGTTGATTCTGAAAAGATTGCACCGCCGCAGGGTTGGGGCTTTTCGCGCGTATATTCGCAAACTTTACCCTCCGATGACCGTTGGTGGCGGCAGTTTGATGACCCCATACTCAATGATTTGATTAACAAGGCGGAGAATGCCAACTTCAATATTCGTCAGGCTCTGAGGCGTATGCAGATTGCGCGTATAACAATAGATGAGGCGAAAGCCGGATATTACCCTACCGTCGGTGTGAGTGCCGGGTATAATGTGGAGCGCAGTGCCGGAGCAATAAGCAGCCCGGCAACCAAGAGCAATACACTTACCTATATGGACCTGGGGTTGTCCGCGAATTGGGAGATTGACCTTTTTGGACGCATACGCGAGCAGCTCAAAGCAGATAAGGCTTCGCTCAATTTAAGCAAAGCCGACTACGATGCTGCCATGGTGTCGCTCTGTGCCGAGCTGGCAAAGACGTATATTCAGCTGCGTGTACAGCAGGCCGAATTGGATTTGGCTATAAATCATACTCGCTCGCAGGAGCAGATAGTAAGCATGACCCTCGCCCGCCAAGAGGCGGGGCTGGCTTCCGCACTTGAGGTGGCACAGGCCCGCCAAGTGTTATACTCCACACAAGCCTCTATACCTCCGCTTGAAGCGCAGATTAAAGCCTCGATAGGAGCGATAGCCGTGTTGGTAGGTGAATACCCCGATGCTGTGGCTTCCACGCTGGAGGAGTCAAAGCCCTTGCCCGAAGTGATTGGGTCACCGTGTGTGGGGACACCGCTTGAAATGCTCCGCCGTCGCCCGGATATAGCGCAGGCTGAGGCCGAAATGGCTGTATATGCCGCACAACTCGGTATTGCCAAAAAGGTCTATCTGCCAACTCTCAATCTCACCGGCTCTGTGGGCGTTCAGGCTCATAAACCCGGCGACTTGTTTACCTCGAAAGGGTTTACTTATTCAGTAGCACCCACATTGTCGTGGACGGTATTCGACGGCTTTGCCCGCAAGTATAAAACCGCAGCCGCACGCGAGCAAATGGAGGCGAGTATTGACAATTATAATCAGACGCTGCTCGGAGCTGTGCAGGAGGTTGATACTTATTCAGCTGAATACGAGTCGTATCTGAAACAAATATCCATGCTTGACAAACTCGTGAAAGAGAGCCAAACCGCTTTGGACCTTTCCGTAGATCTGTACCGAAGCACACTCACACCCTTCTCAAACGTGGTGGATGCACAGATGAATCTGCTCACATATCAGAATGACGCAATAACTGCAAAAGGCAACGCCCTGACAGCCCTTATATCCCTGTATCAGGCTCTCGGCGGCGGTTGGTAATAATCTGAAAAACAAATATACTATGAAGACACTTATACGCATTATCGGATTAGGAGCCATGTTGGCTCTCATAGCTTGTTCCGAGAAAGACTCCAAAGACAAGAAGGACGCCGCGCAGCAGACACCCGAGGTGGCTGTGGCTGAACCGGTGGTAGACTCCGTTACTTTACACAAGGAGTATCCCGGCTTTATACAAGCTGACAATCAAGTAGATGTAGTGGCTCGCGTAAACGGCACTCTCGAGTCTGTAAACTATACCGGCGGCCAGTATGTAAACAAAGGGCAAGTATTGTTTACAATCGAGCGCACCATTTATGCAGATGCCGTGCAAAAGGCGCAAGCCGCATTGGCAAACGCTCGCAGCGAGAAGCTGTATTGCACCACGCGCCTCGCCGCCATGGAAAAGGCGTTCAAGTCGAATGCCGTAAGCCAAATGGATGTGATTCAGGCAAGAAACAATCTGGCTCAGGCTGAAGCCGCCATTTCCACGGCACAAGCCGAGCTGAAAGATGCGCAGACACAATTAGGCTATTGCACGGTTCGCGCTCCGCAGTCCGGATATATCACCAAGTCGACAATTGACCCCGGCAACTTCGTGGGCGGCGGTGCTTCGCCGGTGACCCTTGCCACTATCTTTGACACCAAGGAGGTTACGGCCAATTTCTCAATCGAAGACTCGCAATTTGAAAAAATGGTAGGGCAGGCCGGAGGCTCTAACTCCCCACTGTATCGCCATGTGCCGCTGAAGTTCCAACAGGATTTGCCTCACAAATATTTTGCCGACTTGTATTATACCGCACCCAATGTAGACTCAAACACCGGTACGTTGAATATGCAAGCTACAATTGCAAATCCCGATGCGGAACTTAAAGACGGTATGTTTGTAAGCGTGGAGCTGCCTTACGGCTTTAACCCGAAGGCTGTTTTGGTGAAAGATGCCTCGATCTCAACCGACCAGCGGGGCAAGTTCCTGTATGTGATAGGCAAAGATGACAAAGTGGAATACCGACCCATCACTGTGGGCCAAACCTATCAAGACACTCTGCGTATCGTGGAGTCAGGCCTCAAACCGGGTGAAAAATATGTGACGGAAGCTCTGCTCACAGTGCGCCCGGGCATGACGGTAAAACCGCTCCTTGTCAAGTAATAACGCTCTAAAACAGATAGGATATGTTCTCGAAATTCTTCATAATGCGACCCATCTTCGCCACAGTATTGGCAGTGCTGATGGTTCTCGCGGGATTACTGTGCGTCACCACGCTGCCGGTAGCACAGTATCCGGATATCACACCTCCTACCGTGATGGTTTCAGCCTCCTATCCGGGAGCTGACGCAGAGACGGTGGCTAAAACTGTGGGTGTGCCAATTGAGCAGCAAGTTAACGGTACTGAGGGTATGCTCTACATGAGCTCGAACTCCGGCTCTGATGGCTCTTACTCTCTTACCATTACGTTTGAGAACGGTACAGACGTGGATCAGGCTGCTGTTGATGTACAGAACCGTATATCAATGGCTACGGCCACTCTCCCATCCGAGGTGCAGCAGCAAGGTATCAGCGTATCGAAAGAGAGTAGCAATCAGGTGCTTTTCTGCGCTTTGGAGACAGACCGCCCCGACCTGTACGATGCGCTGTATCTCACCAATTATGCACAAATCAATATCATAGACCCCCTCTCGCGTGTTGAGGGTGTGGGCGGTGCATCTGCCTTCGGCGGCGGCGAATACAGTATGCGCATTTGGCTTGACCCGCTGAAAATGCGGTCAAGAAATCTCACGCCGGAAGAGGTACTCGCAGCCGTGCGCGGACAGAATATGCAGGTGGGTGCCGGTACGCTCGGCGCCGAACCGCAGGCCGGCAACACTCAATTTCAGTTTACACTTACCAGTCAGGGTAGGCTCACCACTGCCGAAGAGTTCGGCAACATCATAATACGCAGCGATGACACCGGCATACTCCGCCTCAAAGATGTGGGCACCGTGGAGTTGGGCAGCGAAAGCTACTCTCAAACGGCAAAGGTGAATGGCAAGACGGCGGCCGTAATCGGCGTGCAGCAATTGCCCGGTGCCAATGCCCTTGATGTGGTGAACGGTTCTCTCAAGGAGCTTGACCGGCTCTCACAGTATTTCCCCGAAGGGGTGCATTACCGCGTGATACTTAACACCACCGACTTTGTAAAGGCGTCAATTGATGAGGTGGTAGTGACATTCGTGGAAACCACACTGATCGTGATGCTCGTAATCCTCATATTCCTGCAAAACTGGCGGGCTGTGATTATCCCCATGCTCACAATCCCGGTGAGCCTTATCGCCACCTTTGCCGTGATGAAGCTCTTGGGCTTCAGTTTGAACACCCTCTCGCTGTTCGGTATGGTGCTGGCAATTGCAATCGTGGTGGACGATGCCATTGTGGTGGTGGAGGACTGCAGCAGGCTTCTTGATGAAGGGAAGTTGAACCGCAAGGAGGCTGCTGTCAAGGCGATGCAGGAACTTACCGGTCCGGTAGTGGGCGAGGTATTGGTACTTCTGTCGGTGTTTATTCCTACGGCATTCATCAGCGGCATCACCGGCAAGCTCTACAAACAGTTTGCTCTTACCATCGCAGTGTCTACGGCTTTCTCCGGCTTCAATGCGCTGACGCTAACACCCGCACTCTGCGCACTCTTCCTGAAGCCTTCGAAACAAAATAAATTCTTCCTATATCGATGGTTCGATGTCGGATGGGCTAAGGTGGAAAGCCTGTATAAAAAAGTTATCAGTAAAATGCTTGCCAAGCCGGTTATTTCTCTGTGTGTTTTTCTGTTGATAGCAGGAGCCGCTATTTACGGATTTTTGAAACTCCCTACCGGGTATTTGCCGGAAGAAGACAACGGCTATTTCATGATGGCCGTGCAGTTGCCTACCGGTGCTTCGCTTGAACGCACCGAGAAGTATACGGATGCCATAATTGAGGAAGTGATGAAGGAAGTGCCGGAGGTCAAAGACGTAATGAACGTGAACGGTATGTCATTCCTCGGCGGCGGCGCATCGAGCAACGGCGGTACACTCTTCTTCGTGCTCAAACCCTGGAAAGAGCGTAAAGGGAAGTCGCAAGATGTGGAGAGCGTAATGGAGCGTGTGCAGGCCATTGCCGCCCGACATCCCGAAGCAATCGCTTTCTGCGTAAATCCCCCCTCAATCCCCGGACTGGGTATGAGCTCCGGCTTGCAGATGCAGCTGCTCGACATAAACAACCTCGGACCGGTAGAGATGAAGAAGGCGATTGAAGCGCTGCAAGAAGCTGCCGCCAAAGATGACCGCATAGCCCAACTCACCTCGCTGTATGAGGGTACCGTGCCGCAATACTCCGTGAAAATAGACCGCGACAAGGTGAGCCTGTTGGGCCTTGATCTCAGCACCATTTACAGCACTCTCTCCACTTATGTGGGCGGTTCGTATGCAAACGACTTCAACGAGTTCGGGCGCACGTTCCAAGTGACTGTAAGCGGTGACGGCAACAGCCGCGACAATCCCGAGGATATTCTCAAACTCTCCGTGCAGAATTCCGAGGGCGAGATGACCCCGTTCAGCGCGTTTGCTTCAATAGAACCCTCCATGGGCGAGCCTGCCGTGAGCCGTTATAATATGTATGGCACGGCGTCTGTCACCGCGACTCTCGCACACGGCGTAAGCTCTTCCGACGGCATCAAGGCTATGGAGCAACTTGTGAAGGACAATCTCGGTGAAAACTATTCATTTGCATGGACAGGCGAGGCATATCAGGAGACTCAAAGCGGCACTACAATATCGTTTGTCTTTATCTTCGCAATTGTAATGACAATCCTCGTGCTTGCGGCCCAATACGAAAGCTGGACTGATCCGATAGCGGTTGTACTCTCAATGCCGATGGCCATTCTCGGCACGGTGGTAGGCTGTCTGGTTATGAACCAAAGTGTGAGCATTTACACACAGATCGGTGTAATCCTTCTGTTGGGTATGAGCGCCAAGAATGCAATTCTTATTGTGGAATACGCTATGGACTATCGCAAGCAGGGTCTGCCGATACGTCAGGCAGCCCTCGACGGCGGCGTGGTTCGATTCCGTCCGATTATGATGACTGCCCTCGCATTCGTCTTCGGTGTGATGCCCATGATGTTCGCAACCGGTGCCGGAGCGGCTTCGCGTATCGAAATCGGTACGGCGGTAGTATTCGGTATGGCCATGAACGCATTTATCGGAACGCTCTTCGTCCCCAACTTCTGGGAACTCATGCAGCGCATACAAGAAAAATACCTCAACGGCCTCTTCAAACTCAAAAAGCCGGCCGGAGCATTGCCCGGCAACCCGGATTCGTCCGGCAAGTCCGACCCGTCTGACAGCATATAACCCTTGCAAGGACTCGCTATTTTGGCGAGTCCTTGAACTATAATGGAGAACGTGGTGTTCAACTATAAAACATAAACTTGTAACTATGTCTGTATTTCTGTTCTTTGGATTAATATTTGTAATGACAATTGCATTTTGTATTGTCATGCTGATTTTTACAGCAAAGGAGCGTAAAGGAGAAGGCCGTTGGGCGCAACCCGGATATGCTTCCGGCGTGAGAATACGCCTGTTCGTTTCGTATTTGGCAGTGTTTGCGATACTCGCCTGCATATATTTTTTTATGCCGTATCAGCACGAAACCGGACTGCCCCCCTATCAGAGTCGGGATATTTTGTCGTTTCGAAATTTCCTGTCGGCAATCATGATTGAGTTGATAGTCGTTCAATTTGTGGTAATGATACTCCGCCATCAAGGAGAGAAAAATCCACAAAGCAAGTATGCCGACCCCGACTATATGAAACGCCTTACACGCAAAGCCCACAATCTGCTGTACATAATCACCGGCCTGACTATCCTCCTTTGGCTTCTCCTCAAATTCGTTTTCTAAACAAAAATTAAAGAATGTTGTTATAGTATAAAACCGTCTGAAATACATACAATCCTATGTAAACATCGCTTATGGAGAACTTAATGGAGCTGACACAAGAGAATCTGTTCAGATTACTCCAAGCGAATACTTGCAGTATATAATAAATATGCCACAAGAGCAGCTTGATAGCCTCGCATCAATATACTGCACACCGGAGCAACTTAATCGCAGGGAACATGAGTAAGAAGCCAAACTGGAGAAACTTATTCAAATTACTTCAGCAGAAGAAGTTGCAAAGCTGTATTCATTCGCAAATGAATATTCATCCACAGGTGGTAATGACTTCTTAATGCTTCAAACCGCATCAAAGGGAATGAATCCGACAATTCAATATGCAAAGGCCATATTCGCAGCAACTATTGACGAAATGTTAGCTGATTATGTAATGACTCGTATTAATTGGGATTGTATGCGCAGTGTCCTGGTAAGCCATGGACTAAATATAGGAGTAGACGTAATTCTTGGATTAGCAGACTTGGAGATGTCCGCGCTTGACCCCATTATGGCTCCGGAAGATATAATGTATAGTTTGGGGGTAGATGCAGCAAACATTACAGAATGGACTTTGGAGTACCACAATTGTTGCAGAGGATTTGTCATTTATGATTAAAGATGTTCATCTTGTTTTGCATATAACTCTATTGCGATAATATAATAATTGACATAAAGAGCTATGGCTGATATCCAATTTTTTTTAGTATGTTTCTTGTTACTGACGGCTATGATTGCGTTGGTCGCGAGACTTATTTACATACATATTCAGGATAATAGACGAGCCGGCAAATTTGAGAACCCACTATATGTGGCTCATGCAAAAACAAAAGCATTTGTATATTTCGTTGTATTTGAAGTCATAGTTCTTATTGTTAACTCCATTATTCCTGATGGTAGCAATACAAGGTATCAAAATTTGGTACATTCAGGATATTTTTCATTTGCCTTATTGAGTCTGATTTTAGGAGTGGAGTTTCTTATTTTGGTTATAGTAATTCTTGTATACAAACGTAAAATTCGCATGATACCCGACTCAAAAGACATGTTCAACAGATAAAGAGAATATGTTAGAAAATGCAGAAAAATATTTTTTATTGCAGCGTTTGTTACCGTAATTGTTTTTTTTTATAATGAAATTATGGGAATAAAATTATGGAAAAGTTTGGATTGAATGAATATTTGGAAGTGTCGGCTTGCCTTGTAGCTGTATGTTTAATTATATACCTGATACTCCGGGTAATAGCTCAACGCAAACCCCATAGTGTATTGGCACAACCACATGCTGTGCGCGACATCAGTATTGTAATAAGCAGTGTCTTCATCGGATGTCTTTTCACCGGTGTATTGGCAATGATAATGTAGAATTTTAAAAAAAGTTGAAGATATGTCATTCGGATTACTTTTAATGCTTGCCGGAGGATTGTTCATCGGCATACCCATCAGCCAGTTGGTAATGGCCCTGTTCAGACAGATGTCGCCCGACAGTGTGTTGAACGACAACAGCATAATGCGCTCAGTAGGCTTTTCAATAATATTGGCCGCCTTGGTTTTGTGTGCCGCCTTGGTAGGCATAGCCTATCTTACAAGCACATAGGTCAGATAAACTGCCGCACAAAAACTGTAAATCATCGGTGAACTTCACCACGTCCCAACCGGATACAAACATATCAATCACATTTTTTATACTAAAAATGTGATTGATACTTCGATTTTGTCCAATTTTTATTAGACACACTCTAATTCAGCAGTAAATCATTCTCATTCAAACTTGTTTATAAGTACAGAATCCCCAAACACACTCGGCATTGCCGTGGGTGTTTGGGGATTTTATCAGTGTTCTGTTGTTGCGAAATTATTTGCGGTTCATGATCTTTTGGGCTGAGCCGTCGGAACCTACTTTGACTACTACGCCGGAAGGGAGGCTGTCGGCCGGATACTCTATGCCGGTGATGTCGAAGTAGCGATATGTAACTTCTTCTCCACCCAACACTTCGTCTACATCGGTGATTACACCCTGCGAACTTGTCATTGTCAGAGAGGTTTCACCGTCGCTCACTATGAAACGCTCCTGGTCCGGAGTATCGGAGATGATTGCCGACGAGGGTATTTCGAGATACATGCGTGAGCTGTGGCTCATTGTGACGGGGTTATCCTTGGTAGCGGCATGTGCGGTAAAGTCTGTCGAGACATTTATATGCTGATTGTCGCCGTCTTTCATATCGGTGTTGAGAAGCGTGTAGTCTGTTTGTCCGACAGGCTGTCCCCATGTATGCCAGCCGTACAGCTTATAGTCTTCACCATCCGGCCCGGTCAAATCATCGGGTGCCCAGATAATATATGAGCGGTAGCTCTTGGTGTCGGACATTACCATGATATCCACATTCTCCGTAAGCTCGGCCACCCAATGTATCGGAGTGGGAATCGCACGCATTTGGCGGCGTGCATTGCCGTAGGTGTTGCCGTTGGCATAAGTGAGAACCAGAGAGAATTCATCGCCCGGCTCGATGTTTGCATCAAGAACTACAATCGGATTTATACGCATACCTGACACTTCGGAGTGCGGTTTCAAAGAGCCGTTGGTATCGGCACGTGAGATTGTCAGCTTGCCGGTAGAGGCACGCACCGCGCGCATCACACGTATATCCTTTGTAATATTGTGGATTGTATAGCTTGTGAGGCTCGGATTGGAGCGGGTTTCAAACTGAATACCAATCGGATTTACCGCGAGTCGGTTGTTGTAGTCGGTATCGAGATTGATTTCACTTTCCGTATACGGGAGGAAGCCTACTTTCAGTTCGCGGATTGGTACGGCCACATCTATCGTGTTGGAAATTGCGGTGTTATTCGTAGCTTCTCCGTTTGCATAAGCTCTGACGCCCGCTTTGGGAGAAGTTGAACTGAAGGTTACATGGTAGTGGTATGTGTCCGGGTGCCTGCTCTCGTGAGTATCGGCGGAGAATATGTCATCAAACCTGATAATAGTACCGGTGGCGGCGTCTGCGTCAAGAGCCTGAATGGGTTCATCGCCGTCAAGCTCGGGATTGTCGCGATGTCTTATGCTCTTGAAGGAAGCCGTAGTGTGGCGACTTTCATCTTCAATGCCGTCAAAATATGTAATCACTCCTTTGTATTGCCATACATTCCAGGGCGTTTCGTTCTTCTCGGTAACTTCAAGTGCGGCCACCGGAATTTCGTCAAGACCGTCGGCACCGTTATCTACCGAACGATACAGAGTGAATATACTTCCGGGAGTGCCGGTTTCAGTGTCTCTTGCTTTTACCTGCGATGCAATCAGACGTCGACCGGAAGAATTTTCTCTATCGGTTACACTAATGGTATTTCTGTAATTATTGCGCTCTGTCTTACTGTCGTAAGTTGATTTGGGCTCACCGTCAATCAGGATACAGAGTGACTCTGTGCCCTCATATCCGGGAATTGTAGTAGATACAATATTCGACTCGACAAACTCGAAGTCGGAGAAATACCGGCGTCCGGTTACGATATACTTTATGTCGCGAGCAGACTGCAACTGGTTCTCTTTCACATATATCACGCAGGTTTCGGCAGAAGATATCAACATGCCGTCTTCATAAACCTTCTGAATTTCAGTTACGGGCATATTCTCGCCGAGCGTGTATTCTTCCGGTTTCAACGGGTTGGGATCGATTACATTGTTCTTCACGCGATATATATAGAACTCCTCACGCAAGTCGGACTTCGTGATTTCCTTATATGTGGACTTCCATTCCAGCTTAACCTGCGCGATATGGTCGTTAGTATCTACTTTGGGAGCCTCGTTGATTTCCGCCTTAATCTTGTTGAAGAAGAAGGCGGGCTGGTGGTCAAGGCTGTAATATGTGTACCATTCGTAATAATCCTTTCCGTTTTTGGTGCGGGAATCTCCGGCAAAGCGCTTGTCGGGCAGGAAGAACATGAAGTTCATTGAATACTCACGGTCTTCATTTTCCGGCGACATTGCGATGATATGATTTTGCTCCAGAATGGAGGAACAGTTGTGGTCTACGTGAAACTGCTCACCGCTGTTCATCTGGTCGTAAGCGTTGTAAATCGGGCCGGTGTTGGCCGGGCTGTGCTTCTCATACATCATATACAACGGCGGGATACCCTCCGGGTGGTCTTTGGGCACACGGTTGTTCCCTTTTGAGATGATAAAGAAATAGTCCAAATCGCCCACATAATTATAGAGCCAACCGGGATTTTCAGAGTTCTCATCGCCGATGTGCATGTTTTTTGTGAGCAACTGCACGGCCTTGATTTTTCTGATAAACCCTTCGGCGGTAAGGTTTTGTTCAAACCTGTAATTCTCAAACAGTTCAACGATTAGAGATGTCTCGCCGGGTATGGGTGTTTGTATCACCTCATTTTCGTCCATGTTGAACGGCGGAAAAGTGCAGGGCTTGTATTGCACCTTGCTGAATGTGTTGCGGTCTTCGGTAGTCCAATCAGTGCCATAGCCTACCGGGTCTTCTACAAAACCGGGTATTTCGGGATTGGTGTACACGGCCTTGAGCAGGGCTACAATCTGCTCATATGTCTCGGCACGCTGAGTGAAGTCTGATGTTTGTTCCACACCGTCCTTGTCGGTCCAGGTATATGTTCTGGCCTTATAGTAGTCGTAGTCGTACGGGTTTTGTATGGGTTGAAACTCGGCTTGTGCGACCGTAGTATTATCGGCTTGTGCAAAAACGGTAGAAGGGAAACCAAGTGCAGCCACACCAAACAAATAGGCACCGACTAATTTTTGCACCTTGTTTCGAGATTTTTGATTCATTGTTGATTTTCGTTAGTATTATATTGCATTAAGTAGCTGTTCAAATTCAACCTCCGAATAACAAAAATAGCGGATCTGAAATTAAAAAGTTACGAAAGTATTAAAGTGATTGCAAAGTTACGACAAAAATATTAAACAAAAGAATATATTCAGTTAAAAATCACAAATAAATGTTGACGTATAAAAACGTATAAAAACGTATAAAAACTACACTGCGGCGTGTCTCCCGACCTGCCGCAGTGTAGTGTCTTGTAAGTGACAAATAACTAACTAATTAACCTAATATCAACATTTATCTATTACCAAAAATCTTCTTTTATCATGAATCTTTGTTTTGAGTAACAAAGTGCTTTATCAACCTTGTTACGCTATTATAACACCGCTTGTGTTGAAAAGGTTTAGTGGGTTTGCAAAAAAAATACTAACTTTGTAAAAAATTTTTTCTCGCGGGTATGATTAATGTGCCGTGGTTATATAATATGAATTACCGGCTCTCGCGCGGACTGTGCGCGTGGGGAGTGCTGTGCGTGGCATTGCTTACATATCTGCTCACTCTCGAACCCACAGCCTCATATTGGGACTGCCCCGAGTATATCTCCGTGGCCACCGGATTGCAACCCGGACACCCGCCCGGCAATCCGCTGTGGATGCTGGTGGCTCGTTTCTTTATCAATTTTGCACCTGCTCCGGAGTACAGGGCGTTGACTGTCAATATAATGAGTGCCCTATGCGCCGCACTCACAATTATGCTCCTGTTTCTCACCATTGAGTTTTTTGCTCGCAAACTGGTGCGGCCGGTAACTCGTGCCGGCTCCTTGCTGTGTCTCGGCTCATCGTGTGTGGGAGCACTTGCTTTCTGTTGGAGCGACAGCTTCTGGTTCTCGGCGGTTGAAGCCGAAGTGTATGCATTCTCCTCGCTGTGCACGGCTTTGCTGTTTTGGATTGCACTCGTGTATTATGAAAAGCGGAATGAACCTCATGCGGACCGATATCTCATCTTGCTCGCTTACCTTACCGGGTTAACTACCGGAGTGCATGAACTGAATTTGCTTTGCCTCCCGGCTTTGATGCTCGTGGTTGCTTACAGTCTGCGCGAGCGGCTAAAGCCTTGGCAGATAGTGGCGGCGCTGTTTGCCGGACTGTGTCTCATAGCCCTTGTGCTGTTCGGCATAATTCCCGGATTTATGAAGTTGGCGCAGCAGGTAGAGTTGTTGTGCGTCAACGGGTTCGGGTGGAGCTATAACACCGGGCTGATGATTGCCTGCGCACTCGTGGCCGCATTGCTTGTCGGCACCGGCTGTTGGCTGAACTCCCGGCGGTGGAAAAGACATCGCCTGTTGCGTATTCTCCGCGTTGGTGTGTGGTCTGTTTTTATGGTACTGTCAGGCTTTTCGTGTTATGCGGTAATCATAATCCGCGCAGCGGCTTGTCCGCCGCTCGACACCGGCCACCCGGCTGATATTTTTTCATTCTCCTCCTATTTTCATCGCGACCAATACGGCTCCGCACCACTGGTTTACGGAGCACCCTTCACTGCAAAACCGCTCCGGCGTATGATAGTGCAAGACGGCGACAGCTCGTTCACCAAACTTGCGATCGAGAAAACCGGAATTAATTACGTGAGAGGAGTACCGGGTATTCCCCCCGTGGTTGCCGGTTCGTATGCCAACAGTGCCGACTCGCTGCAAAATGCCCGGCTGCAACAGCGCGGCTGCGACTGGTATCAAGTATCCTCTTACAGCTTCGAGAAGATGTATCCGCCGGAGCTGAATATGTGGTTTCCGCGTATGCACTCCCATGCTTCCGGCGATGTCTCCGGTTATTATAACTGGACTCAGACAACAGAAGATGATATGTACGCCCCGGTCGATATAACATTGGCTGTGAATTCAGAGGGCAAACCGGTGAAGATACCCAAAGGGAAGACACCGATTAAAGAGAAACAGGTGCGTCCCACTTACTTGCAAAACCTGCAATACTTTGCAGTGTATCAATGCGCGTATATGTATTGGCGATACTTCATGTGGAATTTCGTGGGTCGCCAAAACGACTATACCGGGCACGGAGAACCTGATGCCGGCAATTTTATTACCGGTATTGATGCTCTTGACCGGCTCATGCTCGATGTGGTGGCCGATGCCCCCGCCAATGCCGGACGTGAGAACAAAGCTCGGAACGTATATTTCGCTTTGCCGTTCATTCTCGGTATCATGGGGCTTGTTTACCAGATACGCCGCGGCAGACAAGGCCGACGTCAGGCTATGCTCACAGCTACCCTTTTCTTTCTCACCGGAATGGCTATCGTAGTTTATCTCAACCAAGGGCCGGTTCAGGCTCGCGACCGCGACTACGCTTTCCTCGGTTCTTGGTATGCCTTCTGCATCTGGATCGGTTTGGGTACTGTTGCCCTCTATAATATTATGCATCGCTTCTTGCACCGCCATCCAAAACTGTGTGCCGGCTTGAGTGTTGGCCTCGCGTTGTGTGTGCCGCTGCAAATGCTCTCCCAAACATACGATGACCATGATCGATCCGGGCGCACGGCGGCACGCGACACTGCCTGCAATATGCTTGTCAGCACTGAGCCGCAGGCTGTTATCTTCTCTTCGCAAGACAATAACATATTCCCTCTGTGGTATATGATTGAGGTGGAAGAGATGCGACCCGATGTGCGCATCATCTCATATCCGTATATGACCCTCGCATGGTACCCTCCGCAATGGCTCATGCCGATGCGCGAGTCGCGCCCGGTGGAGATGACGGCACCTCCGGGATTGCTCGCCTCCGAAATTTTTACATTTGTAAAAATGGGCACCGACACCACATGGACTCCGGCTGTTGAGGCTCTTAACACCCTGTACACCACCGGTGTGAAGGAGTTTATGGCTGACAAAAACAGTATTTATCCTACATTGAAGACTCCGAGGGTATATTTCACCGTGGGGGCTGACACCGTGCGGCTTGACCTTGCTCGCGACCGAAACGGCGGCCGGGTAAATCATCTTGACGCAACCGGATTATATACCCTCGACATACTCGCAACCAACGCCGCATCTAAAGCCCCGCGACCGATTTATTGGACTCGCCCCGTAGGTGAAGATATATTTAACGGTCAGCTCGCACCTTATCTGGAGCGCATCGGCAATTTAACAAAATTCAACCCCCAATCTCCGGGGCTTAATGCGCGTAAAACAGCCGATCTGGCACTCAATAAATTCAAGTACGGCACCGCTCCGGGCTATCTTGAAAGCGGCAAAATGCCATATTTTGACCCCGTGGCCGCCAACAATCTCGCCCTTGTGCGTTCCGTGCTCACGGAGAGTGCGAAAGACTTGTCTGTCACCGGAAGTAAAGGAGATGCTCAAATTGCCCTGCAATTGCTTGAACTCGTGGAGAGTAAGATGCCGGAGGCTATGGTGCCGTATCAGTCCGTCGCTCTTAACTCCGAGGTGTATGGTATTCGCCGTGTGCCGCGTTATGCCGATGAAGGGATTATGGCTGCGGAGACATATATGAATATATCCTCTACCCTCGGTCGTCCCGAGTTGAAGAAAAAGGGGGAGACGCTGAAGTCCGACCGCATAAAGGCATTAAAAGATATTGAGCGCTACCGCAACTCCCTGCGCAAGCCGTTCAGACGCTTCTTGACTTATCGCCTGAGCCACATGCTCAATGTGTTACACCCCATACCGGCGCCTGACACCACATCATTTTTGACCCCGAAAGATACTAAGAGTTTGTTTGACAAAAAATGAAAGAGAGTTTAGTTGAAATTGCAAAAGTAATTGGTGCTGAGATTGTTTCACAAACCGAAGCAGCTCAACTTTCATCAATGTGCATAGACACATTCCTTACCGACTCACGCTCGTTTCATACCGATGCGTCCTCACTGTTTTTCGCCCTCACCACTCCCAGCAGCGATGGACACAAATATATTCCCGACCTTTACCGGCGAGGGGTGAGAGCCTTTGTGGTAAACAATATCCCGGAAGGACATTTCCCCGAGGCCGCGTTTCTTTTAGTCAACTCTCCTTTGAGAGCATTGCAGCGCCTCGGCAGTGAGTGTCGGAAATCAATGAGCCCCGGCGGCAGAGTAGTCGGAATTACCGGCTCTCGCGGCAAGACGGTGGTTAAGGAATGGCTCAATGCCGCCTTACTGCCGGAGCCCGGGGTAGTCCGCTCCCCTCGCAGCTATAATTCTCAAATCGGCGTTCCTCTATCGTTGACGGCAATTACCCCCGACACTAAGATCGCATTAATCGAGGCCGGAATTTCGCGTACCGGTGAGATGCCGACTCTCGCCGAAATGATAGCTCCCGGAATTGCCGTATTCACAGGTCTGGGAGATGACCATGCCGAGGGCTTCTCCTCTCTGCAAGAAAAGGCAAGAGAAAAGGCAAAGCTCGCTGAGGGTGCCTCTGTAATAGTATTCCCACTTGATAATAAGGAACTTGCCAATGCTTTAATGCCATACGCAACTTCATCCGCAATGGTGGGTTGGAGTAAGTTAGACCCTCAGGCAGCTGTATATGTCACGAGCTATGAGCGTCCGGCAGAAGGTCGGCTGAAGATTAACTATATATATGAGGGTCAGCCGGAAAGTGCGGAAATAGCCACCGACTCCGAACATGCCGAAGAGAATGCGGCAACCGTCATAGCCACCATGCTCGCATTGGGGTATGAACCCGGGCGCATTGCTTACGGCATGCGACGTATTCGCGACATTGCGACACGCATCAATGTGAGCGATGGTGTCAACGGCTGCCTGCTCGCTTATGATGCCTTCACCGCCGACATTGATTCTCTGAATTTTGCCCTCGATTTCATGCATCGCCGCATTGCCGGTGCACAGGATTCTCGCACCCCGGTTCTGATTCTTTCCGACCTTTATCTCGCCCCGGAAAGCGATCCTCACCAAGCATACAAACAGGTGGCCGATGCTGTAACGGAGGCCGGTATCAAGCGTTTCATAGGCGTTGGGAAGCAGCTTTGTTCGTGTCGGGATTTGTTCACGGCAGACTCTCTCTTCTTCCCGGACACCCGCTCAATGATGCAAAGCCTCTCCACCTCCGACTTTACCAATGAGTTCGTTCTGATAAAAGGGGCACCGGAATTCGGTTTTGACGACATTCTGCACAATCTTGAGGCTCGCACTCATGAAACCGTACTGGAAGTAAATCTTGATGCAATAGTGCGCAATTTCAACTATTTTCGCTCTCATTTGCCGGCATCTACCGGCTTGATTGCCATGGTAAAAGCCGCCGCTTACGGTGCCGGCTCGCTTGAAATTGCCAAGACTTTGCAGAGTCAGGGTGCATCATATCTGGCCGTTGCCGTGCTTGATGAGGGTCTGGAGCTGCGCCGTGCCGGCATCACAATGCCCATTATGGTGATGAACCCCAAAGTGGTGAACTATCGCGCCATGTTTGCCGGACAACTTGAACCGGAAATCTATGATTTCGGAATGTTGTACGATGTTATCCGTGAGGCCGACAAATGCGGGGTGAAGCAATATCCGCTGCACATCAAGCTCGATACCGGAATGCACCGAATGGGGTTTTGTTGCGAGGATTTGCCGAAACTTATTGAAATATTGCAGAATACGGACACCGTACGAGCCGCTACTCTCTTCTCGCACTTGGCCACTGCCGACTGCCCCGACATGGACGATTACACCGAGCTGCAACTCACCCGCTTCCGCGAATACACGGACACGATAATCAAAGCCATGCCTTACCCCATAAAGCGCCATGTGCTGAATTCTGCCGGAATACTCCGATATGGCCGCACTCACCATTACGACTTCGCCCGGCTCGGCATAGGCCTTTATGGCGTGAACACCCTCCCCCCGGAAATGGAAAAGCCCCTCTCGCCGATAAGCACTTTGCGCACTGTGATTATTGCGGTGCGCGAACGCAAGAAAGGTGAAACTATCGGATATGCACGCCGCGGTGTGCTGACAAGAAACTCCCGAATTGCCACTATACCAATCGGTTATGCCGATGGTATGAACCGCAAATTCGGCAACGGACATATTCGGGTGCTGATTAACGGACGGGAGTGCCCCACGGTAGGAAACATTTGCATGGACGCCTGTATGATTGATGTAACCGATGTGCCCTGCAAGCCGGGCGATTCGGTTGAAATCTTCGGCGAAAATATGTCGGTTGACCGTCTCGCGCAAGTGCTTGACACAATTCCATACGAAGTGCTCACCTCAATCTCCCCACGTGTAAAACGAGTTTATTTTAGAGAATAGTTTTGATATGAACGACCATTCAGAAGATACAAAATTCGCCTTCCCTCGCGGTAGCAACTCCCCGGAAAGACAAAATAACAAACCGCCTCGCCGCCGTACCGACAGCAACAAAATATGGCTCACGGTGGGCTGTGTCCTGATAGCTATCCTCGCCGGAGTGGCTGTGGCTCTGTATCTTATGACAGACAAGAACGGCTCCACTACCGATGATGATTATGAAGACGGCAACCGCTATGAACGCCCGCTCCGCAAAGTCTCGGACGACAGGCTGAATGAGCCTCGCGCAGACATGATTTCCGAAGAAAACGCTCTTGCGGAAGAGGAAGCCGAGGGGCAACTCACCGCCGGAAAACCGGGTCGCCTTTTCGGTCAAGGTACAAACGGAGATGCCTCCATTTCCATGGAATTGACTGCTGACAAGAACGGCAACCTGAGCGGTACCTACTGGAATGTGCTTTATAATCTGCAATTCTCTCTGAGCGGACGAATGCTCACCGACGGTACTCTGGATATGACCCTCACTCAGGTGAAAGACCACACGCAAACCCCTCTGTTGCTGACCACTTCCGATGGCTTTAACTACTCCGGCCGGTGGGGCAAGAACCAAAAGCCGGTAAGCATAAGGCTGAGCTCTTCGTTGCGCTCCGACAATGTGATGAACAGCGCTCCAATTGAGACATGGCACATAAAAGGCCCGGACGGGCAGTCGGTTCTTAATGCGGATTTGTGTATAGGCCAAAACGGCCAACAGCACACGCTCTGGTATCTTGATCAGGGGGCATGGAATTCAATGAAGTTGCGCCAAACAGCCGATGGCTATAAGGTATATAACTTTGCCGACAACCCGATTGCCGACATAACAAGAACCGGCGACCGCACCGCAGTGCTTACACACGACGGCATGACGTTCGAGATGACCCGCAAGTAGCCCTTAGCAGCTTGTGTCCCATGCGGCAATGCAAGCACTCGCCGCGTTCGCAGTATTGCCGCTTGATATGCAGAAGTGCTTGACTCTCAAATGCGTCAGCCGGCTGAAAACCGGCTACGTCATCCCACATTTTCATCACTGAATTGCGCTCGGCCGGCAACTTGCGCCACAGTGCTTCTCCAAGCTCTTCAAGCAAATAATCACCGCGGTACACCCCATACGCATGATAAAGAGGAGCGACAACATTTATAAGCAACACTGCGGCCATATCCTCACTCACAGCCTTTTTGTAGCTTCGGGCAGTGGCCGGTCCAAAAGTAAAATGGTGCTCCCAATATCCGTCAAACTCCACATCAAACAGGCTCATTAATTTCTCGACATCGGCCTGTGCCTCAATCATTTCCGAAAACAGTGACTGCACTCGCTGAAGCAGTCGTGCCAAGAAAGCCAACTTTCTATGCGGCATATTCCCCGGGCGTGTGCCGGACATTCGCCATACCGATGCCGGCAGTGGGGTGAGGGAATATCTGTGCGCCAAAAACAGAAACTCCTCTCGCAAGGCGAAATAATAACTGTCTTCCTTTTCCGGACGTGCCGCTGTCAGCAGTCCTGCGCACCCCAACAAGAGAGCTTCAAGCTCAAACAGTGAATCGGAATGAAAGCCGATTATATTCAGTGGCAGCGAACGCGCCAATCGCTCGAAAGGCTCACTGTTAAGTCCGAACCCCAACGCACGAGCCAACGCCACAAACAGCCCTTGCGACCAGTCGCCTCCGGCACCATCGATATATCCTTTCAACCGCTCGCTCTTCTCCTCAAGCCGCTCCATGCCCGCACGCTCAAGCCAGTCAAGCATATTCAGACGCGGCATATCCCGTATCCACGATGCACATCGTATAGGCTTCGAACTGTGGCACAACGCGCTGTATTGTTCAGCCGTCTGCTCGTTAAACGGCAACAGAAGTTGCGGAATACCCGACCCGTCTGAGCGTGTCACATGAGTGTCGGAAACACTGACAACGTGCAGTATCACAGAGTCATACGCCAAATCCTTGTCATGGCCATGCCGATGCCAGTCTGATGCTTTCAGATGCAACTCCACATTCCCGGCCCAGGCCATGCCGTCAATATCCACACGCGCATTGAAGAAGTCCGGCCCCGAACTCGTATTCAGAGTACCCGGGTGCACAATCCGCAGCGACCGCCCGTCCACAAGCTGCCGGTCCGACTCTCCATAAAGCCGCCACTGCCACATATACTGCATAATCTTCTCCATAACTCCGCCTGTCAAAATGCAAAGTTACAAAAAAATCACATACCCCCTTAAAAAATCATGTGAATATTATTGAACTTTGGTGAAATTTCACTAATTTTGCACGATATTACGGATGTCGGCAATAAGCCTCGGACGTGTAGCCGCCGTTCGTCTGACCATGGAAATTAAAATAACAAAAATAATTAACTAACCCTAAACAACAGACAACGCTATGTGGTTAACAAGCTCATCTGTAGGACGTAAGTTCATTATGGCCCTTACGGGCGCAGCACTCGTCCTATTCGTAACTTTTCACTGCTTGATGAACAGCGTCGCCATTTTCTGGCCCACGGCTTACAACGCCGTCTGCGAGTTTCTGGGCGCAAATTGGTATGCCCTGATTGCCTCCGCCGGACTGGCTCTGCTCATCTTCATTCACATTATCTACGCCTGCTGGCTCACTGTGATGAACCGCAAGGCTCGCGGTAACGTGCGCTATTCAGTTGAGGTTCGCCCCAAAACTGTGGAGTGGTCCTCAAAGAATATGCTCGTGCTCGGCATCGTGGTAGTAGCCTTCCTTTGCGTACACATGTACCAGTTCTGGGCTAAAATGCAGCTCGTTGAGGTGCTTGGCTGCGAGGGTGAGTTCCCCGCTGCCGCCGGCACTCTCTTCCTGCAGGAAGCCTTCTCTTGCTGGGTAACTCCCGTATGCTACGCTATCGGTTTCATCGCCCTCTGGTTCCACCTCAACCATGGTTTCTGGTCAATGTTCCAGTCAGTGGGTTGGGACAACACCACTTGGATTCCGCGCCTCAAATGCATCGGCAAATGCTGGGTAGGCATTGTGATGGTGCTCTTCTTCATCCAAATCGGTGTGTTCACTTTCAATGCAAACCGCAAATATTACCTCACCGATGAGGCTCTCCGCGGTCAGTATCAGGAAATGATTATCAACAGCTTGACAAAACATGCAGATGCTTCAATGAAGCCCATGATCGAGCAGTTGGCTAATGCTGATTTCAAAACCGCTTCCGAGCAAGTACGCGTAACCGCCGCTCAGGGTGGTATCGTGTTCGGCGTATACGAAACTCCGGAATATCAAAACGCAATCAAAGGCGTTGCCGAGCTTCAGACAGAGTATGCCAACATGAAAGAGTTTATCCCCGCTCTTGAAAGCGCAGCCAAAACATTCGAGGCTCTTGACCCGGCTTCCGATGAACTCAAGGCGCAGATTGAAAGCATCAACAATCAGAAAGAAGTTATTAAGGATCAAATAATGCAAGGTGTTGAGCAGCTCAAATACCGCCAACAGATGCAAGGTGAAATGCCCTACTAATTTTCTCACGATATGGAAACTACAGAAAACAAAGTTAAAGTAATGAATCCGGCGGATTCCAAAATCCCCGAGGGTCCTGTCGCAGAGAAATGGACCAACTATAAGGCTCATCAGAAATTGGTGAACCCCGCCAACAAGCGTCGCCTTGATGTTATTGTTGTAGGTACCGGTCTCGCCGGTGCTTCCGCAGCTTCAACTCTTGCAGAGCTCGGCTTCAATGTCCTCAACTTCTGCATATCCGACAGTCCGCGCCGCGCTCACTCCATCGCCGCTCAGGGTGGTATCAACGCTGCCAAGAATTATCAGAACGACGGCGACTCAATCTATCGCCTCTTCTATGATACTGTAAAGGGTGGTGACTATCGCGCTCGCGAAGCCAACGTTTACCGTCTGGCCGAGGTGTCGAACAATATCATCGACCAGTGTGTGGCTCAAGGTGTGCCTTTCGCTCGCGAATACGGAGGTCTGTTGGCCAACCGTTCATTCGGCGGTGCGCAGGTTTCCCGTACATTCTACGCAAAAGGTCAGACCGGCCAGCAGCTCCTTCTCGGTGCTTATTCAAGCCTCAACCGCCAGATTGAGGCCGGCAAAGTGAAGAGCTTCAACCGCTATGAGATGCACGATGTAGTGCTTATCAAAGACAAAGACGGCATTGAACGCGCTCGCGGTATCATCGCCAAGAACCTCGTTACCGGCAAGTTCGAGCGTTTCGCCGCTCACGCCGTAGTTATCGCCACCGGTGGTTACGGAAACACTTACTTCCTGTCCACCAACGCAATGGCCTGCAACGTAAGTGCAGCAATGGCTTGCTATCGCAAAGGTGCATACTTCGCAAACCCCGCATACGTTCAGATTCACCCCACTTGTATTCCGGTACACGGCGACAAGCAGTCCAAGCTGACCCTCATGTCAGAGTCTCTGCGTAACGACGGCCGCATCTGGGTGCCCAAGAATATTGAAGATGCAAAAGCTCTTCAAAACGGTACCAAGAAGGGCTCCGACATTCCCGAAGAAGAGCGCGACTACTATCTGGAGCGCCGCTACCCGGCATTCGGTAACCTCGTGCCTCGCGACGTGGCTTCTCGTGCTGCCAAAGAGCGTTGCGACCACGGCTTCGGCGTGAACAACACCGGACTTGCTGTCTTCCTCGACTTCTCTGAGGCTATCAACCGCCTTGGCATTGACGTGGTTCGTCAGCGTTACGGCAACCTCTTCGATATGTATGAGGAAATCACCGACGTTAACCCCGGTCAGCTCGCTAATACAATCAACGGTGTGAACTACTACAACCCGATGATGATCTTCCCCGCTATCCACTACACAATGGGTGGTATCTGGGTAGACTATGAGCTGCAGACTTCCGTAAAGGGTTTGTTCGCAATCGGCGAATGTAACTTCTCCGACCACGGTGCAAACCGCCTCGGTGCTTCCGCACTTATGCAGGGTCTTGCCGACGGTTACTTCGTACTCCCGTACACTATTCAGAACTATCTGAGCGACCAGATTACAGTGCCTCACTTCACCACCGACACTCCCGAATTTGACGCTGCCGAAGAAAGCTGCATCAAGACAGAGAGAGACCTTATGAACATCAAGGGTAAACGTTCCGTTGACTCAATCCATAAGGAACTCGGCCACATCATGTGGGAATATGTCGGCATGGCTCGCACCAAGGAAAGTCTTGAGACGGCCCTCGGCAAACTCAAGGAAATCCGCAAAGTCTTCGAGACAGACTTGTTTATCCCCGGCAAAGCCGAAGGCATGAACATCGAGCTTGACAAGGCATTCCGTCTGAAAGACTTCATCACCATGGGCGAACTCATCGCTTACGATGCACTCAACCGCAACGAAAGCTGCGGCGGCCACTTCCGCGAAGAGTATCAGACTCCCGAAGGTGAGGCCAAGCGTGATGACGAGCACTACTTCTATGTCTCTTGCTGGGACTATCAGGGCAACGATGAGAAAGCTCCCGAGCTCATCAAAGAACCCTTGCACTATGAAGCAATCAAGGTTCAGACTCGTAACTACAAATCATAAAACCCCCTTTAAGAATCTAAAACAATGGCAGATAATATAATGAAAGTCAACCTCAAGGTGTGGCGTCAGGCCGGCCCTAAGGAGAAAGGCGGTTTTATTACATACCGCGATGTAGAGACTACTCCCGACACTTCTTTCCTTGAGACTCTCGACATCCTCAACGAACGTCTGATTGAGGAAGGACAGGAACCCATAGTATTCGATCACGACTGCCGCGAGGGTATCTGCGGCATGTGTTCACTCTATATCAACGGACACCCCCACGGGCCGGCTACCGGTGCTACCACTTGCCAGCTCTATATGCGCCGCTTCGCCGAGGGCGAGACAATCACAGTGGAACCCTGGCGTTCAGCCGCTTTCCCCGTGATTAAAGACCTCATGGTAGACCGTAACGCGTTCGATAAAATCCAGCAAGCCGGCGGTTATGTATCCTTCAACTGCGGCGGTGCTCAGGATGCCAACGCAATACCAATCAGCAAGGTTGCTGCCGATGAGGCTATGGACTCCGCTACCTGCATCGGCTGCGGTGCTTGTGTTGCCGCTTGTAAAAACGGCTCCGCAATGCTCTTCGTGTCAGCCAAGGTGAGCCAGTTTGCACTCCTGCCGCAAGGTCAGGTTGAGGCAGACCGTCGCGTACGCGCCATGGTGGCACGCATGGACGAACTCGGCTTCGGTAACTGCACCAACACCGGTGCTTGCTCCGCTGAGTGCCCCAAGCAAATCAAACTCTACAACATCGGCCGCATGAACCGCCAGTTCATCGCCGCCAAATGCAAAGAGTAACCTCAACTATACCCGCAATAAGCAAGGAAGCTGTCCGCCCGACGGCTTCCTTTTTTATCTCAATAAATCAGATCAATATACGCTCTATATCCCGGGTACGGGCGCGATATATCGCGCCCCCCCCAACAACCGCGTGCACCCCCAACCAACGTGTGCAATGCCACCCGATTACGTGTCCCCGGAGGACGAAATCACGATTAACCCCTGGCGTGAGTCAGGGGAGTGCTTGCTAATCGGACAGATGAGTCCCGGAGGGACAATCTCAAGGTAATATCAATAGCATATACACCCCAAATTTTCCAACACCCCCATATGGGATAGATATATCGCGTACCACCCACGTGTACAAAGCACACCGATTTACTGTAATCACAGCCAACATATATAGAACTAATGCACACGAGGCTGCTTTGCTGTTCTTTCCCGAGGTCGTCAGTGGTAAATACCCCGGTACAATATGTCGGCAAGCTCCGCACTACCGTGTATGCCCGGCTTCGGCGAAAGCAATAAAAGAAACGATGGTATATCCTCGCGGACATACCACCGTTTATGTTTTTTCCTGCCGGGGAATGTTGCGGCTCCCTTCCAGGCCGGTGCACGCACCGGAAAAGTTTACCATTATTTAACCAAACATTGTAACACGATTGGTTTTTACCAATCGCGGATCTTTTCATGCTCACGCATCAGCCGACCCTTTTAACCAAACTTTACTGTCCGGCTTTCTCACGAAAGTTAATCGGACGTGTGTATTCCTAATCAAATGCCTTGATTGAGAATTAATATCTCAAAATCGTATGAAAACAAATCTATCGTGTTTTAGCGTCTACAAATTTATAATATTTTTGCAAAAAGACAATGATTTTTTTGCAAAAAATGAATATAAAACTGCAAGCAATTAGTAGTCAATGAATTGCACAGACGCAAAAATATTGTCAATCTTCTTTCGGGGGTACAAATTGGTAGGCTCCGAGTGTTGGTGCGCCTTGCTGCAAGCGGTCTGTTCCGTCCATATCAAAGCGGCAAAGCGGTGTGACGAACGCGGGATTTCCCGCTCCGATAGCCGGGGAGTCCGGCTTTACGCGATAGTTGAAGATATAGTCGTTGCGCACTGTGTAGAAGAGAGGGTCGGCATCCCACAGGCATGAGATGAAGTTGGCATCATCGTTGCCGGCAGAGCGGAAAAGGGTGTTGCGGAAGTAGACATTCGAGTTGGTGAGGTCCGGCATGTTCAAATCCGCCGCAAGGCCGTATACAATGCAATTGTTAAAAGAGGCGGCTATGAGCGGAGAGGTGCTCTCTTCGGAGGGAAGCACGTTATACAATCCGATGATTGAAGCGTATGGTGCCGAGAACAGGTAATAGTTGGAGAAGGTGCATTGCGTGAAATCGTATATACCGCTGTTGAGGCTCACTACATGGTCGGCGGCCTCCGAGAAGCAGCAACCCAGAGCAGAGACGTTGGCGTGGGAGACGTCCAACACCGTGCTTTGAGAGTTGTGCAGCCACGAATTGAGCAGGAGCAACTTCTGCGTGTCGGTGTTTCCTGTAGAGTCAACACGCAGACCGAACGCTGTGGAGCGCATATCTACATATTCCATACGGTTGCCGAAGCTCTCCGGGGCAATGCTGATACCTCCCCATTGCCCGGCCATGATGTCGTAGCCCACATCGGGAAGGACATTGTCCAACCGGTCGCCGCGCAGGGCAATCATCTTACCCGGTGCGCCGATGGCGTTCAGAGTGCCGCGTACTGTGAGGGTGGCTTTGTCGTGAAACAGAATTTGCGCTCCGGGGTCTATGGTTAGGGTGGCTCCCGGCTCCACGATAAGTGAGTCAAACACCACAATAGGTTGTTCGGCAAGGAAACGGGTGTCTTCGGTAATACGCATATTGCGCAGCCGAGTGACGTTCTGCCCCCATGCTTCAAGCACTACACTCTGCTGAACCCCGTTGGTCAGGAACTGAATCTTGTCGGTAGTGAGTTGCGGAGCATTGCAGTCGGCAATCGGCAGCTTGCATTCAACAAAGATGAAGATTGAATCTCCCCCTCGGATTTCAATGTCATGAAACGAGGTGCCGCTCATGCCGTCCACATTCATTTGGAATTTAGAGTTCGGCTCAGCCATGGATATTGAGGTGATATTCAGTGACTTCTTTGCACGGTTGTACACTTTGAGGCGCGCTGTCGGAGTGCCGAGGTCAGTGAATACGGTGTCAAACGATAGAGTGTCAGTAGAGAAAGTGAGTACATCAGTGCTTGAAGTGGTGAAGTCGTCGCTGATACAAGAGACGAACGACAGGCCTGCCACTGCGGCAATAGCCAAGAGTATGGAATGCATCTGTTTCATAATAGTTAAACGCTTTAAAACGGAAATATATTATCATTAACATACTTTTAGATTAATATTTCGCGTTACATAATTATGAAGTATATTATAATAGCGGGCGAGGTGAGCGGCGATTTGCATGCCTCGCGGCTGATTGCCGCCATTAAAAAATTAGACAAGGAGGCCGAATTTCGCTTCTTCGGAGGCGAGAAGATGAGCCTTGAGGCTGACCGCGCCCCCGAGGTGCATTGCGACCAAATGAACGTAATGGGTTTCAGCGAAGTGATACGGCATCTGCCTGCACTTTTGGGGCATTTGCGTCTTGCTCGGCGCTTGCTGCAAGAGTGGAGACCTGATGCGCTAATCCTTGTTGATTATCCGAGTTTTAACCTCAAAGTGGCAAAAACGGCTTCTCGCCTCGGCATTCCGGTGCATTACTTCATATCGCCCAAGGTGTGGGCTTGGAAGGAATGGCGAGTAAAGAGCATCAAGCGATATGTCAGCTCCATGTATTCCATCCTCCCCTTTGAAACAGCTTTCTATAAGAAACATGACTATTCGGTGAAATATGCAGGCAATCCGTCGGTGCAGGAAATGGACGAGGTGATTTCGCATACCCCTTCCCTGAAACACTTTCTTCAAAGGCACGGCATAGTAGACGAACGCCCGATTATAGCACTGATACCCGGAAGTCGCCGGGGCGAGGTGAAGAACAATCTGCCGTTTATGATTGAGGCAGCCAAGCGTTTCCCCGATTATCAGATAATAGTAGGCGGTGCAAGCTCCATACCCTCAAAATTTTATCGCGAAATAGCACAATATCCGGGGCTGAATGTCGTATTTGGAAGTACTCATGTACTTATGAAGCATGCTCGTGCTGCATTGGTGACTTCCGGCACTGCCACTTTAGAGACAGCTTTGTTGGGTACGCCTCAGGTAGTCTGTTACCGTGCCAATGGAAATGCACTGTCTTATAAAATTATGGAGAAGTTACTGAAAGTCAAGTATGTAAGTCTGCCGAATCTGATTGTAGACAGTGCCATAGTGCCGGAGTTGCTCGTGCATAGATGTACCGTAGATTCAATAGCAACTCACTTGAAACCACTGCTCACAGACAGCCCCGAAAGAGACCGACAGATTGCCGGATATAAAAATATGAGGCGACGGCTCGGCACATCGGTAGCCACCGACACCACTGCCAAACTCATTTATAACTCCCTGATTTACAAATATGAAAGCAAATAAAACTGACAAAGTGCGCATCTTGTTCGTATGCCTCGGCAATATATGCCGCAGCCCGGCTGCTCAGGGCGTGATGCAACAAATGGTTGATGCGGCCGGCCTTTCCGACCGGTACTTGTTGGACTCCGCCGGGACATATGCCGGCCATGCCGGAGAACTGCCGGACAAGCGTATGCGCGTACACGCCGCTCGCCGTGGGTATACACTTACTCACCGCTCTCGCCCTGTCCACGCATCCGATTTCGAGGATTTTGACATCATAGTGGCCATGGATGACTCCAACTACGAGAACCTGCGCCGTATGGCTCCAACCGCCGATGATGAAAAGAAAATAGTACGCATGATAGATTATTGTCGTCAGCACCCTTACTATTACTCCGTGCCCGACCCTTATTACGAAGGAGCCTCCGGTTTTGAACTCGTGCTTGACCTGCTTGAAGACGCCTGCACCGTCCTGCTCGATGCAACTAAACCGTAAATTCCACAAAGCCCAAAAATAGTATATATGTCAAAATTTATTTGTAGCTTTGCAGCGTTTTATTGATGATTGAATATGAAACGTTTAATCGCGGCGGCCTCTCTATGGGTCGCTATCGTATTGTGTGTCAGTGCAGTGACTTTCAAGTTTTATCCATACGAGTTGAAGCTCAAGCATGCTTTTAATCTCGCAGCGATGTCGCGCACCGTCACTCCCGGTGTGCAGGTCGAGATTACTCTGGACTCCATAACCGGCTATGGGGAAGCATCTATGCCCCCTTACTTGGGCGAGAGTGTGGAGTCTGTCACCTCTTTCCTCTCAAAGATTGACCCGGAACGACTTTCCGACCCTTTTGCCCTTGAAGAGATACACGTATATATGGACTCTATTGCTCCCGGCAATCGTGCTGCAAAAGCTGCCGTGGATATAGCACTGCATGACCTCTCCGGCAAGCTCATGCAGCAGCCTTGGTATAAAATATGGGGGCTCAATCCCGAAAATGCTCCAATGACCTCTTTCACCGTATCTGTCGATTCTCCCGATGAGATAGAACGGAAGCTCTCGGAGGCTGAACCGTATAATGTAATCAAAGTAAAAATGGGTGTGCCGGGCGACCGGGAACTCATCAGGCTTATTCGTGCACGCACTGACCGCCCCATTTGCGTAGATGTAAATCAAGGATGGAAGACTCGTGAAGAAGCCCTTGACAATATCCTTTGGCTTGCAGATAAAAACGTATTGTTTGTAGAACAGCCAATGAGCAAGACCGACTTCAAGAGCCATGCGTGGCTCAAAGAGCGTTCCCCCCTGCCTATAGTAGCCGATGAGGCGGTACAGACAATTGCCGACATCCCGGCATTGGCGCAAAGCTATGACGGTGTCAATATCAAGCTGATGAAATGTGCCGGCATGCATGAAGCGTACAAAATGGCCGTTCTCGCACGCGCTTTGGGCATGAAGGTTATGATTGGCTGTATGACTGAAACATCATGTGCCGTTTCGGCGGCAGCACAGCTCGCACCCTTGGCCGATTGGGCTGACCTTGACGGCAATTTGCTTATCTCAAATGATATTTTCACCGGAATGAAAATAGTAGACGGGAAAGTGACATTGAATGACTCCCCCGGAATAGGTATAACAAAGATTAAGAGCTTGTTTAATAATAAATGTGAACGTCAGGGGCGCAGCTGCGAGACAACCTCCATTTTCTAATAAATTTGCTCTTCAAAATGATTAAAAATTATGAAAAATAAAGAAATGTTAATGTCCGGCGTCTTTTGGGCTGCTTTGACTCGTCTTTCCGGTCACAATGCTCGCATTGCTCCCTACAAGACAAGCCAAATCAGCTCAAAAATACACCGCCCTGACATTCACATTTTTTATTAAACAAGCTATAAAGAACCATGTCAACAAATACGATAGACAACACTCGCAAAGTGACCACACGCCGCCTTATCGAAATGAAACAGCGCGGCGAGAAAATTTCAATGCTCACCGCTTACGACTATTCGTGCGCGCGCATTATAGACGCGGCCGGTATTGATGTAATACTCGTGGGCGACTCCGCCTCCAATGTAATGGCCGGCAATGTAACCACTCTGCCCATAACCTTGGATCAGATGATATACCACGGCAAATCGGTGATGAAAGCAGTGAAACGCGCTCTCGTGGTGGTGGATTTGCCTTTCGGCACATATCAGGGTAACTCCAAAGAAGCCTTGGCCTCCGCTGTGCGTATCATGAAAGAGAGTCATGCCGAGGCTGTTAAAATGGAAGGCGGCTCCGAGATACGCGAAAGTATCGAGCGCATACTTTGCGCCGGAATACCCGTGTGCGGACACTTGGGTCTGACACCCCAGAGTATCAACAAATTCGGCACTTATACCGTGCGTGCCCGCGAAGATGCGGAAGCTGATAAACTTATCTCCGATGCGAAGTTGCTGGAAGAAATCGGCTGTTTCGCCATTGTGCTTGAAAAAATTCCGGCAGCATTGGCCGAGCGTGTAAGCAAGGAGCTGACAATACCGACAATAGGCATAGGTGCCGGGGGAGGTTGTGACGGTCAGGTGCTTGTGATGCACGATATGCTTGGCATAAACACCGGCTTCTCACCGCGCTTCCTGCGCCGCTACGCCAACCTCGCCGAAGTTATGGACACCGCCGTGCGCAACTACGTAGCCGACGTGAAGTCCGGCGACTTCCCCGCCCCCTCCGAGCAATACTGAAACCGGATATTCACAAAAAAAGGTGTGCCAACGCACACCTTTTTTTGTGAATATCCGAGGGAGATACATTGGATTGTCGGTTTTATTTCAGGGTGCCGTCTTCGGCTGCCTTGATCATGTCTTTGGAAGCGTAGATGTAGATTTCCACGCGGCGGTTCTGTGCGCGTCCGGCTTCGGTGTCGTTGCTGGCTACATAGTCCTGCATGGGAAGGCCCTTGGCTGTCATGCGTGAGTTGGCTACACCGTTGTTGTAAAGGAATGTCTTGACGGCGTCTGCGCGGTTGGTGCTGACTTTCTCGTTGGCACTCATTGAGCCGGTGTTGTCAGTGTAACCTACGATAGCCACATCGGTGAGGGGGTTCTGCTGCAAAGACTCTGCGAATTGCTTGAGCTCGGCTTGTGCACCTTTATTGATAGTCCATTTGCCTGTGGGGAAGAGGATACCGCCGTCGAAGGTCACGCGGATTGCCTGCAGACCGTTGGCATCGGTGGTTTGCTCAACTTTTGCGTTGGCGAGTTCTTCTTGAAGTTTCTTCTGCTGTTTGTCCATCTTGTTTCCGATGAGAGCGCCTGCTCCGGCACCTACGGCAGCACCGATACCGGAACCGATGGCAGCACCTTTGCCGCCGCCGATGAGAGCACCTATACCTGCACCTACTGCACCGCCGCTGCCGCCGCCGATGAGGGCGCCTTTGCCGGTGTTGGACATATTACAACTTGATACGAACAGACCTGCGCACAGCGCAACTGCGATTGAAGCCTTGAAAAGTTTCATAATAGTTTTATAATTTTGGGTTATTAAGTTCTGAATTTCCGCAAAAGTAGTCAATATATCTGAAATAACCAAATTATAGCCGTTTATGTTCAGTCGAAATCGTGTGTGACGTAGGTATCGCCTTCCCATTTATATAGCGTTCTTGCCTCTTGCTCCGAAATAATATCGTGCATTCCGTTTGTCTTGGACTTGAGAATTCGGAGTGTGCCGGCACCCCAATTTGCGCCGACAAAAAACTCATATCTGTTGCCATTCATATAAAATTCAAAATCTCTACCGGCATGATATGCACCGGTAGACTCGATTTTTTCTTCCACTCCATCGTCGTTGAGGTCAAAATAGAAAGAGTCATGGTCGCCCCAGTCGTCCATATCAACAGACTTTAAGATGGTATATGAGGGTGAGGCTGTTTTGGGTACAGCTATTGATACGGCATGGCCATTTCTGAACGCAAACCTTTCTTTCACTATTTTTTTGCCCAAGTCTGTTAAAATGAAGTCCACGACTTTCTCTCTGCCCAAGTCGGTAATCTCAACTTCATAAAAGGAATATTCCTTAAACACCTCACTTTTCTCAAATTGTTTGGTATCAGTGTTATAAGTTACGAACATTCGTCCCGAACCGCCGCCGCTGCCCGGATTGATGTCGCTTACAAGTGCATCAATAACGCCGTCTCCGTTAAAATCCTCTTGTGCTTCAACGTCCATATAACCGAAACAGTAACCGTCAAAGAGATTGTTTTGGATGCCAATTGTTTTCTCATCTCCGTCTACATATGCACAAAGCAAGGCATTTTCAAAATCCTCTCTGTTTTTAACAAAGTATTTGATTTCCGGGCCTTCGGGGACTATCGGCTCTTCTTCTGCAGTGAGGTTGCTGTCTGCCGTGTCGGTGCTCTCGGCTTCGGCCATGTAGTCTTTGTCGCTGTCCGAATTGCTTCGGCCGAAGCGATTATAAGCGATTATTGCTATTATGCAGAGCAACAGAGCAATAATTACACTGATGATTATTGCCGGTGTCTTGGATTTCTTCTGCGCGGCGTCACCTTCGTCCGTGATAATAACCGTTTCTTCGCCGGAGGTGGGGGTGTCAGGGTTGCTGAATAATTCCCTGACAGCATCATCGGTCTGCGGACGGTCTTTCCAAAGGGGCTGCATCAAGGCTTTGACTATACCTTGCATACGGGCTGACACCCCCTTGCGTTGCAGCTCCTCGCTCGGAAAGCCGATGTTCAGGATATCGGAGGCCAAAGGGGGCTTCTTGCCGCAGAGCATTTTGAACATGGTAGCTCCCAGAGCATAAAAGTCCATTGTCACGGGCAGCACCCGACTTTTGCCGGCCTCGCCGTCATAGTTGGACTGCTCGATAGGCGCGTACCCGGGAGTGCCGGATCCTATGGTAGTGCTCGACTCCGGGTTGCCGTTGTCATCGTATTGCTTGGACAAGCCGAAGTCTATAAGAACGGGCTTGCCGTTGCTCATCATTACATTCGAGGGCTTCAAGTCCAAATGGAGCATCTTTTTTGAATGCATATAGGAGAGCGCGTCTAAAATTAGAGATGCGGTATCCATAGTTTCCCGCTCACTCAATTGCCCCTTGTTTGCGATATAGTTGTCAAGGCTGCCACCCTCAATCAAGTCCATGGAGTAATAGACGGTATTGTTCTGTGCAAACGATTCCAACAACTTGACAATGCCGCTGTTGTCAAGGTGGCCAAGGCTTTGTGCCTCTTTAATGAACTTCTGTTTATACTTGTCGAAAAGTCCGGCTTTGTTGCTTGAAGTCACGGCAGTGTTATCCCTGCCGTTGATTTCAGACATGAAAAATTCCTTGATAGCAACGTATGTTTCAACGCTGTCCGGACGGCCGTTGATTTGGATTGAAGCAAGGTATGTAATGCCGAAAGAGCCTTGTCCGAGCACTTTGACTATTTCGTATTGGCATTTCTCACCGGAGAGACAAGTACCCGCCGGGAGTGCGTTTTCAAAATTAGAATTCATGATTTTCAGGCATCGGTTACGAGATGCAAAATTAATTGATTTTTTTTGCATTACATAATCAAACCCGAAAAGGGGCGGCTATTAGTTGGTGAATTCTTGCAGGCGTGCTATGGCTTGGCTGTTTTCGCGCTGCATACGGCGATATGCGCTCAGGCCGAATATCAGCCCGATTGTGCCGCCGATTGCCGCTCCGCCGCCGATGCTGTAACGGAATGTCTTGAGTACAACGGTCGATGCGTTGGATACCCCCACGGGATACATCTCATAGTACACCACATAAAGACCGACTGCCAACCAAACCACAAGTATCAGCATGCCGGCGAGCATACGTCTTGTTCTCATCTTCTTTTGATGCGTGAGTCGCTGTTGAATCTCCAAAAGGGGGGTAGTACCGTAGTCGAGCCGGGCAAGCTTGGTGATTTGCCAATCGGCAAGCAGCTCCGCGATGAGTATTACAGTGGTGGCGATCACAAACCATATGGGGAGATTGGCAGTGAAATGCAAAATCACGATGCAGATAATGCCGACCGGAACCATGATTAACTCTTTTATGTAGAAGTAACGGCGTGAGTAGTCGGTGCTCCGCTTGATTACATCTCTCAGGAGAGTGTCGGAGACCAATTGCTGCGAATTGAGCCTTTTACGCATCTCCGCCATTTGAGACCGCAGAGCTTCGAGTTCTTTCATTTCGGGATTTAATATATTGTCAGAAGTAGTTTTCATAAGCGATTAAAGAATAAGCAGTTAATTAGAATGTTTGAGGCGTTCGCGGATGCGCACGAGGCGTACTCCCACCGCTTTAGCTGAAATGCCTGCTATTGCACCGATTTCATCGTATGGGAGATTCTCGAGCCACATCAACACAATCGCCCTGTCAAGCGGCGGCAGATTTTGTATGCGAGTGCGCAGTTGGCTCATCTGCGGATTTGCCTTCTCTTCTTCCTCAAAGAATTCGGGGTCAATCTGCACATGTGTAGCTTCTTTGCGCTTCTTCTGCTTGCGCTGATATGATATGCAGGTGTTCAGACTTATGCGGTACACCCATGTACTTTCGGCACTTTCGGCGCGGAATGTGTTTATACCCTGCCACAGGCGTATCAACACTTCCTGAAACAAGTCGTCAGCCTCCGCTTTGTCCGGGCTGAACATATAGCAGATTGAATAAATGAGCGACTTGTTGCGCTGCACAATCAGCTCAAAGTCCGTCTCTTTTCGTTTATCTCTCATTATTTATTTCTCTTTTCCATGTTTTTAGACGCAAATATATGTCTGAAAACTACATCAAGGAGAGTGAAAAAAATACGGCTGCCGTGGACAGCAGCCGTATTATATAAAGTATCTTTTTTAAGCGATTGTTAACCGCGGCTGAGGCGAGTGCCGCCGGCCGGTTTGACTGCAGCGTTGACCTTTGCTTTGGGTTTGCGTGTCATAATCTTGTAAGCTACCGGGGCTGCAAGGAAGAGTGAGCAGAAAGTACCCACAGCCACACCGAATATCATTGCGAATGTGAATGAACGGATTGTGTCGCCGCCGAGAATGAAGATGCACAGAAGCACGAGCAGAGTAGACACTGATGTCATCACCGTACGAGTAAGGGTGGCATTGAGTGCGCCGTTAAACAATTGCGTCTTGTCTTCTTTCGGGCTGAGCTTGAGCATCTCGCGCACACGGTCGAATACAACCACGGTATCGTTAATCTGATAACCGATAATGGTAAGCACGGCGGCGATAAAGCTCTGGTCAATCTCCATTGAGAAGGGCAGGAAGCCCCAGCAGATTGAATAGAAGCCGATGATGAGGAATGCTGTCATTGCCACGGCGCAGACGGCACCCACGGAGAATGCCACGTTGTGGAAACGAATCAATATGTAAAGGAACATACAGATTACGGCTATACCCACAGCGAGCATTGCATCGGTGCGCATATCATCGGCCACTGATGCGCCGACTTTCTGCGCTGATACGATACCGAGTTCCTCGTTGGCCACGTTGAAGTCTTCTTCGCTCATCACCTTGCCGTTCACTGTCAGCTCGGGTTTGAGAGCCTTGTAAAGGAGAGTGCCTATTTCAGCGTCAACCTCCTGATCGTTGCCCTCGGCGATGCGATAGTTGGTGGAGATACGTACCTTCTGATTGTTGTCGATAGTGATAACGCTCACGGCCACGTTCGGGTCAAGGTTATGGCTCTTGGCTGCATCGGAGAATGTGTCGTTCAGACGACCACGGATTTCTTCGGTGTTAACATCTTTCTGGAAAGCCACAACATAGTTGCGACCACCGGAGAAGTCAATGCCTTGGTTCATGCCGCGGAAGCTGAGAGAAGCCACGCTGACTACCACGAGAGCCGCCCAGATAATCATCGCTCCTTTGCTCTTGCCGATGAAGTTAATCTTGGTGCTGCCGAAGATCTTGCGTGAGATGCCGGTGGCGAATGTCATGTTTGCGCAACGACCGTTCTTGGTGATGAGGTCGAAGGCGATGCGTGTCAGGAACACGGCTGTGAAGAATGAGCATACAAGACCGATGATAAGTGTTGTGGCGAAGCCCTTGATGGGGCCTGAACCGAAGAGCAACAGGATTACACCGGTGATGATTGATGTCAAGTTACCATCAAAGATTGCGGAGAAGGCATTGCCGTAACCGTCGGAAATGGCCTGACGCAGTTTCTTGCCGGCTTTAAGTTCCTCTTTGGTACGCTCGAAGATAAGCACGTTGGCATCGACTGCCATACCCAATGCAAGCACAATACCGGCAATACCTGAAAGAGTAAGCACGGCTTGCAGAGAAGCGAGAATACCGAGAGTGAAGAAGAGGTTAAGTATCAATCCTATATTTGCAACCAAACCGGGCACTACACCATAGAAGCATATCATAAAAATCATGAGAAGTACGAGAGCCACTATGAATGATGTGAAACCGGCTTCGATAGCTTGTGCACCAAGCGAAGGACCGATTACCTGCTTGCTTACCTCATGTACCTGAACGTCCATCTTACCGGACTTCAACAAGTTGGCAAGGTCGTTGGCTTCTTCCGGAGTGAAGTTGCCGGTGATTTCGGAGCGACCGCCGGTGATTTGTGAGTTTACGGTGGGGTATGAGTAAACGTTTTCATCAAGCACGATTGCGATGCTGCGTCCGAGGTTTGCTTTTGTCACTGCGCTCCAACGGTTGGCACCCTCATCGCTCATCTCCATATTTACCACTTCGCCTTTGAGGTTGTCGTGCTCGGAACTTGCACCTACAATTGCATCTCCTTCAAGCTGCGGCTCACCGCGGAGGGCTACAAGGTGGAAGAATTTGCTCTTCGCCGGCTTTTTGTAGCGCTGCAGATCAGACTCGCTCACCGGTTTGTTTTCCCACACGAGTTTGAGGTCGTCGGGGAGCAGACGAGCGGCTTCTTCCGACTCAAGGATACGGTTTACCTTGGCGGTGTCATCGCGAGCAATGAGACCTACAACCGGACTCCCGGCATAACCGCCGCCACCGAGCAATGTGATAAGGTCTTTATCCTTTTTGTCGGTGGGTGCGGTGACTTGGCTAAGCTGATTTACCGGACCGGCTATTTCGTCAAAGTTGTAAACCTCATAGAACTCAAGGTTTGCGGAAGACTGGAGAATGCGCGACATCTCGTCCGGGTCTTTCACACCGGGGAGCTCGAGCAGGATTTGTCCGGTCTTGTCTTGAAGTTTCTGGATATTGGGCGAAACGACACCGAATTTGTCGATACGGTTGCGGAAGATGTTGAAAGCATCGTCCACCTGGCTGTCCACCTGCTTTGCAAGCGCCTCACTCACCTCTTTATTTGAGGAATTGCCTTTGAGCTTGCCCATGAACTCGCCTTCGCGAGCAAACAGGGTAGTGAGTTGACCTTCGGCAAATTGGTCGGCAAACTTATTGATGAAGTCCTTGTCTGAGGGCTTCACGCCGGCAGTGGTGAACTCGCCGTCGGGGAGTATCTTTTTAATGGCATCGTTAATCTTGTTCAAGGCAGCCTCATCTTTGGCCATGTTTCGGATAATGTCGGTAGTTGGGACCTCGAGAACGAGGTTCATACCGCCCTTGAGGTCAAGACCCAGACCAATCTCCATCTGCCTTACCTGAGCCAGGGTGTAACCCAAATAGACCTTCTCCTGGGCGAGAGAGTCCATGTACTCTTTTCTGGCTGTTGTGTACTTCTTGTTAGCGGCATCCGTTGTCTTCGCGATTTTGGCGGCATACTCATCAGCTTGTTTCTCGTACTTGGAAGATACGAAAGAAAAAGAGATATAAAAACCGCAAATCAAAATCAAAAGGACAGCAATTGTGCCGATAAACCCTTTGTTTTGCATGATTTGTTAACCAGTTAGATTATATTTGTTATTTTTATTTTTCTAATTGTAACTAAATGTCAAACAGCTGCGAACAAACACAACTATTCAGCTTGCAAATATAGCACATTTTTTTGGTACAAACACTTAAAAAATGCCAAAAAACAAAAAACACAATTCTCCGGCCTTGATTTTATGAGATGGGGCCTTAGCAACACACCCGGATTTCTCACCTTATTATTGCGAGATAATGTGCCCTTCTTTTATGTTTTTTGGCATTATTCATAATTTTTTCATATTTATTTTTGTTTTGTTTGCATTTTTTTAATTAATTTCGCATTGTGGATTTTTGCCCGAATAGGGAGGATTGCGTCCATACATGCCGGGTTTGAAATGCAAGTATCTGTAAATAAGATATTAACGCCCCTCTCGTATCTTGAAAAATCTAAATTTAACAACTATATGAATTACAAACGACTTCTGCCCGTACTTCTCGTGCTTATGCTTGCCACAGTTTGTGTGTGGCCCGCTTCGGCACAGTCGCGCAAAGGGAAGGTCTATGGTGTGGCCTTCTACAATCTTGAGAACTTGTTCGACACCATTAACAACAATGGCAAATACGACCTTGAATTCTCGCCCAAAGGTGCCAAAAAGTGGAACGGCGACAAATATTGGAAGAAAATTCACAATATGGCGTATGCCATCTCACAGATGAAGACCAAAACCACTCCTCACGGTCCGGCAATCTTAGGTGTGAGCGAAGTGGAAAATATCTCTGTTCTCAACGATTTGGTTAACGACCCTCAAATCAAAGAACGTGGCTACAAAGTGATTCATCATGACTCGCCCGATGCTCGCGGCATTGATGTAGGTTTGCTTTACAATCCGAAGGATTTCCGCCCGCTCCGTATCACCAACCATCGTCTGCACATTGACTCGCTGCCTTACTTCAAGACACGCGACCAGATGTGTGTGGTTGGTCTGCTCGGCGGCGACCGTGTGGCGTTTATCGTAAACCACTGGCCCTCACGCCGCGGCGGCACAGAGCAGAGCAGCTGGCTGCGCGAGGCGGCTGCCGCTCTCACAAAGCAGATTGCCGACTCTCTTCTGAACGTTGACCCCAACATCGGCGTAATCATGATGGGCGACCTTAACGACTATCCCAACAACCGCTCTGTGACCGAAGTGATGAAAGCCAAGAAGAAAGAAGCAGATGTAGCTCCGGGTGAGTTCTTCAATCCTTTCTGGAAACTGTTCGACGATGGTATCGGCTCATATATCTATCGCGGCGGGTGGGGATTGTTTGACCAAATCATGCTCTCATATAATATGACACAGCAAGGCAATTGCCCGTTGAAGTTTCAGGGCGCCATTGTCCACAATCATGAGTTCCTTCGTCAGCAAGACGGCAAATATAAAGGATATCCGCTTCGCACATTCTCCGACGGCGCATTCATCAACGGATATTCGGACCACTTCCCGACGGAAATTTTCCTCTTCCGCGAAATCAAGCAATAATAACAATCAACATAAATATATATGAAACAACGTTTAATTCTGCTCCTGTGCCTCGTCATGTCGCTGCCGGTATTCGCAGCTACCGGCTTGCGAGGTGTGCTCGTGGATGGTGTTACGTCCAAACCGGTGGCTAATGCCAACGTGTTGCTTTCAGACCAGGCCATTCTCGTAATCTCCGATGCCACAGGCTCCTTTACCATCTCAAATGCGCAGGTGGGAAAGGATGTGCTGCAAATCATCGCTCCCGGTTATGCCGATGAGTACATCGATGTTGACATTATCGCCGGAACAGTCCGCGACCTTGGCAACATCAAGCTCACCCCCTCCGGTTACGATGACGAGACTATGAACTCCGCCACAGATTACATCTTCGACGAGATGGATCTCATGGACGATGACAGTTCCAACCAGTCGGTAGCCACCATTCAAGGTGCCAACGACAATGTCTACTACAACAAGGCATCTTACAATTTCCAACCGATGTACTTCCGTATGCGCGGCTACAACTCCGAGATGCAGAAGGGCTACATCAACGGTATGGATTTCAACGACACACGTTCAGGTCGTTTCAATTGGTCCGGTCTGGGAGGTATGACATCGATCGCATTCCGCAATAAATCCGTAGGTATCGGCACGGAAGCCGTGTCATTCGGTTTCGGCGGTGTGGGCGGTGCTACCAACTACACTACTTACGCCTCCGAGTATGCCCCCGGCTTCCGCGGCATGGTGACATACCAGAACTCCGACTATATGCTTCGCGCCGGCTTGCAGTATAACTCCGGTGTGAACAAAGACGGTTGGGCATGGTCGGCTACCCTCATGGGTCGTTATGCTCCCGAAGGAGTAGTGGAAGGTACTTTCTACAACTCTTTGGCTTACGCCCTCTCGGTTCAGAAAATCTTCAACGAGAAGCACTCAATCAATATTACAACTTGGGGCGCTCCCACTCAAAGAGCCACTCAGCTGTATTCCTATCAGGAAGTGTTTGACTTGCTTGATGATAACCTCTACAACCCGGCATGGGGCTGGTTCAACGGCAAGAAGCGTTCTTCACGTATCCGCAATACATTCGACCCCTCCGCTATCATGAACTGGATTTGGAAACCGCAGTCCGGAACTACAATCAACACCGCAATCGGCTTCCGCTCCAACAGATATGCGACAACCTCATTCGAGCGTACTTCGAATTCTTCCGATCCCCGTCCGGACTATTACAAGTATCTCCCCTCATATGTGAAGCCCACGGCTGACCCCGTTACCGAACCGGAACTCTACAAGCATCAGCTTGCCACATATGAATATGTCACCCAACAGTGGCTCACAAACAGAAATGTAAGCCAAATAAATTGGGATGCGATTTACTATGCCAATGTGATGAACAGAGAAAATTTTGACCGCAACCCCGAACTCGTGGGTCAGAGTTCATACATCTTGTCTGCCCGTCACACCAATACCACCTCCTGGATGTTCAACTCATACATCAATCATCGTATTAATGACCACCAGACACTGCAAGGCGGCGTATCGTTTAACTATTCAAACACTCACTTCTACAAGACCGTGTACGACCTGCTCGGCGGCGAATTCTGGAACGATATCGACTCCTTCTATGAGCGCGACTTCGATACCACCGACCCCAAATTGCAGAACAACCTGCTCAATCCCAACCACCATGCCACAAAGGGCGACATCATAGGTTATGACTACGATATCCGCTACTACAATGCTCAGGCTTGGATTCAGCACCAGATTTCAACTCGCCATTGGGACGTGAACTATGGTATGCAGATGTCATACACCAACTTCATGCGTCACGGTAACTTCATGAATGGTCGTAACCCCGAATCCTCCTATGGTACCGGCAAACGCCATACTTTCGATGATGCTGCTATCAAGGCCGGTGTGACTTACAAGCTCAACGGTCGCAACTACTTCGTGGCTCACGGTGCTTACGGCACTAATGCCCCCTCTTATTACTCCTCATATCGTTCAGCCAATATTAAAGATGATGTTGTCCCCAACCTCAGCAGCGAACGCTATCTAAGCGGCGACATCTCATACGTTTGGAACTACGACCGTTTCCGCGGCAGTATCACCGGCTATTACACTCGCACTTGGAACGGTCTTGAATACACTCTCTATTACGATGACATCAACGGAACGAACGCTACAAGTCTTCTTTCCGATGTAGACCGCGAATACAAAGGTGTGGAACTCGGCTTGAGCTATGCCATCACTCCCTCGTTGACTCTTTCAGCTGTAGGTACATACTCAAAAGCCCAATACAAGAACCAACCCACTGCTTACATCTCTTACGAGAACGGATTGTATGACGACCGCACAGAAACTGCATATCTGAAAAACTATTATCTGGGCGGCGCACCCCAACAGGCTTACAACATCGGCCTTGACTGGGCAGCTCCGAACATGTGGTTCTTCGGTATCAACGCCACATGGATGGGCGACGCGTACATGTATCTCTCCCCCATGCGCCACTTCAAGATTCAGGGCATCGAGTCTTCGGGCGCCACTTTGCAGGAAATCATGGATAAGCTCCACTCCATAACCAAGCAGGACAAGATGAACAATGCTTTCGTGCTCAACGCTTCAATCGGCAAGGTGCTTTATACCTCATTCGGTTCGGTGAACTTCAACCTCGGTCTGACAAATATCCTGAACAATCGCAACATTATGGTGTTCGGTCAGCAGCAAAACCGCTTTGACTATGACAACTTCAATGTAGCAAAGTGGCCCAACCGTATCCGCTACGCACAAGGCATTAAGATTAACTTCAACATCGGTATCCGTTTCTAAGTGTCTGTTCAATTTAAATTAAACTTTATGTGGCTGCGCTCAAAATAAATTAGTACTCATTGTTCCGGCGACTTTTTGGCATATTTTGCCAAGTTTTATCGGTCGTTATGCCCGCATAACTCCCTCTTAAACTTGCAAAATCTGCTCAAAAATTCGCTCGAAATAAAGTTTAATTTAAATTAAACAGCCACTTAACAACAAGCAAATAAACAAACTAAAATATGAAATTATTCAGCAAATTTTCAAGTCTCGCGCTTATGGCTCTCGGCCTCGGCGCATCACTGACCTCATGTCAGAACGACTTTGACCTGCCTCCCATTGACGAGCCCGTTGCTTCCTTGGAGGCAAATACCACTATCGCCGAGCTTAAAGCTCGCTATTGGCAAGATGCCGCAAACTATTACGAGACTGTCATTAAGCAGGACGAAAAAGATGTAATCATCAAAGGCCGCGTAATCTCTTCCGATGCTACCGGCAACATCTACAAGTCTCTCGTAATTCAAGACGAAACCGGAGCCCTTGCCTTCTCAATCAACCAGACCGGCATGAGCAACAACTACCGCGTTGGTCAGGAAGTGGTTGTAAACGTTACCGACCTCGGTATAGGTAAATACGCCGCCCTGCAACAAATCGGCGGTTACGGCGAATACAACGGCACTCCGCAGGTGTCCTTCATGGACTACACTCTGTTCCAAAACCACACCGAGCTTAACGGCTTTCCCAACCCCGAATGTAAATATGTGTCAATCAATGATGCAAAGCCGGCAGAAGGAATCTACTGCATAGAGGCCGATATGGGCAACCTCCCCGGCACTCCCGAGGGTCAGCGCCAATACCAGAGCCAACTCGTAATCTTCCGCAACGTTCACTTTGAGGGCGGCGGTGAGCTTACCTTCGCTGAAAGCGATGCCACTACCAACCGCACTCTTGTTGACGCAAACGGCAACACACTGCTTGTGCGTAACTCAAACTACTCTTCATTCCGCGGCCAAACACTCCCGGCCGGCACCGGCGATGTAATGGGTATTCTCTCTTACTTCAACGGCACATGGCAGCTCCTGCTCCGCTCCGCCGAAGATTGCATCTTTGAGTCAAAAGGTCAGGTGAACGACCCCTATTCCGTAGTTGAGGCTATCGAGCTGCAAGGCTCCGACAAGTCCGGTTGGGTGGAAGGTTTCATTGTAGGTTCTGTTAAGGCCGGTGTGACAGACATTGACTCAAACGACAAGATTATATGGGGTGCCGATGCCGAAATGGACAACACTCTCGTAATCGCTCCCGATACCAACACCAAAGACATCAACAAGTGTCTTGTACTCACTTTGCCCCAGGGCTCATCACTGCGCGCCAACGGAAATCTGCTTGACAACCCCGGCAATTACCTTAAAGAAATCAAAGTAACCGGTACATTCGACTCATACCTCGGCACCAACGGTCTGCTCAACTCCAAGGGCGATGCTTCCGACTATGTAATTGAGGGTGTTACCCCCGGTACAAACCCGACAGAGGCTGTAACCAAGATTGATGAAACATTTGACGGTTCCACCAATATCCCCACCGGCTGGACAGAACTTAAAGTACAAGGCAACAAGGCATGGTACATCACTTCGTTCAACAACAACAACTATGCATCCATGACCGGCTACAAAGGTACCGCTCCCTTCGAAAGCTGGCTCATAACCCCGGCTATCAACGCCTCACAGCTTGCTGAAAAGGTAATGTCTTTCGATACTCAGGTTAACGGTTACGGCTCAACCACCTCAAAACTCGAAGTATATGTAATGACATCAGCCGACCCGGCTACCGCCACCATGACGAAACTTAACCCCACATTGGCAACAGCTCCCGACAGCGGCTACAGCTCATGGGTTAATTCCGGATCAATTGACCTGTCAAGTTTCTCCGGCATTATCTACATCGGTTTCTGTTACTCCGCTACAACAGATGCAAACTACGCCACATGGTGTGTGGACAACGTACTCGTAGGCATCTCATCAAGTCAGGGCGGCACAACTACCGAACCCGATGAACCCACCGGTGCCGGCTCGAAAGATGAACCCTATTCAGTGCAGTATGTAATGAACTCTACAAAAGATGAAACCGGTGTATGGGTGGAAGGTTACATCGTAGGCTGGATAGACGGCATGACATGGAGTTCAGGAGCCCAGTTCAACAATGAGACAACAGTCAAGACCAACATTATCCTCGGCCCCGTTGCTGATGCCAACAGCACAGCCACAACAATTCCGTGTGCCGTGCCGGCAGGTAGTCTGCGCGATGTCCTCTCTCTGGGAGGTGACCCCAACATGTACAAAAAACATGTGAAAGTAAAAGGCGACATCACCAAATACTTCGGACAACGCGGTGTGAAGAACATCTCCGAATACGTAGAACTCTAACTTGTAATAAAGTATATAATTGCTCAAACAAATCGGGGCTGTGCCATCTCGGCACAGCCCCGATTGCTGCATTTATTGTCCCTGTCGGACTACTTTATAATTTTCTTTTCACCGTTGATGATGTAGATGCCCGGTTCAAGACCGCGGATTGACTTGCTGTCAAGGCTGATTATACGACCGTCAATTGAATAGATGTCGTAAGTCTTGTCAGCGTCTTCAATCGAGTCGATACCTGAGGTGAGGGCTGTGTTGGAGAAAGCTGACTCTTCGCCGGTAGCATATACCGCCGTCACATTGTAACTGTGGTTGCCGCTGTTGTCAGTGTCGGTATATGTGCGGTTTTCGTACGGCACTTCCGCGAGGAATTTGCTGTCGCGATATACATTCCATGCCACAATCTCCTTGCATGAACCGGCTATGTACTCAATATCATCAAGCATGAACATGTGTCCGTCGCGAGTCACAACGCGGATTGCGAAGTAAAGCGAGCCTTCGGGAAGTTCGGTCTCAAACTTCTTCCATGCGGTATAGTTTGAAATCTCGTAGTCGGCCACTTTGGTGAAGTCGGCTATTTCTCTTCCGGTTGAGGAAGCGAGTACCTCAATCTTCTCTGCGCCATAGTCGGGAATCATCTGCTTAGCGTAGAAGCTGACAGTCTGGGCATCGCCGGAGAGGAGCGGAGAAATCATCCAGTCATCGTTACGCTCCATTGAGGGGCTTACCTTTGTAGCAAAGCATACTGCATATTGCACTCCGGAGTGAGGATTGGCCTCTGTATTGCCTTCGGGTACACCGATTGATGTCGGGTTGAAGATTGTGAATGCCTGCGGGTCGCCTTCATTGGGATAGTCGGCATCGCCCAGAGATATCACCTTGCCGCCGTCGCCGTCCACAAGTTTCCATTCTCCCATATTGGTGATAGTCCAGGGAGTGTAGGATTCAAAGTTCTCTTTAACCTCTTCGGAATAGAATTCGGAGGGCTCAGACCAAGTCAGCACGTTTTCATTTCCGGTATTAAGCATCAGATTTTCGGGAGCCGCCACTTTGGGCATACCTACTCGAATATCGGCGTTTGCAGTATTGTTTGCTGCATTCAAATCGCCGGCGTAAGTCAGCTCGGCCTTAATTTCAATCTTTTCAGGAGCACCTTGGCTTATTTCATATTGGAACAGATGGCCAGCAGATTTCATAAACTCAAGACCCTTGCCTGTCTGCTCGCCTACCTTTTCGCCGTTGGCATAGACGGTTACGGTATATTCATCGGCGGTCTGCATACCCTTGTTGGCTACCTTGGCAGAGATACTTGCGAACTGTCCGTAGCGAACTGGGGTTGAAGGTACAGCGACCTCAATGGCCATATCCTTATCCACGGCATCCTGTATCATGATGTTGTCAAGGTAAAGCACACCATATACCTCATCGCCCGGAATAAAGCGGACTGCTATACGTAGGTATCTTTCATCAGAGAATTGAGAGAGGTCAATATTGGCACTGCTCCAACTTCCGTCAACAGATTGATTACTTAATGTTTCAATCAGGGTACGTGAACCATCGGGCTTGATGGCATACACTTCTTGCTTGCCGCCCTCGGTAAGCTTGTAGTCGAATGTCAGGCGCGGATTGGCGCAGCCGTAAGTGTCGAGCTTGAGAGTACGCAGCTCCTTGTAGGCATCGGCCATGTTGCCGGAGATGTACCAAAGGAAGCAGTTGTCGTCATCATCGGAAGAGGCACCTTGTGCAACATTGAAATATATATCGGTATCGCCGTCATAATAGTAGGGAGAAGAACCGTCGAAGTGTTCCTCGTACGGGAGGCTGTAAGGCTTACCTACAATAAGGGGAGAAGTGGATACACCACGGCTTTCACCGGCGCGGTTCACGGCGCGCATTGCAAACATAATCATACCTTGTTCACCTTCATCTATACCGATTGCCGGCTCGAATGAATAAGAAGTCCCGGTCACCTCTTCAACCAAGAGGTCGCCGACCATCATGCCGTCGGTGGAATAGATGTTATATGCCATATCGTCGGGATTGATGTATCGGCCGTTGGCACCGATTGAGGGAGCGTTCCACTTAATGATTATGTCAGTGCCGTTCTCTTCAATCCAAGCTGAGAAAGAACCGGGGACATCGACACCTACAAATTCAGATATGGTGGCCTCATCGCCGGCACCGTCTTCATTGAAAGTCTCAACGCGGAACTCGTGAGTGCCGTCAAGAGTTACCGGTACTGTCTCTTTAATTTCCGCGCCGGGAGTGGGATTGGTTACAAATTTAACCAACTTGTTGTCGCAATAAATGTCAATTCTTGTAAGGGAAGAGAGGGGCTGGCCGGAGTGATCCACCGTCGGGGCGTTGAACTTGACATCAGCTTTCAGATTACCCTTTGCATCGGGCACAATTGTCAAGTTTGTCACGGCACCGGGAGCTGTGGCGAGTACACCTTCGGCCAATCTGATATCGTCTATTACGAGCGAGCCGCTTGCATAGTCGGCCTGACAATGGAATCCGATACGGATATTTTCATCTTTGTCCGAAGAAATAGTAACTTTGTAATTTTGGAAAGATGATTTATAGGCCATATTAGTGAGCGGCACAAGCTCGCGGTATTTTGATACATCTGTACCCGAACCGTACTTAACTTCCAGATTCATCGCGTTGTAATATTCAGTGCAGCGAGCGCGGAATGACACTTCATAGCTCTTGCCGGCCTCCACGCTGATTTCAGGAGTAAGCATCCAGTCATCAAAATCGGAGTCAGCGTAGCTGTCGCCCGTATTTGCTTTGGCCACACCGTTGTCGCTGTCGTAAGTGTCGGTTTCCCAATGCCATGTGTATTTGTCCTTATTGTTGTTTAGGATTTCCATGAGGTCGAACGAAGATGGGCCCTCATTAAAAGAATTGCTGTAAGGCGGCCGCACTGCACTGCCCACTACATTGCCGTTAGACTCCATTGCATCGCCGGCAATGTCGCTGTTGTAAGGCGTTACCTTGTATGTGTACAATTCGAGCGGAGCATTTTCAGGAATTGCGTCTGTGCATGAGGTTGCAGTGATTTTTTCAGCTACCACATAATTGTCGGGCATACGAACCACCTTATAGGACAGGTCGCCGACCCAGCCGCCGTGTGCGCCGGTTTCGTTTACACTCCAGCTGATCTCGGAATTGTTGCCGTTTTTGGTATAAGTCACCTCTTTCATTACCGGTACGTCCGCACCCGCCCAGAAGTTGAGAGTGCTTATCGGGGAGATGCCCACTGCATTCTCCACCCAAACGGCGAGATTACAGTCGCCGGCCTCCACATTTATTTTAGCGTTAACTTCTGAACCGGCTGCCGTGCGGGAAGAGGCGAGTTCCTTGTTGTTGGCGGTGATGTAATAGGTCACACTTGTGAGGTCGTCACCATCGTAGGTGTAAGAAGGTACTGTAAACGACACATCGCCGGAGAGGGAACCGTTGCTGAAATCAGCTTTCAAGTCATTGATAAAGCCGGGAGCCTTGTCTTCCGCCTTGGGCGCCATAATCTGCATATTCAGGATTTGTGCGCGGTCGGGGATCTCAGAGATTTTTGTCACCTCGGCAGTAGCGGTATTAACGGTGTAGAGAGTGCTTCTGCCATATGCATCGGCAGCGGCCCAATAGAAAATGTCGGAATGTTGGTCAAACTCACCGCTCTGTTGTACCACACCACCGTATCCGGCCACTTTGATGCCTGTGTCACCGATGCGAGTGTAGGCGGCTGTCTGTTTGTCAAACTTGTACAGTACGCCGTCTTCGCAGATACCATATATTTCTCCGGCCTTGTTTACACCCAATGCAGCTACCATTAAAGGTATGCGGCCGATTAATGTTTTGACCGGAATATCACCGCTGAAATCAATTGTTGCGAGTTCCCAACCATCTTGATTGTCTGTGAAGAAAGCTCCGTAACAGATGTTGTTTAAGCGGTCGTAAGCAAGGTCTGTGGCACACAGACCGCCGTTGTTGGTGTTTTTTTGTTTTTCAATCTCCCAAGTGTCGGTGTTCCATACATAGTATTTGGATATGATTGAACCCATACCCATATACCAGTAGGTGAGATGATACTTGTTGCCGATTTTCACGGCACCTCCGTTACCGTTCATTGATTCGGAAGTGCCGGTGTGCATCAGGTTGAGAGCGAAATTTTCGGCCGGTCCGAAATTATAAGTACCAAAAGCAGTGTAACGTCCGGTCCAGGTGTCAGCCCCCACTACATTCCCCCAGACTTCGGGGAGAGCGGCATGTTCAGGACCATACTTTTGTGTGCTCCAACGAGAAGCAGCCGGATTACCCGTTTTCCTTATGGGAACATTGCCCACAGGCTGCCGTTGCGCAATCTTCGCCACCACCGGGTGGTCAGCGAGAAACTGCGCATTGGCCTTCATTTGCTCAATGTCATTGCCGGAGGCGAAAGCCATTGACGGCAGCAACAATGCAACTAAAGTTTTCAGTTTGTGATTCATGTTTATATTGTTAGTTAATAAATTATTTTTCTCAAAGTTAAATATTGTATTGCACATTTGCAATGAAAATCCCGCGAGTTGTAGACTTCCGTTACCTAAACCTGCGTTTCCGACTCCTGAAATTGTTTTTGTGCGGAGATGATTTTCTCTACTTTAAGCAAGGAGGCCTCAACTTCAGATTCCGGCACGGGTTTCACCGCGCAATGCACCACATTCAGCCCATGCAGCTTGTCAAAGTAGGATGGATATGCCGTAAAAATAATTTTCGGCTTATCGCAGCCAATTTTGTGAAACTCGTCAATTGAGACACCATCGCACAAACGCACTCCGCTGATTATGAAGTCGGGGTTGCATCGGCATATAGTGTCTTTCATCATCCTGACGCTGCCGCAGCAGCCGGCATTTTGAAATTCCGGACGCAGACGGCTTATTGTGCGGTCAAAATAAATTGTCGTGTAAGGTTCATCGTCAAAAATTACGTATCGTATTTGCCTCATATATCATATGTTTTACGAGGCTAAATTACACTTAACAATAATGTATGGCAAGGGAAAATCCCCGAATATGCAGCAGCAATCCCCCGAATATGCAGATATTCCCCGCGAATTTGTCGGAAGCAGGAGCGTCAACGACCGAGCCAGCGCAGGAAATCATCACGCCGCGAAGCCGGAACCACCACCTCCGTTTCACCTTCTGATGTTGATATTTTCAGCAGCAAACGCCCTCTGAAAAATTTTCCGGCAGACACTACCGAATCAATGGAAACAATGATATTGCGGGTCACGCGGAAAAACCTGTCCGGTGGCATTATCGATTCAATTTCGGCCAGATTGTCTATATTCAACATTCGTTTGCCGTTTTCCTTCAGTACGGCGTACACATAATGATCTTCGCTTATGAAGTGAGACACATCGTCAAAACGAATATAGCTGTATTTATCGCCGCTCACGGTCAGTATCCGGCATTCAGATGATTTGTTTTTATCAGATTCCAACGCGACTGTTTCCTTACGGGAGACGATATGTTCGTATTTGTCAATGGCATGGCTCAAGTCTTTTTCCGTAATCGGTTTGAGCAGATAGTCCACCCCGTTCACTTTGAATGCTTTGATGGCGTATTCATTGTAGGCGGTTGTGAATATAATCGGCACAATTGTTCCGGTGCGCTCGAATATATTGAAGCATTTGCCGTCGCCCAACTCTATATCCATGAAAATCAAGTCTATCTCCGACTGTGATTGCAAGAAGTCTACAGCTTGCGACACACTCACACCGGTGAATACATTCTCCCATTGAGGGCGCAATTTGCTTATCATCATTCGCAGATGGTTCATGGCGAAAGGATTATCTTCTATTATCGCGTATTTGATTTGATTTTCCATAAAAAGTTTTTAAGTTTGGTCAGTTATTGTCAATGTCTATGAACGGCACTTTCACTTCAAATATTTCATCGGTCTTTTTTACTATACACTCTTTGCCGTTGCGCCGGACAAGCTCTTTCAGATATTTCAGCCCCGTGCCGGTAGACTTTTCCATATCAGATTTGAGTTCGTCATCTTTCACCCGAAGCATATTCCTCACCACAATGCCATCGCGGTTAATTTCAATCTCCACTTTCATGGGGTATTCGCAACTCACCACATTGTGTTTGATTACATTCTCCATGAGAAGCTGCAGGCTGTAAGGCACAATGCGTTGGTCCGATACATTCTCCTTCCCTTTGATTTCTATCTCCAAACTGTTGTAATACAGTGTCCTCAATACTTCTGAATAAGGCTCGATAAAATCCAGCTCCTCCTTCACGGAGATGGTCATCTCTCCTCGGTGTGACATGATGTATCTATACATCGCGGAGAGTGAGATAATGAAATCTCTTGACTTCTCAATTTCAAGGAAAGTAAGGGAATAAAGTATGTTGAGCGAATTGAACAGAAAATGCGGGTTCACTTGCGAGCGGAGTACCTCATATCGGAGCTGCGCCGCCACTTTTTGAGAAATGGCATATTTCTGTTCCGACTGCTTGTAGTTGATTAAAAACAGAACCCCCTCGTTGAGCATGAATATCATCAGGTTTACAACGTAAGTCTGCAACCAAAGCACTTGAGGGTGCTTGCCGACAAGGCTCGCAATGCCGATGAAAATTGAATTTACTATCAGAGGAGCGATGAAAGAGAGAATCAAATCCAGCAGAATACGATACAGCTTTTTTCGCCGCCATTTTATGCCGTAGACAATCGCCGTGTTCAGCAGGAACAGCAGCAAAATCATGGTGCAGTTGATTGTACAGCCGATAACAAAGTCGGCGAAATCCGTATAAGCAAACAGCGTACCGTCGTAAAGCACGTTGACCGTAGCCTGATACCATAAATAGAAAATGATAACGGCAAGAAAGTAATAAAGCCGGATTCTTTTATGTTTCATGTAGTTAAGTGGCTGCTCAATTTAGAGCTTGTTTAATAAAAAATGTGAATGTCAGGGCGGTGTATTTTTGAGCTGATTTGGCTTGTCTTGCAGGGAGCAATGCGAGCATTGTGACCGGAAAGACGAGTCAAATCAGCCAAAAAGACGCCGTGATTTAACATTCTTACATAATTTATAAATTAACTTTTTACTTCATTGAGAGTCTTGTTTCCCAAAATTACCGTTATGTCTCGCAGCTGTACCTCAGCTTTGAGCCTTTGGTTCAGTCACATAGCCTGCTATGTTCCTTCACCTGCAGCCTCAAAGCTGAGGTATATCTGCGACCCTGACGTTCACATTTTTTTATTAAACAAGCTCTTAAATTGCAAAGTTAGTAATTTTTTTCAAAACTGCAAATTGTCAGGCTCAGCTCGATTTGTGAGTGTGCGGATTTTTTTGTAATTTTGCGGTTTAGAGCGAGTATACACTTATGTGTGCTTGTTAATTATTTGATAATCAGATGTTATGAATATATCATACAAGTGGCTTAAACGCTACATTGATTTTGAGCTTTCACCCGAAGAATTGGCAGCTGCCCTTACATCTTTGGGTCTGGAATGTGACACCATAGAAGAGGTAGAGTCCATACGCGGCGGATTACGCGGTATCGTAATCGGCAAAGTGTTGACGTGTGTAGAGCACCCCAACTCCGACCATTTGCACATCACAACCTGCGATTTGGGAACCGGCGAGCCTGTACAGATAGTGTGCGGAGCTCCTAATGTGGCTGCCGGTAAGACAGTTGTCGTAGCTACTGTAGGAACAACGCTCTATGACGGAGACAAGGAGTTCCAAATCAAGAAAAGCAAGATTCGCGGTGTGGAAAGCTTCGGTATGATTTGCGCCGAAGATGAAATAGGAGTGGGTACTTCTCACGACGGCATTATGGTACTCGCTGATGCCGAAGATGTGAAGCCCGGCACACCGGCTGCCGAATACTTCAAGCTTGACAGTGACTATATGCTGGAAGTCGAGCTTACTCCCAACCGCGTAGACGGTGCATCTCATTATGGTGTGGCGCGCGACTTGAAGGCATGGCTGCATCGCCACGGCGCACCGCAAGCAGAGGTGTTTACTCCCGATGTTTCAGAGGTAAAGGCCGATAGAGCCGAAGGTGCGACCCCCGTAGAGGTGGAAGATGTGCAGGGCTGTCCGCGTTACAGCGGCATTACAGTGCGTGGTGTAAAAGTGACCGAAAGCCCCGATTGGCTCAAATCTTTGCTTATTGCCGCCGGTCAGCGTCCCATCAACTCGATTGTTGATATAACCAACTTCGTGCTTCTCGGCATGGGTCAGCCGCTGCATTGCTTTGACTTGAACAAAGTAGCCGGACAGAAGATTGTAGTACGCACATGTCAGACCGGTACAAAATTCACTACTCTTGATGGTGTGGAACATACCCTAGATGCTTCCGACCTTATGATTTGTGATGCTCAAAAGCCTTTGTGTATCGCCGGCGTGTTCGGCGGTCTTGACAGCGGTGTGACCGAAGCTACTACCGATGTATTCATTGAAAGTGCATACTTCAACCCTACTCGCGTTCGCAAGTCAGCTCGCAGACATGGTTTGAGCACAGATGCCTCCTTCCGTTATGAGCGAGGCACCGACCCGGATATTACCGTATATACCGCAAAACTCGCCGCCAAGCTGATTAAAGAAATAGCCGGAGGTGAAATATGCGGCGAACCGGTAGATGTATGCTCTGCCGATGTAGAGCCATTCAAGGTTACACTCGATTTGGGTTATGCTCGCCGCCTTATTGGGAAGGATATACCGACCGATGAGATTATACAAATTCTGACATCATTGGACATCAACATAGTGGAAGAAAACGCCGATGTCCTTGAACTGCGAGTGCCGCGGTATCGCGTTGATGTGCAGCGCCCTTGTGATGTTGTGGAGGAGATACTTCGTGTATATGGATATAATAATGTGGAGATACCCGACCACATGGATGCAAACCTTTCCATACGTACCAATGTAGATGAAAGTTACACTCTTCAGGATAAAGTTTCCAATACACTCTCCGCTGCCGGTTTCCGCGAGATAATGAACAACTCGCTCACCGCCGTTTCCTATTATGATGAAAATGAGCAATGGCCGCGCACAGAAGGTGTTGAGCTGATGAACCCCCTTAGCTCCGACTTGGGCATTATGCGCCAAACCTTGCTGTATGGCGGTTTGGAGACCATCGCTCACAATATAAATCGCAAAGCTGCCGATTTGCGTCTGTATGAGTTCGGCAACGTATATCACCGTAACCCCGCTGCAGAAAGCACCGCCGAGAAGCCGCTCGCACCATTCAGCGAGGAGCTGCATCTGGCTTTGTGGCTTACCGGTAAAGATGTTTTGCCTTCGTGGAATACTCAGGAGCGCAAAGCCTCTGTGTTTGATTTGAAAGGTATTGTATTGAACCTGTTTGCCATTCTCGGCATACCTGGTGGAGCTGTCAAGCTCACTCAGGAAACCGACACCGTTTACAGTGCTTGTCTGCGTATCGATACTCGCTCCGGTCAGCGCATCGGCTCTCTCGGAGTCCTGAACCGCAAACAGTTACAGAAGTTCTCGATAGCACAGGAAGTGTTCTATGCCGAACTCTCATGGCCGGCAATCATGAAACTCTCCCTCAAAAACAATCCTCAATACACAGACCTGCCGCGTACACAACCCGTAATTCGCGACTTGGCTCTTCTCCTTGACAAAGCGGTAAGCTTCGCACAGGTGGAGAATATAGTCCGCTCCTCGGAGAAGAAACTTCTGCGCAAAGTGAGTCTGTTTGACGTATATGAGGGTGACAAACTCCCTGCCGGTAAGAAGAGTTATGCCATTACCATAACACTGCAAGATGATGAGAAGACCTTGCAAGACAAGCAGATAGATGCAGTGATGAATAAAATCATCTCCAATCTCCAAAAGCAGCTCGGAGCTGAACTACGCTAATTAATTTAATATCAACATAAAAAGACAAAATAACACCCATGGGAAGAGCATTTGAATTCCGCAAAGCCCGCAAACTCAAACGTTGGGGCAATATGTCCCGTACATTTACACGCATCGGTAAGGAAATCACCATTGCCGCCAAGGCAGCCGGCCCCGACCCGGACATGAACCCCCGCTTGCGTATGCTTATCCACAATGCCAAGGCCGCCAATATGCCCAAAGACACTATTGAGCGTGCCATTAAGAAGGCCACTGATAAAGATTCTTCTGACTACAAGGAGATTGTTTACGAAGGATACGGCCCTCACGGTATTGCAATCGTGGTGGAAACAGCTACCGACAACAACCAGCGCACTGTGGCCAACGTGCGTTCATACTTCAACAAGCACGGCGGCTCGCTCGGTACCTCCGGCAGCCTCTCTTTCTTGTTTGACCATAAGAGTGTCTTCCATATCAAGCCCAAAGAGGGTATGGATCTTGAAGAACTCGAACTTGAACTTATCGACTTCGGTGCAGATGAATTTGAAGCCGATGAGGAAGAATGGGTAATCTACGGTCCGTTTGACCAGTTTGCAGCTCTGCAAAAGTACTTTGAAGAAGGCGGCTTTGAGATTGCAAGTGCCGAGTTTGAACGTATCCCGACTGACTATAAGGAGGTTACTCCCGAACAACGCGAAGCTATCGAGAAGCTACTTGAGCGCTTTGAAGACGATGAAGACGTGCAGAACGTTTTCCACAACATGAAAGAAGAAGAGGCGTAAACCCCTCTCACATAACTATAAGCCGGCGAGTTGATTACGGCTCGCCGGCTCACTTTTCAATCACTCTTAGGACCATGAGATACAGACATATATTTGTTGCCGCTTTGCTGTGTGCGAGTGCCTTTGCGCTCCATGCGGCTCCGGGCTCTACCGGAGCCGAAGAATTTTATGTGCGTGCACATGAAATGTATGCCACCGGCAATTACACCGGCGCAATAGATCAGGCCTCCCGATATTTGCAATTGGCTCCGGCTCAATTAATGAGTACCGGAGCGGAGCGTGAACGAGCCGAATTGCTGATACTTCGCGCGGCATTGATGCACGGAGATTTGCAACAAGCTATCAATAAGGCAGATGCGTTTGTCAGAAACAACGCCGGCTCTCCGCTCGCCTCAAATGCACTTTGGGTTAAAGCGGAGGCTCTCTTCCATGCCGGAAAATTTGCCGAAGCTGTTAATGTGTACGACTCTTTGCCGTTTGACACATTCAGCCGGGCAGACAAAGAGGCCGGCCTTTTCCATTTTGCTGTATCTCAAGCCGAATCCGGCGTTTACAATAAAGAGCTTTTCATGAACCTGCTCGGCACTTCTTTCACAGACGATGCCCTGTTCTATATAGCTTATATTGACTATATTTCAAACGATTTGGATAATGCCCTGAACGGATTTTCAGCCGTATCGGAATATGCTGCCGAACGCCTCGGTACAGACTTCTTCATCGGACAGATATTTTTTAAACAAGGGGATTATCCGAAAGTGCTTGACAATGAGACGGCTATACTCGCCGCCGCTCGCCGGCTTGAGCGCAACGACAATACCCACGAGGCCGAGGCTCACAGAATAATCGGTGAGGCCGCTTACCATTCCGGCAATCTTGACAAAGCTCGGGAGTCTCTCGGTCGGCATATTGAATCCGATGCCAATCAAGGCAGCGAGTCAGCTCGCTATATACTTGGAGTAATGGCTTATGACAATGGTGATTACACAGCGGCTGATGAATGGTTTTCGCCGATTGCAAGCAATAAGAGCTTGTTAGGGCAAAGTGCCTCGCTCTATATGGGGCAAAGTGCCGCTCGCCGGGGTGATTATACCGCCGCTGCCATCTACTTTGACCGCGCCGCCAATATGCCTTACAGCAGCAGTGTAGCCGAAACGGCCTTATACGATTATGCCGCCTCCGTGGCTGCCGGCGGTCGCGTACCTTTCGGCTCGGCAAGCACCCTGCTTGAAGAGTTCGGAAATCGTTATCCCGACTCCAAGTATGCCCCTGTTATTGACAAATATCTCGCCCTCGGCTATCTGGCCGAGAAGCGTTATCGCAAGGCTCTTGACAAGCTTGACAAGATTAAACATCCCACAGAGGAGGTGCGCACACTCACGCGCCGCACTCTTTATGAACTCGGCACTTCCGAGCTCGCCGCCGGACGCCCTTCCGAGGCTGAATACTATCTTAGACGTGCCGCCGCCTCCAGCTCAAACGACAGTGCCGCGGTATCTTCACGCCTGTGGCTTGCCGAGTCTCTTTACGCACAGAAGAAATACCCCGAGGCCATCACCGCTTACAGACAATTCTTGAAAGATGCATCTTCTTCCGACACCAACCGCGCCTCAGCGTATTACAATATGGCATACGCCCTTTATCAGCTGGGTGACTACAAATCATGTCGCACCGCGTTAGATAATGCTTTGAAAGTTAAGGGTACCGGCGCACTCTCGCAGGCATTGCGTACCGATGCGCTCCTCAGATGCGCAGACTGCGACAACTATCTCGGCAATGTGCGCGAGGCGCTGACGGCCTATCGGCAACTCGCATATGACAGTGATGATGCAGGCTCCGATTATGCAGCTCTGCAAGCCGCTTGTCTGCAAGGTATCCTCGGCGACAACAAGGCCAAACGGTACGCACTGGAACAAATGCTTGCCAAGTGGCCCGACAGTCCGTGGTCTCAACAAGCCTATTATGAACTGGCCGAAGCGTGTCTGAACACCAGCGATTTCTCCGAGGCTCTGAAAGCGCAACAAAGGCTGCAAGCCACCGCTCCCGAATCGGCCATGCTCCGCGAAAGCAAGCTCAATCTTGCAGCCGCTTATTTGCGTGCAAATGAACCGGATAAGGCAATTGATACGTATAAAGGCGTTATCAAAGACTGGCCGTCAAGCTCGCAAGCAGATGTTGCGTCACAAGCCCTTCAAAATCTATACGCACGCAAGGGGCAGCTAAACGACTTTATGCAGTTCCTTGCAAGTGTGCCCGGTGCGCGTACTCCCGAGGCCTCCGAAATGGACGAACTCTCTTATGTGAATGCAACCGCTGCGCTGGAGAGAGACCCTCTCAACGGTACCGGTATGGAGAAATATATCGCCGCCTTTCCCAACGGACGCTATATGCCCGATGCTTTGTTGGCTTTGGCTAATGTTTCTCTGGCTTTGCGTATGTCTGACAAGGCTTTGGAATATATCGACAAGATTCTCAACAATTATTCCGACAACGATGCCACCCTTTCCGCCCTGATTCTCAAAGGAGAGATATTGGCTGCAAAAGATCGTAAACCGGAGGCTGCCGAGGCTTATCTCCGTTTGCTCTCCGCCGGAGGCGCCGCATATGCTCCCGAAGCATACAAGGGGCTGATTTTCACAGCTGCCAATCCCTCCGAAGCTCTCGCGTATATTGATAAATATCTGAATCTCACCACTCTCAATGAAGAAGAACGCTCCGAGGCTCTCTCTCTTAAAGCTGATTGCATGATTGCTATGGGTAACAATGCCGAGGCTCTTTCATTGCTCAAATCCCTCGCCGCCGACACCTCTACCGAGCAGGGTGGGGCGGCCGTGGTGAAAATGGCACAGATTTATCTGAAGGAGGGCAACCCCAAAGAAGCCGAGAAACTAATGCTCGCCTTTACGGCAAACGGCTGTGATGATGTCGATACTTTGGCTCGCGGATACATCGCTTTGGCAGACGCATATGCAGCACAAGGCAACAAACGCCGCGCTTATCAATACTATGAGTCGTTGGGTAAGAACTACCCCGGCAACAATCCCGAAATTGAAAAACTTATAGCCAACGGAAAAAAGACCAATAAATGATGAAACCTCTGTATATTAGTATATTGGCATTGGGCCTGGGCGTTGTTACACAATCAGCTCATGCTCAGGAACTCTCCGGTTCGCTAAGTGCCGTGGGAGACTATAAGGCTGAAATTCGTACTCATAACCGATTGAGCGGACTGCCGCAAAGGCTCAGCTTCAATGTGCCGGAAGGCTCACTTCCGTTGGCAATCGATGCACTTACCGTTTCAGATGAACCCCTGATACTGCGGCAAACTGCAGGCACGGCCATACGCAATTTGCCGAACCGCTATCGCGGCTACGCTTCGCTCCTCGCCGGCTCTTACCTTAACGCTTCGTTGAGCGCAGGCTATCGCTTCATCGACAATGATGAAACAATCTTCGGTGCTTGGCTTCAACATTCGTCTTCATCGCTGTACAGACCCGAAACCTCAAACCAGGAGGTTGAGGCTGACCGCCGCAAAATCTACGATGAGACAATCTGTGTGTACGGCTCGCATATTTTCCCCGGCAGCGGCACCCTCAATGCCGCCGTGGCTTACCGTCTGGGTTATTTCAACTATTTCAACAACGTGCTCACTCCTGTCGGCGAGCCGGTCAGGGCAAAAGGCCAAACGCTCAACGATTTCAAAATGAGTGCTTACTGGAAGAGTGTGCACCGTTCAAATTCTCTTTTCCTGAACGGTGAATTTTCCTATCGCTATTTCGGCTATCGCAGATTGTTCGCCCCTTATACCGATGCGTTTTATGACATCAGGCCACCGCGTGAGAACACCCTCACGGTGGCTCTCACCCCCGGATATGATCTTGGAGAAAACGGCAATGTGAGTCTCAATCTGCGTTCGCAGACAATGTTTTACATTCACCCCCATACCGTCTCCGACATTGAGAACAATATCCCGTCGCCTTTCATTCCCGGTTTTAGCGAGATGCGTACTTACGGGCTGGTGTCTGTTGCTCCCGGATATTCATATACCCAAGACGGTCTGAGCTTGCATGCCGGAGTGAAAGCGGATTTGACATGGAATCCGGTAAGCCCTGACAAATTCAAGACTTTCCATATAGCCCCGGATGTAGCTCTGAGCTATGCTGCCGGCAAAACCAACCTGTATCTGAATGTGGGTGGAGGCGTTACGCCCAATACTCTCGCCTCTCGTTCGGAGCTTGATATGTACCAATCTCCGGCTCTGCTCAACACCCTGCCTCAATACTCTCCGATAGATGCAACTCTCGGTGTGCGCTTAGGCTCATTCAGCGGTTTCAGTGCCGGTGTGCATGCCTCCTACGCAATTGCCGACAACACCCCGACATCAGGTTGGTATCCCTATTGGTATGCGAATATGCCGCTTATTGAGGGATATACATATACACCGCTCTCAACCCTTTCCCTTAAGGGCTTCAGTCTCGGCGCGGATGTGAAATATGCACTCGGCTCTCTGCTTGACGTCAACGGCGCGGTTTCGTATCAGCGCCAGAGCGGGAAGAACGGCTATTTCAATGGTATAGACCGCCCTCGTTGGATTATGGACGCATCTGCCGATATATATCCGATTAAGGGTCTGTGCTTCGGTGTTTCATACCAATATCGCGGCGTGCGCAACATATATATGACAGACAACCTCGCTCCGATTAAAACTTACGCCCCGGACCATAACTTTACCGACACTCCCGGCAAAGGCTCTCTCCTGAGCCATCGCCTGCCGGACGTCTATGACTTGGGTGTGCACGCTCGCTACACACTCATGCAGCGCTACACATTCTCCGTAGCCGTCGACAACATTTTAGGCTGCGACAACTCGTTCTCCCCGCTAATGCCCGAACCGGGTCTGACCGTTACCGGCGGCGTTTCCGTTCTCTTCTAAACAAATTTTTTTTGAAGCGCGTTATAAAGATGATGAGCAAGAAAAAACAAGAAAAGAATAAAGCTTCAGTATTGGCTTACCGTAGCGAGGAAGACCGCAGCTACGGTTTGGCCGGCATGACATTGGCTCTGGCTACACTTGACGCCATTGACAATGTGGTGCGTGTAAATATGGACTCCGAAGGTCCCATGGTGATTTTTTCAAACGAATTTTTCTGGGGCAGCTCACAAGCGGCTTCGGCAAAGGCACATTGGCACACCCTGATGCGCAACTTTCAGATTACCGCCTCGCTGGCACTGGCAAACGTGTTGTCCAGATGCCTGATTAGGGAGCGCGGTGCCGACCCCACATCCATGCTTGACGCTCTGCTCCCCGTGATTGTAGCCGAAGGCATGGAAATCTGTTCATTAGAAGAAGATGAAGTGCACCGTTTCTATGAGAATGCACTGATGCAAAGCCGTCGCACCTTCGGCAACCCGAGGCTTCACCCCTACGTAGACCGTTTAGCCGGAGTCTTAGCCGAGAAACGCACTCTCTCCGGCCGCGAAATAGCCGAAGAACTCCACGCCCTCCACATAATTTAATTATAAAACGACAAAAAATCGCAAAATATTTGCGGGTGCCAAAAAAAAGTCGTAACTTTGCACTCGCATTTGGGCGAATACCAGAGTGGCCAAATGGGGCAGACTGTAAATCTGCTGGTTTATACCTTCGGTGGTTCGAATCCATCTTCGCCCACAAGTCGGAACTGATTATTCAGCTCCGACTTTTTTATATAATTGAATAACAGTTGGTTAGAATTCAAAAAAACGAAATATATAATTTTGTCTTATTTTCGCCGATTTTTTGTATTATCTTTGCACTCGGAAAATTCAATACAATACATAAAAATATGATGAAAAAGATTGTACTTAAACTTGTCCTGTGTGTGGCGGTTATGCTTTGCGCCGCTTCCATGACATCTTGCAGCAAGAAAGACAAAAAGGCTCTCTTGGAATGTGTGCCGGCTAACACGGCCGGTCTGGCTTTTATGGATGCCTCTCAAATCTTAGATCAGCTCGGTATCAAGGCTGAAGACAATGACGTGAAATACGGCCCCGAAATCAAAGAATTCCTCGAAGAAATCGGTGCCGACAGAAAAGAAAAAGAAAATATCAAGGAAGCTCTCAACCTCGTTTGCCAAACCGAAAAAACTGTAATGGCTTTTGAATATGACGAACTTATTTACCTCACTTTCTATGTAGACGACCAAAAGAAATTCATTGAGACTCTTGAAGAAATAGATAAGCTTGGCCAGTCTTTCAGCGAAGAAAGCGGATATATGACCTCTGATGACATGGCTGTCAAAGACGATCAGGTTTGGTTCTGTTTCGATGTGAAAGAAGGAGAACAGGTAGTTGATCCCGAGGCTATTGACAAAATGCTCGACAGCAAGAAAAAATTCGTGGAGGAATATGACAAAATCACAGAGTCATTCCTCGCCGAAGATGTGTATTACGGTCTCTTTATCGACATAAATACTGTAAAAGGTTTTATCAACGGATACGATGCCGAGCGCTTCGCTATGGTTCAGAGCATGGCCTTTGACGATGCAAGCTACCTCGTGTGCACTGCAAAGCTTACAGACAACGGCGGTTCGTCTGAAATGCGCGTGCTTAACTCCAAAATGGAGGCTGCCAAGTTCAATTTCCCACTCGCCAAGATTGACGCCAACAGCCTGAAATACATTGATGGCAGCGCCCCCGTTATCGCTGCCTTAGGCATTGACCCGGCAACTGTGAACAAGATTGTTGACCTCGGCGAGAAATACGGTTTATTCTCCGACTCTGACAAGATGATGCTCAATGCAATCTCCGAGCTCAAAGGAACAATAGCTCTGTCGTGGACTGACGTTAACAACGCTGCTCTATCAATCAACTTCTCAAATCCCGAAGCTGCCAAACAAGCCGGTCAATTCATGGCTAACAATGCAGGCAACGACTTCCTCAAATTCAGCTATGCCGGAAACGCTTTGATAGCTCGCACTCCCGATGCACCGCTCACTTCCGGAGGCAAAGTCCCGGCGGCGCTGGTTGGTCAATATGCCGGTATATATGTAGACTACAGCAAGTATGCTTACGTCCCCGAAATCAAAACTTTGGGTATTGATAAAATGGGCACTATGTATGTAGTTATCGGCCCCGACGGCGATGGTATCAAGCTCACTTCCGCATGGGAAGTCAAGAAGCCGGTGAAGGCAATGGTTCAGACAATGCTTCAATTCCAAAAGAATATGTATGACATTGATCCCGATGAATTACTGTACTTGTTACCCGTTCCGCGCGGCGGATATGATGAAATTCCTGCCGATACAATGGCCTTCGAAGAAGAATATATGCTCGCCGACTCTGCCGTAGTGTATGAGGAACCGGCGGTAGAAGTAGCTGCGGAAGAAGTGGCGACTGAAGTTGTAGGATATTAATCATGCTATAAATCATATAATTATGAACGCACCTCGCCCGAAGATTGACACCATCTCGTTGCAAAACACTCTGCCTCGGGTGTTTGCAAATGAGAAGATACCCGACTCGCAAGTCTGGCATTGCGATGTCAAATTCGAGCGAGGGCGTAATTATGTGATTGAAGCTCCCAGCGGCACCGGCAAATCAAGCTTATGCGCCTTTATCTATGGTAATCGCCGAGACTACCTCGGCAATATCTTCTTTGACAATACAGACATTGCGGATATTAAACCGCAACGTTGGCAACTCCTGCGACGCGAAGCGCTCGCATATCTTCCTCAAGAACTCGACTTGTTCCCGGAACTCACGGCCATGCAGAATATAATGCTGAAAGCTTCGCTGACTGATGCGGTGAGCCAAACTCAAGTCGAGGAATGGCTTCATGAGTTGGGTATTGACTCTCGCTCTCACTTCCCGGTGGGTAAAATGTCAATAGGCCAACAACAGCGCGTTGCAATTATCAGATGCGTCTGTCAGCCTTTCTCTTTCTTACTCATCGATGAACCGGTGAGCCACTTGGATACCGAAAACAATACCCGGGCCGCGGCAATAATTCAGGCTGCCGCCAAGGCACAAGGTGCCGGCATCATAGCTACTTCCGTCGGTAATCGTATTGGTATAACCGTTGACTCACTGTTGCACTTATGAAAAAATTGATACGCAAACTCCTGTATAAAAATCTGTCAAAAGCCCAGCTTTTGGGATTTATACTTTCCAACTTTGCAGGACTGGCAATAGTGATACTCGGTCTCCAGTTTTGGGAAGATGCGCGCCCGATTTGGGAAGACGAGGACAGCTTCATTCGCAAAGACTACCTCGTAATTAACAAGAAAGTCAACGCTTCAAACACTCTTGGCGAAACTACCGGATTTACTGCCGAACAGATTGCCGAAATCGAACAACAGCCTTGGACTCGCAAGGTAGGGCGCTTTACCGCAGCCGACTATCGGCTCTCCGCCTCGCTTATAAGCGGTGGCCGGGGAATGTCCACCTCCCTCTTTTTCGAGGCTATACCCGATGAATTTATTGATGTCAAGGGCAGAGGCTGGGATTTTACTCCCGGCGATGAAACAGTGCCAATCATTATAAGCAAAGATTATCTAAGCTTGTACAACTTCGGATTTGCCGGCACTGTGGGTATGACCCAGCTCTCCGAACAGACAATATCCTCTGTACCGATGAATATTGAAATCCGCCCGGATAACGGCCGGCCCGACACCCGGCTCTCCGGCCGCATTGTCGGCTTCTCCAATCGTCTGAACACAATCATTGTGCCGCAGTCTTTCATGGACTGGAGCAACTCCGAGTTCTCCACTCATGAGAGTCTCCCGGCTCCCTCCCGACTTATTATCGATGTAAGTTCGCCCGGCGATGTGCGCATTGCCGAGTTTATGAAAGCGCATGACTACGAAATTGCGGGCGACAAGGCCGGCTCCACAGCCGCATACCTCGTAAACGTGATTACCGGAGTGGCTCTCGGAGTCGGTGCGCTAATCACCCTCTTGTCTTTCTTTATTTTGGTATTATCCATCAGTCTGCTGATGCAGAAAAACCGTGCCAAAATACACTCGCTCATAATGCAAGGCGTAGACCTCGGCGTTATCAGCGGAGTCTATACTCGCCTTGTGGTGCTGATTAATCTGTTGGCATGGCTGTTGGCCTCCGCGGCTATGTTATTTTTCCGAGACACATACCTCGGCTCCATACGCGGTATGGGCGCACGCGAAGCAAGCCCTTGGCTCGCTCTCGCCGTTGGCCTCATTCTCACTGTTGTAATGACCATGCTCAATGCCTTGTTCATCAATAGAAAAGTAAAACGCGCCTTCTTGAATTAAGGCGCGTTTGAAATTGCGGTTTTGAGGATTAATCCTGATTAATCTTTCTCCCAAATATAGTCTTTCACCTCTGCATTGAAGTTATACGCACGCGCAAGGATAAACAGGAAGTCCGAAAGCCTGTTTATATACTTGATTACGCTTGGACTCACATAGCTTTCCTTACTCAAACCGATGATGTGTCTCTCGGCGCGGCGACATACCGTGCGAGCCACATGAGCTTGAGCAGCTCCAACAGTTCCTCCGGGCAATATAAACGCATTGGCCTTGGGTACTTCTGCATCAAGAGCGTCAATACCCTCTTCAAGATCTTTAATATCCTCCGCTGTAAGACCTTGCGGTTCCGGTTTTGTGCCCGGAGCGGGTTGAGTGGCCAAATATGCGCCCACATTAAACAGCTTGTTCTGAATATGTCTGATTTGCGCCTGAACGGCAATTGAAGAATCAGCCAAAGCAAGCAGCAGACCCAACTGACTCGACAACTCATCAATTGTGCCGTATGCCTCCAACCGAATATCGTCCTTGGCAATGCGTGTACCACCTACTAATGAGGTTGTCCCGGCATCTCCCGTGCCGGTATACAATTTACTCTTTTCCATAATTTACGTTTTGGTTTCTGCTTTTATAACGAGATAAGTCTGTATAAAGTTTCATTTGCGAGGATATTATTTTTTTTGTAATTTTGCGGTATGAGTACCCCTTATATAGTATCTGCGCGTAAGTACAGACCCTCTACCTTTCATAGTGTTGTGGGGCAGCCGGCTCTTACCCTCACTCTGAAAAATGCAATTGAGAGTGACCGGCTTGCGCAAGCCTACCTTTTCTGCGGCCCGCGCGGTGTAGGCAAAACTTCCTGCGCCCGTATCTTTGCCAAGACGATTAACTGCGAGCATCGCACCCCGGAGGGCGAGGCTTGCAATGAGTGTGAGAGTTGCCGCGCTTTCAACGAAGGCAGAAGTATCAATGTTGTGGAGTTGGATGCCGCTTCCAACAACAGTGTAGACAATATCCGCAATCTCAATGACCAGGTGAGAGTGCCGCCACAGTCCGGCCGTTACCGCGTGTTTATCATCGATGAGGTGCATATGCTCTCCACCGGTGCGTTCAACGCTTTCCTCAAGACACTCGAAGAGCCCCCCTCGTATGTGATTTTTATTCTTGCCACAACCGAGAAGCATAAGGTAATACCTACTATCCTGTCTCGCTGCCAGATTTACGACTTCAATCGTATAGGAGTAAACGACATTGCCGGGCATTTGGCATATGTGGCGAAGCAAGAGGGTATCAGTGCCGAGCCGTCTGCGCTCGGTGTAATAGCACGCAAGGCCGACGGTGCCATGCGTGACGCCCTTTCCATATTTGACCAGGTGTCGGCCTCCACGCGAGGCAATATCACATATCAAGGCACGATTGACAACCTCAATGTTCTGGACTATGAATTCTATTTCCGACTTGTAGACGCATTCCTGAAAGGAGATGTGCCAACGGCTCTCTTGATTTATAAAGAGGTGAGAGACAAGGGCTTTGATTCACTCTCCTTTGTCGGAGGTTTGGCTAATCATCTGCGCGAACTGACAGTGGCTATGGTGCCGCAGACGTTGCCGCTCTTGGAGGTAAGTGCCGATGTGGCCGAGCGTTACAAGCAGCAGGCTTCGCAGATTAAACCGCGATGGGCTTACAATGCCATGGAGATTGTAAACAGTTGTGACATGAATTTCCGCACGGCCGGCAATAAGCAATTCCATGTAGAACTGACGCTTATACGCTTGTGTCAACTGTCGGACCCTACCGGCGCGACGGACAGTAAGGGCACCCCGTCGCGTAACGCTCTCCACCAGCCCACCGCCTCCTCCGCTCCGGCTCAGCCACCGGCAACGCCGACTCCTACTTCGGCGGATTCAACGCCGGCGGCTTCTCCGGCTTTGCATACGCCCAAGCTCGCCGTGTCTCCCGTTGCGGCCAAAAGCCGATTGCGAACCGACGGTATATCAATCTCCAACCTCACGTCCGCACCAAAGGGTTCTGTTGCCGCGGAACCCTCTCCGGCAAACGCTCCTGCGTTGACGCCCTCACAAGGTGTGTCCTCACTTGACAATGTTCTCAAAGGGTGGGATTCTTTCTGCTCCGCACACCGGGATATGCGTTTGCTGTGTACAATAATGAAAGAGAGCCGCCCGGCGGCAACCGGCTCTCCCTCAACATATGAGGTGGCAGTGTTAAATCAAGGGCAGGCCGCCGAGTTCAATAAGGAACTTGATTCGCTTGTGCCGTACTTGAGAGAGTACACCGGTGACAACGCCCTGTCCCTAAGGGTGGTAATCGCAGAAAAAGCCGAACGGAAACCAATGTTAACTCCGCGCGAAGCCTTCGCCAATATGCTTAACGCACACGAAAAAATGCGCAGCATATTAAGCGAACTCGGAGGCGTACTCGCAGATTGACTTGTCATAGTCACAATCTAAAATAATATGCCGGGCGTTTACGTTCATATTCCATACTGCCGCAGCAAATGCTTCTACTGCGATTTTTACAGTGTCGGCTCAAAGAATGCTCCATGGCATGACTATGTCTCGGCTCTTTTGACCGAAGCAAAAGCCCGGCGTTCGGAATTTGAAACATTCAACTCATCTGCACCGCTCACTTTATATATAGGTGGAGGAACACCGTCGCAAATGCCTACCTATGAGTTGGAAAGGCTCATTGACGGCCTCCGCGAGTCATTGTCGCTCACCCGGTTGCAAGAATTTACCGTAGAATTAAACCCCGAAGATGTAACGGCGGAGCTTGCGGCAAGCCTCTTACAAACAGGAGTTAACCGGGTAAGCATGGGCATACAGACCTTTGATGACGCCGTGCTCAAAGCGATAGGCCGGCGGCACTCATCTGCCACTGCGCTCAATGCCTGTTCCATATTGCGAAACTCATTCTCAAATATCAGTATTGACCTGATGTTTGGCTTGCCGCTGCAAACAATGCAGAGCTGGGAACATACATTAAGAACGGCAATAAACCTTAATCCGGAACATATCTCCGCGTATTCGCTGATGTGGGAAGAGCGTACCGCGCTGTATAAAATGTTGAAAACCGGTAGGATAGAGGCCTGTGAAGAAGACTTGAATGAAGAAATGTTCCTGGCCCTCACAGAGGCATTATCCGAAGCCGGGTATCAGCAATATGAAATCTCAAACTATTGCAAGTCGGGATTCAAGTCTGTACATAATTCCTCTTATTGGAGCGGAGAGCCGTATCTTGGTCTCGGTCCGGCGGCACATTCGTATGACGGAAGCACCATTCGTCGTGCTAACCCGGCTGATATCAAGACATATATAAAGCAGCTCAACTCAACCGGACAGCCTCTGTATTCACAAGAAATACTCACACCTTCTGAACTCCGTGAGGAATATATAATGACTCGCTTGCGCTGTTGCGAAGGCATTAATCTCTCAGACTACGCGAAGCGATTTGGTCAAAAAGCGCTAAACACACTAATAGACAAAGCCAAAGCCAACACGAAACTTCTAAAATTAAATCCTACAAGTATCAGTCTGACACATGAGGCCATAATGATTTCCGACACTGCAATTCTCGCACTGATATAGAACTATATCCATGGCAAAATTGTATTAACAAGAAAACATTTAAACAATTTTAAGGCTATGAAGACAAAATTTACATTCAGCTCAACGACACGACGTCATATGCACAATCTCCTGATAGCCTCCGTGGCCTCAATAGCAATAATGCTCTCATCAACTTCATGCAGCCATACCGGTGCATACTGGGGTGTGGATCAAAGCTATACGGTAGGTAACGGCTCAGTCTACTATGGCGCATACGGAGGTGACGGTCCCCACGGCCACTATAACAAAAAGCAATATAAAAAGTACCTGAAGCAGCAGAAGAAGCTCCGCAAACAGCAAGAAAAGCTCCGCAAGAAACAGCAAAAGCACAACAAAAAGCACCACCCCAAACGCCACCGCCACCACGATGACTGAAACATGTCAGTGATGATACACTCCGTACAATTTTGGGAAGGTGCAACCGCTATGCAGTTGGGGTGGGATTGCGGCCTTAACCCCACGAAGATTCGTGCCTTTGGCACTCGCATATCGAGGTGTTAACTTTGTGGAAGCGCCATGCGCTTCATTACCCAGACTCTTTTACAGTAAACCTGAATTGGCAACATTATTTTACAAGGAAATATGCTAACGAGATTAACCGGGCTATTGTATTGCATCCCGTAAATCTGCGGTATGAGGACAATATTCTGTACTTTCCGGTTTATATGGCTTTCTTGCTCTAACACGTTTGCCGACGGCAGGGACGAGATATATCGAACCCCTGCCGGGGAGAGGGTATCAACGTCTTGCGGCCTGTGAAGCTTGAATTATTTTTAGAAGGAGAATTGGAAGAGGGCGTCAATTCGGTTGGCGGAGGCGTGTTCGCCGTTGAAATTGTGGCGTGAGCCGAGCAAGTACTCTATGCCCACCTGCATGCGCGGGGTCGGTTCGTAAAACAGGTTGACCGCACCGTACAGTCCGTACTTGTAGGAGGAGTCTTTCACTGTGTATTTCGGGAAATAGCGAGCTTCGCCCAGGGCGAGTCCGGCGTACAGATTAGGCAAGAAGTTGAATTTCGCGCCTACATTCAGGCCCATTGATGTGGGAGCATACAGTCGTCCGGGTGTGTCATTGTCAGCTACAAGGTCAAAGTTGCCTATGGAAAGGTCGCCCATTGTGGACTCGTAGCCCTGCCCGGTGTTTCCTACAAAGTATAGAGCAAGCCGGTTGTAAGGGTAAGCTACTCCGGAGAGTTGAACAGCCCACCCGATTTTGTTGCGGTTTTTGCCGACTACAAGGTCGCGATAGGGGAGCACTCTGAACATGCCGGTGAGGCGTATATGCCCGGCCCGGGGAAGAGCATATTGCCCGAAAACAATAATGTCAGGAAACCAGTCGGATAGTTGCTTTGTCTGTTCGCCGTCTGCATCAGACGATGATGAGGGCATCTCGACAGAGGTGGATATTGACCACGGTGATTTACCGAAATTATGATCCCAACGGATTAACATACGGGTGTCCGAGCACAGACCGTTTTGTCCGGCGCCGTCAATTGTGGGGGCTTCTGCATCACCGTCTTGTATAGCGGAAGGTGCCCAACCCACAGTCAAACCTTTGAATTGAGCGTAAGCTTTCTTTAGCTTGAAAGTGTGGCCGTTTCCTTGAAAATTACCTTGAATGAAACCGACTATGTCGCCGAGCGTTTTGTTTCGGCCTATAATGCGCATGAAGATTGCAGTGCCATCGGGAGTGCCGTCAAGTTTTCTGCGTTGCGAGGGATCTTTGGGCACAGGTATCATGTAGGGAATGAAGCCGTTAACGGGCACGGAACCGTTGAAATCGTACCATGCTCTCATTCTTACCACACCGCCCACGCCCATAGCGAGTTTGGCATCTTTGCTCATAAGCAGGAAGTAAGGAGCCAACGGATCCTGAAAATGACGGTATTGGTCTACATAGAAGGAATTTATGAGATACTCGATGGAATCTTTGGCAGCCATAGGTTCATCGGAAGTGCCCACATACAAAATCTTATGAGATTCTTTCAGCTTTGCGTCTTTTATTTCCTGAGCTGTGTTTGTGGACAGACTCATTTTTGCCGGGGGCAGTGAGTCTGTTTGTGCGGCAGCCGTAAAAAGCGTGCATAAGGCTATCAGTAGTGTGTTCAGTCTTTTCATAGTTTTATAGTTAGAGGGTTTGTTTTATAACACTCATGTTTTAATAAGGTTCATATAGTGAGGGAATACAAAAACGGCAGACATTGCTGCCCGCCGTTCATAAAGATTATTTGGCCAAAATTACCTTGAATCAATTTATAGAACCAGCCTTAATCATCACGCGGCGTACCGCCATGTGAGTGGCATCGGCTGCTTTGATTATATACAAACCGTTTGTGAGTTCTGTTTCATCGGCTTTTACGGATTTGAGCAATGCTCCGCTCATGTCGTAAACTTCAATTACGGGTGCATCAAAACCGGTGACGATTACTTTGTTTGCTTTAACTGTAATGTCCGCACCATCTGTATATACAGCACTTACGGCGAGAGTTTCGTCTACTTCGTAAGTGAGTTTTACAGTTGAGTTCACATTACCGATGATTGGCTTGGCATCTGCTGTTACCGCTTGTATCATACCTTCGTTGATTGTGATTGTGTATGTGCCGGAAGTTGTAATCTCCTTATCAAGAGTAAGAGTAAATCCGTCTTCTGTTTTAGAAAGAGCTGCGGTTGCAACTGTTTCATAATCAGAATTGAACACACTTATAGTCTTGGACTCATCGGCGAGCGCGAGGCTCTCGCCGCCGGTCCATACGGTATTGATTGTCTTGAGGGTGGCAACTTTTGAGTTGTCTGCCGGGTCGGCACTTACGAAAGTAACAACCGGAGAATCCACTATTGTATAAGAGATAGTGAACTTGGCGTTTTCAGTACCCTCAACCTTGGTCATTGTTTTGTCCATGCCGAACAGTGCACCGGCTTTCACTGTGATTGTATATGTGCCGGGGTCAGTGATTTCGGTTGTGGGTTTGAGAATATATTTATCGTTCATGTTGCGGATATTGGCGTTCGCAATCGTTTCATTATTCTCATTCTCGATTGTCACAAATTCAGAACCTGCAAATTCAATGCCGACAACGGGGTCGCCGCCGGTGAGTTCAAGGTTAATCTGTTTGAGCGATTGCATGATAGAGCCGGAAGCCGGATTTGCAGATACAAATTCAACTTTGGGCATATCCACAACTGTATATGTGAAAGAACATTCCTCAATTTCAGAACCTTCAACTTTTGTCATATCATTGCCGTCTGCTGACATTGCCCATATCGCACCTTTGTTTACGGTGAGGGTGTATGCACCGGAAGCTGTTACGGCATCTTTCAGTTTGATGACATATCCGGTAGGCATATTGCGGATACTTCCGCCGGTAACCACTTCACCGGATGCATCTTTTAGAGATACTCCTTCATAGCCGCTGACTGATTCGCAGCCGATTGCCGGGTTGATTGCCTCTCCTGAGAGTTCGATGTTGAACTGGCTGAGCTTGTTGACTGTAGAGCCGGAGGCCGGAGTAATGGAGACGATTTGTACGGGGTCGGCTTTGGGGGCTTCCACTATCTCGTATGTGAGTTTTACACTTGTATTCACATTTCCGTTCACCGGCTTGTTGTCAGCGGTTACAGCTTGAATTATTCCTGACGGAATTGTGATGGAGTAAGAGCCGGGGGTAGTGACCTCACTGTCAAGAGTTATTGCAAATCCGTTATCGGTTTTTGAGAAAGAACCGGTTGCAACAGTATCATAAGAGGCGTTGAGAAGGGGGGCTGTCTTTGTGTCGTTGGCGAGGATTAGACCTTCACCGCCGGTCCATGTCGTGTTGATGGTCTTGAGAGAATTTACCTTTGACTCGTTTTCGGGGTCGGCACTTACAAATGTAACCGCCGGCAAATCAACCACTGTGTAAGTCAAAGTGGTAGTTGCAGATTCGGTACCAATAACAGGCTGATATGTGCCATCGATTGCATACAACGCGCCTTTTTTGAAGGTGATTGTGTATGTGCCCGGATCGGAGACAGTCGGGCTCGCCTTCATTATGTACTTGCCGTTCATGTTGGCAACACTAGCTTTCGCTACCTCCTCGTTGCTCTCATTCTGAATTGAGATGTATTCCTTTCCGGCACATTCAATTCCGAAAACGGGGCTGCCGCCGGAGAGTTCGAGGGTCAGCTGCTTGATTTGACTGAGTACGGAGCCGTTTTCGGGAGAGGCCGACTCAATCTTGACTTGCGCCATATCCACCACAGTGTATTCAAAAGAGCAAGCGGCTATGTCGGTACCTTCAACTTTCTCAGTTTCATAACCGTTGTCTTTGAGCTTAATAGCCCAGACAGAACCGGCTTTTACATTAATTGTATACTTACCTGCAGTTGTTATGGCGGATTTCAGTTTGATGATGGGGCCGCTTCCGGCATCGCGAATACCGCCTGTGGTGACTTCATCACCGGCTTCGTTTGTTACGGAGACAGCGGTATAACCGCTTACGAAGTCGTAGCCTACATTGGGGTCAACCGCGCCGGTGATCACGAGGTTGAGCTGGCTGAGCTTGTTGACTGTAGAGCCGGAGGCCGGAGTAATGGAGACGATTTGTACGGGGTCGGCTTTGGGGGCTTCCACTATCTCGTATGTGAGTTTTACACTTGTATTCACATTTCCGTTCACCGGCTTGTTGTCAGCGGTTACAGCTTGAATTATTCCTGACGGAATTGTGATGGAGTAAGAGCCGGGGGTAGTGACCTCACTGTCAAGAGTTATTGCAAATCCGTTATCGGTTTTTGAGAAAGAACCGGTTGCAACAGTATCATAAGAGGCGTTGAGAAGGGGGGCTGTCTTTGTGTCGTTGGCGAGGATTAGACCTTCACCGCCGGTCCATGTCGTGTTGATGGTCTTGAGAGAATTTACCTTTGACTCGTTTTCGGGGTCGGCACTTACAAATGTAACCGCCGGCAAATCAACCACTGTGTAAGTCAAAGTGGTAGTTGCAGATTCGGTACCAATAACAGGCTGATATGTGCCATCGATTGCATACAACGCGCCTTTTTTGAAGGTGATTGTGTATGTGCCCGGATCGGAGACAGTCGGGCTCGCCTTCATTATGTACTTGCCGTTCATGTTGGCAACACTAGCTTTCGCTACCTCCTCGTTGCTCTCATTCTGAATTGAGATGTATTCCTTTCCGGCACATTCAATTCCGAAAACGGGGCTGCCGCCGGAGAGTTCGAGGGTCAGCTGCTTGATTTGACTGAGTACGGAGCCGTTTTCGGGAGAGGCCGACTCAATCTTGACTTGCGCCATATCCACCACAGTGTATTCAAAAGAGCAAGCGGCTATGTCGGTACCTTCAACTTTCTCAGTTTCATAACCGTTGTCTTTGAGCTTAATAGCCCAGACAGAACCGGCTTTTACATTAATTGTATACTTACCTGCAGTTGTTATGGCGGATTTCAGTTTGATGATGGGGCCGCTTCCGGCATCGCGAATACCGCCTGTGGTGACTTCATCACCGGCTTCGTTTGTTACGGAGACAGCGGTATAACCGCTTACGAAGTCGTAGCCCACATTGGGGTCAACCGCGCCGGTGAGCACGAGGTTGAGCTGGCTGAGCTTGTTGACTGTAGAGCCGGAGGCCGGCGAAATTGAGGTTATTTGCACGGGAGCGACCTGGTCTGCGTATGCACTGAGCGCGAAGCCGGAGGTGCTTTCGGGAGACATGGCCGGTGTCAGAGCGGCAAATGCCAAAGCCGTGGCGGAAGCCAAAAGCAACCGCCTGACGGAGTCTGACTTGGGTAGCAGTCGTTTCATAAAGAGAGCTTGTTGTGGAGAAACGGCGAGATGAGATTGAGCCGTTTCTCATGGTGAATAAAAGTTAATTTTTTGCAAAGCTAATAAAAAAAGCGAAGTAAAGCAAAAAATTATAATAGTTTAAATTTTTTAATTTTTTTAAATATAATTGATTTTCACGGGTTAAATAACAGAAATACTGCGAATTATATCTATATTATGTTTTACAACATATTTTTTATTCACCCCATAATTTGTGTAATAAATTAGTTTATCTTAAATTTGCAACATAAAATTTTACTGTTTCAGATATGATGAGAAAACTACTATTCAGCATGCTGGCCGGAGTATCTGTTTCGGCGATAGCACAAACCACCACGCCGGCGGCGGTATTCTCCGAGAATTTCCGCTCATCATGCGTGGAAGGGACACTCCCTGCCGGGTGGGTGACATACGGCAGCGGACAGATTTCAGCCGCCAAATGGGTGGAATATTTCGGCGACAAAGGAGAGGCTCCTTATTATCGTCCATTATCCATTGAGGGTGTGGACGCAGCTTGGAGCAACACTACTTACAGGTATGCCGAGACCGGCGATGAATGGCTCGTCACTCCAAAAATTCATATTGACAACGACTCACAGTTGCTGCAATTTACAGCCAACGCTTTCGGTGGGTTCGAGACAAATCGTTATCGTGTGTTGATTTCCGAAACCGGTCAGGCCAAAGAAGACTTCCGTGTCTCTCCTCTGATTAATACCACGCTGAAAGGTACCACTACCGAAGTTTATAAAAAGACATCATATGTAGCTCTCAACGGGTATGCCGGTAAAGATATTTATCTGGCGTTTGTAAACAAAAGTACAGATGCCGACCTGTTGGGCTTTACCGACATTGAGGTGAGTCCGTATGCAATAAACTTGCAGAACCTCACACCCGAGGTGCTTCCGGCGGGTACTGAGTTTTCCATATCCTTTACGGCAGATGCGCGCCTTCCGCAAGACGTGCAGAGCTTCACAGTGAAACTGACAGCCTCCGACGGCACGGGAGGTACACGTAAAGTAGAGCAGCCCTGCGGCATAGGCGGTGCTCGCTTTGCCGTAACTTATCCGGAAATAAAACTGCCCGAAGGCGGTTTGACTTATACCGTAACCATAACTCCCGACTATGAGGGCGCACCCTCCACAACCTTGTATGGCGAGGTGAATGTACCTACAACCTCCTATCCTCCGGTGGCTGTAATTGAAGAATTTACCGGCACATGGTGTGTGAATTGTCCGCGAGGCGCGGCTTTCCTTGCATATTATCAAGATACTTACACCGGAGCAAACGATAACTGCAAAGCGATTGGCATCGCTCTGCACGACAGTCGCGACCCGATGTATATAAAGAATTGTACATATTATACCGATGCATACACCTCTGCCGGAGTGCAGGGTCTCCCCTCTGCATTCTTCAACCGTACAACATTGGCCGATCCCTCCGACAAGGAAGTGGTTGAGGAGATAGCAGCCACAAGAAGTAACTCTCTGATAAAAATCGATAAGATAAGCTACACCAAGGGGCAGCCGCTTAAGGTAGATTTCAGTGTGGAACATTCATACAATATGAAGAGCATGAACCGCAGGGTTGCTTTCGTAATTGTGGAAAACGGCGTGAACCACGATGCAAGCAAGTATGAGCAGTCCAACGGCTTCTCCGGAATAACCAAACAGTCTATCGACAAAACTTACGGTGAAGGACTTTGGCCTTATTTCAAATTTTATTGTCAAAACAAGGAGCTTATTCCGGCCAAGGATATGGTTTACAATCATGTGGCCCGCACCATTTATCCGGACTACAACGGCTTCGCGCTTGAAAGCAGCTGTACCGCCGAGGTCCCGGTAAAGCTTTCTACACAGTTCAATATGCCGGAGAATGTAGACAATCCGGAGAAGACCGCAGTGATTGCATTGTTGCTCAATTCCAACAACGGTGAGATTGTATCGGCCTGCGAAGTGGAAGCCGAAGACTTCAACAAAGACTTGGCGTCAGTGGAAAGTGTAGAGCCTGATTTCGCAACCTTTGTGAAAAACGGCCACACATTGAGCATAGCATCTGCCGAAGGCATGAATGTTGGCATATACGGTGTCGACGGCTTGTGTGTGAAAAGCGTTCAGCTCCCTGCCGGTTCTCACAATATCGACTGCAGCTCTCTTTCCGGCATTATGATTGTAAAAATCTGCGGCAAGAGCGGTGAGACAATAGTAAGAAAATTTAACTTTTAACCGACTTATACTGACATGACTAAACGAATTACAGCGGCTATTGCGGCATTGCTGACAATCGGAGGAGTCGTAGCCGGGGAGACCGGCAGCGTGCCGATGCCTCAGGTTGAAATGCCGGCAAAGCATGCCGATGCTCCCGAAGGCGCAAAGGCAACCGCGACACGCAAAGCGGCGGCCAAAGATGTGCTGCGCAAAGCGGCGGGCGACGGTTATACCCTCATGGGCTATAATTTTGCGTTCCAATATGGCAACGACCCCGGCAACTACCGCTGGGACTATGACCTGAATCAGGAATTTTTGTTCCAAGACCCATACACGGCAAAAGGGTATCAAATGCACACCGGCTGGTTGCGCGACGGCAAACTTTGCGGTACATGGGAATTCTATATTTTCGATGTTGTAGACTATCGATATTTGGAGATGGATCCCTTCACCGGCGAAATTACCGTTGACAAGAAAATCTATCTGCAAGACCCGGAGACTCAGTTCTACAACTATCTGCCTTTGTATATATCGGCGGCCTATGACCCCACTGATGACCGTGTGTACGGATATACAAGCTCCGAGACCGGCAACGGCTACGCTTTCTACTCCGCTCCCGGCAACGACCCTCAGCAGGCAAAGGCGGTAGTGGCAAGTGTGCCGTACGCACAGGTGTGTGCTTCGCTCTGCTATAACAGTAAAGACGGTATGTTCTACGGCGTGAACCGCGACAACAACCTCGTGAAGATTGACAAGCAAGGCAAGCAGACTGTAGTTATGCCTCTCAACGTAAAGACGCAATACACCTACACGGGCCTTCTGTATATCCCCGAGCAGGACAGATTTATATGGCAGTCTACTCTGACTGACTACACCTATGCAATCCAAGAGATTGACCCGAACACCAAGACTATGGTGCAAATCGGTGCGTTCGACAATTTTGAGGAATACAGCGTCTTCTACCGAATGCCTTCTGACCGGGATCCCTCACCCATCAAGAGCCCGGAGCTTGACGAAGCACGTTTCGACCATATGGCCGGCACCGGCACAATATCATACTTCACTCCTACCGAGAACTTCAGCGGGGGCAGTGTTATAGGAGCAATGACTTACACCGCGTCTATTGACGGCACTGTTGTAGCTGAAGGTTCCACTACTGCCGGTGACATTGTATCGGTTGATGTGAAAGACTTGACACCGGGCAATCACAAGTTTGCATTTTATGTAAAACAGGGCGACAAGAAGAGTACCCCCTGCCGCTTCAGCCGCTTTGTAGGTATTGACACGCCGCTCCCTACCGCAAGCGTGACTTTCACTGAAAAACGCATTGAATGGGAACCGGTAGCACGCTGCGCCAACGGCGGTTACCTTGACCCGAAAGAGATGCTCTACCGTGTGTACGTTAATGATGAAGAGGTGGGCAGCACTCAAGACACCTTCCTTGACTACGAGCTGCCCCAAGACGCACCGTTTGCCAACTACACCGCATATGTGGCAGTAGACAACCACGGACTCATGTCTGAAAAGACACGCTCCGAGTCAATGCGCTTCGGCAAGCCCTGGGATATGGACGTACATATCCTCCCGACACTTGCACAATCGCAGGTATGCTCCGCTTTCGACTTGGATGGCGATGGCGACACATGGGACTGCTACGATAACGATGATGAAATCTATGCTTTCTACGGCCCGCGTCCTCGCGGTGAAGGCAGAGCCAACGATTGGCTGTTCTTGCCTCCGATGAACTTTGACAACCCATATGTGTCTTACGAACTTACTTTTGAGGCTTGCAACCCCTCAAAGTGGAATCCCGAGCAAAACCTCGGCATTTATCTGCACGAAAGCTTGGATCCTCGTACCAATGTGGCGGTAATTCAAGAGCCGCGCTTCGTTTCAAACAAAGAGTATGAGACTATCACACAGAAATTTGCGGTTACAAAACCCGGTACATATTACATATCGTTCTTCAACGACAACGAACCCTACGTATCCGGCCTTCGCATCCGCAATATCAAGGTCACCAAACTGACTACCGGCACAGAGCTGCCTTTGGCTGTCAGCGATGTGAAAGCCGTTGGTGCAGAGCAGGGCGGTCTGAGCGCGACTGTTCAATTCAAGATGCCCTCCAAGTATCTTTCCGGAGCGGATATCCCGGCTGAAAGTGAAATCTTCGTAATAGTTCACACCGGCGACCAATATGTAGAGGTAAAAGGTGGCCCCGGCACTACTCAAACCACACAGATACAGACAGTGCAGGGCGATAACCAAATAGACCTTACCACTTATATTGAAGGACAAAGCGGCCAGACACATTCAGTAAATGTATTTACCGGTATAGACGTGCCCGGACCGGTCAAGTCAATAGCCGGTTCCGTTTCAGATGACAACCTGAGCATGACTATGGAATGGACAGCTCCCGTGATGAGCGAGAACGGCTACTGGTTCGACCCCGATGATGTGGAATACTGCCTTATGAGCTACGGTGAAAACGGCTGGGAAGAAATTAAAAATCTCGGCAAGAACATCTTTGAATATACTTACAGTGTGGAACCCGGCAGTCCGCAAGCCACTGTACGCTTGGGTATCGCTCCCTCCACAATTCAGGGCAAGAGCAATACTATCGGTTATATGATGGACGCTCTCGGCACTCCCTACGAAGCCCCCTACACCGAAGCATTCGAGAAGGCAAGCTTCAAATACGGTCCGATTCGTGTAATCAATTACGATGAAAGCTACGTTAATGCAGACTGGGGTGTTGTTAACCCGCGCCTCATCTCTCCGGATATGGCCAATCCCACCGAGATGTCATGCTACGGTCGCAGCGAAGAGCCCGGTACCAACGGTATGCTCATGTTGCCCAAGTTCTCAACAAAAGGCCTCGCCACTCCCGGCATAGTATTCACTTTCTGGACCGGCCATGATGCTGCCCCCACACGTATATTGGCGGAATGTTATGACAGCGTCGGACTTGAAGAGATTGGCACAGTGCCCACCGGTAACGGTTGGCAGGAAGTAAACTTCCCGATGCCCGACCAGTTTATCGACAAGGGCTGGGTGGCTATCTATATAGACTCCCATTTCCCGACTGCCACAAGCTACTGCCTGTTCTCCGACTATACGGTGAAAGACGGCGTAAGCGGCATTGAGGCTGTGACAATTGTTGAAGACGGTATCGCCACCTTCCCCGGCGGCATTGACCTCTCCGGCTTTGAAGGTCAGCTGATAAGCATCTACAGCATTGACGGAAAGCTCGTGAAGCACATTGCCGAAGCCCCGGCTCACTTGTCAATCAATTTGGCTCCCGGCATTTACATAGTAAAAGCCGGCACACAATCGGCCAAAGTTCTCGTAAAATAGTTTACACATCAATATAATTCAAAGAGCGTCGGGATTGCGGTTCCCGGCGCTCTTTTTTGCCATAATGCGGAGGAGAAATCAAAACTTAATGGAGTCAACAATACGAAGCGTTTGTGCAAGAGAAAAAATAATTTCTTGATAGTGGCGTATATCCTCAAATGAAAGGGTTGTACCTTTTCTGTCTTTCAACCATTTTTGAGCAGGCTGATAGCCACCGACAGCCAAATTGAATACACACTCCGGCACATTGTCAAAATATTGAGAATTGTTTATATAGACCCGATTATCTTTAAATTCAACTTTATTAATGACATTGTCACCTATGATAGGATAGCCCACTTCCACGTTCCATTTTGAAGAGTTGGTCATTGTGTGTAACTCCCGTAGCTGTTTCCCGGTCTCGGAAATTTTGAAATATTCTTCAATATTTTTCGGATATGGGATTCTTGGAAAATCAATTTTCAGGAATTCCTGATATTTTTTTCGGTATAAAGGAGAATGGAGTATTCCGTATATATAATCAAACAATTCTATCGGAACAATATTCTTTCCCACAGCGAGTTTTATCTTATCCAAAATGTCAGGATTAAAATTTGGAGTCGGATGGTCGGAATTCTCAAAAATCGACCCGGCTTCGCCGGGATTAACAAATAGGGGAAAGACGTAACCACATTCTTTAGTCTTGCTTGATATACGACAGTTCTCCACAATATTTTTTGAAGCGGATACATGGCTCCAATTTTTTCCGGCTATCTGCCTTACAGTCAATAATGCTATATTATTATTCAGCAGCATCGGGCTTAACGAACGGTATCGTGGCCAGGCCACGATACCGTTCGTTAAGCCCGTGTAATATAGATATTTAACATCGCCCCAACGGTAATCAATCTGCGTAATTTTGCTTTCATCAAGTTGAGAACCTACGTCTTTTTTAGCTCTTTGTATTGACCAGTCTCTTGTGTCGTGTAAACCATATTTTTTACGCAAGTCTTCTTCAGAAAGATTGATTATGTCCAAGATTCGGTCTTTAACCGTCTTCCTGTCTGAGCAAATCAGAAAAGAATCTTTAGTTGTGACAACTCCTACAGAACTTAAAATAAACAATTCATTAACAGCAAACCCATTATTGTATTCTTTTTCAAGTACAAAATCTTTAGGAACAAAGAAGTACATTGGAGGTTGCGGTTTAAGTTCTAAGTAAGGTACTGATGTGATGCTGTTTTCTTCTAGAAAAGAGTATTTATATTCTCGTTTTCCATACAGGTCATAGTGGAATAATTGTCCGAGTGTATTCTTTTTCTTTTTGCCGGTTTTTATAAAAAAATTGATACTCACGCCCTGCATAATATCAAATACATTTTCATCTTTGTCGCCTTCAGGGGTAGTTTCGTTTTTCTTTGAGTTTCCATGCAAGTCTATCGTATATATAAAATCAAAGGCGCGGAGTAATTCCCATCGCATACCTCTGAAAGTCGGATTGTCAAGAAAACCATGCGGATTTATATATGCCAAAATCCCCTCTCCGTTCTGCTCAATGAAATGCTGTGCCATTCTTATGAATTTTACATAATCATCATTTAGCCATTTGGCATTTCTCTCTTTCAGTGGTTCTTTTCCTCCCGGCTCTGTTTTATATGACTTCATCAAGTTGGTAATCCATTCGCTATTATTGGTACTTGCTCCATTATAGGGTGGATTCCCGACAAGAACCATTACCGGAGTATCTCGTTTTATTCTGCCGGCTTCATTTGCTTCTTGACTAAGCCACATTGAGAACAATGTCCCGATGTCTTGATGATACTCCTCCAAAGAATTTGTAAGATACACCTTAATTCTTCGATTGGTGTTGTGAGCATAACCGGTAGCGTTCAAGAGCCAGTCCAATTTGAGATGTGCTATGGCGTATGGAGCCATCAAAATTTCAAAGCCATTGAGACGTGGCAGCAAATGCTTCTCAACATATCCTTGCCACATTCCTTGCATATTTGTGAACTTGTCATATATGCAGTTTATAGTTTCAGCCAAAAATGTTCCGGTGCCAACTGCCGGGTCAAGAATTTGCACACGATGATATTTTTCTTGTTTCGTGCGTTTGCTTCCTTTTGCTTTAGGATTGTAGTTTTCATTTATTACTTCATGCTCAATCTCGGAATAATCAGCAAGCCCCATAGGCAGGTTGAAATCTTTTTTCAGTATTTCATCTACAGACCTGACTATAAACCCCACGACTGCAGCGGGAGTGTACCATACACCTTTGGATTTACGCAATTTAGGGTCGTATGAAGCAAGGAAGTCCTCATAGAAATGTATCATCGGGTCTGAGTGCCTGCTGTTTCCGCCATATCCTTTGATGATTTTAGACATATCTGTTGCGGCAAATGTGTTAGCCAAATCATCAACAATCCATGCGATACGCTCGTCAAGGTCATAACCGGCTATGCTTTGAAATATCTGACGAAGAAAAGGATTTGTCCGTGGAATTAATGTTGCTGCCTCCTGTCTGGAAAAGTCTTCCGGAGTCTTGTCGTGCATTCTGGCCGCAAACATGCCGTAGGTGATAGTCTGGGCATAAATGTCGGAGAAACTTTCGTGTGTTATATCGTGCATAAGCACTCGTTTGAAAGCCTCATATTGACCTTTGAGTTGCTGACTTGTGACATCATCTTCATTGTCAAGCACCTTTTTAATAGCTTCAGACAACAAGCGAGCCTTTGAAGCCATGATTGAAGCGAGCTTGCCGGCAGATGTTATCTTTTGTGGAGATGACTCTGCAAAGTGTTTGAATACAGAAACAAATTTATCATAATTTGATTCAATATCAACAATCTTGTCATCATGAATCTCACCGATGCGGATACTCTCTTTCCATTCACCGTTGATATAGAAATGGAAATCAAGATAGTCAGTAAAAACAATCCTGTCAAGCGAATCTTTATATCTGTTAAATTGGGATTTATGATGCTTGCGTCCGTCAAGATCCGTATCGTCAATATCTTTGGCCTCAACAAAAGCTGTGGGGATATTGTCAGATTTGTGTGCAATAATAAAATCAGGTGCACCGCAAGCAATTCTGGCCGGTTCGTTAGTAACAATCATATCCGGCAGTAATGCTGACATCAATTGTTGGAGTGCCGGTCTGTAACTATGTTCACGTGCAATTCCGGTTCGGTACTGCCTGTTTAATTCTGATATATAATCTTTTAAAGTCATAAATAGGGAAAGACTTCGGGTTAGAAAGGTGAGGAGGTTGCGTTCATGCGGTCGAGGTTTCGATAGCCGATGGCTTCGGCTATGTGCGTGCTTTTAACGCTTTCGGACTCATCGAGGTCGGCTATGGTGCGTGCTACTCGGAGTATACGGTCAAAGGCTCGGGCACTCATGTTGTTGCGTTCCATAGCGGAGCGCATCCTCTGCATGCCTTGCTCATCGGGCCAGGCGTAAGTGCGCAGCAGGCGTGTGTTCATTTGTGCGTTGCAGTATACTCCCGGCTCGTCTTTGAACCGCTGTTGCTGAATGGCGTGAGCGCGGACTACTCGCTTGCGGATTTCCGCACTGCTTTCGGAGGGAGTGGTGGAAGAGATGTCGCTGAACTCGACAGGTTGTATTTCCACTTGTATGTCAATGCGGTCAAGCAAAGGGCCGGATATGCGGTTCATGTATTTGGTAACCGCACCGGGCAAACAGGTGCATGGCTTGGTGGGGTGACCGAAATAGCCGCACGGACAAGGGTTCATACTTGCCACAAGCATGAATGAGGCCGGGTATTGCACTGTATATTTAGCTCTTGACACGGTGATGACGCGGTCCTCAATAGGCTGGCGCATCACTTCAAGTACCTGACGGGTGAATTCCGGAAATTCATCAAGGAACAGCACTCCGTTGTGAGCCAGCGAAATTTCACCCGGTTGGGGATTGGCACCTCCTCCCACAAGAGCTACCGGGCTTACGGTGTGATGAGGTGAGCGGAAAGGACGGCGTGTCATAAGCATTGAGCCTCGCTCAAGTCTGCCGGCTACGGAGTGAATCTTGGTCGTTTCAAGAGCTTCATGCAAACTCAACGGGGGCAGGATTGTAGGCAAACGCTTGGCCATCATGCTTTTGCCTGAGCCGGGTGGGCCTACAAGCAGAATATTATGCCCTCCTGCGCAGGCCACCTCGAAAGCACGCTTCACACCCTCCTGGCCTTTGACATCGGCGAAATCAATATCAAAGGCTTCGGAATGACGCGCAAATTCGCGGCGTGTATCCACAATTACGGGTTTCAGGTCTCCAATCCCGTGAAGCAGCTCGGCGGCTTGCTTGAGAGTCTCCACTCCGAACACTTCCACATCGTTCACCACGGCGGCCTCCGTGGCGTTTGCAGCCGGCACAATCATTCGTTTAAAGCCGTCCTGCCGGGCGCGTATGGCCATGGGCAGAATACCGCGAACGGGAAGCACGGAGCCGTCAAGACTCAGCTCCCCGGCCACAAGACAGTCGGAGAGCGCAGCTGCCGGCACTTGCTCCGATGAGGCAAGGATGCCGAGAGCCATCGGCAGGTCGAACCCGGCACCCTCTTTCTTCACATCGGCCGGTGAGAGGTTGATAATCACCCGGCAATGCGGAAAAGTAAGTCCCGCAGCCTTTATGGCGGAAGACATACGCGTGTGGCTCTCCTTGATTGCCGTGTCCGGCAACCCCACTATGCTGAATATTGTCCCGGGTTCTACGAGGGTTTCCACCGTAACGCGGTATGCATCAATCCCTTGTACCGCTGCCGTATATGTCTTTGTAAGCATGGTTATTTGGTTATTTGTTTTGAGGCTGCTTGGGCATCTGTGCCGCGATAGGATATTTTGCCGGCGCCATCAGATACAATGAAGTATGGGGTAGTAGGTACACCAAGCGTTTTGACAGCATTGTTTACTTCGCCTCCGGGTGCTTGCATAGCTTTTGACGCTTTCAACACCGTGTCTGTGTCAAGCATTTGTTTCCAACGGATTGTGTCGTTGTCCATGAACACTGTAATTGCTTTGCCGTTAGCCATTTTCAGCAAGTCGCGCGTATCAGAGTCAGGACTTTCACGCCAGAACAGCAGAAGTTTGGGAGAGCCTTTAAGTCGAATCTCTGCGACTGAGTCGCCGGCAGCGCGCAAAGCGATTTTTTCCGGCAGAGTATCCGAACCGGGAGCAGTAACTTCGGGAGCCATACAAGCTTCTTTCATCTCTTTGAGGTCATCTTCATCAAGAGTGAGCGAGGCCAACAATTTATGATACTGAGCTTCGTAACCCACTGTTACAAACCGGGTAAAAAGCAGGAATGCGGCAGTGCGAGAGTCCGGGTGTTCTTTGATATAATCGGCAATTGCATCGTTTACTTTACCCGGATTGTTGCTCATCAGCGCGTTGATGTTTGCAGCTGCCCACTCGCAATATTGCTCCATCACCTTGTTGCCCTCCACTTTCCATTTCACCGGCTCGTTAAATTTACCGGTGATGGTCAGCTCATCGCCGCGTTCGGCATATACCGGCATCAATGCCTCGCCGGTATTTGTGTTTAAAATCCATATGACAGTGGGATAACGAGTGGCTGCCTTGAATGAAAAGCTGCCGTCGGCGGCCATCGGCACTGCGGTTTCCACTATGAAACTTTTTACCTTGTCGGCTGCGCGATACACCATTGTGACGCTTTGCCCCTCTGCATCGGAAAGCGAGCCCGAGAGGGTGAGCTCATTTTTCAGACACGATGTGGAGAAGAACAGCAATGCAAGGATAATCAGGTAATTATAAAGTCGTTTCATTCGGCGTCGGGAATATAAGTGGAGTCTTTCATTTCCTTATATTCAGCCCATTCCGGGTCTTTCTCGGCCGAAATACTCACCGGCAGCAGGGGCAATTCGCACCAAGCCCGGTTGAGCATGGACTGGAAAATTGAGGTATGTTTTACATAAAACACCCAATCACGCTGATTATCACCGGTATAAATCCCGGTAAGCAAACACCCTTTTTCCTTCTTCAAGGCAACGCGCAGTGCCTCATCGGCCTGCTCCATGAGAGACGCCGTTTCAGCATCGGGCAATCCGGCAGCATCACCGTTGTATTGCCATGTAATCTGCACGCGGTCATTGTATTTAGCGGAAGCCATTTGAGCGTCAAGCCCGTCGCGACCACTCACGAGAATAGTCTTCCCGGACTCGCTCTCCGCCGGTGCCGTCCACCATATTTCTTTACTTTCAGCCATTTTTGTGGATTGTTACCAAAGTTGCACCATAGCCATATTCCTGAAACGAAGCATCTTGCACATCACAAGCACTCCATTCGCGTTTAAGCAGGGAGCGAACAGCTTCACGCAACACACCATCGCCTTTGCCGTGAATAAAGATTACCTTCTGCCCCAAACGGCGTGAGTGGGTCTTCATTACGCGCCGCACTGTGTCCAGTTGCAGATTTAGCATATCCGAATTGCTCATTCCGGCGGTGGTGTCAACCAATTCATTTATATGCAAATCCACCTCAATCGGCGGGAGAAGTTTGTTGGGATTGTCTGCCGGAGAAGCATTTCTGTGTCTGTCGCGCCCTTTACGTGTTTGTTTCCCGAACTTTGCTTCAAGAGCTTTTGCATCGGCAGCCGAGGGTGCACCCCCCATAGCTTGCTTGAGTGCGGCGGGATCCGGTTTTGGTGTCTCAGTCGGCACATCGTTGAGAATGAGCGGCACCTCAAGCACCGGGGTGTCGAAATAGACACCGGTGCGGAAGCAATGCAATTTATAGAACTTTTTGAGATCAAGGCGTTTTCGACAATCAACAGCCGGTTTGAGAGTGAAAGCCTTTTCGCGCTTGAAAGCGAAGGTCTGCAAAGCCACATGCTCAAACCCCGGAAGTTCGCTGTGCGTAAATGTGGCGAGGTCTACCACCATGTTGGGTTCCACCGTTCCTTCATATCGCACAGACCATTGCTTCCCGTCGGAGCTTGTCAAGAATATGAACGAAAGATAATAGTTGGAGTCATTTACAAGAGCCGCTGCAAACTGTGTATTGGATAACTGTTTGATATTCATAGGTTCAAATGCCAAAACCAAATTCAGCTTTTCGCCGTGAGCAGTCTCCTCCACCGGTAGCGGCTTGGGCGGCTCCGGTTTTACTTCCTTGGTGAGTTCCGTCTGCTTGCGCGTCTGCGCATCGCGAGCCTTCACCGCATCAACGGCCTTTTGGTCAAACAAGAGCTTTGCAGTCGATTTCGGGTTCTCATGTCCTTGCGGCAGTACAACCACCAGCTCATTCAGAAGCACCGGAGTCTCGAAGCCGTCTTCGTCTACATAAGCCATACGCCCCTCAATACGTGTTATTTTGCCGCCGCCCACGGCATTAAGATAACGGACGGTATCTCCAACTTTTGCCATATCAGTATCAATACAATTTCTGCAAATTTCGGAAAAATCCCCCAAACAACCAAAAAAATAAAAACTCCCCGACAAAAATTAATTTAAAATTCAGTACCTTGATTTAGGATTTGTGTCACTATTGTATTACCTGAATGTTCGAGATATTCGAAAAAGAAAAGAAAATATATCAGTATAATGTCGATTATCAGCAAGACAACAATAATTATTTTCAATAAAAGAATGGGCTTGTTATCTAATAATTGTCTGATTTTTTTTGAGCGTTGATTAATGTTTTTATCCGGCATATTATCAATTACCAAGTTCAAGTTGATTTTTAATCAGATTAAAGTATTTGCCACGTTACTAAATGGGTTTCTGAAAAAGAGCAACAAAGATTATAAGAAACATGTCACAATATCGCTGAAACAATATTAAAAAAATTGGAACTATGAGAAAGTTGGATTCCAAAAAATCAGCTATGCTTTCATCTGTAAATGATAATCTTGACACGCGTTACGGACAGCATGGCACTCCCGAGCAAGAGAAGTTTTGATGAGGATTCTCTTGCTTGGTTCTACGGCAACATGCTACGCGAGCGGCGCAAAGAATTAAATATAACTTAAAAGCAAGTGGCAGAGCGGCTTGGCCGCGAACAGAGCTATATAGCACGTGTTGAAACGGGGAAAGCTGATATACAACTTTCAAGTTTCTTCCGTATTGCGGTAATACTTGGCATTCAATTCGTGCCGATGTTTATGGGGGGCGGTGCCTTAGTGGGGAAACCAAAAAGCGCCGGAGGCCGCAGCCGCCGACGCTTTAAGGTTCATGACGCAAAGACTTGCTTTATTACAATCTTTACAACCTGAAGGTGCACCACGAAGTGCGCCTTATGTTTTTAGAACACCGCAGGGATTAAAAGGTTTAATCCGAATTGTGATGTTTAACATTTTTTAACTTTTATACAAACTTGCTGTAGTCTGCTTGGAGCATGTCGCCCGTTTCCTCGAATGCTTCGTGAAGGGCGAATGCCGCTTTGAGGGTGTGGGGGGTGTGGCCGCCTTTGCTGAGCTTGAGGTAGTCCCACATGAGTTCTTTGTACATGGGGTGTACGCAGTTCTCAATGATTGTTTCGGCACGCTGTATGGGATTCTTGCCGCGCAGGTCGGCAACGCCTTGCTCTGTTACGAGAATCTTGACAGAGTGTTCGGAGTGGTCGATATGGCTGGCCATAGGCACGATAGCTGAAATCTTGCCGCCTTTCTGGATTGAGGGGCATGAGAAGATACTGAGGTATGCGTTGCGAGAGAAGTCGGCTGAACCGCCGATACCGTTCATCATCTTGGTGCCGCAAACGTGAGTTGAGTTTACGTTACCGAAGATGTCGGCTTCAAGGGCGGTGTTCATGGCGATAAGGCCGAGTCGGCGTACGATTTCGGGGTGGTTTGAGATTTCGCCGGGACGCATGAGGATTTTGTCGCGGAAGAAGTCGATGTTGTCCATGAAGTGCATCATGGCATCGTCTGAGAATGTGAGTGCGCAAGTTGAAGCGAACTTACATTTACCTTCTTCCATGAGGTGCATCACAGCGTCTTGTATTACCTCAGTGTACATCTCGAAGCGAGGAATTTCGGGGTTCTCGCCCAGACCGTAAAGCACAGCGTTTGCCACATTGCCCACACCGCTCTGAATGGGGAGGAACTCTTTGGGCATCTTGCCTTCGCGCAGCTGGCTTGCGAGGAAGTGGCATACGTTGTCACCGATTTTCTGTGTAACCTCGTCAGCGGCGGTGAAAGCGTGAATGCTCTCTGATGCGTTTGAGGGAACCACACCTATAATCTTTGCGGGGTCAATCTTGAGTACGGTAGAACCGATGCGGTCTGACGGGCGATAGATCGGAATTTCTCTGCGGTGAGGGGGATCCAGGGGGATATAGTTGTCGTGGAAACCGCGGAAAGAGGTTTTATAGTAAGAGCTGTATTCAATGATTACCTTTTTCGCCAAGCGAGCGATAGTGGGAGTCATACCCAAACCGGCACCGAGGATAACTTCGCCGTTGGGACTCATTTCAGTAGCCTCGATTATGGCAACATCAATATCGCCGTAGAAGCCATAGCGCATGTCCTGAGAGAGGTGAGAAAGGTGTGCATCAACGTAATAGATTTCACCTTTGTTGATTGCATTACGCGCATCTTTGTGGCCCTGATATGGAATACGCAGGTTTACGGCGTTTGCGCGAGCGAGCTCGCCGTCGACATGATCGTTTGTGCTGGCACCGGTGTATAGGTTAATTTTGAACGGTTCGCCTTTTTCATGGAGTTCTTTGGCTCTTTTGGCCAAAGCTACGGTTACAACTTTGGGTGTACCCGAGGCTGTAAAGCCGGAAAAACCCACATTGTCGCCATTTTTAATGTAGCTGGCAGCCTCTTCAGCTGTGATAAATGGGATACTCATTTGTAACGTTTTAGATTTTATGGTAATTTTGCACAAAATTATAAATTAAATCTGAATTACACCAAATATGAGCGAAAAAAATTGCACACAAAATAAAAAAGTGCGCATTGAAACATACGGTTGCCAAATGAATGTAGCTGATAGTGAGGTGATTGCAACTGTTTTGCAACTTGCTGGATATGAGCCTACGGAAGACGACTCTCAGGCCGATGCGGTCATTCTCAACACTTGTTCCATACGCGATAATGCCGAACAAAAAATTTTTTCGCGCCTGGCGTACTGGAATTCACAGCGACAAAAACGTTCCGGCAGACTGCTTATCGGCGTGTGCGGGTGTATGGCCGAGAGGGTGCGCGAGGAGCTTACGAGCAAGCACGGCGTGGACTTTGTAGCCGGGCCGGACGCCTATATGTCTCTGCCCGAATTGATTGCAGCCGCCGAGAACGGACACAAGGGGGTTGATGTGGAACTGTCGCTCACACAGACATACCGCGACATTATCCCCATGCGTCTGAGCCGGGCGCGTATCAGCGGCTATATCAGCATAATGCGCGGCTGCAATAATTTTTGCTCATATTGCATAGTACCTTACACACGCGGTCGCGAACGCTCACGCGAACCCGAAAGCATTCTTTCGGAACTTGCCGACCTGCGAGCCCGCGGTTTTAAAGAGGCAATCCTTCTAGGACAGAATGTCAACTCATATAAATATATAAATGAGAAGAGCGGCGAGACTACCGACTTCCCGGCACTGTTGGCACTCGTGGCGGAAGCCGCCCCGGATATGCGCATACGCTTCACCACCTCCCACCCCAAGGATATGACAGATGCCACTCTCGAAACTATGGCTTCGCACCCGAATATTGCCCGGCATATCCACTTGCCGGTGCAGAGCGGTTCAAACAGTGTGCTCAAACAGATGAACCGCAAATACACACGCAAATGGTACATGGATCGCGTGGAAGCCATTCGCCGTATTATCCCGGATTGTGGCTTGACCTCCGACCTCTTCACCGGCTTCCATGGAGAGAGCGAGGAGGATTTCGAGCAGACACTCACTTTGATGCGCGAAGCCGGTTTTGATTCTTCGTTCATGTTCAAATACTCTGAACGCCCCGGCACTTACGCCTCCAAGCATTTGCCCGACAACATACCGGAAGAAGTTAAGATAGAAAGGCTTAACCGCATGATTGAGGTGCAGAACGAACTGTCACTCAAAAGCAACAAGGCCGACATAGGCAAGGAGTTTGAAGTGCTGATTGAGGGCCGCAGCAAGCGCAGCGCCGAGGACCTGTATGGACGCACCTCTCAAAACAAGGTATGCGTATTTCCGGCAAAAGGACATCACCCCGGCGAATTTGTCAGAGTAAAGGTGAAAGACGCCACTTCCGCCACCCTGTTGTCAGAACTCGTGGAATAAAGAAGATTCCACATCGAAGTGCAACGACGGAGGTGGAATTTGATTGTAACCCGAGTTCGGGATACCCGTAAGAATTGTAATTTAACGTGGTTTTTGGATTAATGGTAATGCGCTACAAAGATAATATCTATGCAAAGAACCATACTCAAACAAATCCAAAATGGAATTCTTCCATCCCTACACAAAACTCAAGAACCTAGGACGAGTCAGGATTAGCAATTACGAATTTTTCGTGCGTTCCTGCAATTCAACAACTTATTACAACTTGCATTTGATGTACCCTATCTGCGAATAAGACAATATTCACGTTTTTTAACATTTATGTGCATAAGACCGGCACACCACGAGGGTTAACTTTGCATCGTGAATGTTAACCCTTTAAATTTTTAAGCAATGAAACAACGTATTCCCCTCGGCCTCTTCCTCATTTATTTCCTCGGTATCAGCCTCGTTCTCCTTAACCTCAAGAATTATCTGTTCAACTGATTTTTATGCTGTTAATCGGGCGGTGATTCAGATTGGTTTGGATCCCCAGAGGAGTTTGTCGCGGAGCGCTCCGGCGAAACCACCTTGGTTGCGGCATACGAGGTAAAGCGGAAAGGGTGCCTTGAAGATATCCACTTGTGTGCCGACCGGCAAGCTGACAGATGCACCGTCTATACTCAATAGGAAGGACTCCGCCCTGCCCTCGGTGCAGGTGCTGATGCAGCACTCATCGCTCACCACCAAGGGCCTCATTGTCAGGGTGTGCGGTGCTACGGGATTAAGCACAAGACCCGGCACTGTGGGCTGCAAAATTGGTCCTCCGGCACTCAGGTTATAAGCCGTGGAGCCGGAAGGGGTGGCAATGACGAGTCCGTCGGCCACATAGTCCGTGAGGTATTCACCGTCAACGAGTGTGCGTACACTGATCATCGAGCCGGTGCTGTCTTTGAGAAGCGAGATGTCGTTGAGTGCGTAGGGCCACACGTCTTTTGGAATAGCGTCGCTTTTCACCTGCAACATAGTGCGACATTCCACCTCAAAGTCGTCTCTGACAAGCGAGTGTACCAATTCCGTAATGTCGGAGCCGTGCCATGCGGTAAGAAAGCCCAAATGCCCGGTGTTTACTCCGGCAATCGGTATTTGCGCCAAGGCTCCCCACCGGGCGGCTTTCAGCAGAGTGCCGTCGCCGCCGGCGCTGATAATCATGCGCGAGTCTTGCGCCGGTGTCTGCGTGGATACACACCCTCGCAAGTCAACGCCGTGAGCTTTAAGCCAGTCGTAAAACTCCGCTTCTATTTCCACGCTGATGTCGGCCTCGGCAAGCAGACTAATCAGGTTTGCCAGAGTGTTAAGCGCGGGCACTTGCCATGTATTGCCGTATAACGATACCATTCCTAAAATTCTATATGTTAAGGTAATGTTGCAATTCTTCCCAACGTTCGCGACTCATTTCGGCGTCGGCATATTCCGCACCGGTGGCGTTGGTTACGGTAAATCCGTGCCTTTCGAGCGAGCGCACGGCCTGCGAGGGGTCGCTGCGGTTTATGCGCAGATAAACGTTAAGCATACCGGCGTCTGCCGGATATGCGAGCAGCGAGAGTACCGGCGCATCGGCATCTTCGGCGGCCAATGTGAGTGCGGAGGCTGAATATGAATTTGCCGGGCAGGTAATCTCAATTTCGGAGCACTCATCATTGTAAGGCAACATATGCCCGAGAGCTTGCAGCATCTGCCAATCAGTGAGCGTATGTGTCTGCAAGTCATCGCTTACGGACACGGAGGCAGACTGCTCGTTCACCATCGCGGCAAGCACTTGCGACATTGATGCCGATACGGGCAATCCGGGTTTTCCAAACCCTTTGGCCTCTCGCGGATATGTCAATATATCAGATACATTCATGTTTATATAACGCAAAAAATGCGCGGAATGGCGTCTGTTTCATTTTTTTTGACTATTTTTGCACTGCCGATAATGAGTCTGTGTGCAAATATCCAACGCATATCAAGGCTCAAAGTTACAAATTTTATGCCAAATCGTGCTGATATTCAAGTAAAAAAATATCAAGCGGTCGGGCAGATTAACATCTAAGTATTATAAACAACTTGTAATGACCAAGTTAAGTGTAAATATAAATAAAATTGCCACACTTCGCAATGCTCGTGGCGAGAACAATCCGGATGTACAGAAGTTTGCCATAGACTGCGAGAGCTTCGGTGCGCAGGGTATCACCGTACACCCGCGCCCGGACGAGCGACACATACGCCGCGATGACGTCTATAAACTGCGCCCCATAATCAAGACAGAGTTCAACATCGAGGGCTACCCCTCGTCCGAATTCATGGATTTGGTGCTTTCGGTACACCCGGAGCAGGTTACTCTCGTGCCGGACAAACCGGGAGTGCTCACCTCTTCCGCCGGGTGGAACGTGATTGAGAACTTCGACTTCCTCGCCGGGATTATAGACGAATTGCGTCAGGCCGGTATTCGTTCATCGATTTTCGTAAGCCCCGATGAAGAGACAATACGCGCCGCCGCAAAAGCGGGAGCGGACAGAGTGGAACTGTACACCAAGGCCTACGCCGACAATTATGCTCAAAACCGGGAGCCGGCCATTGCCCCGTATATCAAAGCATCGGAAGTGGCTCACAGTGTAGGGCTCGGAGTGAACGCCGGCCACGACCTAAGCCTTGAAAACCTCGCTTATTTTCATGAGCAAATTCCGTATCTCAACGAAGTGTCGATAGGTCATGCCTTGATATGCGATGCTCTGTATCTGGGCATTGAAACCACAATCAAGAAATATCGCGAATGTCTCATCCCCAATAAATAAACTGAAACACACAATGTTAGCAACTGCCGCACCGGCTGCCGCCGCGCAGCCCACACTCTGGGACCTCGTACTCGACGGAGGTTTGATTATGATACCCCTCGCCCTGCTCCTGCTGCTCAGTATTTACATTTTCTCCGAGCGCTGTTGGAGCATAAACCGGGCTATGCACTCTGACAAAACGTTTATGAAACGCATACGCGACTGCGTGATGGAGGGAGACATGGACAATGCCGTGCGCCTCTGCAAGAAGAACGATACCTCCACAGCGCGCCTTGTACTCAAAGGAATAACACGTATCGGCCGCCCTACACAAGAGGTAATGACCGCCATTGAGAACACCGCCAACATTGAGGTTTCCAACCTCGGAAAAGGGCTGACATGGCTTTCCACCACCGCTGCCGGAGCACCCATGCTCGGATTCCTCGGCACTGTGATAGGTATGATGGAGGCCTTCATGGATATGAGCGCGGCCGGAACAGCCGCGGACATCAACACCCTGAGCAGCGGCATATCACTGGCTCTTGTCACCACCGTAGCCGGACTTATTGTCGGCGTAATCGCGCTGTTTGCTTACAACTATCTGGTGTCGCGCATAGACCGCGCCATGACCGACATGGAAGCCAAAACCATGGAATTCATGGATATGCTCAATGAGCCGGCTTGCTGAGAATTACTCACATAAAGTTTCCATTTCATAAAAAACGGAAAAGTGTCATTAAAACGTCAATTCAACACTCTGTCGGCATTTTCAATGTCCTCAATGGCAGACGTAATCTTCCTGTTGCTGATATTCTTCATGATTACTTCAACGCTGATTATCCCCTCCGCCTTGGATGTAAATCTGCCCGAAAGCACCGAGCAGACCATGGAAAAGCCCAAGACAGAAGTATATATAGACTCATTGAGCCAACTGTATTTGGTAGCCGACCGCAACGACTCCATTGCGGATAGCCGCATACCCCACCCGGTTTCCACCGAGGAGTTGCAAACCTCTCTCGTGGCAATACGTCAGGCCAACCCGGAGCAGGCCGTGGCTCTCTATGCCGACAGCATTGTGCCTTACGCTTCGGTAATCCGTGTGCTCGACATGGCCGCCTCCAACGATATTAAAATAGTGCTTGCCACACACCCCGTGTCACGATGAAACGACCCACGACAGCACAAAATATTGCAATGAGCATAACGGCGGTGACGGCTTTATTCCTACTGTTGCTGCTGTTCGGTTGTCATTTGCAACTACCCGCTCCGGTCGCGGATAAATCCGAAAAACACCTCACCATGGCCGACCCGGAAGATATGCTTGACCCGCTCGACGAGGATATGTTTATCGAACCGGAGATTGCCGACCTCGGCGAGCCGGACAATATGGAAGCGGTAGAAGACGCGCTCACCCCGCAAGGGGAGCCGGAACAGTCGGAGACTCCCAATGAGCAATTGGTGGTGAACGGACCAAACTCCAACGACGACCCAAGCCCCGAAACTCTCGTTGCCACTCCCAAGCCAAACCCCAAAGCGCAGACCACCACTCCCTCTCAAAAAGACAAGCCCGACCAAAAGATACAAAGTGCCGAAGAGAGCGTGAATGTCTCTTTCAACAACGGCAAGCGCACCGGCAAAAGCTCTTCCGCCCAATCCGGCAAAGGCTCTTCCGAGTCCGGCCAAGCCAGAGGTGAAGCACAGGGAGGCCGTTCTCTTATAAAGCCGTATCCCGGAATTACCGGCTTCACTATCAGCAACCCGATTACGGTACACGTCACTGTGCAAGTTACAGACAAAGGCCTTGTTGTGCCGGGGTCTGCAAACGTGATTGATTTGAATAAGAAATACACTGATTTGCGTGCCAAACTGAAAAGTGCCTCCGAAAAAACACATTGGACTCCCAAGAAAGGTGCTCCCACAGTGCAAGGCACAATAACATGGACACTTCTTCCCGGAACAAAATAACAAAACATGCCTACTCCAATTGAAATATCACCGGAAGTGACGCGCGTAAAGCAGCGTTTCTCGATAGTGGGCAATTCACGCGCCTTGCTTGAAGCCATTGAGCGTGCCATAAAGGTTGCGCCCATAGACCTCAGCGTACTCGTCACCGGCGAAAGCGGTGCCGGCAAGGAGTTCTTTCCCAAGATTATACATAATTTCGGTGCGCGAAAGCATGCCAAATACATAGCCGTGAACTGCGGTGCGATACCGGAAGGCACCATCGACTCCGAGCTGTTCGGCCACGAGAAAGGCTCGTTTACCGGCGCACTGTCCACCCGAAAGGGGTATTTTGAGGAGGCCGACGGCGGCACGGTGTTTCTTGATGAAGTGGCCGAGTTGCCGCTCACCACACAGGCCCGACTGCTGCGTGTACTTGAAACCGGCGAGTTCCTGAAAGTGGGTTCTTCGCAGGTGCAACGCGCCAATGTGCGTGTAGTGGCGGCCACCAATGTAGACCTTGTAAAGGCCGTGGCCGAAGGGCGTTTCCGTGAAGATTTGTATTACCGCCTCTCCACAGTGCAGATACAAGTACCCTCCCTTCACGACCGAGGCCAGGACATTATCCTGCTCGCGCGCAAGTTCGCTTCGGATTTTGCCGAGAAATATATGACCCCGGCCATCACCTTTGCCGAAGATGCACGCCGCATGATGCTGCTGTACCGCTGGCCCGGCAATGTGCGTCAACTCAAGAATGTTGTGGAGCAGGCGGCTCTGTTCCACGCCGGCGAGGAGGTTGATGCGCAAATGCTGTCGGAGTTCATGCCGCGCCGAGACCGCACGGAGCTGGCCACTCGCCAAGCCACTCCCTCCTATGAGAGTGAGCGCGAAATGCTCTGGCACACCATATTGTCTTTGCGCAGCGAAATTCAAGTGCTCCGGGCAGCCATGCAAGGCGATGTAGATGCCGATGATACCGACAGCGAGAAGCCTTTCACCATACCGAAAAGCAGCTCCGTAATCCCCTATGAGCAGCCGGACTTCACCCCATATGAGCCGGCTTCGCTTGAGGAGAATGAGCGTCAGGCCATAATCCATGCCCTCGACCGCTGCGGAGGTGTGCGCAAACGCGCTGCCAAGGAGTTGAACATCTCCGAAAGAACCCTTTATCGCAAAATCAAAGAATATGGCCTTGACTGACAAGCTTCTGCATAAACTCGTGCTTATCCCGGCAATACTTTGTCTGTTACTGACGGGCGGCTGTATTCCAAGCTACAAACTGAACGGCTCGGCGATTAACTATGACATTTACAAGACAATAAACATCGGCGAGTTCCCCATTCGCGCCGCGCTCGTCTACCCGCCGTTGCAGCAGACTTTCGAGAATGAGCTGCTCGATGCCGTCACTCGCCAAACACGCCTTCAAGAGGTGGACACTCCCGGCACCGACTTGGAAATGACCGGAGAGATAACCGGCTACAACCTCACCCCGCAGGCCGTGGGCGAAGACGCTTACGCTACTCAGACACGCCTCACAATCACTGTGCGTTTAAAATATACCGACCACAAGAACGAGGCCAATTCTTTGGATCAGACGTTCTCCGCTTACCGCGACTTCTCAAGCTCGGAAATGCTCACTGATGTGCAGGACGAGCTGTGTCGCCAGATAAGCGAAGACCTTGTCGACCTGATATTTAACGTAACCCTCGGCAATTGGTAATCATGAACTCCTCAATATACAATCCCGACACCTCCCCGACTCTCGCACAGGCTCAGGAGCTTCTGCGACAGTATCCGTATTTCATCCTGCCGCTTCTGCAAGCGGCTAAGGCGAACGGCCTTGACTCTCTTCCCGAGGTGAGAAGGACTCCCCTGCTTCAACGCCTGTCCATATGCTTCAATTCGCAGCAAGGGCTGAGCCGCGCTCTCGGCGAACAAGCTCCCCTATTTGACAATTTCTACCCCGATGAGCGTGTCTCCACCCCCGACACTATGGACACAATAGACACATTCCTGTCAAACTTCGGCGCATCAAACCCGAATGAAACAGAAGCTCTCGAGAAGCTGATTTTCAGCGGCACGCCGGATTATGGCGCCGTCCTCGCCGCCGAAGAGAAAAACTCCGTCCCCTCCTCGGAGGAGCTTGCCGACCCCAACCTCTCGGAGCAAGAAAAGCTGATAAACTCCTTTATAGCAGCGAACCACTCCCCGGCGCCTCCTCTCCGGCAAGAGAAAAACGAAAAGCCGGCGGAAATTAAAAAATCCGAAAAACAGAACAACGAAAAGCCGGCGGTTGAAAAGTCCGCGAAAAACCCCGAAACAGCCCCACTCACAGAGAGTTTGGTGCGAATTCTCATAAAAAATCGTAATTATTCAAAGGCAATTGAAATTATTTCCGAATTAAGTTTGAATAATCCAAAAAAAAGTATTTACTTTGCAGACCAAATACGGTTTCTCCGCAAACTGATTATTAACGAAAACAAAAAATAAGACAAATGTACGTATTTTTGGCCATCATCATCATTATCGCCGCCATCCTTCTGATTGGCGCCGTATTGATACAGAAATCCAAAGGCGGCGGCCTCGCCTCCAACTATGCCGGCGGCAACCAATACATGGGCTACCGCAAGACAACAGACTTCATTGAGAAAGCAACATGGAGCCTCGCAATCATCATCTGCGTGCTTTCTATCTGCTGCTCATTCGCCGTGAAGTCACCCACAGCAGCCAAGTCAGCCATCGTCACCGAGCAGACCCAACAGACCAAAGCCGCCCCCGGCCGGCAGGGAGCATCTGCCGGTCAGCAACAAGCTCCGGCACAGCAAGCCCCGGCACAACAGCAACCCTCAAAATAATGAGTAGGGACGCACCATGGTGCGTCCCCAAAATACCACAAACAACCATAAAACAAAACACTATATGAAGAAAATTTTACTCACAGCACTATTGGCAGCAGCCGGAGCAGGCATGGCTTCCGCCCAGTCTTTCGAGACGTACTTGGCTTTTTCGGAAGAAGACGCGAACGCAGGAAATTACGAACTCGTTACCAATGGAAATACATATAAGGCTGCTTATGCAGTAGACGGCGAAGAAATCAGCTTGACAATATACCCGAAATTTACCAACAAGACAAATCAGGAGATGTATATGTCAATGAATGTCAAACCGATTAAGTCTGTATCCAATGCGGCTGATTTAGGTATATCCGACCCCGATTTTTCAACTTGTATTTTCGGAAACTGTCCGACGCCGGAATTTAAAAACGGAGTATATCATTATGAGACATTCCCTGGAAACTATATTCCCGCCAACGGAACATCTCCCGGTCGTTTTGGCGAACACTCCGGATTTCATGTTTTCTTTGACAACGCAGCAGATATAGAAAAATTCAGCATGGACTATGTGTGGGAATATATAATAGAAGCAGCCGGTGAAACACAAACGTTCACTGTACTTTTCCAAACTCCCAACGTAGCCGGAGTTGAGGGTATCGCTGCTGACAACACTGAGGCTGAATACTTCAACCTTCAGGGTCTGCGCGTAGCCACTCCCGACGCCGGTCAGCTCTACATCAAGCGCCAAGGTGGCAAAGCCTCCAAGGTGGTATTCTAAAAACAGGTAATCAAACCTTTCAAGCACTACTGACAACCCCGAACACACGCGTCCAACCCCGTGAGTGTTCGGGGTTCGCGCGCACATACACAGCCGCACATTCACCGAAGGCCGCATTCCAACCCGGTACGGGCGTGATATATCACGCCCCCAAATTTAAAAAATCACTCGGGGGATGTTACACTCAACGCACCGGGGGCGTGATATATCACGCCCCTATATTTATAATATGATGTTTATTGGGGGATTATTTCTTTTTGGGGTCGGCGCGGAGTATGAGCATGGCATCGCCGTATGCGCCGAATTTGTAGCCTTCTTTCACGGCTATCTCGTAGGCTTTCATTATCAGGTCGTAACCTCCGAAGGCGGCTACCATCATCAGCATAGTGGAGTATGGAAGGTGGAAGTTTGAAATCATCGAGGTGCAAACCGAAAATTCATACGGGGGGAAGATGAACTTGTTTGTCCACCCTTTTGTGGGCATGATGTGTCCGTCCATACAGACAGAGGTTGCAATCGCTCGCATTACGGAGGTACCTACGGCGCAAACGGCACTTTCTCTGTCTTTGGCGGCATTGATTATGTCAACCAACTCACCGCTCACTTCCATGTCTTCCGAGTCCATGCGATGCTTTGTGAGATCTTCCACATCAATCTCTCGGAAATTGCCTCGGCCTGAATGCACGGTACAGTATGCACGTTCTATACCCTTTATTTCCATACGCTTAAGCAACTCACGACTGAAATGCAGCCCGGCTGCCGGAGCTACCACAGCTCCTTCATTTTTGGCAAAAAGACACTGATAATTTTCCGCGTCTGCCGGTTCGGGTTCGCGTTTGATGTAGTCGGGCAGCGGGGTCATGCCCATAGCGAAGAGCTGCTTCTTGAACTCATCGTGGTCACCGTCATAAAGGAAACGCAAGGTGCGTCCGCGAGAGGTGGTGTTGTCAATCACCTCGGCCACCATGCTTTCATCATCGCCGAAATAGAGTTTGTTGCCGATACGGATTTTGCGTGCCGGCTCCACAAGCACGTCCCAGAACTTGTTGTCGGCATTGAGTTCGCGGAGCAAGAACACCTCAATGCGCGCACCGGTCTTCTCCTTGTTGCCGTACAGGCGCGCCGGGAATACCATGGTATCGTTGAACACCATTACGTCTCCCTCATTGAAGTAGTTTATTACATCTTTGAAAGTGTGATGCTCTATTTCGCCGGTCATGGCATTGACTACCATCAGGCGGCACTCGTCGCGGTGCTTGGCCGGGTACTGAGCTATCAGATTTTCAGGAAGATTGAATTTAAATTGTGAGAGTTTCATATGTTGTGGTATGTTTGGCGTATATGTTTATATATCAGTATCTTGTGGTTTTATAACACATTTTTCGGGTATGGGGTAATTCTCCGGGAATTCGAGAGTAGAACTCCATATCAGGTTGCGCACCCGCTCCGGTGTGAGGGCGTTTGCGATTGAGTACTCCCCCACTCGGGTACGGCGAAGCGCGGTGAGGTGAGCACCGCTGTCGAGAGCCAGTCCGATGTCGCGAGCCAAGGCGCGTATGTATGTGCCTTTGCTGCACACTACGCGTATCTTGATTATCGGCAAGTCAAACCGAAGCAACTCGATTTCATCAATTTGCAGCGACTTGGCTTTCAGCTCCGGCTCGGCACCTTTGCGCGCCAACAGATATGCGCGTTTGCCATCGACCTTCACTGCTGAAAACACCGGGGGAACCTGCATGATTGTGCCGGTAAAACTCTGCAATACTTGAAGAACGCGTTCGGGTGTGATATGTTCATACGGATACAGAGTATCAATCTGTTTTTCAAGGTCAAAGCTCGGGGTGGTGGCACCGAGGCGAATTGTTGCGACATACTCTTTGCGTCCGTCTTGCAGTTCGTCAATCCGCTTGGTTGCTTTGCCGGTGCAGATAATCAGCACCCCGGTAGCCATAGGGTCGAGAGTGCCGGCATGGCCTACTTTCACCTTTTTGAGGCCGAGCCGCCGACTAAGTACCCACCGGAGGCGTTTCACCACATCAAACGAGGTCCAACCCAGGGGCTTGTCCACACAGAATATTTCACCGCTGATGAAGTCCATTACCAAAGCAGACACAAAATTCCGACAATTACACAATAGATTGAGAACCAAATCAGTTTGCCTTTCTTCACCAAGGCAATCATCCATTTGCAAGCGACACACCCCACAAGGAATGCGCTCAAAAATCCTATAATCATTGCCATTGCGCCTACCGAGCCGCTGCTTTGCGCACCGGCGGCCGGTGAGAGCATCTTGCCCAAATCAAGAATTGCCTCGCCCACAATCGGCAATATCACCATCACAAAGGAGAATGTAGCCACTTGGTCGCGTTTGTCGCCCAACAGAATACCGGTAGCTATCGTGGTGCCTGAGCGGCTCAATCCCGGCAACACGGCCACAGCCTGTCCGCAGCCGATAATGAAAGCGTCCCACCATGAAATGTTGCGACCCTTGTTTGCCGACACCGGTTTGCCCGTAGCCCGGTCTATTCCGCTGAAATATGCAAAAGCCAAAAGCAATGCGGTGACTATCAGACAACTGCCTACCACCACAAGCCCCTCGCCGAATATATCCTCAACATAATCTTTGAAGAAGACACCCACTATTCCCACCGGGATACAGCTCACGAGGATTTTGCACACATATGTGAAGTCCGGGCCGCAGTCAAAGCGAAAGAAGCCAAGGGTAAGCTTCTTGAACATCGGCAGAAGGATTACAATTGTGGAGAGTACAGTAGCGGCATGAACCATCACATCAAATTGCAACGTTTGATCCACCGGCAAGTCAACCCCGAGTATTTCACGGAAGATTGCCAAATGGCCGCTTGAGCTTATCGGCAGATACTCCGAAGCTCCTTGCACTATGCCTAATATCAGCGCGGTCAGCCAATCCATAGCTTACTTCTTTTTGGGAGTGTAAAGTATAGCGAATGCCATGGCTACAAAGCCGAGAAATGCAATGGCGGGACCCACTACTATGCGGCGCACGGAGAAGATATCGTAATTGAAAGTACTGCCCTCACCGTTGGCCGAACCGGTCATCAGCAAGAAGCCGACTATAATCATTACCAGCGAAACGGCCATGAATATAAAATTCTTTTTCACGAAAGGCTTTGTGCTGTCAGCATCCATAGGCTGCTCAGGGCGCATATTGTTTTTAATTTCAGTATTTTCCATTCTTTTTATATGAATAATTCATCGTAATCTTTGTGTAAATATCTGTTGGTGGCTGTAAAGGCCGACATGGCGCAGAGCAATCCGCCGGCTATGGCCAATGAGATACAGACAGAGGCCGTTTCCACCGTGCTCAAATAGTGAGCCAATTCCGGCATTTGAGTCTCACGCACAAAACCGATAAATCCGGCCAGAATACTTCCGGCAAGCAAACCGGCCAATATGCCGGCCCCCAAATTGCCAAGCACGAACGGGCGGCGTATGAAGCCCGGTCTTGCCCCGACCAACTGCATGGTATGTATGGTGAAGCGACGGGAATAGATTGTGAGGAGCACCGTATTGTTAATCAACACAAAAGAGATTGCAATCATAGCCACCGCCACAATAGAGAGTATGAGCATTGTGCGCGAGAAGAAAGAGTCCATGGAGTCAATCACCTCGCTGTCCGGCATAACCACCTCTTCCACCCCGGTCTTTTCCTTCAGCTCCTTCTCAACCTTGGCGATAGAGTCCGGCACGGTATATTCCGACTTCAAGGAAAGAGTGATTTCGGGAGTAAAGAAGTTATACCCGGCAATTTCCTCCACCTTGTCGCCGGTCGACTCGTCCCAATCGGCAAGAGCCTGCTCCTTGGTAATCAGCGAAGCGGCATTTACAAACGGGCGGCTTTGCAGCACGCGCATCAGGGAGTCGGCTTGCGCATTGCTCACAGAGTCGGTCATTACAAGGCTGACCTCCTGTTGTTGCTTCACCTCCTTGGCAGTGTTGCGTGCCGACATTCCCAACAGGCAAATAGCACCGATTAGTACCAACAGCATGGTCACACTCACAATAGTAGTGAAATGTGCTGCCCAATATGATATTTTTACATCTCTGCGTTTCTTACTCATAATCAAAGGAATAACGACTCATTCGGGGGCAGGTTGCAATCAGAGCCGATTTTCCGACTGCAAAGATACAACATTCGCACCCCCTTTGTCAATAGTTTGCCCTCTTTTTTTACCCCGAACCCCTAAAAATTATATTTTCCGAGGTGGGGGGGGACTTTCATTAAAAGGTTTAAAAAAATTAAGAAAAATTTGGTTTATAAAAATAAAAATCCATAACTTTGCAATGCAAAGCATAAACACATACATATCTTGAGAATGCATTATTTAATGGAGAAATAACAGTAGACTAACTATGAAGAACGAAAATATGCTACGTGTGAAACCAATTTTTTTCGTAATTGCCGCTTTATGGGTGTATGAGAATATGCCGTTTTTTCAGGGTTTTATTCTTTTCTCAATGCAAAAATCCGGGTCGCACACAAATATTTGTGGGCGACCTGTGAATTAGGGAGACGTGGTTTTCGGGTGGAGCCGGGGGTTATTCGGTTACGTTCATTACTACGAAGAAGCTTAGTACGGCTATTATTATCCACAGGAGGATGGCGAGCACGAGGGGCTTGGCGCCTACTTTGCGCACTACGCTCAGCGAGAGACTGGCTCCTATGGCAAACAAAACTACTACAAGTGCTTTCTTTGCGCATACCACGATAATGTGATATACTTCCTGCATACCGGCAAGTGCATCGCCTGACAATATATTCGGGGTGTAGGTGTTTACTACCATCGCCAACACAAAATAGAAGATAAACCAAGGAATATTAACCTTGCGTTTCTCTCCCGGGGCGGCTTGTGTGCGTTCCTCTCGGCCGAAGTACCACATTGTGAAGAATGCCAGGGGTATAATCCACAGAGCGCGAGTGCATTTAATCAAGGTTGCTATCTCGCAGGCTTCGGCACCGTAAGCATCACCGGCACCCACTACCGAAGAGGTGTCGTGAATGGCTATCGCCGCCCATGTGCCGAACTGGCTTTGACTCATCTCAAAGTAGTGACCAAGAGGGGGAAACAGGAAGAGGGCGATGGCGTTGAGTATGAAGATAACGCCCAGACTCACTGCCATTTCGTGTTCGTTGGCTTTCACAACGGGGCCGACTGCAGCTATCGCACTGCCACCGCATATGGCTGTACCGGAGGAGATGAGGTAACTGCTCTTCTCGTTGATTTTCATCATTTTGCCAAGCATAATTCCGGCAAACATGACAATAACTACCGATGCTACCGTAAACAACATTCCGTCTGCACCGCTCTTGAGGGATTGTATCAGGTTCATGCCGAAGCCGAGTCCTACAACAGATACTTGCAGCAGGTATTTTGACAGTTTCTTGTTGAATTTGGGGCATGGTGTGCCGAACACAAAAGCGAAAATCAGACCTAAAAACAGTGCTATTGCCGGAGTGACCAACGGGTCGCCCGTAGATGAAAACATCTCAAACGGAACAAGCAGCAATACAAGGAGTATCCAATAGAGCGCTTTTCCCAATTTCTTCATAGTTAATGCAGACATGATATTTTTTTATTTCTTTTTGAATATATACGCTTTGGCTTCTTTAAGCATAGGGTCTTTTGTAATGGACAGAATGCCGAGATAAATTATAAATCCGGCGATTGCTTGAATTGCCAGTTCAAGCATGGCGTTTGCAAAGGCTCCGGTGAGCAGCCATGCCGCGGCCATTGCCACAATGGATGCAAACAGGTAGAATGACATTCCGCAGGTGAGTATTCGCAGATTGTAACCGGTTGCTCTTGAAGTGATTGCAAGTACGGCAAACCATGTTGCAGCTCCCGCCCCGAGTTGTCCCCACACAAGCAGTTTCAATGAGTCGGTCCATATTGTCAAGCCTATGGCGGCAAGTGTGGCCACATCTTTCACAATCTCAATTATCACGAGGGTTCTCGCATATCCCAAAGAAAGCAGGTAATTGTTATAAAGCGAGCACATCACGGTCAGTGCTCCTCTTGCCACAAGAATTTGAAACAGGACTATGGCACTGTCCCATTTCGCCCCGAAAAGGGTATGGAATATTGCCGGTGCCATTACGGCCAACCCTCCCATGAAAGGGAATACCATGAAGGCTGTGAGCCGGTTGAGCTTATATATAGTAGAGAGGTATTGCTCCCTGTCGTCTTGATAACGCGACAACAGTGGCACGAAGGTTGCCATAAAGATTTGCGACAGGCTTGCACTCCCCATTTTGCTCCATTTGTCGGCTTGGGTGTAATCTCCGAGTGCTGTCAAACTGTACCAAGCTCCTATTATAAAAGGATAAATGTTTAAGAATACGGTGTTGAGAAATGATGTGGAGAATACTCCCAATCCTACGCGGTAAATGCTTTTCAGAGACTCCGGACTGAAACAGAGTTGTGGCCGCCATGAAGATGCAATCCACAGCCAACCGGTGCGTATCACTGCCATTACAATGGTCTGCCATACAAGAGCCCATGCTCCCCACCCGGCAAGAGCCAGCCATATTCCCGCTGCGCCGCTTATTGTGAGTGCCGTAAGGTTGGACACTGCTATTCTTTTTACTGTCATGGCTTTCATCAGCAGGTTTGTCTGGACAATTCCTAACCCGTTGATAACGAAGCTGAGAAACATTACGCGGCTCAGCGGAATGAGCCGAGCGTCTTTCTGAAATATGTATGCCAACAAGGGAGCGCAGAAATACAGCACGATATAAAGGACTCCTGCCACAATGAGATTGAACCAAAAGACGGTGCTGTAATCGCGGTTGTCAGGCTGTTTTTTTTGTAAAAGTGCACTTCCGAAGCCACTGTCTACAAATATAGTTGCGAAGGCTTGAAACACCAATATCGCCCCGACAAGGCCGAAGTCTTCTTTGGGCAATACGTTGGCCAAAATCACTCCTGTAACGGCATATAATATCTGAGAGGAAAAGCGATCGATGCTGTTCCACTTCAGAGTGCCGACGGTTTTGCGCTTTATGTCTGTTTCGTTGTTCAATCTTCTTTTACAAGTTTGCCTATGCCTTGCTTCTTAATCTGTTTCGGATTGCCGCTGTAATAGACGGTTGTCGATCCTAAACCTTTAAGTTTCAGCTCATCAATCGGCTTGCAGTGAATTTCGCCTGCGCCGAATACGTGGCAAGTCACCTTGGTAGCTTCCAGTCCGTTGCCGTCAATCTTGCCGTTGCCGGCCACTTTGAACAGAGCATCGGCGGCTTTGCCGTTAATCTTAATTGTGCCGTGTCCGGTCATGGACGCTGCCGACACTTTATGGGTGTCAATATCAATCAGTTCCAATGTGCCATTGCCAAATAGGGTTGCTTTCAATTCAGCGATGCGCGGCAGTTCGGTAATTTGTACTTTTTTCGCAGAAGATGATTCCACTTCTGTGAGAAATTCGGAGAAGACGTATACCGTGGGCAAATCTATTTCCTTGCCAATGTAGTCCGGAGCAATTTCTACCGTAAGCTTTCCTTTTCCATTGTTTTCGAACATCAATGCGCCGGCCAAATTGTCGGGACATTCGAAAGTGGCAGTGCCGTTGCGGCTCGGGTCACATTTATATACAACATTAATATTGTCGGACACTTTAAGTTTGGTGAACTCATTGGTGTTTACCTTATATTCCTTTGACGATGCACAGAATGTGCAAGCCGCAATCATTAGTACAATATTTAATACTCGTCTTAACATAATGCAATTATCAGATGAGGAATTTTTCTTCTATTTCATCAAGTATATCGTTCAGTTCGGAGAGGGTGTCGGCGCGAAGCATACGTATGCGTGTTTCGCGGAAATTGGGTATTCCTTTAAACAAAGGAGTGGCTGCCAAATGGCGGCGAATGTGAAGTATGCCGCGGTACTCGTCAATGCGCTCCACACTCTCCCTAATCTGCCGCCGGAGCAGAGATATCTTTTCCGAAACAGGCAGATTTAATCGGGAGCCGGTACCGATGAAATGGCGGATCTCCTTAAATATCCAGGGAGCACCGATTGCGGCGCGACCTACCATGATACCGTCTACTCCGTACTGCTTGAAACGCTCTGCGGCTTGCTCGGGAGTGGTGACATCGCCGTTGCCTATCAGCGGAATTTGAAAATCGGGATTGGCCTTCAATTCGCCGATGAGAGTCCAGTCTGCCTGTCCGGTGTACATCTGGCTGCGTGTGCGTCCGTGCACGGTAAGAGCCTTGATGCCGCAATCTTGCAGTTGCATACCCAAATCTGTAATTATCTTATGCTCGCAGTCCCAGCCCAAACGGGTTTTCACAGTCACCGGGATGCTGACGGCGTTTACAACGCGCCGGGTTATATCCAGCAGCTTGGGCACATCGCGAAGCATACCGCTCCCGGCTCCTTTGCCGGCTACCTTTTTTACCGGGCAACCGAAGTTGATGTCGATAATGTCCGGTCCGGCTTGCTCTACAATCTTGGCGGCATCTACCATGGCCTCGGCCTCTCGCCCGTAAATCTGGATTGCAACCGGGCGTTCGGCATTATTGATTGTCAGCTTGCGAGTCGTGGAAGCTATGTCGCGCACCAGTGCTTCGGACGACACAAACTCAGTGTAAACCGAAGACGCTCCCATCTCGCGGCAAATAAGCCGAAACGACGGGTCGGTGACATCTTCCATGGGCGCAAGCGATACCGGCCTTTCTCCCAAATCAATCTCAGCTATCTTCATTTTGCTTTATTTCATTGTCAATGCACTCAGGCCGCGCTCGCAAATCAGCGCAGCCACTTCCTGTATATGTTCGGGTGCAAGATTTAATAATTCGCGGCGAGTATACTCCGCGTCAAGCACTTTGCCGTAATATAAAACCGATTTTCCCAAATTCATGGCGCTATTTTCTGCATACGATGCCGCTACCTCAAGTTGACCGAGATATTGACGGCGAGCAGCATCAAAAACACGCGATTTCATCGGTGTTTCCGCTAATGCTTCGAGCTTATTGCGCACTATACGTTTGCACGCTTTTATATGCTCTGCATCGCATCCGAAGTACACCATAAACATACCGCAATCACTCAATAATGCCAACATGGATTCTACTGTGTACACATATCCGCGTTTCTCGCGAAGTTCGCGGTTGAGCACTGAATTCATTGCCGGACCGCCCAAATAGTTGTTCAACAGAAGCAGTGCGTACCTGCGCGGGTCGTGTCGGTCAAACACTCGCGCTCCCATCAGCGTATGGCTTTGGTGCAGGTCTTTTATAAGTGTCTTGTCAAAAGGCTTATATATTTCCGGAGTGTGCTTGCGGTTGGCTGATTGGACCTTCTCTCTGTTTATTTCGCTGAAATATTTTTCAGCCCAATGTATTACCTTTTTTGCCGGGTCTGTGCCTACACAATACAACACAATATTCTCGGCCGTGTAATACTTGTCTACAAAGTTCCGGCAGTCAGCACTTGTCAGTCCTTTCACGCTCTGCCGAGTGCCCAAAATATTATGCCCCAAAGGGGAGTCGGCATACATCAAATCCTCAAATTCATCGAAGATTGACTCTGCCGGATTATCCAGATAAGAGTTGATTTCATCAATAACCACCTCTTTCTCTCGCTCCAATTCTTCGGCCGGGAAATTGCAGTGCAAACATAAGTCCGCAAGCAAATCAATTGCCCTTTCCGTAAACCCGGAGGGAGCTATCGTGTAAATCAAAGTTTCCTCTTTTGTGGTATACGCATTGAGCTCGCCGCCTACACTCTCCATACGCGAGGAGATGTTGTGGCTGCGTCTGTTTGTTGTGCCTTTAAAAATGGTGTGCTCAACAAAATGTGCAAGTCCGCTCTCATCATGGGCAGGCTTGTTTGCGAGGGAAATGTTGCCAAATACCGCTGATTCATCGCGTGTGCCGACACCGATTGCCAATCCGCAGAACGTCACGCCGGGTCTTTGAGCGGTGACAATTCGCAGTCCGTTGCTTAATTGATATATTTCAGGTTTGGATAACTGCATCGCTGAGCATTTTTTATTAGACTCACTCTGATTTCCACTCTGCAAATTTAATATTTTTTTCGCTACCCTACAAACAAGTGATTTCACACTGCCGGTTCAATACGTCCCGGTATTTTGAAATGTCACGGCATTTGCCTAATTTTGTAGAATAAATTATGAATACTCACATGATAAATTTATACTACATATTTCATTGCATTCAGTGTCAGAAATTGCGAAAAATTTCCCTTTTCATCGGGATTTTTCTCATATTTGCAGCATGCTCCTCCTCCGATAAATCGGTAGGGATAGACAATGAACTCGACAAGCTGGACGAGTGCCTGACCGACTCACGGAATTATGACAACAAAAAGCATAACAAAATCGAGCAATTCAAAAAGCAGCTGAAAGAAACTCCGGATTCAAATGTCTCAAGGCGTTGGCAATTGCTGATGGATTTAGGTAAGCAATACAGAGCTTTTTGCTCGGACTCTTCTGCGTATTTTTACAATTCTGCATACCGGCTCGCTGAAGAAAATAATATGAGAGCCAATTCAGTAGACAGTAAAATAAACTTAGCTTATGCAAGAGGATCTGCTGGTCTGTTTACATTGTCGCTGATTGCTTTAAATCAAATAGATACGGCACTGCTTACCCCACAACAAAAACTTCATTATGCGTCCGTTGCCCGGCAACTGTTTTCCTATATGGACGAATACGCCAAAGGACCCACACATTTCAATGAGTATCAGAAATATACGGAAAAGGGACTGTATTATGAGCAATATCTGATTTCAAACCTTGAGGAAGACGATTTGTATCGCAAATTCCTGCAGGCTCAGAAGTTGCACCGCGACGGTAATTATTCGTCTGCCCGCAATATAGCCCATGAAATTTTGAATAAAGTGCCGGAAGATGAGAACCTTTACGGTATGACCGCATATCTCGCTGCTCAAATTGCCGGCTCCGAGGGTAATGACACGGAATATGGTAAATACCTCGCGCTGGCATCAATGAGTGATGTTAAAGCCGGGGTGAAAGAAACCATGGCTTTGCCGGCATTGGCTAAATGGCTGTACAACAAGGGCGAAGTAGATAGAGCGTATCGATATATCAATGCCTCGCTCGAAGATGCCATGACATCGAATGCGCGTATGCGTACAGTACAGATTGCTACATTGCTGCCAATGGTTGACGATGCTTACCGCAAGAAAGTGTCTTCTTCGCGCGATGAACTAATGCTTTATCTTGCTCTTGTGATTGTACTCTTTGTATTAGCCGGAGCGCTGCTCGTAATTGTGTTCCGAAACATGAAGCGCCTTTCAATAGCAAACAGCAAACTTGCCCGGCAGACAAAAATACAAGAATCATATATCGGGCACTTTTTGGGTCTTTGTTCCTCTTATTCCGATAAATTGGAGTCAATGCGCAATCTTGTAAAACGCAAAATTACTACCGGGGAAACCGAAGAATTGCTCCGAATGTTGAAGGCCGGCAAATATACGGATCCGGAAAATGATGATTTCTTCGCAATTTTTGACGACACATTCCTTGATTTGTACCCGACATTTATAGATGACCTCAACCGCCTGCTCAAGCCGGATTGCCGGATTGCATATAAAAAGGGTACTCCTCTCACTACCGAACTCAGGATATATGCCTTTGTCCGTCTCGGCGTTGAGGAAAGTGTGAAAATTGCCCAGATACTTCATTGTTCAGTGTCGACCATTTATACCTACCGCAACCGTATGCGAGGTCGAGCCACAAGCAGGGAAAGTTTTGAGCAAGACGTACTGAAATTAGGTACAGACACCAAGGAATAGCAATGCAATCATAGCTTTGAAGCAAGATGACAGATTGAAAGATTTATAATTTTTGCTGATACATACTTATATTTCTAAAATCATAAAATATTGACTTATAATATAATATGATTTTTAATACTTATATTTTTATTACAAATTAGTTTTAACCCTTGACAGGGTTGATTTCTTGATGTAAATTTGCATTGTCAAAAAAATAAAACCATCGCTGTGCAAAACGCAGACAGCGACACACGAGAAGTTTTTATGACACAGAGTACAGACAATTGCAACGTCTATAAAGATACAATAGTAGATTTTTCATATTCATAAGAGATATTACGGTAGAAAAGATTAGGTTAGTAATAAGATATTCGTAAATAAATCGTTTATGTTAGGTTTGTAGAAAAATTTAAGAAGAAAGTTTTTGAGCTTCGGAAGGTTTGTGAAAACAGTCCGAAGTTTTTTTATGCTTGCCAACGTGTAAAACATACCGCGCACACTCGGCTGAATGCAAAGTGTGCGCGGAGATTACCTTTTGAACGTATATGTCAGATGGAGAGTCTGCGGAGAGTTGAGAGTAGTTCGCGGTTAATCGGCTTGTCGTTTTTGATTGCTTTTGTGAAAGGAACGTAGACAATCTCATCGTTCTTGATGCCAATCATTACGTTGCGCTGATCATCAAGAAGAGCATCAACGGCTGCCGATCCCATTCGCGATGCGATTATGCGGTCGTAGGCGGAAGGGGAGCCTCCGCGTTGAAGGTGTCCGAGGATTGTGACACGCACATCGTATTCCGGGTATTCGTTCTTGACTCTCTCGGCCAAACCTATGGCACCGCCGGTAATCGGGCTCTCCGCTACAAGCACAATTGCAGAGTTCTTGCTCTTTCTGAAACCGGATTTTATAAGGTCGTCAAGTTGGTCTTCCTTGGTGGATATCTCCGGGATGATTGCCGCTTCCGCGCCGGCAGCTATGGCACCGTTCAGAGCAAGGAAACCGGCATCTCGGCCCATCACCTCTATAAAGAACAGACGTTCATGACTGGTGGCGGTGTCGCGAATTTTGTCCACACATTCCATAATTGTGTTGAGGGCCGTGTCGTATCCGATAGTCGAGTCTGTGCCGTAGAGGTCATTGTCAATAGTGCCGGGTAGTCCGACAATCGGAATTGAAAATTCGTTGCCGAAAATGCGAGCACCGGTAAGAGAGCCGTCGCCGCCTATTACCACCAATGCATCAATACCACGGCGTTTCATAACATCGTATGCACATTGCCGCCCCTCGGCAGTCTGAAACTCTTTGCAACGGGCTGTTTTGAGAATTGTGCCGCCGCGTTGAATTATATTCGAGACGTTTTGAGTGGAAAATTCCTCGATTTCATCGGTGATAAGGCCTTTGTAGCCGCGATAAATACCGAACACTTTAAAACCTGCAAAAATGGAAGCGCGAGTCACGGCGCGTATTGCCGCGTTCATACCCGGAGCATCTCCTCCCGATGTAAGTATTCCTACTGATTTAATCTTGCTCATAAGTCAAAATATTGTAAGTGTCTATTCAATTTAAATCAAACTTTATGTGGCTGCGCTCATTGTAAATCCAATTAATTTATTCCGGCGAGCCCGATATCGGAGATTTTTGAGTAATTTTGCATTTGGAAAAGTTTCACAGAACTCTTTTTTATGTTAACAAAATATACGGATATTGTGTTTGATTTGGGAGGCGTGGTTTTAGACATTAACCGCGACCTCTGTGTGGAAAATCTTCTCGCGCTGGGTCTGAAAGATGCCGCCGACCTGCTTGACTTGTATTGCCAGAGCGGCGATTTCCTGGCACTGGAAGAGGGTAAAATGTCAGCGGCCGCTTTCTATGACAAACTGCGGGAACGTGCCGCTCGCCCCGTGACCGATGTGCAGCTCACCGAGGCTATCGAGTCGTTCATAGTCGGACTGCCGATTGAAAGGCTGCAAGCACTGCGACAGCTGAAAAAGCGGGGAAAACGGTTGTATGTGTTGTCAAACACAAATTCGATTATGTACCACGGCATTATAGACCGGTTATTCCGACAAGAAGGATTGTGTATCCGCGATTATTTTGACGGTGAAGTAGTGTCATTCCAAGAAAAGGTGTGCAAACCGAAAGCGGAAATTTTCGAGATTTTAAAGCGTCGATACAGCTTGAACGGAGAGATGACTCTCTTTTTGGACGACTCGCCGGCGAACTGCGAGGCGGCACAAGCCAACGGTATTGATGCCGTGTGTGTAGAACCCGGCACTGAATTTATTGAAGTTTTGAAATGACAGACAACAGAACAAGCAAACCGAAGGGATACATGGCAACCGTCGGCACTTTCGACGGTGTGCACACCGGGCACTTGTATCTGCTCCGCCAACTTCGAGAAGCTGCCGACAGAGCCGAACTGAGACCCATGGCTCTTGTAATTGACCCTCACCCCCTGACATTGGTTCGACCCGAACGCGTTCCGGCTCAACTGTGCGACTTCGAGCAACGTCGCCGGATGATACAACGCGAAGGCGTGGAACCGGTAAAACTTGTATTCAACGAGCAGACGAGAAGTGAAACTTCCGGGGAGTTTTTACGCCGTTTGCGCGATGAAATGGGAGTAAAATCGCTGCTTGTTGGATATGACAACAGATTTGGGAGTGACAGAGAGCACGGATTTGAATACTATAAAGAGGTGGGAAAAAGTTTGGGTATTACAGTGGAGGAAGCACGCCAACTTCCCGGCGTGAGTTCGTCGCAAGTGCGCCGGCTTCTGCTGGCCGGCGACATTGAAGGCGGCAACCGTCTGTTAGGCTATTCTTACGGCTTTTTCGGCACAGTGGAACATGGAGCCGCCTTAGGCCGCGAATTGGGTTTTCCTACGGCAAACATTTTTCCCTCGGATAACAGACAACTTATCCCCCCGGTGGGAGTGTATTCATCGGTGGTGCACATCGATGAAACGGACGTTTTTATGCCATCTATGACAAACATAGGATATAAGCCGACAGTCTCCGGCAAGTCGGGAAATATTACAATCGAGACCCATATTTTTGACTTTGACGGCGACCTTTATGGCAAGTGTGTGCGTTTACACTTTAAGAGCCGTCTGCGCGATGAAAGGAGATTTGCATCTCTTGAAGAGCTTAAAGCTCGCCTCGCCCTGGACGCAAGTATAGCAAAGGCTCAACTCAATAACGATTAATCAAAATTTCAGACACCATGGAAATAATAAATTTTGCAGAGACCCCATCGCTTGTGAGCCGCTATATGCTTGAGCTCCGCGACACCCGAATACATACAGACAGGCTGCGTTTCCGACATAATCTTGAGCGCATTGGAGAGATTATGTCATATGAGATTTCAAAACGCCTGAGCTACAAAAATGTCGAGACGCAGACACCTCTGGGCACCGCCGTTTGTCAAACACCGGACGATGATGTGGTAATCGGTACTATCCTGCGAGCCGGACTCCCTTTGCATCAAGGGTTTCTGAACTATTTTGATAATGCCGAAAATGCCTTTGTGAGTGCATATCGCAAATATCGCGAAAAAGGAGGTGACACATTTGATGTGCTGATAGAATATCTGGCGTCCCCCTCAATAGAAGGCAAAGTGCTTATGCTTGTAGACCCGATGCTCGCTACCGGCGCTTCAATGGAATTAGGGTATCGCGCTCTGCTGAGCAAGGGCACACCCAAGCATATCCATGTGGCATCCGTGATAGCCTCACAAGCTGCCGTGGATTATGTGTGCAAGACATTTCCCGAGGAGAAGACTACCCTTTGGATAGGTGCGATTGACCCGGAGATTAACTCACATTCATATATAATCCCCGGTCTCGGCGATGCCGGCGACCTCGCTTTCGGCGAAAAATCTTGAAGTGTTTGCAGATATGGTTTAAATTCTGTACCTTTGTCACAGAAAAAATTACCGACATGAAGTTTAAACGCATATTATTGAAACTCTCCGGCGAGTCGCTCATGGGCGAACAGGGCCACGGCATTGACCCGGTACGCCTGAATGACTATGCTGAGCAAATAAAAGATATAGCCTCGCGGGGCGTTGAAATCAGCATCGTAATCGGCGGCGGCAATATATTCCGCGGCCTGCAGGGTGCGTCCAAGGGGTTTGACAGAGTTAAAGGCGACCAGATGGGAATGCTTGCCACGGTAATCAACTCTCTGGCTCTCTCATCGGCACTTGAAGCCATCGGACAACCCAACCGGGTGTTGACGGCAATCGATATGCACCCGATAGGGGAGCATTACTCCAAATGGAGAGCCATCGAGGCCATGAAAGAGGGTAAGGTAGCTATCATATCATGCGGCACCGGCAATCCTTTCTTTACCACAGACACCGGTTCGGCTCTTCGTGCCATTGAGGTCGAGGCAGATGTCATGCTCAAGGGTACACGCGTAGACGGTGTGTACACCGCCGACCCGGAGAAAGACCCGACCGCTACCCGTTTTGATGAAATCTCTTACGATGAAGTCATTAACCGCGGCCTGAAAGTAATGGATGTTACCGCCACAGCTTTGGCAAAAGAAAACAATATGCCGATTTACGTGTTCAACATGGACGTGAAAGGAAATCTTGCCAAAATGATGAACGGCGAGCCTGTCGGCACATTGGTACACCCCTGAATATAAATAAATTAATACCATAACTATGGAAGTATCAGAATATCTGCAAAATGCAGAAGACAACATGACACTGGCGGTAGAGTATCTTGATGATACGCTCTCTCATATCCGCGCCGGCAAGGCCAGTCCGCGTTTGCTGGACGGCATAAGAGTGGACTATTACGGTACTCAGGCTCCCATAAGCAATGTGGCCAATATCAGTGTGCCCGATGCGCGCACAATAGCCATTACTCCCTGGGAAAAGAATATGTTCAAAGAGATTGAAAAGGCTATTATTAACTCCGAACTGGGTGTTACTCCCGAGAACAACGGTGAGGTGATACGCATCTGCATACCGCCGCTCACCGAGGATCGCCGCAAGCAGCTCGTGAAGCAAAGCAAGGGAGAAGCCGAGAACGCCAAGGTGAGTGTGCGCAACGCTCGCCGCGAAGCCATTGACGGTCTTAAAAAAGAGATTAAACAAGGGTTGAGCGAAGATGTGGAGAAAGATGCCGAGAACGATGTGCAGAAACTCCACGACAAATATATGAAGAAGATTGACGAACTCTTCGCCGCCAAGGAGAAAGAAATTCTCACTGTGTGATGAAAAGGTGTTTTTTAGCGGGAGTGCTTGCCGCAGCCTCATTGGGTATGTGGGCAGACACTCCTGCCTCTTTTCCGGGAGGAGACGAGGCATTGGCTTCGTATTTGAATGCAAACGTGGTTTATCCCAAAGCCGCGCAAGAGAACGGCATCGAAGGCACGGTGACAGTGCTTTTCGCAGTGGCGGCCGATGGCGCTATCAGCAATGTGCGAGTGGCGCGTCCGCTTGACCCCGACTTGGAATCGGAAGCACTGAGACTCGTAAAAGGAATGCCGGCATGGACACCGGCCACAGACAGCACCGGCAAACCGGTAAAGTCCGAGGCCTCACTTCCCGTTAAATTCCGTCTGAATCAATAACATAGACACGCTCTAATTGTGGCTTCGGAGCCGCCCCCATGTCACAAACTTTATGAGATGGGGCCTATGTCAGAGGTCAAGAGGCAGATACCAATCGGAAGCGGTGTCTGCCTCGGCCTTTTCCGGGGGTGGGGGTGTTTGTTTGTGCTGTATTGCGGATTGTTTTGACTTGGGCAGCGGCGGCAGCGGAGTGATTTCGTCGGCTGCTTCGGCGTCCTCCTTGCGAGTGAGAGCCGTTTTCAAGTCGGCTATCTGCGCTTTGAAACGCTCTATGCGCCGGTCGTATCTCTCCTTCAATTCCTGAACTTTGACAAACATTGCTTGCACTTCAGCTATTTGGTTGTTCAGCTCTTGATACTCTTCTTTAAGTTTTTTGTATTTAAGTGACAGCTCCGTGTTTTCGGCTTGCAAACGCGATTTTTCATTCTTGATGCCGGCAATCATGCCGGCTGTTTCATTCAATTTATCGGCGAACTCTCTCTCTTTCAATGAAGAGCTTTCAAGCGCCTGCCGGATAAGAGTGCGTGTCTTACCCGGGCGGAGCCATATTTGAAATGCGGTCAGTTCTGCAAGTTCAGTCATTTTCGTCAGTTGTGGAGAAACTCTCTTTCAGTACTATTCCGATGGATTTGCGCCCGTTTATTGCAATTGGCAGCGGAGAGTCAAATTCAACCACTCTCAGCCTTTCGCTTTCATAAACAGCCGGGCGTTTTTCAAGATAGTCAATATCAAAAAGGTCGGTGGGGCTTGCCGGGCTTATTGTGAAATATCCCACGCCGAAGCTGGTAAGATTTTGGAAGAAATGAGTGCCCTGACTTGGCTCTATGTTATACCCGGGCAGTGCTGTTTCAACTATGAGTCTTGCGCCGGCAATCTGCGGCCATTTCACCGGGATGCCGAGAGCCGGGTCGGAGGAACCCCAACGCCCCGGGCCTATCAGGATATAGCCTTGATCTTTCTCGATGAAGCCGCGGTTGAGAGTCTCCACCTCGCGTGCCAACTCGGAATTATGCGTGGAGTCGAAAGATTGCGGACGCACATATGCCACATGGCGTACATTGTCCATAAGTCCGTGTCCCAAAGCAGTGTCCGAGCGCAGCAGCAATTCCGAGTCGGGGTGGTTCATTATAGAGTCGTCAAGCATCTCCTTTTTGTCGACAATGGGGCGTATCTGCAGCCAATAGAGAGTACCTTTCTGCTCCGATGAGGGGGAGGCTTTCGGGTCAATACACCCGGCAAACTCAATCTCTACCGGGCGTCCCATTTCATATTGCCCTTCGGAAAGCATGAATTTGACACATTCGGCGAGGGGGAATACGTTGTGTCTGAGTATGTTGGCAAACGTCACTACCTTTCGGCCGCGACCTTGATCCGTGTCGCGCATTATGTGGTCAATGCCGTCGTAAGTGCTTACCATATATTTCATTGCGCCGGAAGCCACTGCATCAGCCACATTCAGCCGCTTGATGTTGAAATCATCGTGCACGGTGAAGTTGAGCACACCGGGGTCTGTGGCCGGCAGGGCGTAAAATTGAGTTTGGGTGTCGCGCAATGCAAGGTCCAGGGTGCTTGTCTGGAGCACTGACTCCGGGTGAGCGGGTGAGAAACGCAGTGCCCTTGAGCCGTCTACTATATATTTACCCAGACCGACAGCTACTTCGGCTACTCCCTCCTCCGGCGTTTCATTGCCCACCGGGTAATAGTTGATTGAACGTCCCACTCCGGCGAAGCTCGGATAGTAGTACCCATCGTGAGTTTCTCCGGCAACTTCTTGCAGAATTACGGCCATTTTTTCCTGGTCAATCACATTGCGAGTGGCGTTCATATAAGCCTTCGAGTCGGTGAAGAATACAGATGCGTAAACTCCTTTAATAGCATCGGTCACCATTTTAAGCATACGCTCCGGGTCGGCGAGACGCGGTATCATGTAGGTGGAATACACCCCGGCAAACGGCTGATAATGTGAGTCTTCAAGCAAGGAGGAAGAGCGCACGGCCAGGGGCTTGTCTATCACCTCGAATAGGGCGCGCAGGTCGTCGCACACTGCTTCAGGCAGACTCCCTTTCAGGAAAGTTTGCAGTATTTCATCGTCTGATGTATTGCTCAAGGCTATCGGGTAGAGGTCGTTTGTGTCCATAAACTCATCAAAGATGTCGGTACAGAGCACCACGGTGCGAGGTATCGTGATTTGCACGCCATGGAAGTTTTCACACTCCGGGTGGCGTTTTATTATGGAGTCGATGAATGCCAGACCGCGCCCTTTGCCGCCCATTGAGCCTTGTCCTATACGTGCGAAGTTGGAGTACTTGTCAAAGCGGTCTTTCTTGAACACAGCCACCACGCCTCGGTTTTTCATGCGGCGGTATTTCACAATCACCTCGAATATGAGTTTGCGCAGCGCCGGAGCCTGACTCATGTCGGTGAAGCGCAATGTCTTGAGCGCAGAGGCTATCGGGAACAAGGCGCGCGAATACAGCCAGCGCGAAATGTCGTTGGTGCTGCTGTGGAAAAACAGCGAGTCGCCGGGTATGTTATATATGTTCTTTTGCAGGTCTTTGAGGTTGCGAATGTGCATGATTTCCGCACCGGTCGCCGGGTCTTTTACTACAAAATCACCGAATCCGAAATTGTTGCGTACCGCTCTGCGGAGTTCCTGCGGCAAAGTCTTGGAGGTCTTGTCGATAAAGATGCCGCCGAAGTCGCCCACCTTGTCTTTATTCTCGATTTCCGAGCTTTCCACAATAATGGGGATTGTGGCATCTTTCGAGCGCACATATCGGGAGAATTTCAGGCCGGCCTCTTTGTCCTTCACACCCTCGCGAGGGAAGCTGACATCGGTCACAATGCCGAGCATTCGGTTTGAATACTTTTCGTACAGATCCTTGGCTTCCTCAAAGTCGCGAGCCAGAATTACTTTCGGGCGTCCGCGCATACGCAACATCTGCTCATGCTCGTTGAGCGCTTCGGTGCTGAACTCCTTGCTCTGATTGAGCAGAAATTTGAACAGATAGGGGAGTACGGCAGAGTAAAATCTCACAGAGTCCTCAACAAGCAGAATAGCCTGTACACCCACCTCTTCAATATCCTTGGGCGCGTTCATTCGGTCTTCCAACAGCTTGATAATCGCAAGGATAAGGTCTACATTGCCCAGCCACGAGAATACATAGTCCACCGCGCTGAGGTCTTCATTCTGCAAGCGGCGGCTCACCTCTTTGCTGAAGGGGGTAAGCACAACGAACGGTGTGTCGGGGTGTGCAACCTTGATTTTACGCGCCTCGGTGAACGTTTCGCTGATGTCTACTCCTGGCATTGCTATTATCAGGTCAAACTCTTTGTTTCTCAATAAAGTATGAGCTTCCTCAAAAGTCGCCACTTTGGTGAAGCGCGGCGGTGAAGAGAGATTGAGCGAGACATATTCAAAATATACTTGTTCCTCTACACGACCGTCTTCCTCCATCATGAAAGCATCATATGGAGTGGCCACAAGTAGCACATTGAATATGCGTCGCTGCATGAGGTTCGCAAAAGCGGTGTCTTTGAGGTACAGTTTGCTGATAGCTTGTTCGTTTATATTATTCATCAGGGTGTGAGATTGATATGTTTTGCAAATTTACAAAATATTTCACAAAAAACAAAAAAGTTGTAATTTTGCAGCATGATTAGAGAAATGTTGGCGATATTTATAGGCGGCGGCCTTGGCAGTGTGATGCGCTACGGTGTGCAAATGATCATGCACGAACGCATTGCAGCATATCATTTTCCATGGGCTACATTCACTGTCAATATAATCGGGAGTTTCCTGATAGGGTTGTTCTATGCTCTTTCCGCAAAATGGAGTTTGTCGGCCGAAGTGCGTTTGTTTCTGACAGCCGGACTGTGCGGTGGCTTTACCACATTCTCCACTTTCAGCAACGATGCCTTGGAAATGCTGCGCGGCGGCAACGGTCTGTTGTGCTTGGTGTATATAGCCGCGAGCATACTGTTGGGAGTAGGTGCCTGCTTTCTGGGTGCTAATTTAATAAAATCATGATTTGCAGCGGAAGTGGGGGTGGTGCGCCAGAAGCTCCTCGCGTACGCGTCTGCGGTCTACATGTACATACTTTTCAGTGGTGGTGAGACTTTCGTGGCCAAGCATCTCTTGAATGGCGCGCAGGTTTGCTCCCCCTTCAAGCAGGTGAGTGGCAAAGCTGTGGCGCAAGGTGTGCGGGCTGATTGTCTTGGTTATTCCGGCGTTTGCTGCGGCTTCACGTATTATGTAGAACACCATCACGCGTGTAAGCCTCCGGCCGCGCCGGTTCAGAAACAAGATATCTTCTTCCCCTTCTTTTATCGGCCCGCGCTCGCGTTCGTCAAGGTATGAGCGTATCTCTTCACCGGCAACCGGAGAGAGCGGAACGAGTCGCTGTTTTGAGCCTTTCCCTTCTACTATCAAATACTCCTCGTCAAGATACGTCATGCTCAGTTTCAGCTCCACCAGTTCGCTCACACGCAGGCCGCTGCCATAGAGTGTTTCAAGAATGGCACGGTTGCGCTGTCCTTCGGCCTTCTCCATGTTTACGGCGGCTATCAGTGCGTTTACCTCGTCAATGCTCAACACTTCGGGCAGGGAGTTGTTGAACGAGGCCCCTTCTATAAGCTCGGTGGGGTCGTCTTCGCGATAATTCTCAATCCGGACAAAGCGGAAGAAATTGCGGAAAGCGGAGAGAGTCCTTGCTTGTGAACGCGCCGACACACCGGCCTCATGCAGAGCAAACAGAAATTCCTCTATTTGCTCTTTTGCTACGGTTGCCGCATCAAGATTTATTTCGGAAAGCCATGTGAGCAGACGCGCCGCCTCGCGATTGTAAGCCTCGAGAGTGTTCCGGCTCAACGCTCTTTCAACCATCAGATATGAAGTATAATCGCGAAGCAGTTTTTCTTCGCCCGAACAGGAACGCATATTCTCTGCCATGACGATTATAAAATCTTAACTTTCACCTGATTAAGAGGCTCGCGGTCATCGCTTACGGCAATTATTATCCGCTTGTCTATAAAGAGCCAACCTCCTTTCATTTCTGCCATCACGGAGTCAAGCACTTGCGGCGCATCTTGCATACGGCGCACAACCGCAATATTGCCGGAGTTGAGAATACCTGCCGGCAACCCGTTGCAAAGGTCGGCGGCATCGCATATGGTGAGAATACGCTTGCCGGGGAGATAGCCGCCCATTCCGCGTCCCATAATCGGGCGCAAGTCAGCCATACGAACCAACAGCTCCATTTGCGGCTCCACACCTCCGGAGAGGCGAACCCCTTCCGGCGCAAGCCTTGCCACCAAACGGAAGATTACGGCATACTCGCGCTTCAGCCGGCGCGGAAACCCCTCTGTGAGGCGTTTGAACCTCAATACTGAATAGTAGCACCCTTTGCCGTAAATCACATCGCGCACAAAGCGGTAGGCAAAAGGCGAGTGCACGCCTATGCCCAACCTGTGTCGCCGCAATTTATAGCCGCGGCTTAGCGATGCGAAGAGTCCCATAGCTTTGTAAAAAACGTATATTAAAAATGTCCGGTTATTTGCGTCTGTTAAAGAATTTATACACCCCGACTCCGATTGCCGCTGCCAAAAGCAGGTAGATGATTATTACGGCAACCACTCCGATAGTGTTGGTGACATGCAAGCTCTCCGGGTCGAAATTAAAGGCTATTTCATGGTTTCCGGCCGGTATGCGCAGACCGCGGAGTGTGTAGTTGACACGCGCAATCTCCGCCGGTTTGCCGTCGACGACAGCTGTCCAGCCCCACGGGAAATAAACCTCGCTGAATACGGCCACCCCCCCCTTGGCGGACGATGCCTTGTAGGTGAGTTTGTCGGGAGTGTAATTCGTCAGTTTGATGTAATCACCGGGCGCGGGCGCGGAGGGCTTGCCGAGGGTTTTTGCAAATGCTTTGTTGGCTACTGCGTCTGTTGCAGTGTTCAGTGAGTCAAGAGCTTGCATCTCCGCATCATCGGAGTCTACAAACCTGATATTTCCGACAAACCATGCATTGCCCAAGGCGTCCGGGTTTTCCATTGCCACGGGTACGGGTATCCCGTTCTCGTCCTGTTGCTCTTGTATTATATACTTGGTGTTGAGCATATTGAGTACATTCCAATTGCCGTTTTGAATTTGACGCTTCATCAGGTCGGAGTATCGGGTCAATTCAGTGGCATGGTAGCCTCCCACTGTCTTATGGTAGTAAGCGCTGTGATTGGAGGCATTGGAGGTTACGTCAAACACTCGGAAGTTGGGGTCTTTGTCTTTAAATATCTGCTCATCGGCTGCATTGGGCTCAAAATCAATGGCTTTCTGAGTGGAGAAGTTATCGTAGTTCACGTATCGCTTGTTCACGCTGTACAGGTCTATGAAGCAGACGGCCAATATGGCGGCGACAAAAGCCCATGACTTTTTGATTGTGCCACGCACATAAAGCCACGCCACAGCCGTTCCAAACAGCAGGAAGATGAATGAGCGTATCGCATCGGTGCTTACCATGCTCAGGCGCAGCTCTTTCATCTGCATGATAATCTGCGAAATCTGTGGGTCTTGCATTATGCCGGCTTCCTGAAATGCCTTTGCCTCGGCATTTGACAAGCCCGAGCCCATGAGCGATGGGAACAAGAAGAGCAACAGGCATATTACGCCGAGCGTACCACACACCCACAGCAGGCGACGTTCAAGCCATGCACGTGTTGCCAATATGTCTGATTTTGAGCCGGATGCATTGTCAGTGCAAATGTCAATGATGCGGCTCAGAGCCATCATGGCGAGTACCGGAATTGTGAACTCGGCTACCACGAGTATGCTTGAAACGGCGCGGAATTTGCCGTAACCGGGCAGGTAGTCGATCAGCGCACGAGTGAGTGTCTCGAAGTTGTCGCCCCATGAGAAGAGGATACTGAGTATCGTGACTCCGAACAGCCACCATTTCAGCGACCCTCGGCAAATGAACATGGCCAATACTGCAAGTGCCAAAACAAATATACCGACGTATACCGGTCCGTTGGTCATCGGCTGGTTGCCGAAATATTGAGTAAACCCGTTAGCGTCAAGCCAATATGCTTCGTTCTCATCAAAGTCGGCACCTTTAATTTGAGTGACGTAGAGCCGCGGGTCGCCGTTCGGATTCGGCTTTATGGTAGCACCTCCTTTGGCGTTGGGCACAAGCAGTGTGAATGTCTCATCGCCGCTGTAGCTCCACTGTGTGACATATTCGTATTTCACTTGTTCCGGACTTTTCACCGTCTCGCCGGCTTCTTCCTGAGCGGCGATTTCTTCCGGAGTAGGGGATAGCAATGTCGCTTTGTTGCGGATAGTCTCCTTGGAGTACTCCATTGTATTATAAAGACTTGCGCAGTCTGCCGCAAGAGCGAGCACCCCGGCACCCGCTACACATGCCGTGCCGATAAGCCATTGCCGCATCCTCTTTTCTTTACGCAGATACATAAAGGCCGCGCCCATAACGGCAAGAATTACGAAGCCGAAGTAATAAGACATCTGCGGATGGTTGGCAATCAGCTGCAACGAGCCGAACAAGGCTGCAAGAGCCGTGCCCCACAGATATTTACCTCGGTAACACAGCCAAATACCGCCAATAGTAGGCGGTATGTAGGTTAGCGTAACGAACTTCCAGATATGCCCGGCACCGATTATGATAATAAAATATGTGGAAAAAGCCCACGCCACAGCGCCGAAGAGCGACACATACCAGCGCATTTGCATACACATACCCATGATGAAGAAGCCCGCCATCATGGCGAAAAGCAAGTTTGCCGGAGCCGGCAGCCCAAGCCCGTAGACGGTATTTACCCAATCAAGCAGCGAGTTGGCCTCGTAGCTCGGCGACATCTGGAAGGTAGGCATACCGCCCAGTATGGAGTTTGTCCAGCGAGGTGTGTGCCCCGTCTGTTCGGCGTAAGCCTTGGCCTCCTGACCGTTGGCCAGACCTTGACGCATATCGCTCTGGTCGAGTGTGCGCCCCTCAATGTCGCCGGGATAAAAAAACAATACCGACACAATGGCCATGAAAGCCACTGCCAATAATATATATAATGCTTTCCTTTTATCAATCATCATAATCAGTTTTGCATATTGCAAGGAGGACGCTCATGCCGGGCGGCGGAGCGTCCTCCAGTAAGTCTTTATGGAACTCCCGTTATGCTTCGGGAAGCTCGATGGGATCTGTTTTGCGGCGGTGGCGAGTCTTGAGCGGACCCTCAACCTTTACATCAATCTGGCGATGTATGCTCTGTTCCAGAGAGATGAGAGTCTCGGTTTCGGTCACGCCGTCAATGTGCTGAATGTAGTCGTTGAGCAGCTCCATGAGGTGCTGATTGTCGCGAGCGTATACCTTGATAAGCAGAGAGTACGGGCCGGTGGTGAAGTGACATTCCACCACTTCGCGGATTTTCTCAAGACGCTTTACCACATCGCGGTACATAGAGCCGCGAGCCAATTTCACACCTACATAAGTGCAAGTATTATAGCCCAAGGAATGGGGATTGACAGTATAACCGGAACCTGTGATGACACCGAGTTCAATCAGACGCTGTATGCGCTGGTGAATGGCCGCCCGTGAGACATTGCATTCCACTGCAATATCCTTTGAGGGAATACGGGCATTCTTCATTACAATGTTCAGAATGGTTCTGTCGAGATTGTCAATTTTTTCTAATGCCATATTGTATTTACTGTGTTAAAAAATAAATTCGTTTGGTGCAGGTTGCTTAAAAAAGCATACATTGATTGTAATTTTGGGTCTATTGCCTTTTCAAGTGCAAAATTAGGTAAAAAAATCAAATTCCCAAAGTTTACCTGTCGCTTTTCAATTTTTTAACATTTTTTTTACCAACGGATAAAGCCGTCGGCTAACAAGGACCTTAGTTTATTGTGTCAGGTTGGAGGTGCGGAACCGGTTCTTCCAAGGTGGATTGAATCTCGACTTCAACGGTTTCGCCGTTGGGGGTGGCATCGGCTCTGCGGCCTTGGCATGAAACGAACGAGAGTGCGGTCACTGCTATGGCCGCACTCATTGCAATTATTCTTGTTTTCATAATCATTTTACTTCAAGAAGTTCCACCTCAAAATAGAGGTCTTCGTTCGGACCTATGGGGCCGCCGGGTGTACCCTGCGGGCCGTATGCCAGATTTGAGGGGATTATGAACTGATATTTCGCGCCGGTATTCATAAGCTGCACACCTTCTGTCCAACCCGGGATAACGCGGTTAAGCGGGAACTCAATCGGTTGTCCGTGAGTGTAAGAGGAGTCAAACTCGGTGCCATCGAGCTTCTTGCCGGTGTAATGTACCTTGACAATTGCATTTGCGGAGGACGGTTTTGCTCCGGTGCCTTTTTTTACCTCTTTGTACATCAAACCGCTCGGGGTGGTCTTGTAACCTTCATGATCCACCTTTGCGGAGGCGTATTTATCGGCGGAATTTGCGGTTTGAGCCTCCGGATTATCCTGACCTTCGGCTACGACAGATGTATCTGTTATGTTTATATTAATCTCGGAGTCAGATACTTTGCCTGATTCTACAAATTCTGTTTCGGTGTTTGAGGCGGTATCTTCCGCGCTCTTGTCTGCTTTGCAGCTGAAAGCTGTAAAGCCTGCGAATACTACGGCACTCGCAAGCAACAAAAAGTTCTTTTTCATTTTTGAAATCATTTTACTTTGAGGAGTTCCACTTCAAAAATCAGAGTGCTGTGAGGGGGTATTGCATTGGGTACACCCTGTGCACCGTAAGCGAGGTCTGACGGAATGAAGAATGTATATTTCGCCCCCTCTTTCATGAGCTGTACACCCTCTGTCCAACCTGGGATTACACGGTTCAAGGGGAATGTGGCGGGTTCGCCGCGATTGAGTGATGAGTCGAATACAGTGCCGTCAAGCAGCTTGCCGGTGTAGTGAACGGTCACTTCGCTTGTGGCGGTAGGTTGTGCTCCGGTACCTTCTTTTTCAACTACATACTGCAGGCCGGAGGCTGTCTCCTTCACTTCCGCTTTTTTCTTGTTTTCTTCAAGAAACTTTTTACCTTCTTCTTTTGCTTTGGCTTCAAGCTCACCTTGCAGTTTTTGGAGGTATTCGTTTATAATTTTGTGTGCTTCCTCAACCGGCATTTTAGGTTCTGTGCGGTCGAATACGCATTTTACTGCGTCTGCGAAACTTTCAACATTGATGTCATTGACACCCATTCCATGGAGCTGCTGGCCCATAGCCAGACCCCATGCGTAACTTAATTTTTCCATTGGTTATATAATTTAATAATTTTTCTTTCTGTCTATCTGATAAGTGAACGCGCGAAGAGGGGGATTTGTTGTGTCAGCGCAGACACAACCAGCGAGTGGGGTTGAACCGTGGCAAAGCCATAAGCTGCAAATCGCAGGCGCGATCCTCAATAGTATCCGAACAAGAGCCGATTGTCACCCCCCGGGCAGTGATGGCCTCGCGCACGGCGGCAAGTGCCTTTTCCGGGGTGTTGTTGTCCTTGCTCAAATGGCAAAGGAATACATATCTCAGATGCGGGCCGACTATCTCTGCGAGGAAACGCGCCGTGTCGGCATTGTCAAGGTGTCCGTGCTCGGTCTGAATACGCGCTTTCAGATACTCCGGGTATGGCCCCCACCGAAGCATATGCAAATCATAGTTAGCCTCAATCATCAGGAAATTAGCCGATTGCATATAAAACCGCGCTCGTTCGCTCACTTGGCCGAGGTCGGTGGCCATCACGAAGCGTTTGTCGCCGTATTCAATGCTGAAACCGGCGTTGTCGGCGGCATCGTGCGGCACATCGAAAGCCGTTACTGTAAAGTCCGCCACTTTGAACGGAAACTCCTTGAATATAGGTGTGTGATAATCTTTTATGCGTTTTGAAATATTGTGTCGGCGCAGAATTGCGTTCAGCACCCGGTTGGTGCAATAGAGTTTCAAATGTTTGTTATTGCGGAGCAGCTTGTAGGCATAGCGCACATGATCCGAATGGTCGTGGGTCAGGCAGAGCCCTTTCACTTGCGACATCGGGACGCCGTTGTTAGCTAATGTTCGCACAATAATGTCGGAGTCCACTCCGGCATCGACTATAATTCCTCCGCGGCGTGTACCCACATAGCAACTGTTGCCGCTAGAGCCGCTGCCAAAAGATATGTAAAAAATCGGTTCACGCGCCGGATTGGTATCAATCATATTCAGCCCGGCACGCAATGCCGCCGAACTCATATCGGGGCTTGAGGCCGGGGTAAGCGGTCTCTCTCCGGGGGCGGGCAACTCCCATTCTTCAAAATTTATGGTCAGCTGCTCGTTCATTTTGCGGATAACAGGAATATTGTCGGGATTTTATGATATGAGCGTCCGGGCGATTTCCACTTGGCCGCCGGGCGAGTGACGATGCTTTCGTGCTCCGGGTCTGTGATGGCAGACGCAACGCATACTAACGTATTGGGTTGCAATACTTTGGCCAATGTTTCAAGCAGTTTGTCGTTGCGATAGGGCGTTTCAATGAAGATATGCGTCATGCCGGTACGCCGGGAGTCGGCTTCCAAAGCCTTGATACGTTTCTCTCTTTCTGCCTGGCCAATAGTTAAATAGCCGTGAAATGTAAACCCCTGACCATTGAAGCCGGAAGCCATAAGGGAGAGCAATATACTCGAAGGGCCTACGAGCGGTACCACTTTATATCCACGCTTTTGCGCCTCGCTCACAACTAATGCACCGGGATCGGCCACCCCCGGACAGCCGGCCTCGCTCATCACTCCGATATCTTCACCCCGGCTCATAGGCTCAAGCATCTCACTCACTGTCGCCGGGTCGGTATGTACATTCAATTCGCTGAATGTCAGAGTGCCGATATCAATCTCACGGCTGCATCTTTTTAGAAAGCGACGCGCTGTGCGCACATTCTCCACGATGAAATGCCGCAACGACTTCACAACCTCAATATTGAAGTAAGGAAGTACATTCAGCAAAGGAGCATCGCTCAAATTTACCGGTATGAGATACAGTATGGGAGTGGCTTTCATAATAATGAATGCAAAAATACAAAAAATAATTGAAATGACAAGAATTGAATGAGGAGACCGGGTGTTTCCGTGTACTTACCCGGTATCAACAGGGACTACCCGAACTCGCAGAAACATCCATACAAGACTCGTACTTAAACGTTAAAGAAATTAACATAGTTTCATTTTTTTCTCAATAATGCAACTTGGTGTTATTTTTTTTGAAGAAATATTTGCAAGTGTGAAATTGTTTCCATAAATTTGTAGCCACAATATCACTTGATATCCGATAAATTCATAGCAAACCCAATGCCGTTGCTTATGGAACAGAGAAATAGAATACATGAGTTTGTGAGCAAACTTCTTGATTCAAAACTGAGTGCAAAACAATCTGCCGTTGTCCTGGGCGAGGAGCCGGACTCGCTCTCAAACAAGAAAAAGAAGAAAGCTAATCAAAAAGGAGTGAATACACCTTCCTGTGTCAACAAAGAATGCACCAATAGAGCCATGTCAAAATGCCTTGCAAAAAATGAAGTATGCGTAAACTATTCAGCATGTAGACCTGCATCGGGTTTTGTGAATGCTTTACGTTGTGTAAATACGGTAGATGGACTACAACCCAGTTTGGTGTTTTAATCTCATAAACAATCATGAAAAATTAAAGACAAAGAATTACAGAATTCGTGGAACAGATTTTGTCATCAGCGAGTGTACAGGGAGAATCATCTGTATTGTGCGGAGTAACGTCTCAATTTGACACCGGGCGTAACTCATCTCTTTACAGCAATAACAGATCGGAATTTTGTGCTATAAATGAATCTCTATGCAAAAACTCAAGAAATTCATGTACAAAATCAATCAACATAAAAATTTGTGAATATTTGGAAAATCCCGATTTCACAAACATTTTAACGGACTACTGTGGACCCGACTGAGTAAACCAACATATTTGTTGCCGTTATGTCGCTTAACGTCTGATTATATTCATAACAAGCCCCAATGCCGTCGCCTATGGAACAGAGAAAAAGAATGCGTCAATGTCCTATTCGCGTGTGGAAGAGGTGCTGAACAGCGAAGAGTCAGTCAGCGGCACGAAAAAGGCCGACCCGGCGGCTGATGCGGTGCACTTCCGGGACGTGTGTTTCAAATATCCGGGCAGCGGCTCGCCACTTGTGCTTCAAAACCTCAACTTCGCAATTCCGAAAGGGAAGGTCACGGCTCTTGTCGGGGCAAGCGGCTGCGGCAAGTCTACCCTGATAAAGCTGCTTCTTGGTATGTATCCGCCGCATCAAGGGCATATCACGGTAGGCAACGATAACCTTGCCGACATAGACCATGACGACTGGTTGGGCAATTGCGGGGCTGTACTTCAAGGAGCTACTGTATTTTCCGGTACATTACTTTCAAACATTGCATTGTGCGATGAGACGCCGGATTTTGCTCGTGTCGTTCAAGCCGCAAAGACAGCTTGCCTGCATGATTTTATTGAGGGGTTGCCGATGGGATACCATACACGCGTTGGAGTGGCCGGAGTAGAGATGAGCGGCGGCCAGAAGCAGCGACTGATGATAGCTCGTGCGGTCTATAAAAATCCGCAGCTGCTGGTGCTTGACGAAGCCACCTCCTCGCTTGATGCCGGCAACGAGGCGGCAATCGTTGGCAACCTTGACACTTTTTTCAAAGGCCGCACCGTAGTAATAGCAGCTCACCGCCTTTCGACAGTGAGCCGCGCTGACAATATTCTTTTTATTGACTCGGGGCGTATCCTTGAGCAAGGCACCCACGAGGAGTTGGTTAACAAGCGCGGCGGATATTACCGCCTCGTTCGCAACCAATTAGAGTTGGGGACAAATTAAATACCCTCAAGAGGACGTGCGTGCTGATACGGGTGGTTGCAAGCCGGGCATACTTTGGGAGGCTCTGTGCCTTCGCTCACATAGCCGCAGACCATGCACTGCCATTTAATCGGTTTCTCGCGTTTCCACATAGTGCCGTTGTCCACCATTTCGCGCAGGGCATCAAAGCGTGCTTTGTGGAAAGCCTCGACTTTGGCTATTGCTGCGAAATGAGCTGCAATAATCGGAAAGCCCTCTTCTTTTGCAACTTCGGCAGCCTTAACGTAAGAGTCAACGCCCTCGCTTTCTTCTTCGCGAGCCGCCTCTTTCAGGTTGGAAGAAGTGTCGGAGATAACACCGGCTGCAACAGCGGGGAGGTTCACCGGGATAAGCTCACCGTCCTGCAGATATTTGAAGAAAACCTTGCCATGATGCATCTCATTGTCGGCAGTTTCTTTGAATATGGCTGAAACGGGATAATAGCCATCGGCCTCAGCTTGTGAAGCGTAGAAATTATAACGTGTGTAGGCCATAGACTCGGCGGCGTATGAGGCCGTAAGATTCTCAAGAGTCTTGGTTCCGGCAAGCGATTTGTCCGCTTTGTAAAAATTAACAGGTTTCATAAGCTATGAATTTATAAGTGTTTTTCAGTTTCTATCGCATTTGTATCATTACAACAATATGCAGCGCATAAGGTTTATATTTCCATTTAAATTTTTTTTTGTACTTTTGCAGCCGAAATCCCCGACTTAAACGTTATAAGGGGAAACAAGCGCTTGACACACTATGAAGAATCTTATTATAGTTGAGTCGCCGGCAAAGGCGAAAACAATAGAGAAATTTCTTGGCAAGGACTATAAGGTGATGTCCTCTTTCGGACATATCCGCGACTTGCGCAAGAAAGATTTCAGCATTGACGTGGACAATAATTTCAAGCCCGTGTATGAAATACCGGCGGAGAAGAAAGAGCTTGTCTCGCAGCTGAAAGAAGCCGCCGCCAAGGCCGAAACGGTGTGGCTCGCTTCCGATGAAGACCGCGAGGGAGAGGCCATTGCCTGGCACCTGTATGAGGTGCTCGGCTTGAAGCCGGAGAATACGCATCGCATTGTATTCCATGAGATAACCAAACCTGCAATATTGCATGCCATCGAAACACCGCGCGAAATAGACATAAACCGTGTCAACGCACAGCAAGCGCGTCGTGTGCTTGACCGAATAGTGGGCTTTGAGCTTTCGCCCGTGCTTTGGAAGAAAATCAAACCGGCCCTCTCTGCCGGGCGTGTGCAAAGTGTGGCCGTGCGCCTGATTTGTGAACGCGAGAAGGAGATAAAAGCGTTTGTTTCAACCCCATACTTCCGCGTCACGGGCTCATTCGGTTCTTCGGTGAGTCCCTTGCCCATAAAGTGCGAACTCTCCACACGGTTGGACGATGAGGCGCAGGCGCAAAAGTTCCTTACGGATTGCAAAACAGCCTCTTTCTCAGTGGGAGACATTGCGGTGCGCCCGGTGAAACGCTCCCCGGCTCCTCCGTTCACTACCTCAACTCTCCAACAGGAGGCGGCTCGCAAGCTCGGTTTCACAGTATCACAGACAATGATAGTGGCACAGCATCTTTATGAGGCCGGTTTCATTACATATATGCGTACCGACTCACTCAATCTCTCCGACCTCGCACTTGCCGACATTAAAAAGCTTGTGACACAAGATTGGGGAGAGAATTACCTGCACCTGCGTCATTACCACACCAAGAGCAAAGGTGCACAGGAGGCTCACGAGGCTATCCGTCCCACATATATAGACCGCGTTCAGATTGAGGGTACACCGCAGGAGAAGAAGCTGTACAAGCTTATACGCAACCGCACACTCGCCTCGCAAATGGCTGACGCTGAACTTGAAAAGACAACGGTCGACATCAATATTTCCACACGTCCGGAGACATTTGTGGCTCACGGTCAGGTAGTGAAGTTCGACGGCTTCATGCGTGTATACGACCTTGAAGGCACTGATGCGGAGTCGGCTATGCTCCCCTCGCTGACAACAGGTGATTCGCTCACTGTGCAGACAATCACTGCCACCGAACGTTTCACCACGCCACCTGCGCGTTACAACGAGGCTTCGCTGGTAAAGAAAATGGAAGAACTCGGCATAGGCCGTCCCTCCACATACGCTCCGACAATATCAACAATTCAGGGTCGTGATTATGTAGAACGCGGTGAAAAAGAGGGTGTTAAGCGCGACTATAAGGTACTGACCCTCACTCCGACAGGCGTACAACACACTGTGGAAACCGAAACAGCTGGTGCTGACAAAGGCCGACTCATACCTACGGATATAGGTATGATAGTCAACGACTTCCTTACTGAATACTTCCCCAACATTCTTGACTATAACTTCACTGCAAACATTGAAGAAAAGTTTGACGACATCTCGGAGGGTAAGTTGGCTTGGGAAGATGAAATGGCCGATTTTTACAGCGATTTCCACCCGGAAATAGACAAAATCAACACTATGCGCATGGAGCACAAGGTCGGGGAACGTGTTCTCGGTACAGACCCGGCAACCGGCCGTCAGGTAAGTGTCAAGATAGGTCGGTTCGGCCCCATGGTGCAGGTAGGTGAAACCGGAGAAGAGGAGAAGCCCAAGTTCGCCTCCTTGCTCGCCGGACAAAGTGTGGCTACCATCACCCTTGAAGAAGCCCTCAAACTCTTTGATTTGCCACGCACTCTCGGTGAATATGAGGGCAAGGAAGTGACCGCTGCAATAGGCCGCTTCGGCCCGTATATTCGCCATGACGGCAAATTTGTAAGCATCCCGGCTCCTATCGCGCCTCAGGAAATCACTTTGCCTCAGGCTATTGAGCTGATTGAGAGCAAACGCCTTGAGGAGACTCAAAAGGTAATCAAAGAGTTTGATGAAATCCCCGGGCTGCAAGTGCTCAACGGCCGATATGGTGTATATATGGCTTACAAGCCGGAAGGCGCGAAGAAGGCGGTCAACTACAAGCTCCCCAAAGGAACTGACGCAGCAGTCCTCACGGCAGAGCAGGCACGCGAAATCATGGCCAAGCAAGACGCCGCTCCGACCAAGCCTCGCACGCGCCGCACAGCCAAGAAGTAAGCCCCTTACTTTCCTGTAAGTAAGGACTTTAGGTTGTGCAGGGTTTGCAGTGCTTGCAGGGGAGTGAGGTTGTCAATGTCAAGGTCGAGAATGTTGTCTCTTATTTGAGAGAGCAACGGGTCATCAAGCTGAAAAAATGACATTTGCACCGCATCGGCAGCCGGGGCATTGGCTATTCCGGTAGTATCGGCTATTGTGCTGTTATTCGCTTCCGCTCCGGCTTTTTCAAGGCCGGAGAGCACAGCGTCCGCACGGTTAACAATGGACTTGGGGAGTCCGGCAAGCCGGGCCACATGAATACCGAAACTGTGAGCCGATCCACCCGGTTGGAGCTTGCGCACAAAGATTACTTTGCCGTTCTTTTCCTCTACCGCCACATTGAAGTTGGCAATCCGGGGAAAGAGCTTTTCCATTTCGTTAAGCTCGTGATAATGAGTGGCAAAGAGAGTAAGCGGGTGCGCGTAGGTATTCTGATGAATGTGTTCCACAATAGCCCATGCAATAGATATGCCATCGTAGGTTGAAGTTCCGCGGCCAAGCTCATCGAAAAGAATAAGCGAGCGCGGCGACATATTGTTGAGGATTGAGGCGGCCTCATTCATTTCCACCATGAAAGTAGACTCGCCGAGCGAGATATTGTCAGAAGCGCCTACACGCGTAAAAATCTTGTCGACAATGCCGATAGTTGCGGCATCCGCCGGCACAAAAGAACCAATCTGCGCCATGAGAGTAATCAGAGCCGTTTGGCGCAACAAGGCTGATTTACCGCTCATGTTCGGGCCGGTAATCATCATGATCTGAGTCTTTTCGGCGTTCAGACAAAGCGAGTTTGCGATATACGGTTCGCCCGGAGGGAGTTGACGCTCAATCACCGGGTGTCGCCCGGCGGTGATGTCAATGCGTATTTCATCGTCCACTTGCGGCCTGATGTATCTGTAATCTTCTGCAACAGAGGTAAATGCGAGTAGGCAATCAAGTTCGGCCACTACCGCGCTGTTGGCCTGCACCGGGCGTATAAAGTCTGTGATATACTGCACCAACTCATTGAAGATACGCGTTTCGATAGACGAAATTTTTTCTTCGGCTCCGAGAATTTTTTGTTCGTACTCTTTAAGCTCCGGCGTGATATACCTCTCCGCGCTCACCAGAGTTTGTTTTCTTATCCAGCTGTCCGGCACTTTGTCCTTGTAGGTGTTGCGCACTTCAATGTAATAACCGAATACGTTGTTAAAGCTGATTTTAAGGCTGTTAATCCCGGTAGCGGCTATTTCGCGTGCGAGCATTTCGTTGAGATACTGCTTTCCGGAGCTTGCCAAATGTCGGAGGTCGTCAAGCTCTGAATCCACACCTTCGGCAATAAAGTTACCTCTTGACACAAGCGAGGGGGCATCTTCTATTATGGTAGTATCAATGCGTTTTACCATTTCCTCGCAAGTGTCTGTTTTAGCACCATATGCACGAAGCTCCTCGCTTGTGGAGCGCGTACAGGCCGTCTTCACCGGTACAAGTGCGAGCAAAGCATTTTTTAGCTGGACAAGCTCGCGCGGACTGACACGCCCCACAGCAACTTTGGAGATGATGCGCTCCAAGTCGCCCACTGTTTCAAGGCGGCTTTGCAGCGCATGGCGTGTATCCGGGTGGCGGAAAAAGTATTCGACTACGTTGTGCCGGTGCTGAATGGCATGTATGTCGCGCAAAGGGAAGAGCACCCAACGGCGCAGCAATCGCGCACCCATTGGAGAGACGGTTTTGTCAAGAATGTCAACAAGGCTTTTGCCCCCCTCGCCCATGGGCGTAATCAGTTCGAGGTTGCGGATTGTGAAGCGGTCAAGCCGCACATACTTATCTTCGTCTATTCTGGAGAGAGCGGTGATATGCGCGATGTCCGGGTGGCGCGTGATATCCATGTAATGCAGCAGCGAGCCGGCGGCGATAACGGCGTCCGGCATATCGTTGACGCCGAAACCTTTGAGGCTTTTTGTCTCGAAATGGCGCAAAAGTCGCTCCATGGCCGCATCCATGGTGAATATCCAATCGTCAAGTTCGAAAAAGAAATGTTTGCCTTGAAACGTCTCAGAGGCCTTTGCCTTCAAACCGCGCAAAATCAGTATTTCCTTGGGACGAATACCGTTGAGCAGTTTGTCAATGTAGTCGGCATTACCCTCCGCGCAGAGATATTCACCGGTGGATATGTCCAAAAAGGCAACCCCTATATGCTTTGCACCGAAATGAATTCCGGCGAGGAAGTTGTTCTCTCTCCCCGAGAGTATTGAATCTGAAATATTTACACCGGGGGTAACAAGCTCCGTGATGTCGCGTTTTACGAGTTTCTTTGTGAGCTTCGGATCTTCGAGCTGTTCGCAGATGGCCACACGTTTCCCGGCTCTGATGAGCTTGGGCAGATATGTGTCCAGGGCATGGTGCGGAAAACCGGCGAGCTCCACATGCATCGCCTTTCCGTTAGCTCGGCGTGTGAGCGTAATGCCTAAAATTTCCGAAGCGGTAATTGCATCTTCGCTGAAAGTCTCGTAAAAGTCGCCAACTCTGAAAAGCAATACTGCGTCGGGATGCTTTTTCTTCATCTCGAAGTACTGCTTCATCAGGGGTGTTTCAACTACCTTTGCCACTTCTCTCAGCGCGTGTATCGGATTTGAGCCTTGCGTGACACTCTCCAACGACCGTCTTCAAAAATCGCTGTGCCGCTCGCCTCGTTTACAATCGTTTTCGCTGTGGCACTGTTGAGCAAATCAGGACCTGCACAGGCGTGTGAAAGGAAATCACGCGGCATCATGAGTGCTATTTCGTAGACTGTCGGGTCTTCAATTACGGAGAATGAGCCTGACACGCCATTGGTGGTGACAAGCTTGAATATGGAGTTTCCGACATTATACCGGGCATCGGCACGAGTGAACACGCCATCGGCATTTGCTTGTGCCAGATATATTACACGTGGCTGGCTGCGATGCGGAGTCTCGGTAATGGGGCGAGCAGCCTGTCTGTTTACTTGCCCTTGGAGTGCCGCAATCTCGGCTTTGAGACGGGCAATCTCGCGGTCGCGTGCATCTTGAACCGGTGCCGGTTGAGGCTCCGGCTCAAAGTTGGAATATGCAGCGAAAGGCGACTCCTCTTCCGGGTCTGAAATCACGGTAGCGGCCGGGGCGGAACGGCGGGGGGCATAGCGAGTTGTATCTCCGTCATTGCTGCGATGGGCGCGGCGAGGTCTGTATTCCTTCTCTTCCTCATCATCATCGTCTTCTTGGTCTCTGTATGAGTTGCGGCCATAGGCTGATGCGTTTTGTCTCATCCGATTTTTTTTCATCACATTAAGAGCGTAGACTACAAGGATAACTACCACCACAACAAGAACGCACAGAATTATGATGGAAGTTGTGTTGTCCGATTTTTCTTGCTGCGGCTCAGCCTTTGTCGGTTTTACTTCTTCTGTGGGAACCTGTGCCGGAGCTTCTGCAATTTGTTCATCTTCTTGAGCTTCTGCTACTTGATTACCTTCCGTCTGACCGTCCTGTTCTGTTTGAGACGATGAATTTTCAGTCGGTGTAGCTTCATCGGTTTTTGCATCTGCCGGCTTCTGTTCTTCTTGTTTTACATCATCGGGCTTGGGAGCTTCCTTTTTTGTAACCGTCATTTTGTCAAGGCTTGCCACGATTTTCGATTCAGTGAAACCCTTGCTTTTAAGATTAGCTTTGGCAGTAAAAGAGCCTGCCCAATATTTTTTGAACTGCGCTTTATCCCATGCGGAATAATCTTTTTCATCGGGCAACTGAATATTTTTCAGCTTTTTAATATTCTCTTTTTCAGTGTCTTTCAGTTTCTTTTCAAGCTCGGAAACAGTTTTGGGATTGAGCTTGTCAAGATAATCGGAATAGTTGTTAAGGTCACGCAAACAATATTTGATTGCGATAGCCCTTCCCTGCTCCATTTGTTCGGGGGTTGCAGCAAACGCAGAGCAGCCAAGAGAGCACAAAATAAAAGTCAATATATATGCTAATAGTTTCATTTTCAAATATATAAAGAGTAAAGAAAGTGTGTCTGCATAATGAGAATACAAAATTACAAAAAAAATTGCAAACAGTGGCTTCGGCTCACAAAAAAAGCACCCCCGAACTTGAAGCATTTGCAAAAGTTCGGGGGCGGAATGATACGTCCGGATAAGATTATTCGGCCTTTCCATCGGAACCGAGCACACTGATAATCTTGTGCTTGTAGAGTCTTTCCATTTCATCGCGAGCCGGACCCAGATATTTGCGGGGATCAAATTCGCCGGGTTTGTCAACGAATATTTTGCGAATTGCAGCTGTCATAGCCAAACGAGAGTCAGAGTCTATGTTGATTTTGCACACTGCACTCTTGGCTGCTTTGCGGAGCTGATCTTCAGGGATACCGATGGCATCGGGGAGTTTGCCGCCATGAGAATTGATGATGTCAACATATTCCTGAGGCACGGAGCTTGAACCGTGAAGCACGATGGGGAAGCCGGGGAGTTTTTCCATTACTGCATCGAGTACATTGAATGCCAAGGGGGGAGGTACAAGTTTACCCTCTGCATTGCGAGTGCATTGTTCGGGTGTGAACTTGTAAGCACCGTGGCTTGTGCCGATTGAGATTGCGAGTGAGTCGCAACCGGTGCGAGTTGCAAAGTCGATAACTTCCTCAGGATTGGTATAAGTGTGGTGGTCGGAGCTGACCTCGTCTTCAACGCCGGCAAGCACGCCGAGTTCTCCCTCTACGGTAACGTCATACTGATGGGCGTAGTCTACCACTTTCTTGGTAAGAGCAACGTTCTCTTCATAAGGGAGATGAGAGCCATCAATCATGACAGAAGAAAATCCCATGTCAATACAGCTCTTGCAGAGTTCGAAAGTGTCACCGTGGTCAAGGTGGAGTACGATTTGCGGGTGTTCCCAACCGAGCTCTTTTGCATACTGCACGGCACCCTCAGCCATATAGCGGAGAAGGGTCTGGTTGGCATAGTTACGCGCACCCTTGCTCACTTGCAAAATCACGGGGCTTTTGGTTTCGGCGGCTGCCTTGATGATAGCCTGAAGTTGCTCCATGTTGTTGAAGTTGAACGCGGGGATGGCGTAGCCGCCTTTGATGGCTTTTTTGAACATTTCGCGAGTGTTCATCAAGCCCAAATCTTTGTAGTTTACCATAAATTTTTCCGGGTTTTTATACTGATTCTTTTTATTTATTCCATTTAAGTAACGTACACACACGTGTAATAGTTCTAATAATGGCGAAATTACAAAATAAGTTTGAGATATGCAAATTTGCTTTAAACTAATTTTCTTATTAAATTTGTGGAAAATTTCTTACACGCTATGAATAAACTTTTTGTTAGCATATTATTTTCATCAACTGCCGCAAGTGTGTGCGGACAGGCATATTTGGCCACTCCGGCATATACTTGGCATCGCGACTCCGTGACTCAAGCGGAGTTTAAAGCAATCGCCCCTTCGCCGAATCGCATTGTGTCCAACTACAAAGCGCAGCCCGGATATTTCATGCCCATTCAGGGCGAATGGAACCTGAAAAATGACATCTCCGGCTATCCACAGCTCATTACTCCCGACAAGCTGTACACAGCCGTCTACAACATGGGGCTGGACGAAATGGTCAACGCCGTGGAGGCTGACACAACTCTGCGCACCGGCAAGGAATGGGACGGCGTATGGACTCGCGATGTAAGCTATTCCATATTGCTCTCAATGGCTTATATGCAGCCGGATGCCTCCCGCATCTCGCTTGAGAAAAAGATTGACCCGCATGGACGCATAATTCAAGACACAGGCAGCGGCGGCGCATGGCCGGTGAGCAGTGACCGCCAGATATGGACGGTTGCCGCTTGGGAGGTGTATAAAGTTACCGGAGACAAAAAATGGCTTCGCCGTGCGTATGAAGTAGCTCGTCGCTCACTGCTCACCGATGAAAAAACGATATATGACCCGGCCACCGGGCTTGTCAGGGGTGAAACTTCTTTTATTGACTGGCGCGAGCAGAGCCACCCCAAATGGATGCAGTGTGCCGACATATATTCCACTCTGACGCTGTCCACTTCCGTTGTACACCAACGAGCATGGGTAACATTGGCAAGCATGGCCACCGAGCTTGGAAAAAAGAAGGAGGCTATTGAATATATGCACCGGGCGGAAGCAATCAAGGAGGCAGTGAACAAATATCTGTGGATGCCCGACAAGGGATACTATGCAATGTATTTGTATGGCCGCGACAATCAGATACTCAACCCTCGCGCCGAGACGTTGGGCGAGAGCCTGGCTATTGTATGGGATATTGCCGACAAGGAGCGCGCCGTGTCTATCACCGAACACAACCCGGTCACTCCGTTCGGCCCCGGCATTTTCTTCCCACAAATTGCCGATATGCCGCCGTATCATAACAATGCGTTGTGGCCTTGGGTAGACGCGTGGTGGACAATAGCAAATGCGAAGGCCGGCAATGAGAAAGGGGTCCTTCACGGTTTCGGCGCCTTGATACGCCCGGCGGCTCTGTTCTGCACCAACAAGGAGAATTTTGTTCTCGACAACGGCGACATTGCAACCGAACTTAATTCCTCCAATATGCTCTGGTGTCTGGCCGGGAATATTGCTCTTACCCATAAGGTGCTTTTCGGTATTGACTTCCACGCCAACTCGCTCGTCTTTACCCCCTTCGTGCCGGAAGTACTCGGAAGCACTCGTTCGCTCAATAATTTCAGATACCGTGATGCCGTACTCGACATTACCATAAGCGGTTATGGCTCCAAGATTAAATCGTTCAAGGTGAACGGCAAGGAACAAGAGCCGATAATTCAAGCGGCTAAAGCCAAGGGCAGAATGAAAGTTGAGATTGAAATGGACTCAGAGCCGATACCGCCTCTTCAGGTTAACACAATCCCTAATGCAAAAAGCCCGATTACCCCCACATTACGCATTGAGGGCAACCGCCTGAGTTGGCAAAGCATCGAGTATATCAACCATTATATAGTATTGCGTAACGGCGAGCCTCTGGCCGAAACTCGGAGTACCACTTACAATGTAACAGAACCGGGTGAATATCAGGTAATCGGCGTGAGCGATGACGGCATACAATCTTTCGCCTCGGAGCCGATGAGCAACCGCCTGGAAATAAAGGTGCAAATCCCCGGGGAGGGAACAAGCGTGGTGTCGGCGGAGATACCCGAAGAATATCGCCCGGCAGGTACAGTAAGCGGTTTTGAGGGTAATGGCTTCGCGGAACTCGACAAGAGCACCAAGCCCATTGAAGTTAAAATTGATATCCCCGAGGCCGGCGACTGGTACTTGTCGCTTCGTTATTCCAACGGCAATGGTCCGGTGAATACCGAAAACCGCTGCGCCATTCGCACCGTGAGTATCGACGGCAACCCGGTCGGCATTGTCGTAATGCCGCAGAGAGGCCGCGCCAATTGGGACGACTGGGGTTTCTCCAACTCACTCTTACTGCCCCGTATGCTCCCCGGTGAACATACCCTTACCATTGACTATCGCCCTGAAAATGAGAATATGAACATCAACACAAACCACTTCCTCCTCGACCGCCTGACCCTAACCAAAAAGTAAAATATTCCCCCCCCGGCTCGTAGGGGCGCGATATATCGCGCCCCCCCCAAAAAAAAATGTGTGCACCCCCCCGCCTACTCAACGGGCGAGGGTATAAATCTCCCGGCAGTCGGCCATGGATAGAGGCACATAAAATCCCAATGTGTCGCCCATATTGGTGTGCAGGCTCTCCACAAGCTTATCTATATCAGGCTCGCTGCCAATGAGTTCGCGAATATTTCCGGGCATGCCTAATGTGCGATAGAACCCTTTGAGCGCGTCCGCCGCCAAGCGGCAAGTCTCCTCTACCGTGCGGTTTATCGGGAAGATATTCAGCACATTCTGAGCAAACTGAACCACCTTGCCGGGATTGTGCTTGGCCACAAACTCCAACCATGCCGGCACGATAACCGCCAGCCCGGCTCCATGTGCCACGCCATACCACGCACTCAGCTCATGTTCAAGGCGGTGACTGCTCCAGTCTTCCTCTTTGCCGGTGCCGCACAGGCCATTGTGAGCCAATGTAGATGCCCACATTATGGAGGCTCGCGCATCATAATTGTCGGGATTGTCCACAAGCACCAAGGCATTGCGCATCACATCGCGCATTATCGCCTCGGCTATGCCGTCGGGCAAATCGGTGGCCGGGGTGTTTGAGAAGTAGCGCTCGAAGATATGGCAGAGCATATCCACGATGCCGCAAGCTGTCTGATACCATGGGAGTGTGTAGGTAAGCTCCGGATTCATCAGCGCGAAGCGAGGACGCAAATGCATGGGGTAACGCACCGAAATTTTATGGCGTCCGTTGTCATCGCATTTGGTAATCACGGAGTTACCGCTTCCCTCGCTGCCGGCGGCCGGTATGGTTAGCACTACTCCCAGCGGAAGTACCTCCCCGTCTTTGGGGGTGGCTTTACCGCAATAGAAATCCCAGAAATCACCCTCGTATTTCACTCCAAGTGCAACCCCCTTGGTTGAGTCTGTTACGGAGCCGCCGCCTACAGCAAGCAGGAAGTCGACCCCTTCACGGCGTGCCAACTCAATTCCTTCGTACACTTCAATGTCGCGAGGGTTGGGCTGTATGCCTTTCTGTTCAATGAAGCTGATGCCGGCTGCCGTGAGCGACTCGCGCACTTGCGAAAGCAAACCGCTGCGCTCCGCACTCGACGAACCGCTCACAATCATTACTTTATGAGCACCATGACGGCGCACTAATTCACCGGCTTGACTCTGCACTCCTTTACCGAATACAAATTCCGTGGGAGAATAAAATGTGAAATTTTCCATCTCTTACTGCAATTTGGAGGAGATGGCCTGAGCTATCTGCTTCATTTTCTCCGGATCCGGGTTGTCAATCTTATGCTTGAAATCCATGTCGCCCTCATTTTTGAGCGGCACCAAATGGATATGTGCGTGAGGCACTTCCAGCCCCAGCACGGTCACACCCACCTTGCGGCAGGGCATTGCCTCTTTTATGCCTCCGGCAACTCGCTTGGCAAAAACAATCATGCGAGAAAGCTCTTCATCGCTGAGGTCGAAGATATAGTCTTCCTCTCGCTTGGGCACTACCAATGTGTGACCCCAGTTCACCGGATTGATATCCAAGAATGCGAAAAACTCATCGTTTTCGGCTATCTTGTAACAGGGTATTTCACCGTTTATGATACGAGAAAAAATAGTCATGACCTTCGGAATTTAGATTTCAATTTTCACAATCTCAAAATCCATTACGCCGGCCGGTGCCTTGATTTGCACCTTGTCGCCCACCTTGTGGCCGAGCAGTCCCTGTGCAATCGGGGTGCTTGACGCTATCTTGTGCTCGCGCAGGTTGGCTTCGCTTTCGGTTACGATGGTGTATGTCATCTGCATACCGTTGGCTGTATTCTTGATAGTCACGGTGTTAAGCAGCTGCACGATTTCGGTGTTCAGCTTTGAGTCATCAATGATACGCGCGGTAGCCACCAACTCTTTGAGTTTTGCTATCTTCATTTCAAGCAAGCCTTGTGCCTCCTTGGCGGCATCATATTCCGCATTCTCCGAGAGGTCGCCCTTGTCGCGAGCCTCGGCTATCGCATGCTTGATGGCCGGACGCTGTGCCTCAAGAGCGGCAAGCTCCTCCATCTTCTTGTCATATCCTTCTTTTGTAAGATAAGTTGCCATATATTATATTTTTCTTATTTTCTTTACACAATAATAAAAGAAAGACGCCTTACCGCTCTCCTTGCGGGAACGTAAAGCACCTTCGGCTCTGTACAATATTTTTCTTAGTGCAAAATTACAAAAAAAAAATGAACCAACAAAAAAACGATTTTCCTTAAACTTTTATTCAACCGCAGTCGTTATTAAGTAAAAACCGCAATAAAGCGCGTAAATACTACGAATTACACACAATGAAAAACACACACTGCTCATTCGGAGTGCCGGCGCGCTATATTAAGGTAAACGATAGAAAGATAATTTAAAAGTGTAGTATTATGAAAAAGATTTTACTCTGTGCAGCACTGTTAGCCGGCGGCATGATTTCCGCATCCGCGCAGAATGCGATGGTTCAGCCCAAATTCGGCGACAATTGGAGTATCGGTATTGACGGTGGTGTTACCACTCCGTTAAATTCAGGTCCCTTCTTCGGTAATATGCGTGGCATCGTGGGTCTCCACTTGCAGAAACAAATTACACCCGTTTTCGGCCTCGGCGTTGAAGGCAATTGGGGTATCAACACTTCTTCTTGGAGACATCGCGTTCATTCATCTACAGCATTCGACAGCCAGTATGTTGGTGCTTACGGTGCTATCAACCTCTTCAACCTCTTCTCACCCTGGGGCAGCGAGCAAGGCCGTAAATTCGACATTGAGGCAGTGGCCGGTGCCGGTTGGGGTCACTACTATCAGTCCGGCCTCGACGATTGGAACTTCTTCGCAACCAAAGTGGGCTTGAATCTCAACTTCCACCCCACTGACCGCGTGACAATCGCTCTTAAACCCTCTGTTACTTGGAACATGTCCGATGCTGATGTCAACAAATCGTCAGCCGCTTACAACGTGAACCGCGCTACTTTCGACCTCATGGCAGGCGTAAGTGTAACCCTCGGCGATCAGTTCCAATACGTAACTCCTTACGATCAGGCTACTATCGATGAACTCAACGCTCGTGTAAACGGCCTTCGTGCCGACCTTGGTGTTGCCGCCGCCGCTCTTGCAGAGTCCGAAGCAAACAACGCCGCTCTCGCAGCTCAGCTCGCTGACTGTCAGAATAAGAAACCGGAAGTTGTTACAAAGAACACTGACCAGCTCTCAACAGTACGCTATGTGAACTTCGAACTCGGTCGTTACAACATCACAGCTTCTCAGATGCCGAACGTGGCTGCCGTAGCTTCCTACTTGAAGAATCACCCGAAAGCAAAAGTAGTAATCAAGGGTTATGCAAGTCAGGACGGTCCGCTCGAAGTAAACATTCGTCTCGCCAACCAACGTGCTGAGTCTGTTCGCAACACTCTCGTTAACAAGTACGGTATCGCAGCAGACCGCATCCAGGCAGAAGGTCAAGGTATCGGACACATGTTCGAAGAAGAAAGCTGGAACCGCGTTGCAATCTGTACTCTCGATGAGCCTGCAACTACTACCACTACCGTAACAAAATAAAAAGACTCCCTCCACATGAGTCTTTAGATTTCAAACCAATAATTTAGCACTACGAAAAGGGGTGTCGGAACCAATTCCGGCACCCCTTTATCAGTTCAGTCGGTGTAGATTTCTTGACTTCGTCAATGCCTAACCCTAATGAAATATTAGAATCAAAATTGATTAAGGGCAAACGCGAAGCTTGCCATAAGGCAAGTGCCCACGCGGATAGCGCAGATCTTTTATTTGGAATGTCAACGGTTTGGGCGGATGTCAAGTGATTTTGCCGAGGCAAAATCACTTGACCGCAAATTGGGGCGGTAATTGTAATGACCGGCAAGATTATTGAAGAAGCAAAAGCTGAGCCTCCCCGCTTGCTATAAGAATCACCCCCCAAGCGCATAGTTATAGCTAGTGCACAAATACTTTGTGTACGACCTACAACCCCACGATATGCGAGTGCCGAAGCCACAAGTTTCCGTGGGGTAACGTACGCTCCGGGCACCGGCGGCAAAGCCGCAAGTGCCCGGAGCGTATATCATAGTCTTAGTGGGATACGATTTATTTACCAAGCGACTTAAAAGCCGCACCAAGGGTTGCTGCCATATAATCACCCATAGCTTCCTGTACTTCCTTATCTTCCAAAAGCTTGGCCTGCTCTTCTTCAGACATGTCCTTAGTTACTTCCTCGCACTTCTTGGTACACTCGTCTACAGCCTCTTGTATTTTCTTTTCATCACCGTTAGCTGCTTTAATCTGCTCAGTAGCATCATTCATATAGCCCGCCACCTTGCTCGCCGGGCTGCCACACGAAGTCATCGCAAAGATGCACAGAGCTGCCGCAAAAGATAAAATAATTTTCTTCATTTTTATTATTCCTTAAGGCAGGTTCTATAAATTGATTCAAGGTGATTTTGAGATGAATTTTAGACTGATTTAATGGTCTGCTGAGGGAACAATGCGAGCATTGTGACCGATACAAACCCTTAAAGCAGTCAAAATTCAGCCAAAATCAGCCGAAAGCCTGCATTTCTAATAATTAATAATTTCGCAGCGTTCAATTTATAGAACCTTCCTTAAATTTTTTCATTATCAGACAAGCATTGTGACCGCCGAAACCGAACGTATTGCTCAACGCAGCATTCACAGTGCGCTTCTGAGGTTCATTAAATGTGAAGTTCAAATCATAGTCAACCTCCGGATCATTGTCGCCCTCAACATGGTTGATTGTCGGCGGAATCACATCATCTGTGATAGCCTTTACACAGAACAGAGCCTCAAGAGCACCGGCTGCACCAAGCAAATGGCCGGTCATTGACTTTGTTGAACTCAGATTCATCTTATACGCATGGTCGCCGAACACCTTCTTGATAGCCTTAGCCTCGGAAATGTCGCCAACCGGAGTGGAGGTACCGTGCAAGTTGATATAATCAATATCCTCTGGCTTCATGCCGGCATCCTTCAGAGCACTCTCCATCACCAGGCATGCACCCAAACCTTCAGGATGTGTAGCCGTAATATGATAAGCATCAGCACTCAAACCGCCGCCTACCACCTCGGCATAAATCTTCGCACCGCGAGCCTTGGCATGCTCATACTCCTCAAGCACAAGCGCTGCCGCACCCTCGCCGATTACGAAACCGTCGCGTGAACCGGAGAACGGCCGAGACGCCGTAGCCGGATCATCATTGCGAGTAGACAGCGCACGCATCGAATTGAAACCGCCCACACCGGCCGGATAAATCGCTGCTTCCGCACCGCCGGCAACTATCGCATCGGCATAACCCAAGCGGATATAGTTGAACGCATCTACAAGCGCATTATTCGATGAGGCACAAGCCGATACGGTACCGAAATTCGGACCGCGAAACTCATGCTCTATGGAGATATGTCCGGCTGCTATGTCGGCAATCATCTTCGGTATGAAGAACGGATTATATTTCGGACCCTTTTCCTCATTCTTGGCATAAAAACCGGCTTCCTCCTCAAAGGTATGAAGGCCGCCGATACCGGCTGCAAAAATCACACCTACTCGATTCTTGTCTACGCCCTCGCTTTCAAGCTTCGCATCTGCTATTGCCTCATCGGCAGCCACCATGGCATACATGGCATACAAGTCAAGCTGACGCGCCTTCTTGCGGTCAAAATGAGCTGCCGGGTCAAAATCTTTCACCTCACACGCAAACTTTGTCTTAAACAAACTCGCGTCAAAATGGGTTATCGGGCCGGCACCGCTCTTCCCTTTAAGAGCATTTGCCCACGTCTCCTCTGTATTGTTTCCAATAGGAGTCAAGGCCCCAAGTCCCGTTACTACTACTCTTTTAAGTTCCATTATAAGTAGGTTTTGTTTATATGGCAACAGGAAGCCGTTTCACCGGCAACCTGCTTTTAATCAAGATAATATGCAAACATATAAACAAATGCACCGCGAAGACAATTCCCCTTTGGGCGGGACGCCGCCGCGGTGCATCGTCTGTCTGTCTGCGAGCCTTGATTACTTCTTGTGCTCCTCGATGTATGCGATGGCATCGCCTACTGTTGCGATTTTTTCTGCCTCTTCTTCGGGGATGGTCAGGTCAAACACCTTCTCAAACTCCATGATCAGCTCTACGGTATCGAGTGAGTCTGCACCCAGATCCTTGCTGAATTCAGCGGTTTCAATTACTTCGTTTTCGTCTACGCTGAGCTTGTCAACAATGATTTCTTTTACTTTAGATGCTATTTCAGACATAATCTAAGATTTTATTTGTGATTAATATGAATTTACTTTCTTTTTACCCACAAAAGCACATACCCCGAAGAGCACAACTTTCGTTTCAGAGTGCAAAGTAAACACATTTTTTTTAATTACGGAAATTTTTCCGCTATAAATTAAACAAACGATGCACATTTTTTTAAATTTTGTGCAGTTATCAACACTCAAAAACCTCTAAAATCCCTCATGCCGAGTTGGGTTAAGCCCGGTTCACGATACCGGCCAAAATATTTGCCATTGATGCGCTTCAAGTGCAGTTCGTTGGAGAGCCGGCCTGAACAGCCGCTGATTGCATCACCCGGCAGAGTGACTGTGATGCCTTTGATATTGGTGCCTTTAACTGAGGGCTCATCGATACGTATCGCCACGTCATAGGTCTCGGCTTTTTCAAACCCGAGACTATGTAAAGGAAGGTTGTCAGTATTGAGGGTGAAGTCAATCTCCGCAGCCGATGCCGAGACAATGAAACCGATGGCCAAGGCAATAAGCAAATGTCTTGTCATAGTCGCAATGTTTTTGTTTGACTGTAAAATTATCTAAGAGCTTGTTTCCAAAAATTACCGTTATGTCTCGCAGCTGAACCTCATCCTTTAGCCTGTGGTTCAGTTACATAGCTCGCTATGTCCCCTCACCGGCAGCCTCAAATCCGAGGCACATCTGTGACCCTGACGTTCACATTTTTTATTAAACAAGCTCTAAGTGCCTACTCAATCCGAATTAAACTATAATAACGCTCAAAAAGACGTAATATCGTCCTGAATTACTGATTATCAATCAGATAAGATATATACTGCCTTTCATTGGGGTTATATAGGTTGAAGCGCTAAAAATCAGCAGAAAGTCTGCCTTATTCCTTTCGAAGCAGATCATACCGTAGTATCCGATCCGAATGTCGCATCCCGTCGCTGAGTGTCTTCCATTGTTCCTCCCTGATTACTGCGCCGGGAGTACAGATGCGTTCGCCAAGGGTTGAGATGGCGCCTCCGGGATGATTGGCACTGAAGATGCTCCGTCCTAATCCGGTCCACTCATAATTGTTCAGACCCAACAGGTAGAGCAGCGAGGAGAAAATATCTACCTGACCCATCACCTTATCAGTGCGCCCGGAGATTGGCGAGTTCAGCACTATGAAAGGCACATATTGCTCGGCACTTACATACTTGCGTCCTTGCTCTGCGGCAAGACACTCCTGCCGATGATCCGCCAATCCCTCATGGTCGCCGGTGATTACCACCATTGTCTTATCCCAATCCGGACGTGTACGCAGATAGCTGATCATTATGCCCAATGCCTCATCAGTGAAATGAGCCACCTGCATATAGTCGGCCATCACAGAGGGTATGTCTGACTTGATTTTCAACTTCTTCTCATTGTCCGGCAACTTAAACGGCGTGTGGCCGGAGTATGTTACTATCTGCAAGTAGTATGGTCTATCGGCAGGCCATAAGTCGCCCTTGTTGATTTTGTCTATACTTTGGCGCATAAGCTCGGTATCAACTATATGTTTGCGACCCGAATAACTCTCGTCAATGCGGAAGTCGTTAAACGAAACAATCGTATCCAGTCCGAAACTGCGCCCAATCACTCCCTGATTCCACACATACTCCTTGTCGCCGGTGAGCAAAACGGCGCGTGCCCCTCGATCTTGTTTAAGTGCCTTATGCAAAGAGGGATATTCATGGTCGGGATAGCGAACGGCATATGCTCCTTGTGTGAGCGGATACAGGCCCGTCAGGCATAACAGCTGACCGTCTATGGAACGCCCGTCTCTTGCCTGCGAAACGACATGGGGGTCGTAGAAAGTACCCTTCTTGCGCAACAATGCATTCAGATTGGGTGTAACTTCTTGACCGTCATATTTCATATCAATCACCCAACTTTCCAGCGACTCACAAAAGATGAAAATAAGATTTTCAGGCTCCGACACGCCTTCCGGCAGGCTCTCAATGCGCGGTATGGCTGCCAAATAATCCTCTGTCTCTTTGATATCACAGGGCGAAAGTTGTTCCAATTCATTGATTGTCTGGTATATGAGATTACCAAAGACCGTGTACATCACCGGGATGCTGCGATACGAATAAGCCCCGTTGGAGATTTCATAACACTTGTCTTTAAACCTTCCGGGGGTGGGAAAGACTATCAACGTAATAAGCAGGGGAATGGCGAGTGCCGCTGCATAAGCGGGTCGCGAAGTGCGCTCCGAGGCTATTGGCTTCCGATAGCGATAAAGCAGCCAAACGGTTGCCACGGTGATAAGAAGAAACACCAAATCGCTCCAACGCAATGAAGCCCAAACGCTTGGCATAAAGTCAGACAAGTTGCCGGCATTGGTGTAGCTCGTCAGCGGTATGACATTGAAGTATGTGCGCGAATACATCAGATTAGCAAGCAGCAACACTTGCAACGCTATGAGAATAAGCAACTGCACATATTTACAGCGCCACATGGCATATGGCAGCGTGAGTATCAATGTCACCAGTATCGTGCTGATATAGAGCGGGAAATGCGAAAAGGGGGTGAACGTAGTCCACATGCACCACACCACATTAAACGCCATGAGGCTCGCAAACACAGCCCCGGCAAAAATAGCCGTGCCGACATCCCACCTGCAAAACCAATTAATAACCTGCCGAATTTTCCGTTTCATTTCCATACTTTTATAATCATACTTTGGGCAACACGATGCGGAAGGTGGTGCCGTGGCCCGGCTCGGAGCGGAGCACGAAGATGCGGCCGCGGTGGTATTCTTCAATTATGCGCTTCACCAGAGTCAGGCCCAAGCCCCAGCCGCGCTTCTTCGTGGTATAGCCGGGGTTGAAAACATTCTTGAAGTTCTTGCGCGCTATGCCCTTGCCGGTGTCGGTCACATCAATATAGCATCGATCCTTGTCTGCTCCGGTACTGATGGTCAGCGAACCTTTGCCTCCCATGGCATCGACTGCATTCTTAGTAAGATTCTCCATTACCCACTCAAACAGCGGGGGCGAGATGCGCACTCCACAGTCTTCATGTGACAAATTCATCTGAATATCAATCTGTTTGGATATGCGGCTGCGCATATATTCCAGACTCCGTTGCACAGAGTCGCCCAAATATTCAAGTTCCAATTCGGGTATGGAACCAATCTTCGAGAAGCGGTCGGCAATAACCGAAAGTCGCCGCACATCCTTGTTCATTTCGCGAACCACCTCGGGATCCACTCCGCTGCTTTGCAGAAATTCCATCCATGCCATCAGCGATGAGATTGGCGTGCCCAGCTGATGCGCAGTCTCTTTCGAAAGGCCCACCCACACGCGGTTTTGCTCGGCTCGCTTGGTGTAAAGTATTGTCAAAAAGACTATTACAGCAAGAAATACCATAACTCCCAACTGTATATACGGATACCAGCTAAGACGTTTGAGCATTTCCGAATCTTCGTAATATATATATTGATAATAGTTCTTGAATATTCGTATCGGAATGAAATGGTCGTTGCCGGCTGCGGCCACAGAGAGGCGGTTGCCGTGAGTGGCCTTGTTCAACCGATTAGTCAAAAAGTCTTTATCCCTCTGCGAGAGGTCAACAACCAACATTCTCTCATCGCCGGCATCGGGCAGATGAAAGTTGCGATACTCATGTATATTCCCCTCATCGTCTGCCACAAGCACCGGGATTGAATTGTTCTGCTCAATGATTGACAGAAGAAATTCGATGTCCGTGCCCTCATTCTGCTGAGCCACACGTTGTGTGGCATCGGCCCATATCTTCATGCGCTCGCGCTCCTGATTGGCAAGACTCTTCACCAGATTGTTGGAGAGCAACAGGAATATGATAATCGCCGTAAGCGAAATAAGGAAGAACACGGTCTTTCCCAGCCTCTTGCGGTCATAGAATGAATATCTCAGGGACATAACCGGCTGTATTTAAATATAAATTCAGGCACAGCGTCTTCGGCGTTCGAGCCTATCACATCGGTGGCAATCTCTTTCAGGGCGTCAATGGCACCCTCCACGGCGAACCCCTCATCGGCAAGCTCGAACAGCGGCATATCGTTTACATTATCGCCGAAAGCCACAATGCGCCCGGCACCGACCTGTGAGGCAATTGCCTCAACAGCAGCCGCTTTGCTCGTCTGCCGCGAGAACATCTCCAACTCTCCCCACTCCGACCCGAATGCATCGTGGTAGCAGAGCGGATAAACCGGAAATTCAGGCGACTCCTTTATCTCCTCATATAACGCGAAGGCCTTATCCCATGGCTGAACACTGAACAGCAGCACCGTGTTGTCAAACGTTGCCGGGAGCACCGACTCTCCGCTTGGAGGCACATGAAATGTCTTGAACGGTGAGCGACAGCGCTCGGAAATAAAGGTCTTTTCAAACTGATTCAGCTCTCCGATATGGTAGCAGTCAAGCTTTTGTGTCTCGCTGATTTTGTAAATGAATGTGGCCACGCCGTGTTTGCGATACACCGGTATCATTTTCTTGACAACATCGGGAGCAATGCAGCATATCCGACTGTAATTCAATGTCTTGAAATCGAATAAGGCAGCCCCGGTCATAACCACTCCCCGCAGACGCATATCCACCTCTGCAAGCAAGTCCACCACCGTGCCGGGTGTGCGCGCCGTGGCTATTGTAAACAAGACTCCTTTCTCGATTGCGGTATTGAGCAAGTACGCACTTCGCTCACTGACATGAGAATGAGGGTCGAGCAAAGTGCCGTCGAGGTCGGAGACGTAAAGCACACGCGGCGTGAGCAGCCCATGGCCGAAGCTCAATGAACGCGGACGGCTATTCGGAGATGACGGTGTACTTTGCATCGCTTATCTGAAACTCGTTTTTGTAATTGTAATTTACCGGAGATTTTTCGGTGTCAAAAAGCCATTTCTCTTTCCCGGAAATTTGAAGCACTTCGAAAGTTACCGCATCGCCGTACTCGCGGGGTATGATTTTGGAAGCGCGTCCGTAAGTGCGGCGGCGTGAATATGAGGTCCGGCTTGTGCGCGATGTCCGAGCTCTTCTTTCTCTTCTCCGCGACTCATTTTCGGCCTCGGCGGCTTGTCGGCGCACTTCACTCGGGTCTATGCCCATGCTCTTGAACATCCGGTCTTGAACATAGTTGGCAGTGCGGCGCATGGCCCACCTCCGTATCTGCGGGCCGAAAAACCACAATGCCCAAATGAGCAATACCAAAATTACTGCCAATATCATTATTCCTCAGTGCTATCTACCGGTGTCAACACGAAAAGAGAACTCACAAATGCGCTAAGTATGTAGTATCCAACGGTATAGAACAAACCTGTCCAACCGAACATCACCACGCATACCCCCCCGACAATCACCAGCGAAACAGGCAAAGCAAGATTGCGGAAAGAGAAGCTGCCGAGCTTGAAAGAATACATGCGTATGGGTGAGACCATCAATATACTTATTATCACAACGCAACCCACTGTTGCATAGAGGTTGGCACCCGTTTCGGAAGCAAGCATGGCGGCCAGCCCGATGCAGAAGAGCGCGGCGGCCGGGATGGGCAACCCTTTGAACGAATGTACTTGCGAGGTGTCAAGATTAAAGCGAGCCAAACGAATGGCACCGCATATCGGCAACAGCAGGCACAACAGCCGGCTCCACAGCGGCGCATGAGCCGCGAGCAGCAAGTTGGAAAGAACCATTGCCGGCGCCACTCCGAAACTGACAAGGTCGGAAAGCGAGTCAAGCTGTTTGCCCAGAGGCGAGTACTCGCCGAGCATACGCGCCGACAAGCCGTCCATAAAGTCGGCAACGGAAGCTAACAGAATGAAACAAAAGGCAATGATATATGCCGGGTGCCCGGCTATCATTTCAAGCGGAAAGCAAGCGCACATCACCGCCATGCAGCCGCTCGTCAGATTAATAAGGGTTATGGTGTTGGGTATATACTTTTTCATTTTCGAGCAGGGAGTCAATAAACTCTCACACTTATATAATTAAAGAAGGTGGTGATAAGTTCATATCTCCACCCCTGATTTACTTCTTTTTGTATTCGGGCAGATGCGCCAAGGGGGTAAGACCGCCGCGGGTTGTCTGACCGAGTTCGACAAGCACTTCGCTGTCAACGGGGAGGTAAATGTCAACACGTGAGCCGAATTTTATGAAGCCCAAATGGTCGTCGATGTCAGCCTTCTCCCCTTTCCGGGCATATGTGACAATTCGGCGAGCCATTGCGCCGGCCACTTGGCGGACGGTAATGAGCGAGCCATCGGGGGAGACGATGCCTATGGTGCTTCGCTCGTTTTGCAAGCTGGCTTTCGGCAGATAAGCGCTAAGGAAGCGCCCCTTGTGGTGCTTCACATATTTCACCTCGCCGTCAATGGGAAACCAGTTGGCGTGCACATTGAGCGGACTCATGAATACGCTCACCTGAATGGCCTCGCCTTTGATGTATTCCGGCTCGTGAACTCGCTCGATTACAACCACTTTACCATCAACGGAACTGACGACCATACCTTTGCGATCGCCTTTGTAGTCGCGCCTGGGACAGCGGAAGAAGTTGAAGACGAACCCATAGACGACAACCGATACAATGCTCCCCAAGGCGGGCATAACCATGGGGCGCAAGAAGAGCCAGGCCACGGCATTCAGCATGGCGAGCATCGCAAACAGGATAACGAGTATGTTGGTTCCTTCTCTGTGAATTTTCATTTTACCGCGCAAATTTACTAAAAATCGGAATACCATGCAAATTTACGGCTGCAAATAGTTAAAAAAGAAAGAAAACAAAGCTGAAAAAAGCAGTGAAGATGTCGGGCTGAAAGGCAGTAAGCGAGCACCTTGGCGGGTGCTCGCTTACTTGAATAGTGGGCAATTTAACGAATTTGTCAATTAGCGGGCTATGGTTTTGAATACGCGGTTGCCTTGGCGGCAGATGAGGATCTGACCGGGGGCGGGGTTGATTACGCGGCGACCGAGAGTGTCGAAGTATTCAACCGGGGCGTCTTGCATCTCAACGTCTGTCAGGGAGTCGGTGTCGGAGAGTTTGACGGAAACCTTGTCGCTGTAAGCGGACTGTTTGAATTCGCCGATTGCGCGTACATGATATTTGTAAGTTGTGATGCCTTCTTTGAGCTTGTCGATGCGCAGGGAGGTGGCACCGTTAGTCTTCACGGCATTGTAGTCGGGAAGAACTTCATCGCTTGCACCCACTTTTATAGTTACATCGTCGAGAGCGAGGTTGCCGCCCTGCTTGTTGTAGATGAACTTAACTTGGCTTACATTTTCGGGCAGATTGTTGATTTCAACCACTTTTGCTTCATCGCGAGTGGGGAGGCTTTCAGAGTAAAGTTTCACCCAGCTATTGCCAACCAGACCCATCACATCGAGAGAAGACTTGCCGTTAGTGCTTTGGCCTTTGCGCCAATAAGAAATAGATATGGCTTCGCCTTCAAGTTCGGGAGAGAGCAGATATTGAGCATCTGCGTTGAACTTCAACGAGGGAGCAGATTCACCGTAGTTGCCGTTGGAGGTGTACTTCTCGCTTGTGGTAGCTGACCAACCTTCGGGGAGAGTAATCACGCCGTCAGCACCCATTGCATTTGTGAGGGTGTAGCCTTCGCCGGCGCCGGTGGCGTAAGCAGTTACTTCATAGTCGATTGCGTTCTCAACCGGTTCCCAAGCGGCCACGAAGTGAGAAGAGCTCTTCTCAACCTGATCGTCAGCGAAGGGTTTGGGCACTTTTACTTTGGGGAGACCGTCGTCGCCGCCGGCTGCTTTGAAAGTAATCACGCCATCGGTTTCGGCAATGTCAGTAATCGGCATATTGAGACCCTGACCGTTCCAGGCCTTCATGGAGGGAGTAGTGTCATCGGTGAACGAAGTTACATTTTTTGTACCCGGGAAGGGGTAGGCGGCGAAAACAGCCTCGGTGGTGCCGTTGTAACCGCAAGCCTCTTCAAGGTCAACGTACTGGTGGTATTCGTTGTTGTTAACTACATTGTTTGCCCAAACAGAAGCGTTGAAGTCTATGTGCCAAACGAGCATACCGTGGCCGGGGATGTACTTGTCCCAACCCTCTTGTTGGCGGTTTTCAAGCAAGAAGAATTCGTTCTTGCTTTCTGTGGGAATGATGTAAGCCTTGTTTGAAGAGAGGATATGTTCGAGCTCACCGTCCATGGGTTCATCGATAACCTCGAGGTCAATCCAGCCCAAAGAGTTACGCTCGTAAGCACCGTAAGCCGGGGGCGTACAACCGTTGTTATTGTAGGGACCGTAGTCGAGCACGCTGTAAGATTCGGGAGTGTAGTTGACCGTGTTGCTTACAGTGTTGTACAAGTCGGGCAAACCCATGACATGACTGAACTCATGCACGAAAGTACCGATACCGTCGGGGCGAGTCTGCTCCCATTCGTTGGAGCAGCCATAGTGGTTCACGGCTACGCCGTCGACCATGAGCGACTTTCCGGCTTCCGCGAGACTCCAAGAGTGGGGCCAAACGGTAGAGGCATCACCATAGCTTGCTTCACCCTGGCCTGCGTAGATTACATATACATTGTCGATTTCGCCGTCGCCATCGTTGTCAAAGATTGAGAAATCGTAGTCGGGATCAAGAATCTTGATAGCATCGATTACCATTTCTTCCGGGGCGCGGTCAGAGCCGCCATAGTCGTTGCCGCCATAGTAGCTGCGCTTGTTGGGGAGCTGAACCGGGCCGAGGCAAACGAAGTTGGGGGTGAACTGACCCATGGAGTTCTCTTTGAAATATTCAGAGCAAGAACCGGTGCCGCCGTACTGGCTGAAGCCCTCTTCGTTGAGCATACCGTCAAAGTATTTCAACGGGTCGGAAGTTCTGAAACGATAGTCCTTGTATTCAACGAGAATCACGAGCACGTTGGGCGAACCCTTACCGGGGAAAGTGGTTTTGTCGAGACCCACACCGGTCTGGGGAATCTTTTTGGGAGAAAGCGGCACGGCCTTGAGGTCAACCTCTTTGAAATTCATAGCCTCGACGGGCATGAAAGAACGTTTTGAGAGGTCAACGGCAAGCACGCCGGTACTTTCAACAAATCCGGCATTGTTGAGGCGACCGTAGCAGTAGCCGCCATCGGGAGCATCGGCGAGAATAATGTCGTCTTCAGTGAGTGTGAAGTGGCGGAATTCATCGCCTATTTTTTTGATACGGAGGGTCGAGCCATCGGGTTGAGTGACGGTTTGCACCTCTCTTTTGGCCGGGACAGCGAACAGAGAGAGGCTGCCGGCGAGCATTATAGAGCTGATTAACAGTCTGTTTTTGATTTTCATGAAATATATAAATGTTGTATTAGTATTTTCTAATCTGCAAATTTACAATAAATTTTTGAAAGAATATAAAAGTTGAGTGAGTGAAATTGCCGAAAACCGGGACTTTACGGTAAATTAAGAATTCTAAATTTTATTTGGATTTTTTGTGGCAGCCGGATTTCCCGTCGCAGTTTTTGACGTGTTTGGCGGGAGTTTTTGCTTCGGTTGTGGTGTATCCGAGTTTTTTGAGTGCTTTGCCGAGGTTGGCGGGGTCTGTTTTGTCGGCGTCGTACTTGATTGTGATTTGCTGTGTTTTGAGGTTTGTCTCGATTTCTTTCACACCTTTCTCAAAGCGGAGGTTGCCTTTTATTTTGTTTTCACAGTTTTGACAACTCATGGGCGGGTCGGGGGTGAAGATTACTGTTTTGATGTCTTTTGCGAAGAGAGAGGCTGAGCCGAGCAGCAGTGCTGCTATGAGTAATTTTGCTTTCATATAATGAGAGTTATGAGGGGTTATAGTTTTCCGAGGTTGAAGCGGATGCCGGCGTAGGCCATGGCACCGTGAATGGGGCCCCACACCATTGTGGGGTCGAAGCCTTGTGACCAGGGGTCGGAGGCGTTGATTATGGGGTTCTTTAGGCGGAAGTTTGTGAGGTTTTCGCCACCGAGGTATATGGAGAAGTGCCTGAACCAGCGCGTGATTTGCGCGTTCAGTTGGAAGTACTCCGGAAATCGGCGATCCCAGGAGAGTTTACCGTCCGGGAGGGAATAAGGCGTAGGCATACGCCCGGGGCCGTTGAGTTGGCAGGTGACGTCGAACTGCCATATTTTCAACGGGGTGGCGTAAGAAAGCGTGAGAAGGGCTTTGTACCGGGAAGTGAGGGGCTTTTCCCGCCGTCGGCCGTCGGCGTAAGTTGTCTTCACATCATTAAATCGGTAAGCAGCCAGGAGATCCAACCCTTTTATTAGGGTGCAGGTTGCGTCAATCTGGAAGGTATGGCTGTAGCTCAGGCCATTTGTAGAGTAAACGGCCACTTGGAAAGGAGCGGAGTCGTAGTCGACAACCGTTTGCGAGCCAAACCTTGTGTAGTAATACTCGAGGTTCACTCTCAGGGAGCGAGCCGGGAGGGGAATGTTCAAAGCGGAGCTGATGCCGAAGTTCCAGGCTTTTTCCTGATCGATATTACCAATAATCATGGTTCTGCCGGAGGCGAGCAGGTAGTTATGTTCGGCCAGCGGAAACACCGAGCGATAACCTTTACCTGCCGAAGCTCTGAAACTCAGGAGGGAAGAAGGCGCATATTTAACATGGAACCGAGGGGTGACAAACGAGCCGTAGATGCTTGAGCGGTCGTAGCGGATACCTGCCATAGCTGTGAGCTTATCTTCGAGTTTGAGAGTGTACTGCGCGTAAATACCCGGGGTTGTCTCCCGTATCTTGGAGTGCTTTTTGTCGGACTCGGAAGTATGGGAGTCGCGGTACAACTGACTCAAATAGTCGTAGTTAAGGCTCAAGCCGGCGGCCAGATTATGGTACTCGTTGAAGTCGTGTTCGAAGAGGAGCTGTGAGTAAAGCGCCTTTTCGTTGACATTGTACGAGTTAAGACCGTAGACGGCATCAAGCTGATGCATCGAGGTGTTTGCCATGAGCGCAATGTTTGTGTTGTGCTCTCGGTTTAGAATGAATGCGTGCTTCATGTACGCTTCGTATCGGTCTGCGTCCATGTCGATACGGAAGCGTTTGACGTTCGCGTGGTTATGAATTTGGCCGCCGCGTGCATCTTCCTTAAGCCAACCTATTCCGGCGTGGAAAATATATTTGTCGGTGAACAGGTTCCAGCGGTTATACAGGTTGTATTGCCGGAGGTGAGGCATATCGGCGAAGCCGTCGTTGTTGACATCGTGGTGCCCCCAACTGTTTTCGAAATGCGCGAGCAGTTCAGAGTTGAGTTTTGAGGAGATGTGCCAGTTGGCATCGCCGTTGAGTTCGAGTTTAAGATTCGAGTCGAAGTAAGCGTTTAGACTCACCCCCTGCGGGTCCTGCGGCTTAAGGTACTCAATATCTATTTGCCCGGTCATTGCCTCATACCCGTTTTTGACAGATGCCACTCCTTTCGAGACTTGAATTGACTTCATCCAAGGTCCCGGCACATAACGAAGCGCGTAAGGAGCTGCGGCACCGCGAAAAGCGGGGAGGTTTTCGGTGAGGAGCTGAACATACGTGCCCGGTAGGCCGAGTAATTTGATTTGCCTGGCGCCTGTGGCGGCATCAGAGTAGCTGACGTCTACCGAGGGAGAAGTAGAGAAGCTTTCACCGAGGTTGCAGCAAGCGGCTTTGAACAGTTCCGCTTTACCGAGCCGTTCGCCGTTAAGGACGCCTCCGATACGACGGGAGGCAGCGGCGTTGCTGACGATAACGACATCATCGAGCATAGTGGAGGCCGAGTCGGGGATTTCGGGCTGAGGAGCATTGGTACCGAAAGCAGTCAGCGCGAAACCGGCGAGCAGAGAGGCCGCCAACAAACGGGGGGGATATGCGGAAATGTTTTTCATAACCGAATGCAAAGTTATATCAAAATCGGGGTCAAAATTAGCAAAAATTTTTGATTGGAGGTTAACGGTGTATTAATAAGACGTATAGAGTTGGGGGAAATTTTGTTTTTAACATAATTTAACGGAGGAGACTGACGTGGGGAGGGGGTAAGATATATAAATTTATAAATTTTATATGATTTATAAGGTGGGTAGAGGGTGGAGCTAATGGTTTTTGGGTATGGGGGTGGGAGGTTAGTGGGGGAGTGAGGGGCAAAAACCACTAATTTTGGGTATTGCGGGGGTTGGAAAAGGGTCGTAATTTTGCAGTCGGAAAATTGAGGGGATTTTATCCTTGATTTTTTATTCAAACTGAATACTATAATAGTTTAAATTTATAATGAAGAAATTGTTATTTACTTTGTTTACGGGTGCTTGCGGGGTGTTCGCTATGAGTGGTGCCACACAGCTTCAGCTGACACTTGCCGACGGGAGCACTCCGGCTTATGCGCTTGCAGAGAAGCCGAACATCACATTTCCGGGTGATGACATGGTGATCAGCACTTCGGAGGCGAGTGTGACTTACAGCCGGGCAGAAGTGGTGAATATGGTATTCACCGAGGTTGCATCGGTGGATACACTTACCGGGGAACAGCAGTTTTCGTATGTCTGCGGTGTAATCACAGCACCCGATTCTGAAATCTGCGTATTCAATATGGAGGGTATGGTTTGCCTTCAAGGCCGCGAGAGCCTCTCTGTTCAGGATTTGAACGCCGGTATATATATAGTAAAGACACAAAATCATACAGTAAAAATTTTCGTAAAATAAGTTAAGATGAAGAAACATATACTTACAGCCGTGATGATCGCGGCAAGCATGACCGCATACGCTGAAACCGAAGTAATGAAAATCACACTCAAGACCGGGGAGGTAACCTCAATCGCCGTGTCGGACATCGAAGAGATGACATTCGCGTTGGAAGATGAGCCTGCCCCGGAACCCACCATGGCCGAGAAGTATGCCGGAGTGTATGGCGGTACTCAGGAGATAACCGTCGGCGGCCAGTTTACTTACAGCACATGGGTGGAGTACACACTTACAGCTGAAGAAGACGGTACACTGACCGTTTCAATCCCTGAATATTCATTGGCCAACACACAGATGGGCGACCTGACCTTAGGTGCAGTCACAATCAAGGGACTGGAATATGACGAGGCCAAGGGCGGCTTCTACCGTATGTATGCCAACGACGGCATTATGCAGCACTTCTTGGCAGTGAACGGAGGTACGACAATGTTTGACAAAGACTATGAGCTCGGCGGCGAGAGCAGCATATTCATCTCTTTGACAGACAAGACAATCCATGTAGAGAACCCGTTCAAGCTGGGCGCAATGCCGCTGCCCATGACCGGCAAGTTTGAAGGCACAATCGGTGCGGAGAAGCCGGAACCCACTATGGCCGAGAAGTATGCCGGCGTGTACAACGGTACACAAAAAGTAATCGTCGGCGGTCAATTCACTTATGAGACTACTGTGGCTTATACGCTTACAGCAGGAGAAAACGGCACATTGACAGTGTCAATACCGCAGTATTCATTGTCCAACACCATGATGGGCGACCTGACCTTGGGCGCAGTGACTATCAGCGGTTTGGAATATGACGAGGCCAAGGGAGGTTTCTACCGCATGTATGCCAACGACGGCATCAAGCAGCATTTCAAGGCAGAGAAAGACGGCACATCCACAATGGACAACGACTATGAACTCGGAGGAGAGAGTAATATCCTCATCACACTGACAGACAATAAAATCAATGTGACAAATCCGTTTAAACTCGGAGCAATGCCCTTGTCCCTGACAGCCGAGTTTGAAGGCAGTAAGTAAGATGAAATTAAATTATAGAAGTTTGCGCATTACCGGCACAGTGATTGGAGTAGCTTTTGCACTCCAATCCTGTACCGGTATTTTTGACTCCGTATACGATGAGCCGGAAGATCCGGCGCAGAACACCGTGGCCGGCCAATTGTATATCGATGCGTCTGATTGGGGCAAATGGTATTATATCGATTTGCCGGCAGTGGCGGCCCTCACTCTTGAAGATGAAAGCTATAACGCCAACGAGGCGTGGCAGACATTTGACATCCCGATGCAAGAAATTTCGAGGCAAGAAGGGAAGTGGGGAATCTATACCTATTGGTATGACGTGTTCGGAGCCGGAATTTCCGAGAACAAATTTGTGGCATATTATCCTACGGAGGCACAGCCGGAGCCGGAGAGCTGGACAATAGCCGTGCACCGCAACAATGTGCGAACCAACGGGTGCAGCGCGGCAGCTACCTCATTCAAGAGCTTTGAAGAGATACCCTCGGACAAGAGTTTCCTGAATGCCCTGAACTTTGAGGGCGACCGCTGGAGTGAGAACGAAGTGTGGTGCGAACAGAGCCAGATGCTTTCCGGGCTTATCGGCAATCAGGGGATTGAAATCAACCCGGTGTTGAGCAAATGGTTGGCAGTGGAGATACCACCGATACCGCCGGCATTTACCATTAACAGCAATGTGTTTATTCTGCGTCTTGCCGACGGCACATACGGCGCCATACAGTTGGAGAACTATCAGAGCCCGACGGGAGTGAAATGTTGTCTTACCATTAATTACCGATATCCGATATGATATTGACAAGCATATTGATGGCCGCCGGGGCAGTAGCGACGGACACCGTGCCTACCTTCTATGATGACTTGGACGAGGTAGTGGTGACCGGCACACGCGCACCAAAACTACTGAAAGATGTGCCCGTGCAGACCACCGTGATTACCGCCAAGGATATAGAGCGCACCGATGCCACCAACATAGAAGAGCTGTTGCAGCAACAGATGCCCGGCGTGGAATTTTCGTACGCCATGAACCAACAGGTGCATATGAACTTCGGAGGCTTCGGCGGTCAGGGGGTGTTATTCCTTGTAGACGGCGAGCGCCTTGCCGGCGAGACTATGGACGATGTGGACTTCAGCCGCCTTGATATGGGCGATGTGGAGCGCATCGAGATAGTACGCGGTGCTTCGAGTGCGCTGTACGGCGGGAATGCGGCCGGCGGGGTAATCAATATCATTACCAAAGAGCCGCGCAAGAAGTGGAGCGCGAACGTAAATGCACGCATCGGGCGGCATGACAATCAACGATACGGCGGGAATTTTTCGTTCAGAAACAAGCGAGTGAGCAACACGCTGACCGCGACATATTCGCGCATCAGCAGCTATGATGTGAAGAGTTCGCCAGATCCGCTGACACGCGTAGTGACCACCATCTATGGCAATCGCACGCTGAATGTGCGCGACCATGTGAGCGTCACCCCCTTTGACGTCCTTAAGCTGACGGCACGCGCCGGGTACTTCTTCCGCGAGATACCACGCATTCTCGACACCCCGGAGAGATACCGCGACTATTCCGCCGGGCTGAAAGGAACATGGCAGTTTACAGACGCCGACAATATCGAAGTGGCATACTCATTTGACCAGTATGACAAATCATCGTATATGCGCATCAACGGCTTGGATGTGCGCAATTACAGTGATGTGATAAATTCCGTGCGCGGCGTGTGGAGTCATACGTTCAATAATGATAACGTGCTGACGCTCGGTGCCGACTACCGCTATGATTATCTGAACAACACGAAGCTTGCCAACGGCGCGAAGCATGAAGCCAATGCCGATGCCTTCGCGCAATTTGACTGGGTTATAAACGAGAAATGGGAGGTAGTGGGCGCAGCGCGATATGACTACTTCTCAAGTACGAATACCTCGCGAGTGACCCCGAAAATCACCGGGCGCTACAAGCCTACTGACAATACCAACGTGCGCCTCGGCTATGGCATGGGATTTCGTACCCCTACATTGAAAGAGAGATTCTATAATTTCGATATGGCCGGAATATGGATTGTGGAAGGCAATCCGAACTTGAAACCCGAGTCGAGCCAAAATGTCAACGCATCGTTTGACTGGACTATCTCCAACTACACGGCAACCGTGACCGGCTATTATAATAATGTGGAGAACAAGATAGCCACCGGGCTGCCCTATTATAAACAAGGAGAAGGCAATCAACTGTTTTTGCAGTATATAAACCTTGACAGATACAGTGTGTACGGTTTTGAGGCCACTGTTCAGGCACGCTGGGCATGCGGCCTCTCCGGCAAGCTCTCATACGCTTTCACGCATGAGAATTTTCTGAAAGACAAAGAGGGGAACACCGCCAACAACCAGTATATACCCTCGCGCGAGCATACGCTGACCGCAAATCTTGAATGGCAGAAGAACTTTGCGAAAGACTATGACCTCACCCTGGGAGTGAACGGGCGAGTGCTTTCGGGAGTAACCAACATCGAGTATAAAGATTATTACGACATAGCCGCCGGGACGGTAGACGTGCATTATCCGGCATATACGCTTTGGAAACTCTCCGCAGCTTTGAGCTTCCGAAAACATGTGAAAATCACATTGGCGGCAGACAATATTTTCAATTACAAACCAAAATATTATTACCTTAACGCACCGCTTACCGACGGTATAGATATACTTGCCGGTATAGCTATAACTATATGAAAGAGAAGAAATTATATTGGTGGAAAGCGATAGCGTCGTTTCTGTTCGTACTGTTTATGATGCCGCTGGGTCATGCACTGATGATCATCATGGAGCATACTATGGACGAGACCACGCTTCATTATGCGGCGTTCGCAATGGGCGCAGCGGGCATGGTGTTTGTGATTATCGGCGTGTTCGCCAAAGGTGACACCAAGCAGACTCTTTGGGGATTGACAGGCGGCCTGCTCTTCTGGACCGGGTGGGTGGAATTTCTGTTCATGTACTTCGCGAACCGCTTCGGCACACAGCCGCAGCTTGACCCGGTGACCGGGGAGGTGGTGAGCAGGCCGGAATACCTGATAATGCCCGCCTCGTTCGGCTTCTGGGTCATGGTGCTTATGCTATACACTTTCAGTACACGCAACGGTTGCAACTTTATCAATTGGATACAGCGCAGAGTGCTCGGGAGGAAGAAAGATTTGGTGGCGGCACGGCCCATGACGCGCCATTCGAGCATTATCACCTTCATGGAGCTGATGATGATACTTTGGGGAAGCTACCTGCTTTTGATGTTCTGCTATGATGACCGTTTTCTCGGGGACCATCACCCGGTGACATTGTTTATCGGCCTGGGGTGCCTGATTGGCTCGGTTTTTATCTTTATCAAGCAATTGCATATCCCGGCGTGGGGTGCGAATATCCGCATGGCCATAGCTACGGTGATTGTGTTCTGGACCCCCGTGGAAATTATGGGGCGCATGAACCTGTTCAAAGAGATTTGGATTGCACCGATGCAGCATAAGCCGGAGATGATAACGATACTCGGTGCATTTTTGATACTTGCAATATACTTGATTTGGAAAGCGCGCGTTAATAAGAGTGTGTCTAATAAAAAAGCGTGAATTGGAGAAAACAACATAAATGGTCGGGAATATCAGCGGCATTTTTGCTGCTGATATTTTGCGTGTCCGGGATAATATTGAATCATCGCGAGGCGGTGTCCGGCATGGAGGTCAGCCGCAGCGTGTTGCCGCCGTGGTATAAGTTTCATAATTGGAACGGCGGACTTCTTCGCGGCACTTTGCCATACGGCGACAAAGTGTTGATCTACGGGAGCAACGGTGTGTGGCTTACCGACTCGGCAGCGGGGAATGTGGGCGACTTTAATGCCGGACTGCCGGAGGGGACAGACAATCGGCAGATTCGTGCTCTTGCCGAGACTTCAGACGGGCTTTATGCGTTGAGTCCGGGCGGTTTATATCGGTTGAAGGGCGGGCGTTGGCATGAGGTTTCGCTTCCCGTTGAAGAGGGAGAGAGATTGAGCGACATGACGGCCAAGGGTGACACCTTGGCGGTAATCGGGCGTTCGAACCTGTATGTATCCACAAATGCCGGGGGCGATTTTCATAAAGTGCAGCCGAAAACCTCGCCGGAGCAAGACGGGAAAGTGACCTTGTTTCGCACAGTATGGATGTTGCATAGCGGCGAACTTTTCGGTATTGTCGGGAAGATTATTGTTGACATAATAGCCGGGATACTCGCGCTGCTGTCTGTTACCGGAATAGTCTTTTGGCTTCTTCCCAAAACAATACATCGTCGCGTAAAAGCGGGGAAGAAAATCACTGCTCATGCCTCCGTACTTAAAACTAATTTACGGCTGCACAATAAGATAGGGGTGCTGACCATAGTACTCACACTCCTTGCCGTGGTAACCGGGTGGCTGCTCCGGCCGCCGGGGATGATACCGCTTGCATTAACGAAGACCGAGCCTGTGCCGGGTACGGAATTGGACAGCGAAAATCCGTGGCATGACAAGCTGCGCATGGTACGCTATGACGAAAAGTGCGGCGATTGGCTGCTGTCTACTTCCGATGGATTTTATTCAATGACGGAGCTTGACTCCTCACCTGAGAAAGAGGGGAAGACACCGCCGGTGAGCGTAATGGGGCTGAATGTGTGGGAAAGAGCCGACAGCGGTGAGTGGCTTTGCGGCTCATTCTCAGGTATGTACCGCTGGGACAGACAGTCCGGGAAATCGACCGACTATCACACCGGGAAGGCTGCACCGCAGACGAGCGGGCCGCCGTTCGGGAAGTTTGCAGTTTCGGGCTATTCAAAGGAATTTAATACAGTTGTGGAGTACAACGACGGTACGGCGGATATCAAGCAGCCGGAAGAATTAAAGAACTTGCCGATGTCATTGTGGGGAGTGGCTCTTGAGGCTCACTCCGGGAGGATATTTATCGGGCAGTCAGCCACATACATATTCATCTTCATAACCGGCCTGATAATAGTCTGGGCTCTTGTGAGCGGTTACAAAATTCGGCGCAAGAAGTGAGGGTTGCATATAAGCGTGGAAATTTGTAATTTTGCGGTCTAAAACAAATTACTGTTATGGCTAATTCTCTTACTTTTACGGACTTTAATTTCTCCGGACAGAAAAGCGTGTACCACGGCAAGGTGCGCGATGTATATAATATCAACGACAAATACCTGGTGATGGTTGCTACCGACCGCATCTCTGCATTTGATGTAATTCTGCCGAAAGGTATACCCTTTAAAGGACAGGTGCTCAATCAGATAGCGGCACAGTTTCTTGATGCCACAACCGACATTTGCCCTAACTGGAAGGTGGCGGTGCCCGACCCTATGGTGACAGTGGGTCTGAGGTGCGAACCGTTTAAAGTGGAGATGATTGTGCGTGGCTACTTGGCCGGCTCGGCATGGCGCGAATATGCTGCCGGAGCTCGCGAAATATGCGGTGTGAAATTGCCGGACGGACTGCGCGAGAACGAGAAACTGCCTCACCCTATTCTGACACCGACTACAAAGGAAGACGAAGGCCATGACGCCAATATTTCTCGCGAAGAGATTATAGCTCGCGGCATTGTGAGCAAAGAAGATTACGAGAAAATGGAGCGTTATGCTCTTGCAATCTTTGAGCGCGGCACCGAAATGGCTGCTAATCGCGGCCTGATTTTAGTGGATACCAAATATGAGTTCGGCAAGCATGACGGCGAGGTAATTCTCATCGATGAAATCCATACGCCCGACTCTTCACGCTACTTCTATGCCGAAGGTTATGAGGAGCGTTTCGCAGCCGGCGAGCCGCAGCGTCAGCTCTCGAAAGAGTTTGTGCGCCAATGGCTTATCTCCAACGGATTTATGGGCAAAGAAGGAGAACAGGTGCCCGAAATGACCGATGCTTATTGCAACGAGGTGTGCGAACGCTACATTGAGCTTTATGAGCATATCACCGGTGAGAAGTTTGTCCGCGCCGAGGAGACAGACATCGCTTCTCGTATTGAAAAGAATGTGGTAAATTGCCTTATGTCCTTGTAATGGCAGATACTCCCGAACAGATAAAGCCTTACAACAGTGAGGCCGACAATAAGGGGGAGCAGGTGGAGCAAATGTTCGACTCCATTGCTCCCGCTTATGATTTTATGAACACGGCAATGACCTTCGGCATGCACCGCCTGTGGCGCGACAAGGCACTCAAAGCATTATGTAAAAGCCTTGAAGCGCAGGATGTTGACAAGCCGGAAGTGCTTGATTTGGCTTGCGGCACCGGTGATGTGACTTTTAAGTTGGCCAAGCTTATACCTCGGGCCGTAATCACCGGCGGGGATCTCAGCAAAGGAATGCTTAAAATAGCGGAACGTAAGCTTGCCAAGCAGAATAAGGAGCTGCAAACGCGAGTGAACTTCCGTCAATGCGATGCCTTGCATTTGCCGTTTGCCGACGGCAGCTTTGACGCGCTTACCATAGCTTACGGTGTGCGCAACTTCGAGAATTTGCGAGCCGGATATACCGAGATGCTCCGCGTGTTGAAGCCCGGGGGGCTGCTGTGTGTAATTGAATTGTGCGAGCCGGCCAATCCGATAATGCGGGCAGGTTATAAATTCTATTCGCGCACATTGATACCGCTTGCCGGGCGACTTGTGAGCAAAGACAACCGCGCGTACACGTATCTGCCGGAGAGCATAGCGGCATGTCCGCAGCGCGAGGGCATGACGGAGCTGATGAGCGCGTGCGGGTATCGGCACAGCGCATATCGTACCCTTTTCCCGGGAGTGTGCGGCATTTACACGGCGATAAAACAGGGTTGAAAAATCAACGGAAATTAAGAGCTTGTTTAATAAAAAATGTGAACGTCAGGATCGCAAATGTGTCTCAGGTTTGAGGCTGCAGGTGAAGGAACATAGCGGGCTATGTGACTGA
>JAMPIK010000030.1 GCA_023662865.1 Prevotella sp.
AGGGCTCTTTCGGCTCGGTGCAGCCGGGATGCGGTTGATGTTCGGGCTATGGATTAACCCCACGAAGACTCGTGCCTGTCGGCACTCGTTTTCGTGGGGTTAATGCTGTGCAAGCGCGCCGCGCTTGGAGGGGATATCTATGTGATTTGGTGGGGTTATTTGGTTATTAGCGGGGCTAAGAAGGCATCGGGGATGTGTTGGATTTCGGGAGGTGTTTGGCTCAGGTCTATTGCTATTATGTCGAAGCGGTATTCGTACCAGTAAGGTTGCATGTTCAGGTATTTGTCGGCGCCGAATGCCATTGCTCGGATTTTTTTGTTGTCAACGGCAGAGATTGCTTCATCTATACCGGATTGTCGTGCTTTTACTTCAACAAATGCCATTATTTTGCCTTTTGACGCTATAATATCTATTTCTCCTTTGCCGTGGAGTGGTTTCCATCTGCGTTCGCGGATTGCGTATCCGTTGATTGTCAAATAGTCAACTGCGGCTTGCTCTGCTTTCAGACCGTCAGCGTATGCTTTTTGCTTTTCTTCTTTTGTCATATAAATAAGGGAGCGACCGATAAGGCACTCCCTGACATAGTGTAGTGAGAAATCCTTTTATCTGTAATCTTTGAGCATTATCTTTAATTGAGTACGCGTAGTAAAGATACGACTTTTGACAGTGCCGAGTGGGAGTTTCAAGATTTCGGCAATTTCATCGTATTTGTAACCTGCTACGTGCAGCTGGAACGGACGCGAAAATTCAGTCGGGATTTTAGCAATCACTTCTGAAATTTCGTTTACGGCGTATGTCCCGTCGGGCGTTTCGGGGGCCATTTGAGAGTCGCCGACCTTAAATAGGTTGTCGGTTGTGTCAACGAGAGAGCTTTGGCGAACGTTTCGGCGGTAGTTATTTATAAAAATGTTGCGCATTATGGTAAAGAGCCAGCCTTTGAAATTCACATTTTCGGCAAATTTGCCTTGTGAGTCAAGAGCTTTGAGAGTAGTCTCCTGTACGAGGTCGGAGGCTCTGTCTTTGTCCATAGTAAGTTTGAATGCAAAGTTCATGAGGTTTGACTGCATTCGAACAACATTATCTGTGAAAGACGCTTTTTTCATTTGCGTGATGATTGTCGGTTAATTAGTAAAGTCGCCTTTTTGATAAGGAGACCCTTATGGGCGCAAAGTTATTACTTTTTTTTGAACTGACAAGTTTTTTAACAGATTTTTTGTGATTTTTTACGTTTTTTGTGTTTGCGGCAATATTTTGAGTGATATAAGTTCGATTTTGGCTGCCGATGTTTTGAGTATTTTGAAGTTGAAGCGCCCGATGGTGAAAGTGTCGCCGGGTGCCGGGAGTGCTTCCAGGTTTTCAATTATAAATCCGGCAATTGTCTGATATTCTTCGCTTTCTTTGATATCAAGGTGAAATTGGTCGTTTATTGTTTCGATTTCGGCTCTGCCGCTGAGTTCGTAAGTATCATCTGATATTTGGCGGATTATGATATTGTCGCGGTCGTGTTCATCTTGAATTTCTCCGAAGATTTCTTCTACAAGGTCTTCAAGGGTGACGAGCCCGGCGGTACCCCCGAATTCATCAACAACAATAGCCAGTGATTTTTTTTCGGCCATGAGTCGGCGCATCATTTTGTTGGCGAGCATTGTTTCCGGAGTAAAAATGACGGGTTTGAGACATTCTTTCCAGTTGACATCGGGAGTGAACATTTCGGAGACGTGAATATAGCCTTTCACATCATCAATATCGCCATTGTAAACAACTATTTTTGAGAGACCCGTAGCGATGAATTTTCTCAATAGTTCCTCGCGAGTTGTGGTATGCAAGTTTACGGCAATGATTTCATTACGCGGAATCATGCAGTCGTGAATGTGAGTGTCTTTGAAATCAAGTGCGTTTTGGAAAATTTTGACCTCGTTTTCTACGTCTTCACCGTCGGCTTTATCGTCAATTGCCTGCTGAATGTAGTCATCAATCTGGTCGATAGTCAGCTTTGTGGCATCTTCTTTCGGTGAAGAAATGCCGAAAATCTTCATCAGCACAGAAGACAGGAATGAGGTGAACAGCGAGACGGGATATAAAATAATGTAAATAATGTAAAGAGGTATTGCGAAAATCTTGAGCATCATGTTGGGGTTGATGCGGAAGATTGTTTTGGGGAGGAATTCTCCTGTAACCAATATGATGAGGGTTGAGATTACCGTGTTGGAAATCAGCACCAGTGCTTCGGAGTGGAATACCGATTCCAAAACGGGGTTTATGATGATGGAAATAGTTATACCATAAATAACAAGCACCACGTTATTACCGACGAGGAGTGTGGATATGAACATATCCTGATGCTTTGCGAAGCCGGATATAATTCGGGAAATGAGTCCGCCTTTTGAAGCATCGATGCCAATGCGCACTTTGTTGGACTGCACATATGCAATCTCCGTGCCGGAGAAAAGGGCTGAAAATATAATTGCGATAATGGTTATTATGAGCGCTGCCGCAGCTGTTATATCCATAGTATCAATTGTTTATTTAATCATGAACGAGGCCGGAGGGAGGAGGCAGATTTGAAGGTGCATGGCGCACGACCATGCCTGTAGTGTCAACCATCAAAGCCGGGTTGAACTCTGTCGGAGCGATTGTGCGATCCGCCCCCATGATTTTATCTTTGTCGAAGGGCAACACAGCGGTAGGCTTACGCAGTTCGTAGCTTTGCAGTGTACCTCTTGAATTGGTGTATCCGACAAATCCGTAACCCTCGATTATTTTGTCCGGCTGCTCTATATGTATAAAAGCATCAGAGTATATTTTTTGTTCGCGTTGATCCCACACAAGTTGCGGGGTGAGTATCAACAATTCGGGCAGCTCGTTAAACTCCACGTTGCCATAGAGATACCATCTCTGTTCAAGACGGTTGTTTACAGCGGAGTCGGCAGCTACGGTGAAGATGATATTATAATCGGCATCGAATTTTTCCAGATATGGACCTTTGGGCAAAATCCATAGGGGTGTGTCAATATCATCGTAGACATACCATGTAGGGCAAACCATACGGTATTGCGGGATGCCGGAGTCCGAGATTACGGTCATGACATTATGGGTAGTCATGGTAGGCATTGCTCGCGGGTTTATTTTGGCGGCAACGCTTAGCGGATCTTCTTTTTTACATGCGGAGACAAGACATACCGATATCAGTATCAATGCCGCAATAAGCATTGAGAGTGAAGAAGCCGGTTTATGTGATGTCTCTGTCTGCATCGGTGCGAATTATTTAATCTTGCGTTTGAAGAACCAGGTTTCGTTGAAGTTCAGACCGAGTGTGATATTGAAATAGTTCTCTTTAATGAGAGCTTGCGGAGAGGCTTGACGGTGAGTCCATTCAAATCCGAGATTTACTATTGATTTACCTTCGGCGGTGGGGAAGCCGAAACCGCATGCAAGCGTAAATTCGCGCACGGAATTGTCGCCGATTTTCAAGTAGTCTCTTGAATAGTTTGCACCCAAGCGGTAGGCCATACGTTGCACATAGTTACCGCGCAGACGAGGCACATATTCGCCGCCGAGAGCGAAGCGCATACGGTCGTTGAATTTTTGGGCGAGCACTACGGGCTGCTTTTCAGCGTCAAGGAGAGCCGGGCAATCAGCCTTGGACCAGTTCTGCCAAGAGAAGTCTGCTTCCACCATTACACGCGAAGTGCGTTCGCGAGTAAAGTTGACACCCGCACCTATGGCAGTAGGTCTGTAATATTTACCCCCCATGTGGGCGAACCCTACCGTATCGGCGGCTGACTCGGCCGAAATATCCCATGAAGCGGCCCATGTCTTGCCGTGGAGGGACTTTTTCGGGGTATATGTAACACCAAATGTCAGTTTATTAAATTTGGAAAGGCGTGCGGTGTACTGCGCACCCACAGTGACGTTGAAGTCGCGAACCTGCATAACATGCTCGAAGAGAGTTTGGTTTCCGGTAGAGCCATAGGTATAGACATCGTTAATCACATTACCGAAATCGTAAGACACATTCGCACCTATTGAAAAGCCGCAGAATGTACCGGCCACACCGGCATACAGCTGATTTATACCACCGGAACCCTGATTGGAGAGAGAACCGTGTGTTACCTTATCTCCGAACGAGTAACCCACTGAGCTAAAAGGGATTAAACCGATAGACATACCCATGAATTTTGACAAAGGAAATTGCATGGTGATGTAGTCCAAACCGCCGCCTATACCGTGGCCTTTTGTTTCTTTACCGGAAGCATCTGTTTCGGAGCGCCAATTCATACACATGTCGGCACCGATATCCCACAGAAAAGTAAGGGAGTCGATAGAGGCATAAGATGCAGGGTTCATTGCATTAATCTGTCTGCCGCTTTGCAGGGCGTATCCTATACCGCCCATTTGCCGCTGCATAGAGGTGGCGCCATCGCGCAGCAGGCCGTAGCCGTACATTGAGTAAGGGGAAGTCGTGGTTTGGGCACTAAGGGTGCCGATGCAGGAAACGAGCACAAAAAGTGCGGCAAATATTTGTTTAGATAAGTTCATTGTGTTTCATTATGCTAATCAAGCCAAGCGACACGAGGTCCGGGTGGCAAACAGTTTCAGTATTGAGCAAGGGAAGAAGCATAGGGGCGTCTCCTCCCGTGATTATCAGTTTTGTATTGGGTTGCCTGTTTAAGGCATAGCTGTATGCTGCATTTATCTCAGCGGCCACTCCCCTCACCGCACCGGAGCGCAAAGCGGTAGGTGTATCGTAGCCGAATTCCGGCAAATCACCCTGCGCATCTACGGAGGGGAGAGCTGCGGTAAATTGATGCAAAGACTTAAGCCTCAATGAAATGCCGGCTGATATATTTCCTCCGATGAAGCACCCGTTCTCATCAACACAGTCAAGAGTCAAGGCTGTACCCGCATCAGCGATAAGCAGAGGGGCGTTCGGAATCAAAGTTACGGCACCACACACAGCGGCCACGCGGTCGGCTCCGAGAGTTTCGGGTGTATTGTAATTTACTTTTACCGGTACGCTTATGTGGTGTGTAAGATGAAGGAATTTGTCGTCAAACCGATTTTTCAGAGCACCAAGTAATTGCACATCATGCTTTCCCACACTGCAAAGAGCCGCCGACTGTACATTGAAATTTTCTATTATCAAGGCAAGATTCTCCGGCGAGAGTCGCTCAAAGACTTGGACATAGTCCGCCCGGTCAATGTCTGTAAAGACCTTGACTTTGGTGGCTGTATTTCCTTTGTCTATGGTGAGAATTGCTGACATCTTACATTATTCAGGTATTACTACCTTCGGTTTCTTTTTTCTGACGGAAGTAAATCATCCATGCGGCAACGATTTGAAGCACCGCACCGGCCAAGGCGAAAAGGATAGTATCTTTAAGAATGGTAAGCGGACCGGCCAAAGAGTCCTCGCCATATTTGTGTTCGTTGAAAAACCAAAAGAAAGCGGCCACACCGAAACAGGCTCCGGCCCAGAATTCAATGCGACGCAATCTGCGTATGCGCAAACTTTCGCCTTCACTGCTGATGTCCACACACCGCGCTCCCCAGTAGAGAACAGTTCCGCTCGCAAAAATCCACTTGAATATCGGCAGATGCTCCGTGCTCAACATATTCAGCAAGGGTAAGAACATAGCCACAATAATAAGTATCATACCAACCGAGGCCGCGCTTTCAGCCCATTTGCGGCGCTGAATCAATTTCGGGTCCGTTGCGGCCGGTCTTATTTTATTTTCACGCTTCATATATGCCTTATTTTAGGATATATATATCTTCGGTGGGACGCTGCATACCATAGTTTTCTCGTGCCACTTTCTCCAAGTCTTCGGTTTCGGTCAGCAAGCGTTGACGCGCATTTTTATAGTATTCGGCACTGTCATTGGCTATTTGAATTTGAGACATCAGTCCGGAAATATTTTTGTCCAACTCCTGCGAACGAGCCATACTTGTCTCCTCATTAGTAAACAAAAGGACAATGACAGCCCCTGCCACCAATATCACCGATAGGTGAGACTGACGGCGAAGCCACAAATTGAATCGTTCAAGCTTCCTTCCCATAATATATATCAGTGTGCAAAATTACAACAAAATAGTCAAATTAACAAAAGGCAAGTTCTATAAATTGAGCTCAAAAACGAGGTTGATTATGCTATAAAACGTTAAAATAGACTTTAAAAACTTAAACATACTGCACCTATGCAGCATTTGAGGCGTTATATTGGTGAATAAACTCATACTGAGAAACCATACCGAACTATGACACACATTATATTCAAACAGCAAGTTATTGAAATGCAAGATCGACTGATGAGTTTTGCCAGAATGTTAACCTCCGACCGAGATGAGGCGCGAGATTTGTTGCAAGACACTACCCTCAAGGCTCTTGACCGTGAGGATAATTATCGGGAAAATACCAACTTTCAGGGTTGGATGACAACAATCATGCGGAATATCTTTATCAATAATTATCGCAAACGCAAACGTCACGCCACTGTGGTAGACACTACCGAAGACCTGTATCACATCAATACTTCCGATGAAGCAGAAAGCGTCTCGCCCGAAGATGTATATTCCACGCATGAGATTATAGAGAAGCTCGGACAGCTCGGCGAGTTGTACCGCGAACCATTTGTCATGTACCTGAAAGGATACAGGTATCAGGAGATTGCAGCCATCACCGGCACACCGGTCGGCACAGTAAAGAGCCGTATCTTCTTCGCACGTCGTCAACTCCGCACCATGCTCGCCGGTTACCGCGACTGAGAGTGTGTCTAATAATCCAAACATACCAAAACAAGGGAGAGGCCGTTTGGTCTCTCCCTTGTTTTGGTATGTCGGTGATTAAATTAGTCGATTTCTTCGTCGGCTTCGTAACCGCCCATTTCGCGGATAGCGTTTTTGAGCATTACGTACTGCTGGAAGAGGTGGTTTACGGGGACTTCGCCTTCGGTGTAGTCGTGCATCGGACTCTTGAGGAAGAAGCTCAAGAAGCGCTGTATGCCGTAGCGGCCGGAGCGAGCTGCGAGGTCGGAGAGCAATACGAGGTCAAGGCAGAGGGGAGCTGCGAGGATTGAGTCGCGGCAGAGGAAGTTAATCTTAATCTGCATGGGATAGCCCATCCAGCCGAAGATGTCAATGTTGTCCCAACCCTCTTTGTTGTCGTTGCGCGGGGGATAGTAGTTGATGCGCACTTTGTGATAGTACTGAGTGTCTTCATCGTTGCCGTGAGCGTACAAGTCGGGTTGCTCTTCGGGTACGAGGATTGACTCAAGGGTAGAGAGTTTTGAAACCTCTTTGGTGCGGAAGTTTGCGGGTTCATCAAGCACGAGACCATCGCGGTTACCGAGGATGTTGGTTGAGAACCAGCCGCTCAAGCCGAGGCAACGAGTACCGATGATGGGGGCAAAGCCTGACTTAACAAGTGTCTGACCGGTCTTGAAGTCCTTGCCGGCGATAGGCATCTTGGTTTCAGCTGAGAGTTGCCACATTGCCGGGATGTCAACGGTAGTGTTGGGAGCACCCATGATGAAAGGAGCCCCTTCTTTGAGGGCTGCATAAGCGTAGCACATTGAGGGAGCAATGTGTTCGCGGTCGTCTGCCTTCATGGCAGCATCGAGAGCTTCGATTGTGCCGTGATATTTCTCATCTATGGGAACATAAACTTCTGTGGAAGCGGCCCAGAGTACTACAACGCGCTCTACGCCTGTTTCCTTCTTGAAGTTCTGAATATCTTTGCGGAGGTTTTCCACCATTTCCCAACGGGTGATGTCGCCCATTGTGTTTTCACCGTCAAGACGCTTTGCATAGTTCTTGTCGAAAGCGGCTTTCATAGGTTTGATGGCGATGAGTTCGTCCTTCACCGGCTCTATGTCTTTCTCTTTGAGCACTTCTGCGTGGAGAGCTGATTCGTATGCGTTTGCGGGATAAACGTCCCAAGTGCCGAATACGATGTCGTCAAGACTTGCCAGAGGCACGATGTCTTTATAGTGGAGATATTTTTTGTCTGCGCCACGACCCACGCGGATTTTGTCATACTGGGTCATTGAACCTACGGGCTTGGCCAGACCTTTGCGTGTCATAAGCACACCGGTCATAAAAGTAGTGGCCACGGCACCGTTACCTACTACGAGAACGCCTAATTTGCCATTGGGCTTTTCAGCAACTTTTCCTTCCATAGTTTTTTAGAATTATTTTTTGATTTTTATTTTCAAATTTTGCTTCATGCAGGCCGGGAATGCACCTCCGGGTAAGGGCATAAAATTGGCTGACACGAATTTGGGCGTAAAATTATATCCTTTTCTGCAAATACGAAAACAAAAACAAAAAAATCTTAAGCTATGAAGTGTGAAATTTTGTTAATAGTGTTAACAAAATTTAAATTAATATACGATCGTTGAGAATTGAGGCTATAATTGTTAACAAATATTAAAGAGGCTTTGGGCGTTTATGTGTCATTTCCCGTCAAGCAGATTTAAAACATGCGAAATGGATGTGATAATAGCCGGGTGCAATATGGCATCTTCTTCAGCTGTCCAGCCGCGACCCTTTATCCATATTGTTTGGCATCCCAAGCTCATGGACGGGGCAATGTCTTTCTTGTAGCTGTCGCCTACCACAAGAACATCTTCCGGCTTCAAGCCGAGTGCTTGCACTCCCAATTCAAAAATACGGGGGTCGGGTTTGCGGATACCTACTACCGCGCTCTCTATTACTTTCTGAAAATATATGTCTATGCCGAAGTCTTTCAGCACTGTCTGCACGTTGCCGTAAAAGTTGGAAACCAACACGAGCGGATATTTTTTGCTCAATTGTTTGAGCACCGGTTTGGCCTCCTCAATACAGTCGCGTGCCGCCTGATAGCACAAGTCGGCTATCTCTTTTGCCTTGGGCTGAATTTCTTCGGGATTGATAAACTGCCCGTCGGCGAGATATTGCAACTCTATTTGCATCTTGATAAGCAAAAGGTCGTGGAAATCATGATGCGGAAGGATGCGCAGTGTGCGGGCGAGCTCTCGTTCGCCGTAAACATACGCATCGCGGAAGGCCTCGTTTTCAACGAGTACACCGGCGCGTTGATATGCGTTCCAAATTACATGACTCCAATGGTTGCCGCGAGTGTCAAGCGTGCCGCCATAGTCAAAAATAATACCTTTAACTTTTGCAAAATCAAGTGTTTCCATAGTCGTTATTTATTCAATTCAGTGGTAAACTTACGGCAAATGTCTTCATGATTATACATCATATATATGAGCAAGACATTCATTACAGTAAGCTCAAAAGCAAAATACAGCCAGGGTATACCTATGGCAATTGAAATGAACAGAGCGAAGCAACGAGTATTGAAAGACAATATATTAGTATACTTCATCAACGGTAAACTTGCCCGGCGGAAGCTCTCGCGAAATTCGGCGGATGGCACTCCCCCGTTGAATTTCTTGAGTAATGCTTTTCGCATAGCTTGCATTGCCGGAGTTCGTTTCTCTTGCGAGACGGTGTAACCTATATAAAACTTCAACACCAAACGCTGAAAGAAGTTGCCTTTTTCGGGCATTTCGGCGAGCTTTTTCTTCAGAGTGTCAGAAGAATCAAGCTCGGAGCCCTCTTTCCCTTTTACAAAGAACAAGTGCAATTGTCTGTAATAGTCAGCTTGCGCCGCCTGCAGCGAATGGCAAAATCCGGCAGCCACGGCTATTACCCATATCGCCCACTTGTCTTCCATGAAAATGCCGGGGGTGTGCATCTCTCGCAGACATATACATATATATATGGAGAGAAACCAGAAGTCGCCGCTTACGCCATCGAGTATTCGACCCAAGCGCGAGTACTGATGTGTAAGGCGAGCGAGTTGCCCGTCGGCGGAGTCAAACGAATTTGCCCAAACGAGCAGCAACATTCCGGCTATGTTAATCCATATGTTTTGATAATAGAAGCAAATGCCGGCTCCTACTCCGAGAAATATAGATGCAATAGTAATGGCATTTGGCGTAACACCGAGTTTGCGAGCCAAGAGAGCCCACGCGTACCCTACTTTGCGATAGAATACGAGGTCAAACCATTCCTCTGTGTCTGACGATTTGAGCGTGCTTTGATATTCTGATTTACTCATTTCTTTTTGCAGTATTCATCGCGCAAGGCGTAAGTGTGTTCTCTCAGAAGCTTGCCGAGAGCCTCGTAATCTTTACCGAATTGTGCCTGTTCCTCCACTGTAATTGGTTTACCTACGCTGATATGCAACTCTTTTCCGCGTTTGCGGAACACCTCTGCCGGTAGGCGGAGAGAGCGTGCCGGCCAACAAGCGTGTCCGAGGAAATTGAACCACCATGAGTTTGAGCCGTGGAAGAAAATCGGAATAACCGGAACCTTGGCTTTGCCTATGATTTGAAGTACCGACTTTTGCCACTGACCGTCAATGAGCCGACCGTGCCAATCGGTTTTACTCATAGTTCCGGCAGGGAAAAAGCCTAACGGATGTCCCTCTTTCAGCCTTGTAATAGCCTCACGCACACCGGCCATTGAAACGCGTATTGCCTCGGGGTCCTTTGTGCCCCACGCATTTACTGCAATAAAATTCGGTCGCATGGCTGTGATTTTATTCAATATCATGTTGACCATGACCTTGAAATCTGGGCGAGTGCGCGTTATCAGGTATATGAGTGTGATGCCGTCAAGCGCCCCAAAAGGGTGGTTGCTTACCGTCACAAAGGCTCCTTCTGGAAGATTGTCAAGCACATCTTGACCGTCAACTCGCAGCTTGAGCTTGAAGTCTTCTTCCACCATGCGCTTGACGAAGTCCGGGCCGGGGGTGTCGCACCAACGTCTGTGGACGGCATTCACTTCATCTACTTGCAGAAAATTCAGCAGCCAATTAACGAGTTTGCGATGTTTGGCCAACTTTGGCACCATTTCAACCACATCGTCTACATTCAGCACATCGGGGCGTATTTGAGATGCGTCAATTGTGTCTGCTTTATATTCAGTTCTATTATCTGTATTCATGTCAATTTTTGGAGAGAGGAGTAATATATTTTTCGTAACGGAAGAGCCACTTGTGGAAACCGGGAATTGACATCAGCAGAGCCTCAAAGAAGAAGTACCCGGCAAATGCGCACATTATGCCTCCAAGCACATCAATTATATAATGGTGCGATGTGTAAACCGCAGTAAACCATATACCCAAGGTTACGACAGCAAGAACTGTTTTCCACACTGCGGAATTCTTGTTCCTGAACGCATATATCAGAGCCACAAGAGTATATGCGGAATGAAGCGAGGGGAAAGCCGCGAACACGTTTGCATTTCTGGCATACAAGCCATGGAAGATTTCCGTGCCTGTCATGGCATCAAACGCCCCGAGACCGGCTACATCGCCGGGAGTACCCGGCACAGCGTCAAAACCATGGAGAGGAATATACCATGGCGGAGCTGCCGGATATACATAATACAATGCAAACCCGATGAAATTTACCAAGAGAAAAACAAGAGCGAAATGCAAATAGCCGGATTGTTTGCGAGTTGCCAAAAGCCATATTCCGTAGAAAATCGGGAGCGGTACCCAACACAGATAAAACACTCCGGCCATGAAATCCATAAATTTGCAATTATGTATTGCAAAAAATTCGTTTGGAGTAAGCACACCACCGGCAGCGGAAATACCGAACAAACTCTTCTCCGCTTCATAAATGTTGCGAACGTCTACGCTATTCACCTCATAATTCGGGCAAAGGTTCATCCAGTCGTAGCTTATTCCGAACAGCACAAACGGCAGAAGCGCCACCACCAGCCGACGCGATGCCGGAGCCGCAAAGAAAAGCCCGGCTATGAGCAGTGCAAGCAAGATATGTTCCGGTCTGAAACCTATAAACAAGATTGTAATCAGAAGCCAAAAAGCCAGTCCGCTCGCGAAAATTACCGGCTCTCTTACACTCGGCATTTTCTTCAACTCTCTCATGCCACAACTATTATTTAGAAGCCATGTCTTGTTCCTTCATCACTCTGCGGCAATGGTTGATACGCGCAATAGCCGTGAGATTGGCAAAAAATGCAAGGAAGCCCATTGCAAATATGAGTATGAAGTTAGGATCAAATGAGCCGTTGTTCCCTACTATACAACCGGTTATGCCGGTAGCGAGAAGAGCCGCCATGGTAAGCACCACTCTTTCCGGACGCTGCATAAAGCCCATTTTGCACTCTATCCCCAAGCCTTCGGCTCTTGCCCTCACATAGCTCACCATTATGGAGCCCATCAAGGCAATGAAAGTGAGCAATGCACCGGTGAGATGATTGCATTTAAACAGATAAAAGCATATGCCGCCGAGGGTGGCAAACTCACAATATCGATCAAGTAGCGAGTCATACATCGCTCCGAAACGCGTTGTCATGTTACCCAAACGCGCCACTTGTCCGTCAAGCATATCAAACAGCGAAAAACCGATAACCAACAGGCCGGAAACCAAAACCATTGAGTAGTTTACATTCTCGCCGTTGCGGCTTATGCAGGCCGCCCATATTATGATTGCACCGGCGAGCACTTGCCCGAAAAAGCCTATTGTCGTCACCATGTTGGGTGTAAACCCACACTTTATCAGCAGCCGTACAAAAGGATTGATTATCTTATAGATACCGAGCTGCAGAGCATCTCGCTGCTGTTTTGATTTATGTTTTATATTCATATCGGTTCTAATTTTTCGGGTGTTTTTTCACAATCAAGAAATCAACCAAAGCTATTGCTTTCGTGTCAAATTTAGTGGGACGATACACGAAGTTGCGCTGCATCACGAAGTTCCAGCCAAGCGACACTACCAACGAAACTGCAAGACGCACGGCACCGAAGATTACTTCTTCACTCTCCGTTACCGAACGCAGCCAAGACCAATTGCTCAACAAGCGGTAGAAGAACTCAGTGCCTAACGAGTTGAAGGCCACACTCCCTAACCAAATCATTATATATTTGACTATCACGGCCTTCCAAGGACAGTCATTGGCATGGAAAGTAAACTTATAGTTTATGATGCAATTGGTAATACCACCGGCTGCTGCTCCGCAAATCGTTGCAAGCCAAGGCTGAATGCCCAACCATGCAAAAAAGGCAAAGCTCATGAACATATCAATCCATGAGGCCGCCTGCGAGGAGAAGATTGAGCGCAAAAATTCAAAAACAACATTATCGCTGTTCAAGAATTTATTTGTAGCCTTTTTTATAGTAGACATCAGAGTATCAGGTTAATTAAGAATGTAATTACGGCAGCCGAAAGACCGGCGGCAATATCATCGGCCATCATGCCGTACCCTCCGGGTAAAGCCTCAAGTTTGCGTATACCGAACGGCTTTATTATATCAAAGGCGCGAAACAGCAGAAAGCTGACAGCAATGAGCCACCAGGGTGAAACCTCCGGGCCGGCACATAAAGGCAACATGGAAATCCACTGCCCCACCGTCTCATCGGCACATGCAGCCACCGGGTCTTTGCCCCAGTATTTTTCGGACACCGTGCTTGCCCATGTCCCGGCAACAGTCAGAGCAATTGTGGCAATACAGGTAACGGTGAGGCACACCGCCAAGGGTGTCCATAAATACAATGGCAACCAAAGCAGTATCGCCAGCAGTGCGCCCCAAGTACCGGGCATCCACGGCAAATAGCCCACAAAGCACGATGTTGCTATCAACTTTGGCAACAACGGGAATTTCTCGTCTGTTATCGGTATCGGTCTTCGGGATTTCATCATTTAAAGAATTTCTTAATACGAGCGATTACAGCACGAGCAATCTGTACGGAAGCCTCTTTGCGGCAGGGAGCAAACGAGGGCCAATCATTGAAATCGATTATTTGGAAAGACCCGTCTTCGGCTATAATGCAGTCACCGCCATAGATTACCACATCAAGCAAATCGGCCGCTTTCTCACATATTGCATGAAGTGCCTCCTTGTCGTACGGCACACCATGCGGCTTGCCGTTAATCGCGTCCAATCCGAATTTTTCGTTATGGCCGAAGTAGGGATAAAAGCTGTAAAAAAAGCCGGTACCTTGAATACCGTAGAATTTCACCAAGTCGCCCTCCAAATGTCTGTTTATAACAGCGCGGTTTATGCCGCGATAAAAGTATTCTTGCAGCACATCTTGCGCCTCCTGTGGGTGACGGCAGTAGCTCACATCTTCCTTGTGCATGGCGTGAAAATCGCCGCGCTTTACCCAACATGCCTCAATGCCGGCGCGTTTCAGTTCCGATATTACCGCCTCGTTGGTGTTCACCATTATAGAATCCGGATAAGGGATATCGTGGCTTATGAGTATTCGGGTCATTCTCTCGCGGGTACTGTTTTCAATGCCGTAGCCGGAATTGATTACCAGCTTGCCTTCGTCTTCATATTTTTGGAGCAAGCCGATAGAGGCGGCTTCGCGGCACATATTGAGAATAACCGGCTCGCCCATAATTCCTTTGCGGAACTGCTCCTCGCTGTAAATATTCACCACATATCCACGCCGGCGCAATTGCTCGGCTGTGGCATTGAAGATATTGGCATCGTTACCTATATGATTTGGCGAGTAAGCCCCGGCACGCATTACTCCCGCTATCTTTATTCCCGGCATATTGAAGCACTGTTTTTCCCGACCTCTCTCACAAACGCTTCCGCCTTTGCAATATCGCCGGCATGATCTACATCTATTATCTTTTCAAACACATAAGCCTTCACCTTTAATCCGTCGGCAAGCAGCGCACGTTGAAAATTGCGCATTCGGCTCACACCGTTCTGCATACACTCTTCAAGCACGTCAAAAGCCTTTGCATTAAGGCCGTAAATACCGCCGGAGGCGTATTGGTCGCCGCGAACGGCCACGTCTGAAAATGTCGTTATCTCGCTGTTCGTATCCACTCCGACATACAGCGGCTTCTCATCATCAATATATCCGGTCACACCCATGAGGGCATCAATACTTTCCGGTGCATTTTCAAACGCCGACACATAACGCTCAAACTCATCGGGGCGAAACACGGTGTCTACCGTTGTGAGTATGAATTTACCTTCGCGACCCATCACCTTGCTCAGCTCATAAAATGAGTGCATGGAGCTCGGCGTACTTTTCACTACGATGTTGACCGGCACCGGACAATGTGCCGCAATTCGTTCCAATGCAGTGCGCACTTTAAGCATTTGCTCATTGACAATCACGGAGATTGACTCTGCGCGGCATTTCTCAAAAATATCAATGAGTCGGTTAAGCAGCGGCTCGCCGTTGAGGCATACGAGGGGCTTGGGCAATTCCACACCCTCTTGCATCAATCTACTCCCCTCTCCGGCGGCTATAATTCCGTAATGCATTGTTATAAAAGTATTTCATCGGGAGTGTTATCCTCCTTCGTCAAATCCAGAACCTCTTTGTCTCCACTCTTGTCTACATACTGCTTTTTGAGCGGATTGGAGCGAGAACGAATGTAATCCCAACGGCGGCGATAAATGTCTATTGCCGCATAAATAGCCTCGCGCATTGAGGTCGGGTCGGCCTCTCCTTTGCCCACAATGTCATAGCCCGTTCCGTGGTCGGGGCTGGTACGCACATATGGCAATCCGGCGGTGAAATTCACTCCATGCTCCATAGCAAGCATCTTGAAAGGAATGAGCCCTTGGTCATGATACATTGCCAAAATCACATCAAAAAGCTCCTGCTTGCCCGACCCGAAAAAGCCGTCGGAAGCATACGGGCCAAAAGCCTGTATCTTGCGTTTGGCAGTCTGCTCTATGGCCGGCGAGATGACATCAACCTCTTCATTGCCTATTGCACCGCCGTCGCCGGCGTGCGGATTGAGTGACAACACTGCAATTTTCGGGCGTTCAATGGCAAAGTCTTTGCGCATCGTCGAGTTCAAAGAGTGCAGCTTGTCGGCAATAGCCTCGGTAGTTACCGATTTGGCCACATCGACAATCGGCAAATGAGTTGACTGCAATGCCACCCTCAATTGCGGATTGTCGCTCATCAAAATCATTACAGGTTCTGTACCGTCGCCGAGTCGGTCGGCAAGATATTCGGTATGTCCGGGAAACGGAAACCCGGCCATTTTCATGGCTTCTTTGTTAATGGGAGCGGTGACGAGTACATCAATCCGGCGGCTTCTCAATGCCTTGACCGCTTCTTCCAAAGCCGCGAGAGCAAGTGCTCCGCCTTCAGCCGACGGCTTGCCGGGAGTGAGAGTAATCTCTTGATCCTTTGCTATTTCAATAAAGTTTATCTCGCCGTCTTTAATATCCTCCGTCGTTGCCACCGGGGTAAAGCGGAATGCAGGGTCAATACCGCATTGTTTGCGGTACTGCATCATGGCACGTTGGTGTCCGAAAATCACGGGCGTACACAACTCTGTAATCATTTCATTGGCAAGAGCTTTCATAATCACCTCATAGCCAATGCCATTTATATCTCCGTGGGTTATACCTACTCGTATATTGCGCTGATTGCTCATTATTCAATCTGTTTTGCAGCCCCAAAATTAATAAAAAACAATCAAACTGCCAAACTGCCACTGTCTGTACTACGCAAACACCTATATATCAAACTCTTGTTAAATATGCGACTGTCTCGGAAACGCATCGATAAACGACCCCGGGGTTATGTTTATAATCCTCACACCATGATCGCTTGCCCATGCCTGTATTTGATGATATGAGCGGAAAGCTACATACAGACTTTTCAGAATATCATGTAAATGATAGTTGGCATAAGTGGTTTCCACGCGTTTTTGCTCCTCGGCATTGTCTTCATAAAAATGTGGCTGCACACTGATTACCCGGTTCCGGTCATCAACCTCCAAGGTTTTGCTCCAAGTGTGATCGGCTCCGGCAATATAGATTGTCTTGAACCCTTCACGGATACCAACCATTATAGCCGGTATCATCACATTGCGAGGACGCGGCATTGCCCAACCGAAATCATACAGGGGATGGACAATTTGAGGCGTTCCCTCGGCAGGTGTAAGATTAAACCCTTTGAATATCAGGTTCTTATTCTTGTGTAGTACTTCAATCTCTTTCAACTGCTTGCATGGCACATACAATATCATGGGCCACTCGGTTTTGCCGATATTCCGCCAAAGCCGGGCAACATTCGGATCCGTGGCCTCTCCGGCAAAAAAATGGGGGTCGGCAAGGATATAAAACTGCGGCCGCAGCTCAAAAAATTCGGGTGCATTGGCAGCGAAATTCACAACCATGCGTTGACGCGACATCAAGGCCGGCATCTCCTCGGCAAGCGTCTGTTTCAACGATGGTCCGTTGCCCAAAATCACCAATTCTTCATCGGCTTTGCGAATATTGCCCGGTGTCGGATTGCCACTCATGAAAGGCACTTTAAGCCACGACGCAACGGCGGCGCCTATTTCCGACAAAACATCGGCTGTTTTCTTTATCATGCTCATTCTTTATACGGATAATCAGGATGTTTGCGTGCCATTACCTCAAGGGTGTTATATGGTTGAAAATCAGCAACAGCGCTTATCTTTTTATTTGAAAAAGTTGCTTTGGCGGTAAGCTCGGCATACAAACGTTTCAACCCGACTACCGGGAACAGCTTCAATCCCGTATTTACCAAGCCGGAGGACAGAGATAAAATACGTTTGTTACTGTTGAAGTTGGCAGCCATGGCATCGGCTATTGCAATTACCGAGTGGCTCAATCCATCAGTAACATTAAACACCCCCGGCACCCCGAACGTCTGGGCAACGGCATTAGCCACATCATCAGCCATTACCAAACTGCGCACTCCCTCATTGCCTCGCAGGTGCATATAATAGCCGCGGCTCACCTTGTCGGCCATTTTGACAAGACGGCCATGCATGCCTCTCCCCACAGTGGCCGCCGGGCGTAATATCGTGCACATCACACCATGCTGTTCGCACCATTTCTCAATACTCTTTTCAGCTCTGATTTTTGAGCGCGAATAGGGTGTATCGGGGCGTAGAAAGCAAGTCTCCTCCACATCTTCCCCGGGATTTTTGCCATATACATTCACCGTGCTCAGAAATATAATCTGCCCGGGCATATTGCCTTCAAGAGCCCGGAGCAACCGTTTGGTGCCTTCATTATTAAGCGCATCGGCTCGCGAAAACTCATCTGTCCCGGCTGCATGGACCACGATGTCGTAATGTTTATTCAATTCAGGCACATCATTTTCCAAATCACAGACTACGGCAACTCCCGGTTTGCGGGAAAGCACATCGGGTTTATACCCGGCTCCCTCAAGGCGTTCCATAATATAACCGCCTATAAAGCCGGTTGCCCCGGTCACCAATATATCTTTAATTTCTGTCATATTTCTTGGTGGCTATTAAATAACGTCTCAACATTCTCAGCGGGCATACCCGGTGTCCGTTCAGGCGGAGTGCACGCAATTTCTCAAAGGGGGTAACAAAAAGTCGATTCTTTAATTTTGTGGACACTCCTCCCTTCATCATATTAACGGCACACATCGGCAAATATTTGTGCTTTATATTATTGTTAAGCAAAACCCTGACGAGCCATTCAAAATCTCCGGCCACTTTGTATTGTGTGGAATATATGCCGACAGTGTCAAACAAATGTTTGCGTACATACATCGAAGGGTGCGGAAACATATACCCCCATTTAAGCAGCCCGGGACGGAAGGGTCGCCCGCTATAATAACGCCCCGATGCACCCGATGCCTTTATATATACAATATCCGAATAAGCCATGTCAAGCTCTTCATCTGAATCAAACGCATCATGTATGCGTTGAAGCACTGCTTCGGAAGCAAATATATCGCAGGGGTGAAGCAAGCCGACAATGTCGCCCGACACCTCTTTCAGTCCTCTGTTCACTGCATCATACATTCCTCCCGGCGCGGCCCTTATTATTTTCACTGAATAAGTTACTCCCTCAGCATATTTTCTGCACACCGCGATTGTATCATCGTCCGAATTACCGTCCACTATGATATGTTCAAACGGAGCGGTGGTCTGCGCCTTAATGCTGGTGAGTGTTTGCCACAGACCGTTGGCATTGTTCAGCGTTGGTGTGATGATGCTTATTTTATTAGTTGGAGAGTTCATCTTTTCAGAAAATTATAAGCCAACACCAATCCGATTGTAAGCAGCAACACATATATTCCAGCATAAATATTTGCAACACGTAGCGAAACAGCTCCTCGTTTTACACTGAGCACGGTCTGCAAAGCCATGGGTATGCACAAAGCCATGAACGGAAGATAATATCGCGGCACAGTCCCGGCACTCATATAGGCGGTGCCGATATAACAAAGTGCCCACATCAACGCCCATGCCTGCAACCCTCCGGACGCCTTTTTACGATATATACACATTGCGAAATACCCGAAGACAAGTCCCCCGACAATATACCATAATAAAGACAAATGCGCCACCGGTACAAATGCTCCGAGCGCTTTGTCGCGAGTATAGTTCCAGGGGAAAGGCGGAAAATATTGTGCCGAAACTGTAAGCGGTAAATATACGGTGCGTTCCAACGGCTTTTTGGCATAATAATTACCGAATAAGCTGCTGTAATGCTCCGCCGTGTCGTAAGTTGCCATTGTCTGACTGTTGCCCTCGGCATTAGATGTGTCAAGCAGTACAAAATCGCGATTGCCTCTGAAACATCGGCCTCCCTGTATGGAGACAAAGCACAGAAGCAATATCACCGACAGGGTATTAAACCTGCCGGCTTGCGTACCGGCTTTTTTATACGCAGCCCGTGCATAGCAAATCAGTGCACATACTATCAGCATCAATGCCACATGATGCCGGGTAAGCATCAGCAACAACGCCCCGATTGCCGCCCCTGTCAGTGAGCCGAGACGCAATCTGCCCCGATACAAGTCTGCCAAAATCAATGCAAACAAGCTCACCCCTAATGTAATCAGCGCCTCCTTAAGAAGCAATGTGCCGTAATATGCCACACTCGGAATTATCGCGAACAATAATATTCCAAACCATACTCGCCGCCGCATATCCTCTGCCGGGCACAAAGCAGCACACACCTTACCGGCTAAACAAGCCGAAAGACTCATACACAAAGCATTAAGCAACAACGGAGCCAACACTCCCTGCCCGAACAGATTAAAGAAGGCTATTATGATACGCGGATACCCGGTAGGCACAAAATCAGCGGAAGGCTTCCCCTCATACAATTCTTGCGCTATCAGATAAATTATACTTGAATCGCTCCACGGAGCAAACCCGGGATGTTCCCAACTGCTGCCCTCCACTCTCAGCCACCCCGCCATATTGACAGAAATGCCGACAAACATCAATGCCGTGAGCAATGTCACGATTATACACGCTGCCCTGCTCCATAATTGCGCTGAAACAAGCCGACATGAAATTAAAATAACCGGAGCGGCAATTGAAAATCCCAAACTGCAACGTTGCGCATATTCCAATGCCGAACGCGGTGCATCCAAACGAAACGTGCCGAACGCAATCAACGCCGAGAACACACTGCACAGCCACACGAAAACAATGGCAAGAAGCATCTCTTTGTCAAGAAACCGTGGTGTCTGCCTGCCAATATCCGAGCTGTTGATTATGTGTGAACCAAAATCCATAGTATAGTAACCGCAAAATTAGCTAAAAATTCACAATCACCAAACCTCACACCCAAAAACACCTGACACAACACATACAAAACCCGCCAAAAGGCCCCTCAACCCACCGCACGTAGCCCGCCGACCTACTGTCTTCTGACTCATTCTATGTTAATAAATGTAAAAATCCCTCCCATATTACCTTAACCCTCAACCACTTACAAACAAACATAGCATTTTCCCTCCCCACCCCCATAAAAACATACTACCTTTGCAACGTCAATGACAACTAAAGAGCACCAATCAGCCCTACTTGTCAATGTTGACCTTGAAATTTATCAAGGCAGGTTCTATAAATTTATTCGAGGTGATTTTGAGATGAATTTTGACTGATTTAAGGGTTTGTTGAGGGAGCAATGCGAGCATTGTGACCGAAACAAAGCATTAAAGCAGTCAAAATTCAGCCAAAATCAGCCGAAAGCCTGCAATTCTAATAATTAATAATTTCGCAGCGTTAAATTTATAGAACCTGCCTCAATAGCGGAAGTCCCGTATGGCAGAGCGTGACAGCCTTCTCCATAAGTTGCAGATGTAAATCCACATATTATCCCGGGAATATGACGGTGTCTGCACGTGGTCAAGACAATTCCAAACTACTGACAAATCTTTCATTCTCAACAAAACAAAAACAAAGCCGAAAGGGGGGCAGTAGCAAATTTCTGTGTTTGATGTAGACTAACAAAGGGCTATTCTCGT
>JAMPIK010000031.1 GCA_023662865.1 Prevotella sp.
CACCTGACTGTTAATCAGGGGGTCGTTGGTTCAAGCCCATCTTGAAGCGCAAAAGCGGTACGATGCAAGTCGCACCGCTTTTTGTTTTAGAGTTCTTATGCTGAAGTCACTACAATCGCTAAGAGGCATATTTACATTGTTTATTTTTCTGGGGCATTTCCCTTTTCAATATCAGGAATTGTTTCAGAGCCCGAGCGATTGTGCCGTGTCTTTTTTCTTCATTCTCAGCGGGTTTGTGCTTTACAAGGCTCACGCCGACAAAATTGAAACCGGCAATTATTCACAACGCGAATTTATGACAAACAGGCTGATTCGGATATACCCGCTGCATCTGCTTTGCCTCTCATTCACCCTGCTGCTCATCTATTTTTGCAGAACCGACTGCCACCCTACTGCCGCGCAACTCATTCCCAATATACTACTTATACAGAGTTGGTTTCCGAGTTGGAACATTCATTTCGCACTGAACGGTGTGTCTTGGTTTCTCTCCTCACTGATGTTCTGCTATTTGTTTTTCATACCGGTGGCAAGGCTGTCGGTTTGTTCTCCCCATACATTTATATATATAATCGGCATTACGGCGATTGCTTATTTCGTATACATACACATTATTCCGGCGGACAAGCTCAACTGGGGTATATACATCTTACCGCCGGCGCGGTTGGCGGATTTCTTTATCGGCATGGCTGCCTGTCGGTTATTCAGCCGTCTTGACATAAAAAGCCCTAAACTGTTCAATGCGCTTGAAGTCGGGGCAATCATTCTGACATTGGCTATGATTATTGCAGCTCCCCGGCTGCCGGAGCGCTATACATTGTGCTTCTGGTGGTGGGTGCCACTCACTATTTTAATTGTAATCTTTGCACGCGCCGACTGCGAGAAGCCCACAATTATCCGGAGCCTTCTTGAATCCAAGCCTCTCATTGCTCTGGGTAATATCAGCTTCAGTGTTTTTATGCTGCACAATATTGTTAATACGATAATAATCAACATCATAATCCGAGTATGTCCGATCATTGACACTTGGGGACAAATGACACTTTCGTTGGTGCTTTGTCTTGTAGCCGGCGCCGTGTGCAACAAATATTTTGTATTGCCGGCGACACGTTTTCTCAATGCCGCCATACGCACTGCAAAAAAATAAGTTGCGAGGTTGCAGAAAATTTCTTAATTTTGCACCGATAAATACAATATTTCCCGATGCAAGACAACAACGCACCCCGCCGTGCTTCGCTTATATTGGAAGACGGCACTCGTTTTGACGGTTATTCCTTTGGATATCAACGTCCATGCGCCGGAGAGGTGGTGTTCAACACCGCAATGACCGGCTATCCCGAAAGCCTTACTGACCCCTCTTACGAAGGGCAAATACTCGTCACCACATATCCCATACTCGGCAATTACGGTGTGCCGGGGCAGGACACCGATGAGAGCGGCAAGATGAGTGAATATTTTGAATCAAGTGCAATACACTGCGAGGCAATTGTTTGTCAAGATTATAGTTGGGTACCGAGCCATTGGCAGGCAGAACGCTCACTTAGCGAATGGCTTATTGCTGAAAAAATACCCGGAATTTACGGTATTGACACTCGCGCTCTCACCAAGCACCTGCGCGAAAAGGGCTCAATGCTCGGCAAAATCGTGATGGAAGGGGGTGAAGACATTGACTTCCACGACCCCAACAAGGAGAACCTCATCGCGAAAGTAAGCACCAAGGAGGTGCGCGAGTTCGGCAACGGCGACAAGACAGTGGTGCTGGTAGACTGCGGCACAAAGTATAACATTATCCGCTGCTTGACGCGTCGGGGTGCAAAGGTGATTCTCGTGCCTTGGAATTATGATTTCAACACAATAGACTACGATGGTCTGTTCATCTCCAACGGCCCGGGCAGCCCGGAGTTTGCCGAGGCTACAGTTGTCCATATACGCAAAGCAATGGAGACCGGCAAACCTATCTGCGGCATCTGTATGGGTAACCAATTGCTGTCGAAAGCTGCCGGAGCAAAAATCTATAAACTGAAATACGGTCACCGCTCACACAACCAACCGGTGCGCCTTGTCGGCACGGAAAAGTGTTTCATCACAAGCCAGAACCACGGCTTTGCCGTAGACAATGACACAATTCCCTCTGATTGGGAGCCGCATTTCATCAATATGAACGATGGTACAAACGAGGGTATACGCCACAAAACCAAGCCTTTCTTCTCAGCCCAATTCCACCCGGAGGCAAGCTCCGGCCCCAAAGACACAGAGTTTATTTTCGACGATTTCATGGCTCTTTTATAACAGTACACTCCTATGAACAACGAAATAAAAAAAGTACTCCTTCTCGGCTCGGGAGCATTAAAAATCGGTGAGGCCGGCGAATTTGACTACAGTGGTTCGCAGGCTCTCAAAGCCATGAAAGAGGAAGGTATCTCTACGGTTCTTATCAACCCGAATATCGCAACCGTGCAGACTTCCGAAGGGTTTGCCGACAAAATATATTTCTTGCCCGTCACCCCCTACTTCGTAAAGAAAGTAATTGAAAAGGAACGTCCGCAGGGCATTTTCCTCGCTTTCGGCGGACAGACAGCCCTCAACTGCGGTGTGAAACTGTATGAAGACGGCACACTTGCCGAGTTCGGCGTTCAGGTGCTCGGCACACCGGTGCAGGCTATTATGGACACAGAGGACCGCGAGCTGTTCGTAAAAAAACTTGATGAGATTGACGTCAAGACAATCAAGAGCGAGGCGGTGAGCAGTGTGGAAGGTGCGGTTGCTGCCGCCGACCAGCTCGGCTATCCGGTGATTGTACGCGCCGCATATGCGCTCGGCGGACTCGGCTCCGGCTTTTGCGACAACCGCGACGAGCTTGTCTCTTTGGTGGAAAAAGCACTCTCTTTCTCGCCACAAGTACTTGTAGAGAAGAGTCTTAAAGGGTGGAAAGAAGTTGAATATGAGGTGGTTCGAGACCGCTTTGACAACTGTATCACGGTCTGCAACATGGAGAATTTCGACCCGCTGGGCATACACACCGGCGAGAGTATCGTGGTCGCTCCCTCGCAGACTCTCAGCAATGAGGACTACCACACCCTGCGCAAACTTGCAATCAAAATAATACGCCATATCGGCATTGTGGGCGAATGTAATGTGCAATACGCCTACGACCCGGTGAGCATGGACTACCGTGTAATCGAGGTAAACGCACGTCTGTCGCGCTCCTCCGCCCTCGCCTCCAAGGCCACCGGCTATCCTTTGGCTTTTGTTGCCGCAAAACTCGGTTTGGGCTACGGTTTGTTCGACCTCAAAAACTCTGTAACCAAAAGCACCTCCGCCTTCTTCGAGCCGGCTCTTGACTACATAGTATGTAAGATACCGCGCTGGGATCTCGGCAAATTCCATGGCGTTCGCCGCGAAATCGGCTCGTCCATGAAGAGTGTCGGCGAGGTGATGGCCATAGGCCGTACCTTTGAGGAGGTTATCCAAAAAGGTCTGCGCATGATTGGCCAGGGTATGCACGGCTTCGTAGAGAACAAGGCCATTGACATCCCGGACATCGACAAAGCTCTCGCCGAACCTACCGACAAGCGCATCTTCGTGATAGCCAAGGCTCTGCGTGCCGGATACACTGTTGAGAAAATACATGAGCTTACCAAGATTGACCGCTGGTTCCTTGAAAAACTTGCCGGCATAATCTGCACCGGCCGTGAGCTTGAAAAATATAACGATGTCAGTGAACTGAGCGATGAACTCCTGCGCCGCGCCAAACAGCAGGGTTTCAGCGACTTCCAGATAGGCCGCGCCCTTTACGGCGACCAAATGAACCGCAATTCGGAAACACTCTCCGACAAGGTTCGCTCTCATCGCAAACAAGCCGGCATTATACCGGTGGTGAAGCAGATTGACACCCTCGCCGCCGAATATCCGGCTCAAACCAACTATCTGTACCTTACATATAACGGTAGTGAGAATGATGTCACCTATCTTGGTGATCACAAGTCGGTTGTGGTACTCGGCTCAGGTGCTTACCGCATCGGCTCATCGGTGGAATTCGACTGGTGCGGTGTCAATGCCTTGCTCACGGTTGCCAAGCAGGGTTATCGCCCGGTTATGATTAACTATAACCCGGAAACAGTCTCCACAGACTATGACATGTGCGAGCGTCTGTACTTTGACGAACTCACCTTTGAGCGCGTCATGGACATTCTGGATTTGGAGGCGCCTCACGGTGTAATACTCTCCACCGGCGGTCAGATACCCAACAACCTCGCAATACGCCTTGACTCCAATAAGGTTAATATACTTGGTACACAAGCTGTTGACATTGACAACGCCGAGGACCGCAACAAATTCTCATCTCTTTGCGATGAAATAGGAGTAGACCAACCGCGTTGGCGCGAACTTACCTCAATGGAGGCCATTGACGATTTCGTTGCAGAGGTGGGCTTCCCCATTCTCGTTCGCCCGAGCTACGTACTTTCCGGCGCGGCCATGAATGTATGCTCAAATGAGGAGGAACTCACTCGCTTCCTGCGTCTTGCAGCAAATGTAAGCAAGCAGCATCCGGTTGTGGTGAGCGAATTTATTCAGGAAGCAAAAGAGATTGAAATGGACGCCGTAGCTCAAAACGGTGAAATCAAGCTATATGCCATCAGCGAACATATCGAGTTTGCCGGCGTGCACTCCGGCGATGCAACCATTCAGTTTCCTCCGCAAAAGCTATATGTCGAGACAATGCGCCGCATCAAGAAGATTTCCGGCAAGATTGCCAAAGCTCTTCACATCTCCGGTCCGTTCAACATCCAATTCCTTGCTAAAAACAATGACATCAAGGTGATTGAGTGCAACTTGCGCGCCTCTCGCAGCTTCCCGTTTGTCAGCAAGGTGTCAAAGCAAAATTTCATTGACACGGCTACACGCGTTATGCTCGGATTGCCGGTAGACAAGCCGAACAAGAGTGCCTTTGACCTTGATTATGTGGGCATTAAGGCCTCGCAGTTCTCATTCTCGCGTCTGCAAGGTGCTGACCCGGTTTTGGGTGTTGACATGAGTTCCACCGGCGAGGTGGGCTGTATCGGTGATGACACTTCCGAGGCCGTACTCAAAGCAATGCTCTCCGTGGGATATACCATACCTCGCAAAGACAAATATGTTCTCCTCACTTCCGGCACCGCACGCCAGAAAGTGGGTTTGCTTGACGCCGCGCGTATGCTGCACCGCAAAGGCTATACAATCTGCGCAACCGAAGGTACTCACAACTTCCTGAGCGAGAACGGTGTACCCTCAATCCGCGTGTATATGCCCTCCGAGAGCGGCAAGCCGCAGGCTCTTGAGATGCTTCACTCTCGCGAGATTGACTTCGTGGTTAATATACCTAAAAACCTCACTCCCAAGGAGTTGAGCAACGGCTACAAGATACGCCGCGCAGCTATTGACCTCAACATACCGTTGATTACGAATGTACGCCTCGCCTCCGCCTTCATTCAGGCATTCTGCGAGCTGAGCCTTGACGACATCCGCATCAAATCCTGGGACGAGTATTAATATGGCCGGACTGAAAGCATTGGCGAAAGAGACCGCGATTTACGGTCTCAGCAGTATTATCGGGCGTTTCCTCAACTGGTGTCTCGTACCCCTGTATGTGTGGATTTTCCCCACACAGGAATACGGCATTGTGAGCTACCTTTACTCATTTACAGCCGTGGCTCTGGTAATTCTTACCTACGGCATGGAGACCGGCTTCTTCCGATACGCCAACAAGAGCGAGCGGCCGGAAACGGTTTACACCACCTCGCTCCTGTCAGTAGGCTGCACCTCACTGATTTTCATCATCTTGCTTTCAGTCTTTATTCACCCGGTCAGCAATGCAATCAAGCTGCACGATTACCCCGGCTTCGTTTGGATGCTCGGTGTAATCGTGGCTATTGATGCGTTTACCAATATTCCGTTCGCTTACCTGCGCTTCAAAAAGCGACCCATACGTTTCGCTTCTATCAAGCTGCTGAATGTGGCTATAAACATTGGCGCCAACGTCTTCTTTCTGCTTTGCTGCCCATGGTTGGAGAAGCACGCCCCGGCCACAATCAACTGGTTTTACGCCCCTTGTGGCGGCGAGGCTTTCGGCATCGGGTGGATATTTGTTGCCAACTTCATATCAACATTGGTTGTCACCACCTTGCTGTTGCCCGACATCCTCGGTCGTAAATACAACTTTGACGGCAAGCTGCTCCGCCAAATGCTCTCATATTCATGGCCGTTGCTCATTTTGGGTGTAGCCGGCATAATGAGCCAAAACATGGGGCAAATGATTATTCCCTATCTGTTTGAAAATCAAGAGGTGGCACAGTCAATGGTCGGTATTTACGGTGCGAACATCAAGATTGCCATTATCATGGTGATGTTCACCCAAGCATTCCGCTACGCCTACGAGCCTTTCATCTTCGCTCAAGGAAAGCAATCTTCCGGCCTGCAAAAAAATAAAGCCTACTGCGATGCCATGAAATTCTTCGTGATACTCGGCCTGTTCATCTTCCTCGGAGTGATGTTCTATCTGCCGGTGCTCAAGCACTTTGTCAGCCCTGCATATTGGCCCGGCCTTGACGTGGTGCCGATTATGATGGTTGCCGAGCTGTTCATGGGCATCACTTTCAACCTCTCACTGTGGTATAAACTCACTGACCGCACAGCTTGGGGGATGTACCTGTCGGTCGGCTGCTTTGTGGTAATGCTTGCTCTCAACATAGTGCTTGTGCCGCTCATCGGTGTTCCGGAAGGCTACATGGGCAGTGCATGGGCGGCACTCATAGCTTACGGTCTGATGATGACAGTAAGCTGGATAGCCGGACAGCACTACTACCCGTTGAAGTACGAATACAAACGCATGGGTCTGTACACACTGGTGGCCGCTGTCCTGTACCTGACCGGCAGATATGCCCTATACATGCCCCACTACATGTGGGCAACCTACCTGACCCGCACCGCCCTGCTCGCCGTCTACCTCCTGATGATAGTGAAGTACGAGCACCTCCCCCTCCCCCACCATCGCAAACAATGACGTATATACAGCAACAATTGAGGGACGTGGCCTGCCACGTCCCCTCAATTCAATTTTAGTACACAATCTTATCATTTTTTCTGTTGTAATTACCATTTCTACCCATGGGCTCAGTTCCTTTTGTTAAAATTCCGTAAAATATGCGGAATCCACAATTTTTTTAACCATAGAAAAGTTTGTAATAATGAATAATTTTGTAACTTTGCAACCGTATATTAAAAACACGGCCTAATAGCCTTAAAAATTGTATATTTTGGTTAAAACAGTGTATAATTTATCATTTTTAACTGATATTCAACAAGGTGTTATAAAGCATGATAATATACGGCGAAGCAAGCGTCCCCACATCGGAGAGCATGCCTTCCGTCTGAACCAAATTTCTAAAACACAAATAACTAATATATTAACTAGGGTGTTCAGTTACGTGTACCCAAATTAGCTCGCATTTTTGAGCGTTTTTGAGCGTAACGCCACCATATTTTCGGATAGGTTCTCCTTGGCCCAGAGATCCAGATCCGCATGTTTAACATTGGCCAAGCGTTCTTTGAAATCTTGTTTTTTATCGACTGAATAGACAGCGATTTTTGGATAAAGCGGCAGTAAAAGCACCAGAGGAGTAATCCCGTAAAGCTTGTTTGGAGATTGCTTTGACTTGTACATCCCGAAGATTGATTCAATGATGTCTGACGAGATATTGGCAGTGCCTGTGGCATCTGTTTCCACTTCGTCAAGCTTCTTGAAATAATCGAAAAGTTCAAGACCAAGTTTGGCTCGCCAGTTATTTGCCTTGCCGATTACATTCCGGATTATATAGCTCTTGCAAAGGGCGCTTGTCCGTTTGTTGTAACCCTGGTTCTTGCAAATTTCCTCAACATGACGGATAGCCTCGATATCAACAAGCAGTTCTTCCACGAGAGGACGGTAGTCCTTTATGAAGGAATAGGCCTTCTGATATTTTCCCTCCAGAGAGTCGATGCATCCAAGCAGGTTATTGGCCCATTTGACCCATTCCGAGAGATTCATGAAGCGGGCAATTGACCTCATGTTCGGGAGAAGCAGCCAGGCCTTGTCGGTGAGATGATATTGCAGGCGTATCTTGCCAAGCTTTGTGGTAAGTTCTTCAAATTCTTCATCTTTACCATAGACATGCTTCATGCAGTTGCCCAAAGTGTGGCTGATGCCGAGATAATGAGGAATACTATAGTTTCTGATGCCGCCACCCAGATTGTGGGCGCCATCTGAAACGGCATACTCTGCTTTCTCATCGGCCTTTTTGTCTGCGGAGTTTGACATTCTCCTTACGGAGGCGTTTGAGCTCTTCTTCAGGTGTCTCGTTTACCGTTTTCTTATCTGATGTTTTCATCTCTTTATAGTTGATTATTAGACTATAAAGATACTAAAAAATCAGTGAATTACCCAAATTTTCAATGCGCTATTTTGCCTTAAAATCCAAGGTTTTTCAGCACGTGATTTTTATAAATTTTCAGGTGTTTTTTAGACCGTTTTTAGGAACGTCTGACTGAACACCCTAATTATTAACTTCTTTTTCTTATGAAAAAATTTTTACTTTTCGGAGCATTCGCTGCTGCTGCACTGACAGCGTCTGCAAAGGCCGAGGTGTATTGGATTAACAACTCCTCAGTTTATGAGGACTACAACCTCTGCGGCCTCGTGACTTGTGTATCTCCCGATGGTGAATACGCGGTAGTAGTTGACGACGAAATGCTTGACAGCTACCTGTGGAAGAAATCCGAACCCAACAAGTTGGAGTATCTCAACAACGGCGATGGCGAACACATTTATAAAATGGAAGTCTACGGTGTAAACAGCGCCGGTACCATTGTAGGTGCATATCGTCCTTACGGCAGCAACGCTTTCATGCCTTTCTACAAGGAATTGAATGGCGAAATTGTCCTTCTTCCCGTACCGACGTGGGTACAGAACTCCAACTACGCAATCGGCATCAGCGAAAACGGTAACGTAATCGGCGGATATGTAAAAGGCGGCAACGTAGCGAAAGACGATCCCACTCAAACATACTCCGCTTATTGGCCTATGATTTGGGAAAAAGGTGAGAACGGCAAATTCTCTTACCAATACTATCCCAACGGCGAGCGCGACTATACCGAAATGGGTTCACATCAGGGTTTATTTGTTAACAGCATGTACTCCGATGGCACAGCAGCCGGTACATGGCTCGGAGGTCAACTCTACTGTGGCGGCGGCTCAAACATCACCGCACTTTACAATCAAGGTAAGGTCATCACTTGGAACAAACTCGACATCATCGAGATCCACGAATATTACAGAAAAGGTGAGAAACAAGAGCAACACTGGGTGATGCGCTACGAAACAATCGATGGCAAGCGCGATGGCTACACTGACACAGACTATGTATCAGCTCAATTCACTTGCTGCGACCCTTACGGCAACTTCTTCGGCGACAAGTTCCATGTGGGAACTTTCTCTAATCTTGACAACAATGAAGATGCTGATACATACCATATATCAAAAGGCGACACTTACTCTTGGGGAGCATACAACGTACACACCGGCGAGTGGACTGAGGCTGACGGCAGTCAAGCCGTAAGTTGCGCTCTCAACAAAGACGTGTTCTTCGTAGGTCACAATATGTACACTGAGGGTATCGGCAGCACTCCGATAAACTATGCTGAAAAATATGAAATCGACACCAACGGCGTCAATTGGGGCGGCGTGAGCAAGGCTTCAAACGACGGTCAGGTACTCGGTCTCAACTTCACAACAATTGACGGTACAGGCAAAGAAACTGTTCACCCCTTCATCGCTGTGCTTGACCAATCAATCGTTGGCTTGCAGAACATCGTAGCCGACACTGAAGCTCAACACCTTATCCTCGTTTACGGCGACACTATCGAAGTTACCGGTGCTGAAAACGTTGCTGTTTACGACATCAACGGCGCTCAGGTTGGCAACTCTGCCGTAACCAACGTAAACGCAGGCGTTTACATCGTAGTAGCCGACGGCAAGAGCCACAAAATCCTTGTGAAGTAATTTCACTCCATACAGCAATGTCAGGATTGACCCCCTGACATTGTACTAATCAATTAATAATATTATGCGCGCAAAATTACTCCTCTCGGCTTTGGCCGTCTCGGCTGCCCTCACGGCTCATGCCGATTATCTCTTCTCAACGCAATTCAATTCTACGCAGCTGCCGGAAGGCATGACAAACACGGTTGGCGAAAACTCTCCGACCGTTATTGCAGCCGACTATCGTCAAGGCTACAATGCCGATGCTCCGGGCTGGACTGTAATTCAACCTACCGTGGCTTACGTGTATTCAGCCGTATGTGCTTCTCACACAGAGTCTGAAACACCGATGGACGCAACCCTCTCTACCCCGGAAATCGCAATTTCCGGCACAGCTCCGATGCTCCGTTGGGTGGCTCGCAGCATGTATCCCATATTCCCGGAGGCTTTCAAAGTAACTGTACTTGAAGCCGGTGCTACAGAGCCGGTCATAGTTTTCGAGACTGACAACACCCCCGGCAAATGGACAAACTATGCTGTTGACCTTTCTAAATACATCGGCAAGACGGTAACCGTAAACTTCGTCTGCACTTCCGTAAACAAATATATGCTCGCTCTTGACAATATCTACATCGGCGACCCGGAAGACAGCCTATTCGCGTGTGATGTAAATGCACCGGCCTATGTTGGCAACGAGAACGAGACAATGCCCGTAACCGGCACTGTCACCAACTTCGGCAAGCTCATAGAGGGCGGCAAGATAGTACTCACCTGCGGCACTGACACACAAGAATTTGACCTCCCCGAAACATGGGGCTGCGGCGAGACAGCCGATTTTGAATTCTCCATACCAGTAACTCTCGGCGAGTCAACCGCATATACAATTTCAATCAAAGACGCCGACGGCGTAACAACCAAGTTGGCCGAAAAAAGCACCTTCTGCTCATACTTCACTCGCTTATTGTCCACTACTGAATACACCGGCTTGTGGTGCAACAACTGCCCCGGTGCGCAGTTCGACATGGACGACCTCCGCAATCAGTTTGGCGACAACATCGTAATTTCAGCGCTTCATCAGCAACCGGATATGTTTATCTGCGAAGACTATTTCAATGTGTTCCGCACATACGCAGCTCCATGGTTCGTACTCAACCAGATAATGGCAAGCGGCAGCGGCTATCCGAGATACTTTGACAAATATTACGAAGACCACACAATCGTGAAAATTGACATCAGCGACTTTGAGATAAACGGTGATAAACTGACAGTGAAGACAAATGTGAAATGGGCCGATGAAAACAACGGAAACATCGACAACAGCGATGACCGCTATCGCATCGGATACATACTGACACGCAGCATACACCCGGCTGCCGGCATATCAGAAATCAAACAAGTAAACGGCGTAAATGGTGTGAAATACGAACGATACAACATCCTCCCGAAAAACATACCTTCCGACCTCGTAGACCTTGAAGACGTGATAATCGGCACGGACGCTAAAGTTATCGATTTGCAGAATAAGGTATTCTCCTATGGTCTTGAGAACCTGCTGCCGGAAACAATGATACCCGGTCAGGAGTACGAAAGCTCGTTCACCATTACCAAACCGGAGGTGGCCGAGAAAATCACATGGCCTTCTGCAAGAGACTTCGAGTTGAAAGATTGCCGTATAGTAGCATATGTAACAGATGCCAACGATGCCGGTAAAATCCTCAACGCAACCGTGCAATACCTCAACGAAGAAGTACCCCCCACAGTAGCGATAAAGGATATCAACACCGACTCAATGACCGACCTCAACGCCGAGCCGGTTTACTACAACTTGCAAGGCATCCGCGTAGTCAACCCCGACAAAGGCATATACCTCAAACGCCAAGGCACAAAAGTAACAAAAATAGCAAAATAAAAAACAAAATACGCAATGAAAAAACTCCTTTTAAGCCTCGCCGCCGGTGCACTCGCACTCCCGGCTCTGGCTCATACAGATCTCTTGAACCAAAATTTTGACAATGCCTGGGAAAAGAATTACACCACTCTGGAGCTTGACCACAACGCTCCGGCAGCAAACATCAACTCCTTGTTCACAGACTCAAACGGTGTGTCTCAGCCCTGGTGGACAGGCCGCGATGCCACAGGAGCAGCTGACGGATACTTGATGTCTCATTCATATTATCAGAATGGCGACAAGACTTCCAACGACTGGCTGCTCTTCCCGGCAATCACCATTCCCGGAGAAGGTTTCAATCTGACTTTCGGAGCACAGAGCGCGCCGATACGCAGCGGCGATGCTCACGCTCTCTCCGACCTGCGCGTGTACATCACCGAGACCCCTGTTACTAAAGACAACCTTCCCACAGAGCCGACTCTCTTTGTTGAGGACCTCGGTGTAGGCAAAAGCCGCGATGCCGTGGAGAAAGACTTTATTCCTTTCACAATCAACCTTGACAAATATGTAGGCAAAACAATCTACATATCATTTGCCAACCTCAACACTGACAAAGATATTTTGGCAATTGATGATGTGCTTGTTCGCCGTCTCGACCTCGGCGAGTTGAACGTTTCGGCTCCCGAATATCAGTTGCATGGAGACTTCCCCGTCAATGTCAATATAAAAGGCACGGACAAAGAGGGCCTCGTCAATTGGAAATTGACCTTCAAATGCGGAGATATTGAAACTGTGGAAAGCGGTGCCACTCTCGCCAATGGTGAGGCGAAAGACTTTGAATTCACCGGCAAAGTAGGCAGCAATGAGGTAGCCGCTTTCACCGTTACCCTCAGCTCTGACAATAACGATGACATCGTGTACACCGGCACAGTTAACGGCATGATGTTCCAAACTACCAAGCGCATCCTCGTGGAGGAAGACACATTTACCACTTGCGGTAACTGCACCAAAGCAATCTCAACCATTGAGGCTATTGAAGAAAGCGAGAAATACGGCGATTTCATTTTGCCCGTCAGCATTCACTGCTCGACTACCGACCCCATGTATAATGAAAATTACAGCTACATGATTGGTCTGAACAATATCGCCCCCATGATTAGAGTGGATCGTGCAGATGAAGCCATCGGTTTTAACGATCAAGACTTGGATCTCGACATAGAACGCGAAAACTCCGCCGCACAAGCCATACTCCGCCACCTTGACACAGTCGCAATCTGCGATGTGAGCGTATCCGGCAAGTTCCTCAAAAACGCCGGCAAAGTGAGCGGTATCGATGCCACTGCCGAGCTTATACCCTCTGTGGATATGGACGGCAGCAAATACCTCATCGGCTTCATCCTTACCGAAAACAATGTAACAGCACCGGAGGGTTCATCTTCTTCCGCATGGCGTCAGGACAACTATAGTGCCGGAATTGAAGAAGGCTTGAAAGTTGACAATCCTTGGTCTAAATTACCCTCAAAGATTAAGAATATGTACTATCAAGACGTGGCACGCGAGATTTATGAGTTCCACGGCCTTGAAAACTCACTGCCCGAACGCACTCTCATAGCCGGCGAGAAAGTTACATTCAACACGCAGCTCGGTATTCCCGATCTTGGCAACGCCGCTCGTGGCACAATCAATCCCGAGAACCTCTACCTCACCGTTTTCGTAATTGAAAAAGGCACTCAGATTCCCGCTATCCTCAATGCAAACCGCTGTGCGCTTGGCGAAAACCCCGCGCACAAAGTTACCGGTGCCGATATGTATGCTGCATACCTCGCCGGTGTGGAAGGCATTGAAGCCGACTTCAACGGCGAAGCCGAGTACTTCAACCTACAAGGTATCCGTGTTGTAGAGCCGACAGCCGGCATCTACATAGTGAAGCGCGGTTCGAAAGTAACCAAAGAAGTAATCAAATAAATCGGACAAAAGGGGTGCGAAATTCGCACCCCTTTCTTATATCAACAATTCTTTATCTATAAATTAAATTCCAATTTTTATGCGTAAACTATTTACATTAGCCGCAGCCGCTGTCTGCACTCTGTCTGCATTCGCGGCAGAGTCTTTCACAGCTCCGGTAATCGTAGATCCCGCAAACGGCAGCATCGTCACCGAGCTTAGCTCCGTGACTATCAAGCCAAATGCCGACTACGATTACGTGGAAATCGCAAGTCGGGAAGACATCTCTGTTGAAAAGGACGGCGCGCCGTTCTGCGGGATCACTTGGGAATATACCGATGACAACGAAACGTCTGTTAAGGTAACTCTTGCAAAAACAGCAACCGAACCGGGTGAATACACCATCAACTTCCCCGAATACAGTTGGGAAGTTTCATGTTTTGAAGGCTCAGAGAATGAAGGCTATTACTGCAACCCCATGACCCTCACTTACACCATCTCCGGAGGCCAAGCCGTAAATAGTTCCGTTACAGTATCTCCGGCTTCCGGCTCTACTGTAACAGCTCCTTTCGAGTCAATTACATTCACATCAAATGTTGACGGCTTACCCGAGGTATCTGCTGAAACTATCTATGAAGTTATGGTTCAAAAAGACGGCAAAGATTTCTGTGGAGTAAAAGGCAAAACGAATTCCGACAGATCTTGTACTCTGACATTCAAAACGCCCGCTACTGAAAACGGTACTTACACTATAAGTCTGCCCACCGGTGCATTGGCTCTTTACAGCGAAGACTATACCAATATGCAAAATGTGGATGCCATGACTCTGACCTACACGGTAGGTGGCGGTGCAGAACCCAAACCCGAAGCGTCTTTGACTATCAACCCCGAACCGGGCACTATCACTACTCCCCTCTCTTCCTTTACCATCGCTTCCGGCGTGGAAGGTTACGATGTTGAAATCAACTCCGCTGACGACATCAAAGTGCTCAAAGACGGCGAAGATTTCTGCGGTGTAACTCGCAAAAACCTCACTTTCACTCTGAAAGAGCCTATGACCGAAAGCACCGTTTACACGATTGTAATCCCTGCTGACTCATATTATCTCTACAAGTTTGTAGGTGAGGAAGATATTGAAGAACTCCCAGGTGTCGAACAAAAATTCGTATACACTGCCGAAATCGGCGGCCCGAAATACACCATTGTAATCCCCGAAGGCAAGCTTACTCCCAACAGCGTAGACGATGGTGACCCCGAAACAGTGGATGCTGCTGACCTAAATACTTACGATGGACAACTCTCTGAATTCTACCTCAACAACATTAAAGGTGAATTATATGCCAAAGAGGGTGCAACAGTAAATGTATACTGCAAGCGCGTCGGTTATAATGTAAACGCAACCGTGACCGCCGCCGCTCCTGTAAAAGGTGCTCTCGGCATGACCACCAAAATCTACTTCAAACTCCCCACTCCCATCACTACCGACGGTACTTACACAATCACTATACCCAAAGGAATCTTCGGTACAAAAGATTATGTTGAAACAGGCAACGGCGAAGCTAACAAAGCCGCTGCTTTCGAAGTGACATTCACAGGCGGTCTGCCCGAACCCGAACCCACAGTTAAATACGACCTCGGCCTCAAAAACAGCAAACCGGCTGAAGGTAAAGTTGACATGAGCAAATTCACTTGGGAAGTGACCCAACTTATGATTGATGCCAATTACGATCTTGCCGAGAACTCCACAAAAGAAGCTACTCTCGTTTGCGAAGCACTCGAATACAACAGCGGCGGTGTAATCAAACCGGCTTCAAACGACGGATTTACCCGCACTCTCAAATTTGCCAACAAGAACGTTCCCGACACCAAAAGCGGTACATACATCATGACTATCCCCGAAGGTACTTTCGGCGATGCTGAATGGCGCGAAGACCCGGAAACCGGCCACACCAACCCCGAAATCAAGGTTTACTTCATGGTAGACGGCGGTTCTGTCGTTTCAACTGTTTACGACCTTGAAGTAGCCTCCGTAACTCCTGAAAACGAAAGCTCTGTCAACATAGCCGAAAATCCATTGGCAATCAGCTTTACTGCCAATGGTGAACTCAGCTACTACCCCTCTGTAAAGGCCTCCCTCACAAGCGAAGATGCCCAATACAACGGCACAGTTGTAATCGCCTCCGCTGCAACTGCCGAAGGCATTACAACATTCACACTCGCTCTTGACACCCCCGTTACAGTAAACGGTGACTACACCCTCACATTGCCCGAAGGTATCTTCGGTGATGCAGACTATCTTGCCAACTGGACAACAGGTCACGCCTCAAAAGCATTCACCTCAACATTCACCGTCACCGGCGGCGAACAGCAGGCTGAACCGGCAAAATATGACTTGATGCCGACACTCAACCCCGAAAGCGGCTCACAACTCGTAATCAACGAGGAAGTGAAAATAACATTCACATTCCCTGCCGGCACAACCCCGACAAACGACAGCCCGCGTGCCTCAATGAAATGCCCCGATGCAAACTACTTTGCAACAGCAATCTTCCAGAAAGGAGAAACAGACGGCTCATTCTATTTGCGTTACGGCACAAATCCCAAACGTATCGGCACCTACACCATTGACATTCCCGAAGGCCTCTTCTTCAACAAAGAGATGAACAGCTACAACCCGGCATTTACCATCACATACAACATCACTGATACAGCAATAGACTCAATCATCAGCGATGAGAATGCCGACGTTGAAATCTTCAACCTCAACGGTGTATATGTAGGCAAGAACATCAACGAACTCCCCGCAGGCATCTACCTGACAAAAGGCAAAAAGGTTATCGTCAAATAATCCGATATACCCCCCATTCTCAAAAAGCGAACCGGCCACACAGTCGGTTCGCTTATTTTCGTCCGCTTTTTTTTACAAAAAATTAGATTATTATTTTGCCAATTTAAAAAAACGCCGTAACTTTGCACCGTAAATAAGGCAACAACCTTATAAGCACGGTTCGCTAGCTCAACTGAATAGAGCATCTGACTACGGATCAGAAGGTTACAGGTTTGAATCCTGTGCGAATCACTATTCTGAAAAACACCCGAAGCGAGACAGCAATAAGTTGCCTCGCTTTTCATTCCCCCCAACGCTTTACCAAAACACAGTCTCCGCGATGGCTCACCATCGTGGGGACTGTGTTTTTTCTTTGCAAAATTTTCTGCAAAATCAGATTTCGGTCATAAGCCAATTGGCTTCTCCGAGCTTCTTGATGAGGGCAACATCGTTTTCGTCTTCATACAAATCCTGCTCCTCATCTTTGAAGTACTCCTTGTGAATATCGTAAGTTGTTTCATCTTCAACTACGGTATCCATACATTTCCTCAACATTTCCAAACCATGACGTTGGATTTCCGGCTCAACGTTCATAAACTCAACCGGGTCAGCAGTAATTTTGGCTTCGGAGTTCTGCCACTTTCACACAACCGTAAAATCAAGAATACGGTCAACAATTTGCAGTTCCAAAAAATATGTAACTTGCAGCGAGGTCATTGACCTCTTTGACATATTATAAGCGTTTTTTGCTTTATCCTCTCAAGGAAATCGCCAATTTCAAAATACGAAGGGCAAAGCAGTCAATAAACGCTCATGCTTGTCGTATATCCACTACCCGACAAGGGGTATTGATATCCGATAAGGCGTGGGAGTGGACTGTTTATTTCGTGTTGGGCGTTTGGCGATGCCTCTTGAGTATAAACAAGATCATCATTCCACGCTTTTTTATTATTAACCTAAACATCAACGTTGGGAATGACCGCGATGCAATATCGGATATATGGAAGATCAGGCTGAAATCAGAGTAAGTAATGAGGATAACGAAAATGACAGTGGGGGTAAAAAGCCACCTTACAGTCATATTGGCAGTAGTTGTTGTGGTACTGCTATTCATCTTCAACCCCTCAAAACAAAAACATGTGGAGAAACTTGCCGACTACGAAGTAGGCAAGTATACCCAAAACGAACTCGCCCTTGAAATTGCTGATGAATGGATAGACGATCAGGTAAAATATCATAACTGGTGGTTATTCTCATACACCACACAGAAAGTGGGCCGTTCAAACAACATCGTCTCTTTTGGGATTGCCGGATTCGTATTTTGCAAAGGAAACCTCCCTGAATCAAGAGCCTCAAAAGTTCGTAAAATATTAACAAACTAATATACCGCCGACAATGAAAAAACAAATCATTTTCACCCTTTTGGCATTTTTTCTTCTTATAGGCATTTCATCTTGTAAAGAGAAATCGCACAAAGACGATGACAACGACAGTACTTCTACCAACGTTGAAGTGACAAACGATCCCGAAATATGTGAGCAACTATTCGGCGAATGGAAGTTTACTTCAACCGATGAGGATCTCAACCGCATCGTTACCACCACGACCTTCAACAGTATATGACTTACGAAGAAAGTTATATAATGTATGACCTGATATGCAAAGCTTCTCTTTCCGGTGAATAGGTCGCTGACAGCAACTACATAAAACAAACTCCTGATACCAAATCCATATCAACTACTGTAGGTGCATTTTACAAAGACTCATACAGTGCCAAAGAGTTTAAACAAGACCTGATAAAAGAACTCAAAAATCAAGGCGGATATGACCTTCTGGTAATAGAAGAAATTTCAGAAGACTCTTTAACTGTTACATGCGAAGGAGAAACAGACCGATATACACGAATAAACTAACCCCTTATGGAAAGACAAGACAACACTCTAAAATTTACATGGGAAGGAGATGCAAAGGGAAAAGATTCAGCCCTCCTCACCCTGACTGTTGACAACATTGCCTATGAGCTATTCAATTACTCCGAAGGTTGCTCGTTTTCAATTACCCTGCCTCAAAAACCAAATGATGAAATAAAAATTGAATATCAAAAGAATCCTGATTCTAAAAAACATACCTGTGTAAAGGGTATGTTTGAATTCCCCTCACAGGAGGACTACGATTGTCTTCCTAGCGGTAAAGTATCACGTCTTTCAGGATTAGCACTACAAGTATGCCCTAACATGGATCTGAAAGGAGTTGAAACTAAACCTAAGTGCAGAAACAATCTCGCAGTGGCGACTGCATCATTTGCTTTTCCCATATATGGAATATACAATGCGATGCGCTCACATTATAACCGTACAGCTGTGATATGTGGGGCTGCTTTCGGATTTGGAATTGCAATGTTGTTCAGCTCAATTGCTAAAAGTCATTATGACGAAATAGGAACAGGCGTTGGCCATCATGCAATTTTTACATACGACCCCTTCTCCGTAACAGACATCATAATCAACCTGTTAATCGGGGGTATCAGTTCTATCCGGGGGCTATTGTACTACTTACTCAGCTAATACTGTGCAATACGAAGCTAATCTCTAAAGATTTTGAGTATGAGGGTGTGTCAAAATTCATGGCACGCCCTCTTAACCAGGTCAGATTTGATGGGTTGTTCATCACTCATATTCGAGATAAACGTTGAACTCTTTTCCATTAATCAAATTATGGAATGTACCCATCATGGTACCGTCAACGTCAAAGTAAATATCAAATCGACCGCTGTTGACTCCATCCTTGGTAAATTCGTTTAGGGTAAACTCCCCATAAGGAGACTTTGTGCCTTCCAACCTCAAAGAAGTGCCATTTTTAGTATAAGTATATGAACCGGTTACGGATACAAAAGATTTGTCAGATTCATCTTGATTGGGATAAGTGAGTTCCATTGATATTGGATAATCATCGATATTTCCTTTCAATACAAGATGCTCCATTGATATATTACCACCGGCCGGCAAAGTTTCTTCAGGTTCATCTATAATGGAAATACACGTTTCAGTAACAGCCTCTTCAACGGATTCGTCATTGTTATCAGAAACATCAGATTCCACATCTCTCTTTCTTATGTCATCGTATTTACCCGAGCCGGAACTGAATTTCTCAAAGCCGTCTACCGCTCCGACGGAGCCGGTCAAGAACTTGCCGTTTTTTGTGAGATGCAACGTAATTTCCTTTCCACATATTTCGTTAAGGATAATCATAATCCCAACCTCAGCCATGGGGTTCTCTAATTTAGAATTGTATGTTTTGCAATTGAATACCATGGTGTATTCAGACTCCTCATCATCATTCTTTGTCCATGTTCCTTTCACAGACCATTTACCGTCCTCACCATTATAGTGCCATATTACAACACCGTTGTCAGTAAACTCAAGAATAGTTTCGTGTTCAGAATCATTGTCCGCGGCCCATTCACCCACAATATGGTCTGAATGTTCAGCAGAACACGATGAGAGTGAAAGCACAGTAATCAGTAAAGACATCAACGCACCTACGAAAAAAAAACGGCAATTATAAAAATTTAATTTACACATAAAATGAAATATTGGTTTTGATGATTTTAATGCGATATGAGAGTCGTTGTCAAATTAAGAGTGTATCTATAAAGAAAAAGAGGCTGAGAATGTGTTTTCTCAGCCTCTCGGGTAAGGCGGCG
>JAMPIK010000032.1 GCA_023662865.1 Prevotella sp.
TCGCCAACCCCACATCATAACTCACGCCCAAACCACCCTCAAAGCAATCCTGTAACACAACAGACAAAAACATATTTTTCACCCAAAATCGCCACATAACCCAAAGAGCCGATAGCAAACAAGCTTCCGGCTCTTTGGTTATCTGGCGATTTGCGTTTTGTTATCGTTTTGTATTATAAATTACTTGCGAGGTGGTGACCAAAGAAACACGACAAAAGATAAAAGTGTCAAAAATATATTATTACACCACAAAATTTATGTTTAAGCATAGGAATGAAAGAGCCGCGAGAGCAAGGTGCAACGCAAAAATCTCTTCGTCTATATAAGGCCCCATCTCATAAAATCTGATTATCTGTTTTACATCATTTTACTGTTATACCTTTACCGCGAGCGATTATAACGATGAGACATCCGGTAACGGCTCGATATTATATTCTCAGACTCGACATTCCGGTGGTTTCTATTTCTTCTCACGCAAGTCAGCTACAAAATGGATGGACTATGAGGACAAACCTAAAGGTGTATTGACGATTTACATAACCTATGGCGGTGATTTCCCCACTCCCTCAGCCGGCATAATCGGTTGGGATACTGAATATCCGTACATACAAACCGGTTCTGAGGCCACATTGCTCCTCACTGTCTACAATATGAGCGATGAAGACATAACAAGCATTGAATACACATACAGCATAGGTGACTGGTCCGGTACTGACACTTACACACCCGCCACTCCTTTGGCTCCCTGTATGGAAACTCCCTATGTCTTTGACATGAAGTTTAAGCCGGCCACACTTTCCGGGAGCAACAGATGTCTTTGGCTATCACAAAGGTTAACGGCAAGCCCAATCAGGGTAAATGCACAAGCACCACACTCCCGGTTGAGTTTCGCGAACTGGTGCCGGTGCAACGCGCCGTAATGGAAGAAGCCACCGGCACATGTTGGACCGCCTGCACACGCGGCACAATGGCCATTCAGAACCTTACCGAGTGTTTCGGCGAAAGATTTATCGGTGCCGCTTACCACAAGAAAGACCCGATGATGACTGCTGTTGAAGCTCCTTTCGCAATACCGCATTACCCCTCAGCCGTGCTTGACCGAGGCCCGATAATTGACCCGTATTACGGCGATTCAAACAATCAAGTACCCTCAAACTACCGCATCCTCCCTATGGTAGATCAGGCTCTGCGCCGTGCAACCACAGCCGGTGTGGATATTGCCTCTGAATGGGAAGATGAGGCTTGTACACGCATCAAAGTCAAATCAGGCGTGGTGTTTGTAGACGGTTGTAAACAAGAAGGTTACACCGTAAAATTCCTGCTTCTTACCAATGGCCTTACCGGCAATCATGAAACAGATGAGAAGATAAAGGAAGAGTGGTGGCAGTCCAACTCGCTCAACGGCGGTACAGCCGAAGAACTCGGCGAGGTGCTCGCCCCCATGGGCACCTCGGGCAATCCCATAAAGGATGCCGTGTACGACCATGTGGTAGTAATGGCATCGGAAGAGGCGGCAGCCGTAGATGCTACACTCTCACCCCTTCAGAGCCAATGTCTCAGCTGCACTTTCGATACAAGCAAGGCCGTCAGCACATTCGGCAAGACAGAGGGTGAAAATCTTATTCAGAACAAGGACAAGCTTGATGTAGTGGCTCTTTTGCTCCGCCCCGACGGCACAATAGAGAACGCGGTGAAAGCCCCGGTAGGCAAAGCCACTTCCGCAATTGAAACAGTTAGTGCAGACCGCCGTGTTGTTTCAGATGAATATTACGACCTGCAAGGCCGCAAAGTTTCCGCAGATACTAAAGGTCTCAGCATCCGCCTGACCCGTTATTCCGATGGCACTACACGCGCTGCGAAAGTCATAAAATAACGCGAGTAAATTCATAAACAAAGTAAAGGTGTTCCGATTTTTCGGAGCACCTTTTTTGTGTTATCAGCCGTTTTGTTGATAATCAGCTTTTAAGTGGAATATCAGTCTTTCTTGCCGAAGCCGAAGATGCCTTTGCCGTGGGTTTTGTCTTCCACGAAGTCTTCCACTTTGTCTTTGGCGTGGGCCAGAGTCTGTTTCCCTTTGTCGGAATTGATAAAATCTTTCGCCTTGTTTACGGCCTCTTTTGCTTTGTCGGAGTTGAGCAGGTCCGAAGCTTTTTTCTGCAAATCTTCAAACATGGTTTTTCAATTTAGAAGGTTTCATTAACTTATAACATTGAAAACATTGAATTGGTTGTGAGCATCATGAGATGAAGAGCGTAAAATATGTGAAATATGTGTAAATTGGAGTAAAATTGAAATGCCGTATTGGGTTATTTGGGGGATTTTTTGTAACTTTGCGGAATAAATGGTGTGCATGTCTCTGAACGGGTTTCTGTTTGGAGGCTGCAATACGTTAATATATAGATAAATAAGTATGGGATTTAGCACAATTCTCAAGAAAATTTTCGGTGACCAAAGCGAGCGCGCCGTGCGTCCGTTGTGGGACCGTCTGAATAAGGAAATCAATCCGATTTCCGAGGAGATTGTCTCAATAAGCAATGATGACCTTCGCCATCGTATTGATGTGATACGCGATGACATTCGCGGTGCCGCGCAGGTGTACAAAGATCAGATTGCCGAGACTCGCAAGGAAATAGAGTTACTCGACTATGACAAGCGCGAGCCGCTGTGGCGCAAAATCGATGACCTGAAAGAGGAGTATTTCAAGATTTATGCGCAGAAGCTCGATGCCGCTCTTCCGGAGGTGTTCGCCGTTGTTAAGGAGACTGCTCGCCGCTTCAAGGAGAATGATACCGTTGAAGTGACCGCCACTCAGTCAGACCGTGATTTGGCGGCTGCCGGCAAGGATTTTGTCACTATTGAAGGCGACAAGGCTATCTATAAGAATGAGTGGGTGGCCGGCGGCAACCTGATGAAGTGGGATATGGTGCATTATGATGTGCAGCTTATCGGCGGACAGGTGCTCCACGGTATTATGCAAGGCGACAAGAAGGCCTCCAACAACATCGCGGAAATGGCTACCGGTGAGGGTAAAACCCTTGTGGCAACGCTCCCGGTGTTCCTCAATGCGCTTACCGGCGAGGGTGTACACGTCGTTACCGTGAACGATTATCTTGCCAAGCGTGACTCGGAGTGGATGGGCCCTCTGTACCAGTTCCACGGCCTGAGTGTGGCTTGTATCGACAAGACAGAGCCCAACAGTGCCGAACGCCGTGCCGCTTATCGCTCCGATATCACTTTCGGTACTAACAACGAGTTCGGTTTCGACTATCTGCGCGACAACATGGCAGTCCAAATCTCCGACCTTGTACAGCGCGATGACCATTACTATGCAATTGTCGATGAGGTTGACTCCGTGCTTATCGACGATGCGCGTACCCCTTTGATTATCTCCGGTCCCGTGCCCAAGGGCGATGACCAGATGTTCAACCAGTTCAAGCCCAATGTGCATCGCCTTGTGGAGGCGCAGCGCAAATTGGCCAACAACCTTCTGATTGAGGCCAAAGGCAAGATTACCGCCGCGTGGAGCAATGACCCCAAGGAGATAGCCAATTACGATAAAGGGCAGAACGAGGACGGTAAACCGGTGACTGCCAAACAGCTTGAAGAAGAGGGCGGTTTGGCTCTGTTCCGCGCATACAAAGCCCTTCCTAAATATACACCGCTCATCAAATTCTTGAGTCAGGACGGTGTGAAGCAACTTATGCTCAAAGTAGAGGCCAAGTATATGGCCGACAACAACCGCGAAATGCCGCAAGCGGTAGAGCCGCTGTTCTTCGTAATTGACGAAAAGAACCGATCTATTGAGCTTACCGACAAAGGTATAGAAGTGCTTACCGGCACAACCGATGACCCCGATTTCTTCGTGCTCCCCGACATCGCCGGGCAACTTTCCGGTGTGGAACATGAAAACCTCTCCGCCGAAGAAAAGGTGCAGCGCAAAGATGACCTGCTTCAAAACTATTCAATCAAGGCTGAACGTGTACACACTGTAAATCAGTTGCTTAAAGCATATACCCTGTTCGATTTGAACGTTGAGTATGTGATAGACGATGGCAAGGTGAAGATTGTAGATGAGCAGACAGGTCGTATCATGGAGGGCCGCCGATACTCCGATGGCCTGCATCAGGCAATCGAGGCCAAGGAGGGCGTGAAAGTGGAGGCCGCCACTCAGACGTTTGCCACCATTACTCTTCAAAACTACTTCCGTATGTACCGAAAACTCGCGGGTATGACCGGAACCGCAATGACCGAGGCCGGCGAGTTCTACGATATTTATAAACTTGAGGTTGTGGAAATCCCGACCAACCGCCCGGTAATCCGCAACGACATGAACGACCGTGTCTACCGCACCAAGAAAGAGAAGTATGCCGCTGTGATAGACGAGGTTGAGGCTATGGTGAAGATTGGCCGCCCGGTGCTTGTAGGTACCACTTCCGTGGAGATTTCCGAACTTTTGAGCAAGATGTTGAACCTGCGCAAAATTCCGCATCAGGTGTTGAATGCCAAGTTACATCAGAAAGAGGCCGACATCGTGGCTCAGGCCGGTAAGACCGGAACTGTGACCATCGCCACAAACATGGCCGGCCGCGGTACCGACATAAAGCTCACCCCGGAGGTGAAAGAAGCCGGAGGTTTGGCCATTATCGGTACGGAACGCCACGAGAGCCGCCGTGTAGACCGCCAGCTGCGCGGTCGTGCCGGACGTCAGGGTGACCCCGGTTCATCAGTCTTCTTCGTTTCTTTCGAGGATCAGGTGATGCGTCTGTTCGCCTCCGAACGTGTGGTGAAGATGCTCGACCGTATGGGCTTCAAAGAAGGAGATATGCTTGAAAACAAGATGGTTAGCCGCTCCATTGAGAATGCGCAGAAGCGCGTTGAGGAGAACAACTTCGGTATACGTAAACGCCTCGTGGAATACGATGACGTGATGAACGCTCAGCGCAAGGGAGTGTACGGTCGCCGTCAGAACGCCCTCAAAGGTGAACGTATCGGTACCGACATAGCCAACATGATTTACGAGCAGGCCGGTGAACTGATTAATTCTTACGCCAATGAATACGAATTGCTTTCCGAAGAAGTGCTCAAAGTGTTTGCCATGGAGATGCCGTTCACAAAAGAGGAACTCGCTCATACAGACAATAATACGGCAATCGCAACCCTTGCCGAGGCTGCCATGAAGACATTGGAACGCAACAAGGAGAAGATGCGCGAAAAGGCTCTCCCCTGGATTCGCAACTTCGTTGACAATCAAGGCGCGAAGGGTGTTGTCGGCATACCCATGACCGATGGACGCAAAGGTATTTACCTCCGCACTGACCTTCAGGAAGCATACGACACCGAATGTCGCTCACTCACAAAAGCCTGGGAGAAACAAGTTCTTCTGAACGCAATAGACAAGGCATGGCAAGAGCAACTGCGCGAAATGGACGAGCTTCGCAAGAGCGTGCAGAATGCCTCATACGAACAGAAAGACCCGTTGGTAATCTACAAGCTCGAAGCATACGAACTGTGGAAGACGATGCTCTCCGACATGAATGCCAAGTCCGTGTCTACTCTGATGCGTGGCCGTTTGGCCGTTCCCGACTTTGACGAAGCGCAGCAAGCCAAGGCAGCAGCCGAGGCAGAGGAAAAAGCCAAGGAGCAGCAGCGTCGTGCGCAAGCACAACAGCAGCAGATACGCCGCGATTACAGTGCTTACAGCTCAACGGCAAATCCCTATGCCAACTATTCCACCACTCGCGAAAGCTACGATCAGCAAGCAGCCGCGCAGCGTCAGGCAGCTCAGAATGCCGGCCGTCGTCAAGGCCCCGTACAGCCGATAAAAGCCGAACCGAAAGTAGGTCGAAACGATCCCTGCCCCTGCGGCTCCGGCAAAAAATACAAAAACTGCCACGGACGCAACGCTCAATAACCGACCCGATTCTCGCCTCAAGCCCGATACTTCCCCGAGGCGTGCGCAGCTCGCGACATAAAGTAACCCCGGCCACACGCGGTGACAACCGTGAGTGGCCGGGGTTACTGTCTCTTGCGTAGCCCCCCGATTTAGAGTGTGTCTAATAAAAAATGTTAATATCAGGGTCGCAGCTGCGAGACAAATACATATTTATATTTAAGTTTTTTCAATTTCATTCAATTGTATATGATTGTTAATTTACATATTTTGAATTCCAACTACGGTGTATTTTCGGCTGCTTTGACTTCTCTTTCCGGTCACATAGCTCGCTATGCTCCCTCCAAGATAAGCCAAATCAGCTCAAAATACACCGCCCTGATGTTAACATTTTTTATTAGACACACTCTTACTGCTTGCGTTTTTGTACAATGCTATCACAGTAGCTCGCCGAGCCTCCGCACGCCTTGTCTCTATCCTAATTCTGCGAGCAGTTTTTTTAGCTCTGCGTCAGTGAGTTGCAGACGCTCCTTGCAGAATTTCAGTAGTTGCAACGACCGTGCCGTATACTTTGCCAAATTGTCTATATCGCAGTCATCACTCTGCATTCGGCGTACTATCCCTTCCAGTTCACGTATCGCTTCCGAATACGTGTTCGGCAATTGATTTATTTCATTCATATCCTTTTGGTATTTATTTCTCCGTTATATAATTTCACCACAAGCTCCGCACCTTCCGGCACATCTTCGGCACTGCGTACAGCCTTGTCGTTGAGTAATGTAATTGAATATCCGCGTGAAAGCACATTCTTCGGGGAGAGCAGTTTTACCTTATCCGTCAAAGCCTCAAGGCGCGTCTTTTCCCTTGACAAAATCACCTGCAAATCGCGCTCAATCACACGGTGTGCATTATCCAGACGCATATTCTCCGCCGTCAGCCGTCTTTGCGCTCCGGCCTCCACGGCACGCATTGCGCTGTCTAACATTGAATTAGCCTTTACCAAGCGATTCTGTACAAGTAGTGGAAGAGCTGCGGTAAGCTCATTAAGCCGCGAACGTGCACTCTCGGCCCGGGTGCGTGCAAGGGTCGGTATCTTGTCTTCATAAAACTCCAACTGCCTCCGCTCTCCATGCACCATTTTCTGTGCATATGCGCCGATGGCCTTTACCAAATCGGTGACGCGTGCAAGCACATTTGCACCGCGTGTTATCAGAAACTCCGCAGCTGCGGTGGGCGTCTTGACTCGAGTATGAGCTATGAAATCCAATACCGTATTGTCACGCTCGTGTCCGATACCCACAATCACCGGCAGCGGGAACAGAGCCACGGCACGTGCCAATTGCAGCTCATCAAACCCCACAAGGTCTGTGGTGGCACCGCCACCGCGTATTATTACAACGCAGTCAAACTCATCAAGCCGCTGCTCAACAGCATCCAACGCGGCGCGCACGGTAGGGGAGACGTTTACACCTTGCATAGTGGCACCGAACAGTGTCGGATAAAACCGCAGCCGATACGGATTGAGCAGCAACTGGTTCATGAAGTCGCCGTAGCCGGCAGCTCCCTCAGCGGAAATCACGGCTATTCGTTGAGGCACCTCACACATAGTCAGTCTCTTGTTCGATTCAAGGATTCCCTCCTGTGTAAGCTTCGCCAAAATCTGCGCCTGAAGCTGAGAGGTGTCGCGTTGGTAAGTGGGGTCTATATCCGTGATATTGAAAGCGATGGAATATAGCGGACTGAAAGCCATGGAGCCGTAGACCATCACCTCGCTCCCGGTCTTCATAATCCGGCGCATCACTTCTCCGCCGTATGTCGCACTCATGCGCGCACACACCTGCCGCCACATATTGCCCCGCACCTTGGCGACAATCGCGCCGCTTTCGTCTTTCTCCGCCAATTCCACATACACATGCCCGCCGGAGCTGCGAACCTCCGTTAGTTCGGCTACTACCCACTGCCCCTGCAAATCGGACGCACTGCCCACAGCCTGCTTGCAACGATTGGCCAAGGTGGAAACACTTATGCCGACACGGCGAGGTTTCCTCTCCGCATCAAACTTTGATGCAAACTCTGATGCAAACAAATCGCGATTGTCAAAACCATAATTCATACCGCAAATATAGCAAAAAAATCACAACCTAACCCTATTTGCAAATTAAACAGCCAATCTTCACTCAAAAAGATCACTATCCAATCACCTAAAATCCAGTAAATTACAAATTATTAAGAAAAATAATTACGCAAAAATTTGGAATACGCAAATTTTATGCTTAAATTTGCAGTAAAAATTCAAGTATTTATGTTATGAAAACCCCTCCATTTTACAACCCCGATATCGCTCATTGTCTTGGTGCAAAATTTCTCATCTGCAAGCGCTGCCTCCGGCTCGCGCTCTTCAATATATGGAAGGAACTCAGTCCCCGGAACGCTGAATCCATTATCATGACCCCTCCCAACGCCGACAGATGGGGGTGTGCAAAAGCAATACGTATGTCCCCCGGTTATGAAAGTTCCAAACGCTCTCAAGCAGGTGTGTCAATAACCCCCTCCGGCAAATTAATCGCTTCATAAACAATAAAAAACAAAATGTAGTTATGATTAGATTTATCTACGACTTCTCCGAAGTCTTCGCTCGTGTAAAAGCTCGTGTGGCAATGCTCAACCTCAATCTTGCCCAAAACCTTGACGCTCCCTCCGGGAGAATCAGCATGACGGAAAATATTGACAAACCGCTGCTCCGGTTTTCTTTTGTCTCCGCTGCACACCGCGTTGTCAACAGACTCCGTCCTTGGCTCGCCGACTTTGAATGGGACGAAAATTCAGCAATTATTAAACTTGATATTGCTAATACCACCGACAAGTTAAATACTGTAATTTTTAATTCAATCAACGAAACGCTCTACCTGCTCACTCTCGCGGACAAGCTTACCTACGCTGCTCCTCCCTTGCAGGACTGCACAAAAGCCCTCCGCGTTGAATGTCTCCAACGCGCGGACTCCCTGCTCACCGACATGGCCTCTGCTTTCGCAATAACGGAAAACTGAAAAAATTATGGAAAAAACCAAAAATCAACGCTGGCAGCTTATCAGCGCAGTCGGCATGATAGCCCTCGGTAGCGGGCTGCTCATCGCCGCCTTCATACTACCCCCTCCCGGCGAAATTCATTCCTCCGTACTCGTGGCTTTCGGCGAAACGCTCACATTCGCCGGCGCTCTTTTCGGAATTGACTGGAAATACAAATCAAAATGAAAATCAAAATGAGAAAGATAGACAAAATAATAATTCATTGCAGTGCTACGGAAGCCGGAAAAAATTTCCGAGCAAAAGATATTGACACATGGCACCGCCATCGGGGCTTCAATTCAATCGGTTACCATTGGGTAGTCGGCATTGACGGAAATATTGAACCGGGGCGACCCGAAGCCGTGCAGGGAGCACACTGTCTCGGTCGGAATACTTACTCAATAGGCATTTGTTACATAGGAGGTCTGAAAAACGGACTCCCGGCAGACACCCGAACCCCCGCTCAAAAAGATGCCCTCATAAATCTGATAAAAGCACTCAAAGCAAAATACCCCCAAGCCACAGTCCACGGCCACCGGGAGTTCGCAAACAAGGCATGTCCTTGCTTTGATGCACAATCTGAATACAACTAACCTGTTAATTGGACAAACAAATTATGCTCACCTCACTCGCACCTTATAGCTGTGTCCGTCAGCTCTTACCACATAGACTCCCGCCGGGAGTTCCTGTCGTACGCCGGTTCCGGTCAGTTTGCCTTGAAGGTCATACACCGAAACCTCAGCCCCGCCTGCTGCCTCAATAAAGCCGCGACCGGCAATTACGACAAACTCTCCCGCCTTGTCGGCAACTATGCTCTCTGTTCCCGTTAAAGGAGTGTCAAGCACCAGTATTAACGGATATACATGTTCCACACCCACAACATCAAATGCCGAATATGTAAGTCCGAGTACACGCCCGTCGGCTGATGCCTTGCTCACTCCCATCACATTCCGGCCGCCGTCTTCAAATCCCAACTCGGTTCGCAGCGGTGTACCGCTCCCACTTACCCCCTCTTTGTAAATCTGCATGTCTGCAAACAGCACCTCCGCTGTAAGCGCGCAACTCACCTGACGGAAGCCCTCCGTGTCTTCCCATTCCCCGGTTTGTGTATTGACTCTGCCCCACATATACCTGTCTCCTTGTGTCAGCCCATAGTCAGGGTTCATCTTGTCGTCTGTAACGCGTTCTCCGACAACCATGCGCGTGCCATAGAAATTTCCTTCACGGTCCGCGCAATACAACCCTGCCGCTATCACATCGTTGCTGTCAAAATACAAATCTCTTTTCCCGTCGATGAAAGATGCATGCTCATACCCTTGTATCTGACCCTTGTACCACCATGGTACCTCTTCGGTTGTAATCTCATTCCATTTCACAACCGCCCCCTTGTTGTAAAGTGCCGGTATCGTTGAGCCGGTCCCGCAATATAGGCTCCCCCCGAGCCATGTACCCTCTACCGTGCCGTCTGTGTACATACAGCACACCGGCAGCCCTTGATGCGTAAGCCGCAAGTCTTTGTTATAATCCAATTCATACTCTCCGGCAGCGTTCCGATGCCATATCACCGGATGCGACTGCCCGTGCTTGTTGCCTATATAGCCGCCTACTATGCCGCCGTCGCCACTCACCGCGCATGGATAATTCATGTTGCGTGAGTCTGACGGCACGGGCAACTTCATGCGCTCTCCCGTAAGCGTCTGCACGAATGGCACCCAGGCATTTGACTGATATGGTCGGTAAGAGCCGGCAACCATGCCCTCATTGCTCACCCCTCGCAGTTCAAGAGGCACACGCCGACCCTCCTCCTCCCATACCATGGATTTGAGTACGCCCGGATTGGAAAGACACCACAGATAACATTCGTTCATTTCATCGTCTGTTATCACGGCATACTCCCCGTTCTCCGATATGGCGTATACCTGCCCCATCAGATCAAATTCCGACCCGGTGCTCTCGGAGGTGAACCAAAAAGCTTGTGTGTCGGCAGACACCCGGCACACAGCTGAAAAACTCATGATTGCTGAAAATATAAATCGTTTCATCTTAATTCATCTACATTATTATGCAAAAATAATAAAAATATCAAATGTGCGAAACAAACGGGAGGAAAAAGTTTCGCAACTTCTTCCTCCCTTGCCAAATCTATCTATTATGAAGTAACTTTGCTTGAAGCGGGCAGCCGCTTATGTTTTAGCGTACAATTATTTTTTGAGTGAGAGTTTTGCCGTCTGTGCCTTTCAGGTTAAGGATATACATGCCGGCCGGCAATTCAATAGAGTTTGCATTGCGGTACACACCTACGGTGCTTCCATCGGCTGCATAAACAGCCAGCGCATCGTAGTCACCGTCAATCAGCACTCCGCCTTTCACAGCCACAATTGCATTGGGCGCAACATTTACGGTGTCAAGGCCGCTTACTTCTGATTTGAAGCGGAACATGTGTACTCGTTCTCCGGTAGTGGGTGTTTCATCGTATCCCAATGAGACAAACACATATTCGCTATCTTCTTTGCATCGGCTGTAAGTGAGTTCCTGCACTCCGGAACGGACTGAGGTGATGAACGGATACACCTGATTGTCAAGATAGTCCTTGAAGGTGTACTGCTCGTTGCCGTCATAGAAATCCCAGAACTTGGACTCGTGCAGGTGGTTACCGTAGAAGTCATCGTTGGTGGGAGTGACACGAAGAGTCACCTTCACCTTGCCCTCACCGTTTGCCTCATCGGGGACAACATTCACCAGTTCCACATTGAAGTCAATGTCGGAAGTGTTGGGCGCTTCGGTTTTGAATGATGCGGAGTAAACTTCCGAGCAGGGCACATACTCCTCATCAAGGTAATATGCGTAGACTACATATTCGGTGTCCCATATGAGCCTGCCGCCGGTAAGCTTTTCGGCTGTATCATCGACAGTGCCGTAGTTCTCATAAGTCTTGGCTATTTCGTGCCAGTCCACTTCATACTGCTCGGCCACGAACACCCACCATGAGAGGTCGTGGTAGTCGTAAATCATGTCCAGGCCGCCGGCGCGGTCTACCATTTCCTGTTTTATGATGTCGAAGCTGAAATTCTTTTCAGGGTTGGAGGGTACGATTTTCACGTGAGCGTCTGTCTTGGTGACATTATCCACGGTGATTGTAAACGTGTCTTCTGCGGAAGCGGAAAGGGCACCGAGAGCAATAGTTGCCATGAGGCTGAGGTATAGATGTTTCATAAGCGTAGTAATTTGTTGGTTGCAAATTTAGCTTATTTTCATCTATTGAGGCTTAATACAGTTTAAGAAATACTATATTTTGATTTTTTTTTAACTATTTGCGTTCGCGCAGGAAGCGGCGTTTGAGGGAGGAGAAGTATTCGGGCGTTATGCCCAAATAAGAGGCCACGATGCGTTGCGGCACTTTCTCCATTATCATGGGGCGGTCGCCGAGCATTGCTTTGAAGCGGTCCCATGCGGTGCCGTTGTGGGTCTTGGAGTTTTTGTGCTCTTGGAAGAAGAGCTCGCCGTAGGCGTAATGGAGCATCCACAAAGTGAGGCTGTGGTCGGAGTTTACCACCTCCCAGAAATCCTTTTCCGAGATTCGGAGTATGGTAGTGGGGCAGCAGGTCTCGACATTGAAATAGGAGGGTAGGTGCATCACGAATGAGTGCTTGTTCTGCATCAGGGAGCCGGGCAAGCCGAATGCGAATGTGCGCTCTTTGTCGCCGTCCATATCCCAAAAGCGGACAATCCCTTCGCGTACAATAAGGACATCGGTGGCTTTCTTCCCGGCTTCCACAAGCATTGTCCTGCCCGGGCATGAGAACCAGTCGCCGCGCTCAAGCAGGCGGTCCATGCCATCGCCCTCGGGCAGGAAGCCCAACTCGTCTTTCAGTAGTTTTTTGAGTTCGTCCATAATTGTGCAATGGTGACTTCCGGGCGGGTCAGCACCCGAAAGCCTGATATTTTTCTCAGTCTCTTGATGAACCGAGGAAGCGGAGCAGGAAGAGGAAGAGGTTGATGAAGTCAAGGTAGAGGTTGAGCGCGCCCATGGTAGCCAGTTTGTCGGTGAGCTGCGGGGCAAGGTTCGCGCCGGCTATCTGCTTGATTTGTTGGGTGTCGTAAGCGGTCAGGCCGGTGAAAATGAGTACTCCGGCAAATGAGATAATCCAGTCGAGCGTGCTGCTGTGGGCGAACCAATTCACCACCATTGCAATCATAAGGCCTATCAGAGCCATGAATAGGAAACTTCCCATCTTGGAGAGGCTGCTCTTGGTGAAATAGCCGTACACGCTCATCACTCCGAACATTCCGGCGGTGATGAAGAAGGTGTATGTGATTGAGCCGATGTCATATACAATGAATATGGCCGACAGGGAGGCTCCCATCAATGCGGAGTAAAGGAGGAAGAGTACAAGGCAAGTGGTTGTGCTCATGGAGTTCAGCCTTGCGGGAATGGCGAAGCACATCACAACCATTGCGATGAGCATACCCCAATACACGATGGGATTGGAGTAGATGAAATACAAGGCTGCCGGAGAGGAAGCAACAGCCAATGCCACAAATGATGTGACGAGAAGGCCGATAAACATGCGGACATAAACTTTCTTCATCACGGCGTTGACCTGTTCGGCCACGGTGTAGGCACCCGATGCAAACGGTGGGGGCGGTGGTGTCTGATTGTTGTAATACTGCATAATATATATATGTATATATGTGTTTCTGATTTATATAACGTAAATCTTCGGTTGTTTATTTTACATGCGTTCCGGCATTTCGATGCCGAGCAGCGAGCAGGCGGCGGCAAGAGTGCGGGCCACCACTGCGGAGAGGAGCATACGCAGTCGGCGCAGGGCGGCGTCCGGCTCTTTCAGTATGGGGTTGTCGTGGTAGTATTGGTTGTAGTTTTTGGCAAGGTCGTATGCGTAATTTGCAATCACCGAGGGGGCATAGGTGCGGCCGGCGAGAGCTACCGTGTCGGGGAAATCGGCCAGCAGCTGAATGAGCGAGGCTTCTTTCTCCGAGGGAACAACGCCGGAGATTGCCTGTGTATCGGCAAACGGGTCAGTTTCGGCTTTTCGCAGCATGGAATTGATTCGGGCGTAGGTGTATTGAAGGAACGGTCCGGTGTTGCCGTTGAAGTCGATGGACTCTTTGGGATTGAAGAGCATATTCTTCTTGGGGTCGACTTTCAGCAGGAAGTATTTCAAAGCACCGAGGCCGATTTTGCGAGCGATGTCGGCTGCTTCGTCAGCCGGCAGGTCTTTCAGTCGGTCGGCGGAAGCTTCGGCGGCATCGGCTATCATGGCAGCCATGAGGTCGTCGGCGTCTACCACCGTGCCTTCGCGGCTTTTCATCTTGCCTTCCGGGAGTTCCACCATGCCGTAGGAGAAGTGCACCAAATCCTTGCCCCACTTGAAGCCGAGGCGGTCGAGCAAGATTGAAAGCACTTGGAAGTGGTAGTTCTGTTCGTTGCCCACCACATATATCATCTTGTCGATGGGGAAGTCGCGGTAGCGGAGTTTGGCGGTGCCGATGTCCTGTGTCATATAGACTGAAGTGCCATCGGAGCGCAACAGAAGTTTGTGGTCAAGGCCGTTGGGGGTGAGGTCTGCCCACACCGAGCCGTCTTCTTTGCGATACATTGACCCCTCGTCAAGACCTTTGAGTACAAGCTCTTTGCCTTCAAGGTAGGTGTCGCTTTCGTAATATATCTTGTCGAAATCCACACCCATAAGCTTGTAAGTCTTGTCGAAGCCGTCGTACACCCATTGATTCATCTTTGCCCAAAGGGTGCGCACTTCCGGGTCGGAGGCTTCCCACTTGCGGAGCATTTCGCGAGCCTCGGCCATGAGGGTGGATTTTGCTTCCGCCTCTTCTTTGGTGCAATTGTCGCGCTCCATGATTTCCGCTACTTCGGCGCGGTAATGCTTGTCGAAGGAGACATAGCAGTCGCCGATGAGGTGGTCGCCTTTCTTGCCGACAGACTCCGGGGTGGCTCCGTCAAACCATTTCCGCCATGCGAGCATTGACTTGCAGATATGTATGCCGCGGTCGTTAACTATGTTGGTTTTCACTACTTTGTTGCCGTTTGCTTTGAGTATCTGCGCGAGCGAGAAGCCCAGCAGGTTGTTGCGCACATGGCCAAGGTGGAGCGGCTTGTTAGTGTTCGGCGAGGAGTATTCCACCATAACCAAAGGGGAAGACTCGGTCACCGGGGTGAAGCCGAAGTCCGGCTTGTCGGCAATCTCCTTGAGTACGCCGGCCCAGTAAGCCGGTTCGATTACAAGGTTGAGGAAACCCTTCACGGCATTGAAGTTGCTCACCGAAGGCTCATTCTCCTTGAGCCATTCACCGATTTCAGCGGCTGTGGCTTCCGGAGCCTTGCGCGAGGCTTTGAGGAAGGGGAACACCATCACGGTGAGGTTGCCCTCAAACTCCTTTCGCGTAGCGGACACCTGAACCTTGTCCGGGTCGGTGTCTAGGTCGTAAAGTGCTTTTAAAGCGTGAGTTACGGCCAATTGTATCTGTTGATCTATTTTCATCTTAATTCTTGTTTTTGGAATATGTTGCTGTATGTGCCGTTATGGCTATGGTCACAATAAATTCGTTGTCTTCGCCGGTGCGGAATGAATATAATAAGAAGTCGAGCCAAGTGCCGTTTATTTGCACACGCCCCGAACCGAGAGGACCGTTGGCTTCGGGCAACTTGCTGATTAAAATTTGCTTTCGCCAGTCAAGGCCCGGGGTTAGAGCCGCTTTGTACAGGGCTTCCTTGCAAATCCATGCCGTGATGTTTGCCGCGAGGTCTTCGGCGGAAATCATACTCAATTCATCTTCACTGAGGAAACGCTCACGCACTTTGAATACTTGAGCGCGGTCAGCGCGTTCCGCGTCAATGCCGAGGGCTGTCCGCTCGCTGAAAGATTCAAGGTTTGCCTCCGGGGTAGGGGGGAGGGTTGCCACAGCGTACAGCCCTTGGGTATGGGTAATCGAGATACGCGCCGGTTCGTCCCAAAGCAGGGGAGCACCATTGTCAAGATGCGCCACATTGCGATAGCCGGTGCGGCCGTTCTCCTTCCAAATCTGAGCGGCCATAGCTCTCCACACGGCTGCCGAACGGCCTTCTCCGCCGCTCACTTCCTCAACCTTCACTCCGATGGGCGTGCGGTGTCTGCAATATATAAATTCACTGTTCATCTTTCGGGATTACATTACAACGCACCGAGATGATGCGGTGTTTCTGAATATCAAGCACAAGGAAGCGGCATCGGCCTACGGTGAGAGCCTCCTTCTTTGACGGGAAATCGCCTTTCACGGCCAAGAGAAGTCCGGCAAGAGTTTCCGCTTCGCCATACTGCTCATAGTCTTCCGGGTCGGTCTCGGTGATGCGGCAAAAATCGATGAGCGGTATCTTGCCTTCAAATACGAAAGTGTCCGGGGAGAGCTGTTTGAACAGGGGAGAGTCTTCATCGTACTCATCATCAATGTCGCCGACAATCTCCTCGATAATATCTTCGAGAGTCACAATGCCCTGTGTGCCGCCGTATTCGTCAACCACCACGGCAATGTGTATGTGCTTGTTTCGGAAATCTTCGAGCAGGTCGTCAATCATGCGGCTTTCCGGCACGAAATATGGCTGGCGCACAAGCGATTGCCATGCGAAGGAGTCATCGCGTTCACCCACATATGCCAGCATATCCTTGCTGTACAGAATACCTTTTATATTGTCGCGGTTGGTATCGTAAACCGGAATTCGGGAGTAGCCGGTGGAGCGGATTACGTTTACCACTTGATCAAATCCCTCATGGAATTCAATGTCGGTGATATCCACACGGCTGATCATGATGTCGGCGGCATTTTTTTCGCCGAAAGAGAGAATACCTTCGAGCATCTCCTTGTCTTTTCCGGCCGGCTCGTCGCTCATCTCGAGAGCCTGCGAGAGGTCATCGGTGGAGATTGACTCCTCGTGTTTGCTGATTATGCGGTGCACAATGCCGGAGCTTTTCTCCATGAGCGAGGCCGGGCCTTTCAGCAGTCGGAACAGCAGCGTGACTCCCCGGGCGGACGACAAAGCCCATTTCAGAGGTCTTCCTTTTGCAACGAGCTTGGGGAAAATCTCACCGCAGAGCAGCAACAGGAATGTGAGGAATACTGTCTGCAACAGGAAGTTAAGTATGGTGCTGTTGAAGGTAACCGCCTGATTAATTGCGAAAGAGAGGAGAACAACCATAGTGATGTTCACCATATTGTTGGCAATCAAGATGGTAGCAAGCAGGCGCTCGGACCGGGCGAGCAACGCGCTTACTTTTGCCGCGGCGGGCAATTCTTCTCGCGTCTGTTCGTCATCGATAAATTCGCGGTCTGATTGCGAGAGTCCGAAATAAGCTATTTCACTTCCGCTGACGAAAGCGGACAAGCCAAGGCACAGCACGGCAATCAGGACAATCACAGTCCAGCTGAGCCAAGAGTCCGGGGCGTGAAATTCAATAGCCGGGACATTGCAAAGAGAAAAAATCGGTAAAGGGTCTATATCCACAGTTTGATGAAATTAATTTCAAATTGCAAATTTAGCAAATAAATGAGACATACGCAAATCCGGGGTCTGCCTCGGCTACAAAATCGGTATGAATAAGTAATGAGAGTTTTGAAACGCTAACCTCAGCCGCGGGGGGTAATCTTGATGCTGCTGCTATGCGGCTACGTTGTCACCGAGTTTTCCGGACTGTTTATGTCTGATTTGGGGATTGCGATTTTGAAAAATTAAGAGACTCTAAGCAAGAGATTTGGATTTTTGGTGAATGTCTGTATAACAGGGTTGTAGCGGTTTCTAAAAAAATTGTTTTCCTAAACAAATGGATATGCTGTTTGGCAATTAGGGATTTTTGTGTAATTTTTTTAAAGATTTTAACACTTGATATTTTGTCGGTTGTGAATTTTTCTCTAATTTTGCAGCCCGAATGAGTATCTCTTGCTTGGAGTTACTTGACCAACAAACGATAGAACTTGAGTTGCACAAGGTGAAAATGTAATTCCGATTGGGCTCAGTACCCCCCCCCAATCGGTTGGTTTTCAGACAGTTAGATATTTAATACAATCTTTGACGCTGTTTTTTTTGATTTAAGTGGGTCATTCATTACGCAATGAGCGAAGTCTTAAAAATGACATATGAGGGGGTGGAAACCCAATCAGATATTAAGAGTCTGCCTACCGTGCTGAGAACTTCGGCTGCTGAACAGAAGTATGCCGAAGCTGTGGCTGTGTATGCCGACACGGACTTCTCCATTCGCATGATAGCTGAAAAACGCCTCGGCGATGAAATACGCTGCGGCTATTCACGAATACGCCAACACCGCCGAATTGCTGAAAAGCATAGCCGGACGCTACGGCCTTGTATACACTATTATAATGGGCTACATACTCCGAAACTGCCCCCAATAGCGAGTGAACCACAAAAGGATAGTAACAGAACAACAAAGCATTTCAGTTTCGAATTAAACAATCGGGATAGCTTCTTAAACTGAAAGATAACTGAACAAACAAAGTAAAAACAAAAAAAATAACAAAAAAATAACAAATAACTTAATTCCAACATGAAGAAAATTTTATCATTAGTGTGCGGGTTCGCCGCCTTGATGTTCGCATCATGCGCCAGCGATGAGCCCGTAGCACCCGACAACGGCAACAACACAGTCGGTGATGATGAGAAGGTATATGCTTCTCTGACATTGCGTTTGCCTTCATCAGAGGGCGTACGCTCCAACGATGGCACTGAGTTCGGAAAGGACTATGAAAACAATGTAGGTAAAATCCTCGTTGTGCTTGCCAAAAAGAATGAACAAGGAAGATTTACAAGACTTGCTGCGGCCGAATCAGATGCTATGCTGACAGATGGTCAGACAGCGGCAAATGAGGTAAAATACACACTTAATTTCAATGCTAAAGATTTTAAGAATAACCCGCTGACAAATCCGAATTCTCCCGTACCCGGTGCTGATGATGTTTACGTATTTGCTTTCTGCAACCCGACAACTTTTGTTCATGACAGATATTTCAACAATACTTCTGAATTTGTTTTGGATAACATCACCGGAGATTTGAATAATGGCACAGAGTCAGAAATATGGAGAAACAATCAATTCCTTATGACCAACTGTGAAATTTCACAACCTGTTAAGATTGCCAGCAGAGAAGATTTGGTAAACAAACACAATGTTCCTGAAAAAGCTCTTGACCTTGGTACAGTTAAAGTAAAACGAGTATGTGCACGTTTTGACTATGCTACTAGTACTACTACTGTCGGTGTGAATAAATTTGAGGTTAAAAGCCTTGATGGTACAGGCAATATCGGCGTAGTAGAGCTTACGGATATGGCAATGTTTAATGTGCAAAAAGATTTTTACTATCTTCCTCATGTTGCAAATTCATGGTTATGGGGAGAACCCAGTGACGGCGGTGTATTAGATTATACCCTTTGCGGCGACCTTGAGGGTTATGTAATGAGTGCCAATACCGATTGCTTTAAAAATACCATGAGCAGTGCAGATGATGATGCACATTTCTTTAGTAAGTTGGTAAATAACGACTTGGCAATGACTGATCATGTGGGCGGCGATAACCTTAATTGGGTTTCAATTCGCGATAAAGACTGGAACAACAATCATGATAGCGATAACGATGAAGGTTGGGTAGAGACAGATGCTTCCGGCAATGTTATGTCTACAAAGAACAACTATAGAATTTGGAGATATGTGACAGAAAACACTATTCCTCAACTTAAGGAGGGTACTGCTACAAAATCACAAAGATATGGTATTACCACCGGTGTGGTTTTCAAAGCTGAATTTACTCCCAACGACAAGAATGTTTGGAATGGCAATGTTATATATGTACATAACAATATTGTATACGGAGACTTTAATGCACTGAAGGAATATGTAAATAATAATCCTGACACTAAAGTAGCTCAAGACTTTGCAAAAGTAAATAACTTCAAAAAGGATGCACCTTTGACAGAAAATTTGCTTGACGGTATTAATAACAATAGTTCGTTAAAAATTTATTCATAGGCTAAGCGGCATCCACCGCAAAGCC
>JAMPIK010000033.1 GCA_023662865.1 Prevotella sp.
TCAGTCACATAGCCCGCTATGTTCCTTCACCTGCAGCCTCAAACCTGAGACACATCTGCGACCCTAACGTTCACATTTTTTATTAAACAAGCTCTAAACTCATACCCAAAAGAGTTTTACAACAATATAGGGACGCACGGTTCGTGCGTCCCTTAATAATCAACTACTTATGGCCAAAAAAGGTAAATATTATGTAGTGTGGGCAGGTATCGAACCCGGAGTATATGACAATTGGGACGACTGTGCCGAACAGGTACAAACCTATCCGGGAGCAAAATTCAAGAGCTTTCCCTCATACGAAAGCGCAGTGAAGGCTTTTCGTGAGGGCAGCGATGATAAAGCGTCACTCGTAAACCTGCTCCGACAACAGCCGCAAACCGTGTTCAACTATTCCGCCTTTCCGGAGGTGGATTCTCAGGCCATTGCCGTAGACGCCGCCTGCGCCGGCAACCCCGGACCGATGGAATACCGGGGTGTGTCATTGAGTACGGGCAGACAGCTTTTTCATTTGGGACCGTTGCCGGGAGGCACAAACAATATCGGGGAATATCTGGCCATAGTCCATGCTTTGGCCTTGTGCGAAAAGCAGGGCGAACTTAATCGCACAATTTATTCAGACTCACGCATAGCGCAGGGGTGGGTACGCAATCGCCGCTGCAACACTCATATAATACCCGGTGCTGAAAATGCAAAAGTACGCGAGCTGATAGCGCGAGCCGACCGTTGGCTTCAAACCCATGAGCTGACCAACCCCATCCGCAAATGGAAAACCGAAATATGGGGCGAAATCCCCGCCGACTTCAACCGCAAATAGAAAACGCGCCTTTGCCGGTTTTGCCGATTATGTTCTTGACTCGGCTATCAGGTTGGTGAGGTCTACGAATTGCTCCACGCTCAGACGCTCCGGACGCTCGCTCATTATCGGATCTTTGAGTACGGCACTTTCTTTTGGCACGAGTCCGGAAAGGGAGTTGCGCAACGTTTTGCGGCGCTGGCCGAAGGAGGTTTTTACTACCGTTTTGAGCAAAGCGGGGTTGCAACCGGGGTCGGTCACTCCGTTACGCGTAAGGCGTATAACTCCGCTTTTAACCTTCGGGGGAGGATTGAATACGTTCTCATCTACCGTAAACAGATACTCGCAATCGTACCACACTTGCAGAAGTACGGAAAGGATACCTCGCACTTTATTCCCTTCGGGCGCGCATATACGTTGAGCCACTTCGCGTTGAAGCATACCGCTCACTATCGGTATTCTTTCTTTAAAATCAAGCACGCGGAAGAATATCTGCGATGATATATTGTATGGGTAATTTCCTATAAGAGCAAACTCTCCGGAGAAGAAATCATCAGCCTTCATTTGCAGGAAGTCACCTTCAATCACCGTCAAATTCGGATACACCCGATGCAGATATTCCACACTTTCAGTGTCAATCTCCACTACTTTGAGCGGGCGCTTCTCCTCCATTAGATATTGAGTAAGCACTCCCATACCCGGGCCTATTTCAAGTATGGGGAGTGCTTTATAGGGGTCAATATCCAATGTCTCGGCTATGCGACGAGCTATTCCTTGGTCAGTGAGAAAGTGCTGACCGAGTGCTTTTTTAGGCTTGACTTTCATTCTGCTACAACAGATTGTGCGTTAATACCGGGGGTGAACAGCGGCAATTGCACATTCTCTGCCGGGGCTTCTTTGAATCCGGCTTTCTTCGGTGCCCATGCCGGCCCGTCTACGTAACGGTAAACGTATTGGTGCCGATACCCTCTTTCATACCATTGGGTATAGAGGTATGTGGCATTTGAGTTGAACCAATAGTCCATTGACACACTGCTGCCGTCTTGATAATCTATATATAATTGGGAGCTGTTGCCATACCAATCTACGGAATAACGAAGCCACATACTGTACTGCAATCCGTTGTTGTAGTAATAATATGTGCCGCGGCCGCCGCTGTTAAATTCAAGCCAATTCACTTGATAGCCCGCTACACGCACACCATCGGCTTGATAAAGCTCCCATGTGCCTATTAGGTCGGGGTCGTAACCGGCTCCGGGAGGTCCGTAAACATCATCATCGCAAGAAGTGAGGCTCACACACATGCATACACACAAAGCTGTGAGCAGGGTATAAATCTTTTTCATAATAATACAGCTCTTTAAAACGGGTCTTTATGTTAAGACAAGCCAAATTGAAAAAAGTTGCAACCTCTCACTATAATTTTTTGCTTACAGCTATACGGCGGCGGTGTTGGCGGTGTGTGAAATACTCCCATTGGCTTTGCACTTTATTGTTTTCCGCCATTTCCGGATTGCTCTCCGCCCATTTAAATCCATACTTGATGTATTGAGGTATCAAGTCCTGAAAGAGCAGTGCGTTAACACCCTTGCTTTGATACTCAGGCTTTACAGCCACAAGCAACAAATCCACACGGTCATTCTTCCCTTTAAGCCCTTTGAGCAAATAATACCAGCCGAACGGGAACAGCGAACCGCGGCTCTTCTGCAATGCCTTGCTCATGCTCTGCATGGAAATACCTACCCCTACAAGCTTGTCATCTTTATCCACAACAAGAGTAACGAGATCCAGATTGAGCAAATCCAGATATTGCTTTATGTAATAATCAATCTGTCGCGAAGTGAGGGTACTGTAGCCGTAAAGGTCGGCATATGCTTCATTTATAAGGTCGAAGAGTGCTTTGCCGTATTCTTCTTTTATCTTCTTGCGAGAAGTGTATTTGAGTACTCGCAGATTGAATTTCTTCTTTACAATTTCGGCTATGCGGTTATATTTGTCGGGAATAGCGTCCGGCACATCCATCACAAATTCAAGCCACTCATTTGCTTGCTTATATCCGAGAGCTTTAAGATGCTCCGGATAATAAGGATAATTGTAAATGGTAGCCATAGTGGAAAGTTCTTCAAACCCGTCCACCAACATACCCTCATGGTCAAGATCGGTAAATCCGAGCGGCCCCACGAGTGCGTCCATACCCTTGGCTCGCGCCCACGCTTCGGCTGCGGCAAACAAGGCCGCGCTCACTGCCCGGTCGTCTATAAAGTCCACAAAACCAAAACGCGCATTCTTCACCCCTTGCTTTTCGTTCACTTGCCGATTGATGATAGTTGCTATGCGTCCCACCGGCTTTCCGTCGTCATACGCCATAAAGCAAGCCGACTCACAAAAGTCAAAAGCCGGGTTATGATTGGGGTCAAGAGTATTTACATCGTCTGATATAAGCGGAGGCACAAAGTATTCGTTGCCCCTGTACAAGTCAATCTGAAACTTGGTGAACTTTCTGAGATTGGCACGTGTAGGTGCTATCTGTCTTACTTCTATCATATATTAACCTTTGAAAGCCAACCAACACAGAAAAGCTGTCATCAGGGCAATGAAAATACATATACATATATAAATAGTGGCTGAAGAGCGGCGTTCTATGGCAAGGCGCAAATCAGCTACCGACTTATATTTGCCGTTCTCTGCATCGGCTGCTATGCGGCGCAACCTCGGCATACTCGCCGGCAGATGGTCAAGCACTTCTCCCAATACTTCGCCATAAGCCTTGATGTCGGAGAGTGTATCCTGTTCGCTAAGCTCTTCTTTTGAATCATAGCCTACATTGATGAGCTTAAGGTTCTCATTATATTCGGTGAAGATTATATTGTCAGGAGAAACGGGCCGGTGTACTATATGATTTTCCTGAATATAGTCAAGGGCGTCAAGCAGCTGTGTCTCCAAGCGTTGCACTATCAGAGGAGAAAGATGCTTTTCTTCAATAAGACGACGCAGCGAATACCCGTAAACATCGTCGGTGATGATGGCACTTCCCACTCCGGGGATATCCTCATAGTCGTTTATCATCACAATGTTGGGGTGAGCAAGATTATAGCGCGTTTCAAACTCACGGTCGAGCATGGTTCTGAATTCTGGTTTGTCGGCATATTCCTTTTTCAAGGCTTTGAGCATAACCCATTTACCATGCTTCTTGGCGGTGAAAACATCATAATATTCTTCAGCCCATTCGGGAAGCAGAGTCATGTCGCTCCACTTTCCGGAAGGGTCGTTTATCGCTATCTTCTTCTCTTCCTTGCTTACGTATTGCAATCTTTTAGCCACGTCTTTATTCTATTATTATATGGAAATGCAAATATAATATTTTTTTTTAATACAAGCAAATCCTCATGAAAGTTCCAACATTCGGCATATGGGGCGCAGTGCGGCTTCGGCTATTTCCGGGTCTACCGTAACTTCGGGCTTCTCATCGCGAAGTGCCTCATAAACCTTCTGCAATGTGCCCAACTTCATATACTCGCATTGGTTGCACTGGCACTCGGCATCCTCGGCCGGAGCGGCTATGAAGTCTTTCTCCGGACACGCAAGGCGCATCTCTCTCAAAATGCCGCTTTCCGTAACCACTATAAACTCCTGCGCGGCATCGGTCTTTGCAAATTGAAGCAAGGCTGCCGTACTTCCAACTTTATCGGCTACGAGCTGCAGCGGCTTGCGACATTCGGGGTGAACGAGCACCTTGGCCTCCGGGTGTTCCTTTTTGAGTGCAAGCACTCCTTCAAGGCTGAAACGGTCATGTACATGACAAGCACCGTCCCATAGAAGCATATCCCTGCCGGTAACGGTATTTATATATCCGCCGAGGTTCTTGTCCGGACCGAATATTATTTTCTCATCGGCGGGAAGAGAGTCCACTATACTGCGAGCATTGCCACTTGTCACCACTATATCCGTATGAGCTTTTACGGCGGCGGAAGTATTGACATAGCTAATCACCGTATAATCCGGGTGGGCGGCCACGAAAGCTGCAAATTCATCGGCCGGACAGCTGTCGGCAAGCGAGCAGCCGGCTTGTTCATCGGGGATAAGCACTTTCTTGTCCGGACAGAGAATTTTGGCAGTTTCTCCCATGAAGTGCACGCCGCACATTACTATAATGTCAGCTTCCGTCTTGGCTGCCATTTGAGCCAGTGCCAGTGAGTCGCCTATATAGTCGGCTATCTCCTGCACTTCGTCTCTCTGATAATAGTGAGCCATAATCACGGCATTCTTTTCCTCTTTCAGCTTCGCAATCTGCGAGCGAAGAAACTCCTTATTGTCCGCCGCGCCCGTATTGCAGGCCCACGCTTTACTTTCACTCATATTAATAAAGATGAAATATATTTTTAATTAAAAAGCCTGTTATATATATATTAACCATGTAGATAGTGTAAATAAAGTTTGTAACTGTGATTATGAGTTTATAAGATTTGAAATAACTTACAAACATTGTTTACAAGCTGTCGCAATTGAAAAATAGAAAATTGCGTCACTTATCTACAAGCAAAACTTACAGCCGCAAAGTTACAAAAAATAATCGGTAGAGGTGTAGAAAACTTCCCCTAAAAGTGTAGACACATCAGTAAAGAGAAACAAATAACTATTCTTGGTTAATCAGACGCCATGTCGGCTTAAAAATAAAAGTGATACTTCAAAATCAACTTGTTGCAAAAGAATATAACACATTTTTACTACTTATCTACAAGTTATCTACACCCCGGTTCTATTCATTTTGGGGCATTATATATCGCGCCCCTACCGGGCTGCGAAAATAAGAGCTTGTTTAATAAAAAATCAGAAGCGGTAGCCGGTTTGTGCTCCGAAAGAGGCTACGGCGTTGATAAAGGAGAGGCGCGAGGTGTCGTACCAGTGCATATCTATGCCGCCGAATATTCCTAAAAAGAAACTGCCGAGGTTGTACACCGCCGAGGTGTTGCCTTTAACATTAAAGGAAAACAAGTCGCGTCGCCCTGCGGTTGACTCGTCCATACAATGCTTTATTCCAACATTGGGAAGTGCGGTGAGGTTGATGAGCCAATGCTTTCCGGGCACAAAGTTATAACCGTAGCCCAACATCACACTATAATCATTGTATGAGAACTTATACTCCAATGGAGTGCCCTTGGGCAGAACGACGAGCATGGCTGCCGGAAGCTTGGAGAAGTTCATGTCTATGTATTGATGCGACAAGCTCAGTCCTATCAACAAAGACCCTTGACTGCGTTTCTGGTACTTTGAGAAATTGTAAGCCGCACCTTGACTGTAACGTTTATGGTTGAAGAAGTAGTAGATGTCAATACCATAATTGCGGAGTTGCAAGTCGGAGAAATGCTGCCCTATCCATGAGTGCCCCTTGGCGTCTTTGAAATCGCCGAAGCGGCGTATTATGGTGCCGTCTTTGTTGGTGTTGTAATATGCGTTTACCCAAAAAAGAGAGGTGCTGAAATTCCATTCCCAGCGCTTTTGGCGTGCCGGAAGGTGAGAAATAAGGCGGTTGAGGTTAGCCTCATATCCCACACTCACAGCCATGAATGAAAGGTATGGACCTACGTTGGAGTACACATTGGAGAGCATTCGTATCGGAATTTTGTGTACGTCCATGGCATATGAGTCGGTCCAGTTGGAGAATTTGGCGGTAATCTTCCATTTCTTGCCGGTGCCTTCTACATAATCCGGGTCGTAGGTATTGAAGAAGCGGTCGGCCCAGTTATAAACCAAAACGCAAAACTTTGCGAATTTAGGGTAAATGATATTGGAATCACCGATATTGAAAGTGCCGGATTTTATTCGGTTAATCCACCAATCAGGGTTTTGTTCGCGATTAGTGTATTCACGCAGAAAGGCCGTGGAGTCCGGCACATGGTGAGTGTCCGCTTTATAAAGAGAGTCAGCCGCAGAGACCGGTTCGCCCTCCGGGCGCATCTCTTGCGGGTCGTTCTCATTAAGTTCGGGATACACTTGCGGCTCTTGAGCTGACAGGTGCAGTCCGAGAGCCGTAAACAGTATGCAAGCCAAAGCTTTCTTTATCTTCATATCAACCGGAGATCAGGGACATTGCGCGGTCGTACAAGCTATGGTCTACATATAGCTCCACATTGCTTATGCCGGCATCGGGAGCCGGGAATACGTCGGAGAGTGAGTTGTAGACTAACACAGTCTTTATGCCGTTGTCAGCGAGCATACCCTTGTCAATATAGGCTTGTGCCTCGTTGTAATAGTTTTTAAGCAATTTCATGGCCGTGTGAGTTTTAGTTAAACATATTTAACATTAAAACGCAACATTGGCCATAATAGTTTAATCTTTTACCTTTTCGTTTTCGGAATTTACGGTTATACCTATGCCGTCAAGTGCCTTCTGATAGCGTTTGCTGTTTTGTTGGTGCTCCTCAAAGGTGACGGCAAAATTGTGTGTACCGTCCATTTTGTCGCTTGCACACATATAAATATAATCGTGCGGTCTTGCTGAAAGAATTGCATCAACGGTTTGTTTGGAAGTGATACGTATGGGACCCGGAGGCAGACCATTTTGTTTATATGTATTGAAAGGATTGTCAATGCCGGTGTATTTGCTTGTAATGCGCTTTATAGAATCTACATTTACAGTATTTTTCAGAGCCGGATCTGTGCGCCATGCATATTTCACGGTGGGGTCGGCTTGAAGTCGCATATTTTTGTCAAGACGGTTCAGATACAGGCGGCCGATTGTCCCCTTCTCGCTTGCCTGATTTGTCTCTTCGTCTACAATGGAAGCTATCATGACAATACCGCGAGGCAGTCTGTTCAGTTCTTCGGCACGCTCCACACGCTCCGGTGTCCAAAAGTCCTTGTAGTTTTCAGACATTTTTTTCAGAACCTCTTCCGGAGTGGCTGTCCAGAAAAATTCGTAGGTATCTTCGAAGAACATACAGAGCACATGATCCGGGTCGGTATTATATGTTTCAAGCAGGCGGCCATCGTTGAGCATATCGAGGAAATCCTTTTCCGAAGCTTCCAGTTTGGCAGCGAAAAGACGAGCCACATCTTCCTTTGTGCGCTGTCCGTTGAGGGAGACGTCAATGCCCGCTTGTCCGCCACGTAGTATTTGGCGTCCGGCGGCAAAAGGAGTCATTCCCTCTTTAATCTCGTATGCGCCGTGACGACGTTGGTCGTCTTTGTCGCGGATAAGCCTCATGGCTTTGCTGCAACTTTTGGCATAGTCTTCACCCAAATATTTGGCTATGGAATCTTCAATGCTTTGTTCAGTGGCAGTCAGCGGTATGCGTATAATTGCACTGCGACCCGCCTTTTTATTTACGAGGGGTAGAACTAAAAACAAGGAAGTTATGATTAAAGCCAATAGTATAATAAAGAAAGTCCACACCAAACCCCTATTGAATTTGCGACGGCGTTTAGGTTTCTTTTCGGTATTTGAGAACTCTTCCAACGAAGAGTCATTGAGTTTGCTTTTTCCGTGTTCAGCGCAATACTTGGTAGCGTTCATGTGTTTTCAGTGTGTTAGTCAAATATAAGGTACAAAAGTACAATTTTTTTAACATTTCACCAAAAAATCCCTCTAAAATCGTGTAAAATCGCAAAAAAATACCCTTGCAAGAAGGTTATAGAGCCTGCAAAGGTATGGTTTTATAATATTTGATAACTTCTACTTGAAGTGAAGCCTGTTACTTTGAGGGAGTGTACACTACCGGTTGTGCCGCAGTGCCGGCCTGCTGCATTCGTGGCCCTTTCTTCAATTTTTTACCCTGTGCCGGGCGTGCGTTCTTATCCATACGGGCGTGGCGCATTCCTTTGTTCATATGTGCGTTCTTGTCTTTTTTGGCTTTCAGCAGGATACTTCCGTCGCTCTTGCTGACATTGGCTTTGCCTTTACCAACTGTGCCGGTAACATACTCTACCGCATATCCGTAAGGAGTAATAGTAATTTCGTCTACCACATCAGTTATACCTCCGTTGAGCAAAGCATCGCTGCCAAAGGTTGTGAGTACAACTTCCTCAGGCACAAGGGCAGTAAGAGTGCTGCTGGGAAGCGTCGCGCCGTCGGGAGCATCTACTTCCACCCAATTGCCTGAATAGTCGAACGTCACTTCATAGCCATCGCTCATGTCTACATCAAATTGACGGTCGGCAAAATCGTTTTCAACCTTGGTTATAGTAGCGTTCGGGAATACCTGTTTAAGGAAAGCATGCGCATTTTCCGGAAGAGCGGAAGTCTGCACGCTTGCAGCCTGAACCGGACCTATACCGCGCTCCATACGCAGCTGTTCGGGAATTTGACGGTTGCCGCCGCGCGCCTGTTTCTGTGCAATAACCGGCATGGCGGCCATGGCAATAAGTCCCAATGTAAGAAGTGTCTTTTTCATAGTAATTTTTCTCCTTTTCAATTTATAGTTTAAACACACTGATAGACAAAAGGTTGAAAAATAAACACTTAAAAAATGTGAAATACTGTAAAAAAAATCTGAGACTTTTTATTCTGCCGGTGTAAAAAGTCTCAGATTTTTTGTAACTTTGCATTCCTATGAATGAATTTGAAGGCACCGTAATTCGCAACACCGGCTCTTGGCTTGATGTGCTTCCCGAGACGGGGGGCGTACCAATACACTGCAAGGTGAAGGGTAATTTTCGTATTAAAGGAATAAGGACTACCAACCCCGTTGCCGTGGGCGACCGGGTGAAGGTTTCCATTATGGCCGATGACACCGGGTTCATAACCGCCGTGTTGCCGCGACGTAATTACATAATACGCCGTGCCACAAATCTCTCAAAGGAGTGTCACATTCTGGCGGCTAATCTTGACCAAACTCTGTTGGTAGCCACTCTGCACAACCCTGACACTCCCACTACTTTCATTGACCGCTTTCTTGCCACTGCCGAGGCTTATAATGTGCCGGCCGTGCTGGTGCTTAACAAGGCTGACACTTGGAATGAAGAGGACCGCGAACTCGCTGATGCCCTCTCATATTTATATACTGACATCGGCTACCCGGTAATTTTCACATCGGCAAAAACCGGCGAGGGAATTGACCGGGTGCAATCAGCAATAAAAGACAAAGTAACCCTGCTTGCCGGAAACAGCGGCGTAGGCAAAAGTTCGTTGATAAACGCTTTGATACCGGGTCTTGACTTGCGTACCGGAGATATTTCTTCCTCGCATCACACCGGCATGCATACCACCACCTTCTCCGAAATGTTTGCTCTCCCCGAGGGGGGGGCTCTCATTGACATCCCCGGTGTGAAAGGATTCGGCACCATTGACTTTGACCCGGCTGAGGTGAGTCATTATTTCCCCGAAATTTTCAAAACGAGGGCTGACTGCCGTTTCCAGAACTGCACGCATACTCACGAGCCGGGGTGCGCAGTGCGCAGTGCCCTTGAAGAGCATCGCATTGCTCAAAGCCGATATGCCTCATACCTCTCCATACTTGAAGACGCCAATCCCGAAAAATACCGTAAACCGTTTTAATAAAATCTTTTATGCCTACATATCAACAAAAACCGAAACACACTCCGGCTCCGGTAGAACCGGCGGGCAAGTTGCAGCCCCAAGCTCTTGAACTCGAAGAGATGGTACTCGGAGCACTCATGCTTGAAAAAGATGCATATACCGAGGTTTGCGACTTGCTCGTTCCGGACAGCTTTTATGACCCTCGCAATCAGAAGATTTACGATGCCATAAGTCGTCTGGGAGCAAACCAGCGACCTATTGATATGCTCACGGTAATAGAGCAGTTGCGCGCCGACGGCACTCTTGATGAAGTGGGCGGCGCGGTGGCTATTACCGACCTTACTGCGCGTGTCACTTCGGCCGCACACATTGAATACCATGCCCGAATCATAGCACAAAAATACCTTGCCCGCCGCCTGATAGCCTTTTCAAGCGGTGTGCAGACCTCGGCCTTTGATGAGAGCAACGATATTGAAGATTTGCTGCAAAAGGCTGAGGGTGAGCTGTTTGAAATATCCCAGACGCAACTCAAAAGAGAGGTTGTACAGGTTGACTCTGTCATCACTCAGGCTCTTCAGCAGATTGACGCTGCCTCAAAGATAACCAGCGGCTTGTCCGGTCTCCCTTCCGGGTATAACGACCTTGACAAACTCACAAGTGGCTGGCAAAACGACAACCTCATAATTATAGCCGCCCGCCCGGCTATGGGTAAGACTGCTTTCGTTCTCTCCATGGCCAAAAATATGGCTGTCGACTACAATATCCCGGTAGGTATCTTCTCTCTGGAAATGAGCAATATACAGCTCGTGAACCGTCTGATTTCAAACGTGTGTGAAATTACCGGCGACAAAATACGTTCCGGCAAACTTGAAGACTCCGAATGGGAGCGGCTCAACTCGCGCGTAAATTACCTTTTCGGCGCACCGCTGTATATAGACGAAACTCCGGGTCTGTCAATCACCGAGTTGCGAACAAAGGCGCGGCGATTGGTGAGAGAGCACGATGTCAAAGTAATCATAATAGACTACTTGCAGCTGATGAATGCCACCGGCATGAAATTCGGCTCGCGCGAGCAGGAGGTAAGTACTATCTCGCGTTCACTCAAAGCCCTCGCCAAGGAGCTGAAAATCCCCATCATTGCCCTGTCGCAGTTGAACCGTTCCACCGAGACACGCGAGGACAAACGCCCCGTGCTTTCAGACCTGCGTGAGTCCGGCGCCATTGAGCAGGATGCTGACTTTGTGGCATTTATCCACCGTCCGGAATACTATACTCGTTCTTCAACCGATGCCGAGGGCAACGATATTCGCGGATTGGCTGAGTTCATAGTAGCCAAGCACCGTGCCGGCCAAGTCGACACTGTGAAGATGCGGTTTGTAAGCAAATACGTGCGCTTTGAGAATTGGGATAACAACCTGATAGTAAAGCGCATGACGGTAGAAAGCCGCATGAACAGCGAAGGAGATGACGCTCCGGCTGCCCCGGCCCCCATGGAGCCCGGCTCCCTCAACGCCGACCCATTCGCAACCCCCATGCCCGACATAATGCCCGGCTCCGCCACCAACGAGGTCCCCTTCTAACCCGAAGTATTTATAAGAATTATAAGATTTATAAAAATTATAGAATTTATAAATCTTATAATTCCCTACTCTCAAATATAATCCTCTCCGAAGCGAGTCTTCACTTCGTTTACCATAGTGCGTATTTCCTGCTCCTGACTGCGAGGGGCTATCAGCAATGCGTTGCCGTTCTCGGCTACGATATAATTCTGCAATCCGCTGGCTACCACTATTTTGTCTCCTTTAATCGCGAACACCGACCCGGCACATTCGCGAGTTATGAGTTTGCAATTTTGAGTGACGTTTCCTTCCGAATTTTTCGGTGATATGTCGTAAAGAGCTCCCCACGTTCCCAAGTCGCTCCACCCCAAATCTACCGGCATAACATACACATTTGCAGCCTTTTCCATTACTGCATAGTCTATCGATATGCTTGGCGATGTTTGGAATGTCTCATTGATGAAGGAGGTTTCCCGGTCAGTGCCGTAAGCGTCTTTACCGGCATCGAACACCTCGGCTATATCCGGAGCCAATGCCTCAAACGCTTTGAGAATAGTGTCGGCACGCCAAAGGAAAATGCCGGAATTCCACAGGAAGTCGCCGCTCGCAAGCAACACCCTTGCCATTTCCAAAGTCGGTTTCTCGGTGAAGCATCTCACTTTGGCTATTTTCGGATTCTCGGTGCAAAACACTCCTTGCTGAATATAGCCGTAGCCCGTTTCCGGCGCAGTCGGTTTTATGCCTAATGTGAGCAACGCATCGTGATTTTCCACATACGAAAGCCCGGCATCCATGGCTTCTTGAAAGGCTCTCTCCTTTAAAATAAGGTGGTCGGAAGGGAGAGTCATGATTGAGGCCTCCGGGTCGCGAGCATATATGTGGTGAGCCGCCCAACACACACAAGGAGCTGTGTTGCGGCGTGCCGGCTCAAGCAATATGTTTTCCTCCGGTATTTCCGGCAACTGGCTTTTAAGCAACGGTTTATACGCTTCATTGCTTACGAGAATTATGTTTTCCACCGGCACAAGCGGACGTATGCGCTCCACTGTCATTTGCAGCAACGAGCTGCCGGTGCCGAAGAAGTCCAAAAACTGTTTGGGCATCATGGTGCGCGAGAAAGGCCAGAAGCGCGAGCCTACACCGCCGCACATCACCACACAATATCTGTGAGATTTATTCGGATTCATTGCAAAGATAAGGTTGATATTAAAAGTGTGTATAAGGTCGTTAAGTGGCTGTTAAATTTAGAGTGTGTCTAAAAAAAAAATGTTAACATCAGGGTCGCAGCTGCGAGACAAATGCATCTCTATATTTAAATTCTTCAATTTCATTGAATTGTATATGATTGTTAATTTACATATTTTTAAATTCCAACTACGGTGTCTTTTCGGCTGCTTTGACTTCTCTTTCCGGTCACATAGCTCGCTATGCTCCCTCCAAGATAAGCCAAAACAGCTCAAAAATACACCGCCCTGATGTTAACATTTTTTATTAGACACACTCTTAAAAGACACTTATACGGCTTGTGGTTTGAACTGATGCTTTACACCTTCCACTACATTGAGCATATAGTCTCCGAGCTTCTCGGCCTCTCCTATCAAATCCATGTAGAAGATACCTTGCTGATAATCATATACATGATTATTGATATTGGATATGTTGGCATCACGCAATTTGTTGCGGTAATTGTTGATTTCGCGCTCACGATTGTAAGCGGAAATGATTTTCGAGTCTTCCGGGGTCTCCATCTCTTTGAGCAAGTCTGTCATATTGCTCATGGCGGTGTCCACGAGTCTGAACATGGCATCGATTTCCTTGAGCATATTCTCCGTAAACTCCACATGGATCTGGTTTTTACGTGCCAATGTTTTAGCAACATTGAAGCAAGAATCGGCGATAGACTCAATTTCGGAGATTATGCGGAGCATACCGGCGATGCGCATCTTTCCCTCGGGGGAGAGGCGACCCTCGGCCACTTTATTGAGGAATTTGCCGATTTCAATCTCCATACGGTCTGAAATCTCCTCATATTTCTCCAAGCGGTTATATATTTCCTGATATTTGTTGTCGCTGTCCTCAGTGTGTATCAGTTCCTCGGCCATGCCAAGCATACGCTGCACCCTCTCGCCGTACACGGCAATCTCTTTCTGCGCCTGAGCAATGTTAAGCTCGGAGGTGCCGAGCATTCCGCGTCCGATAAATTTGAGCGAGAAATCTTCCTGCTGATCATGGTGCCGTGTCGGCATTATCCAGCATACAATCTTCACATACAAATTGGTGAACCAAATCATTATCAGCAAGTTGATGGCATTAAACACTGTCGGGAACATAGCCAGGGCAAAAGCCATCGAGACCTGTGTTTCTGCCGTATACCCCCCCTTGGGGTTAAACAATGTGGAGTCAGCCATACCGGCTTCCTGCGCCGCGGTGATATCCATCGGGTTAAGGTCTCCGCACCATTCGGTAATGTCCGCCACAAAGCGTATGAACGGATTGAACAGTATCAAAGCTATTATGGAGCCGAGCACATTGAACAGCACATGACCCATCGCCGTGCGTTTCGCCGCCAAATTTCCCGACAATGACGCCAGCACCGGGGTAATGGTTGTTCCGATATTTCCACCCAAAATTATTGCACAGGCCAACGGGTAGGAAATCCAACCTTGCGAACACATAATCAATGTGACGGCAAACGTTGCAGCCGAGCTTTGCACCACCATTGTCAGTATAATACCTATTGCAAAGAATATCAGCACGGAGGTGTAGCCCATGGAGGTGTAGTCCTGCAAGAAAGCCAACATCTGCGGATTGTCTTCAAGGTTGGGCACATACAAGCTGATCATGTCCAAACCCATAAAAAGGAAGCAGAAGCCTATCAAGAACTCTCCCAAGCTCTTGTAGGTGCTCTTCTTCATGAAAAGCATTGGCACCGCAAGTGCCAGCAACACAATGGTATAGTCGGATATATGAACCTCAAAGGAGAACGCGGAGATTATCCACGTAGTCACCGTAGTACCTACATTAGCTCCGAAAATCACGGCCATGGACTGTGCCAACGACATCAGTCCGGCATTTACGAAGCTCACTACCATAACGGTTGAGGCGGACGAACTCTGAATAAGCGCTGTGATGATGATACCCGTCAAAACTCCGGTCACTCGGTTCTTGGTCATAAACCCCAGAATGTTACGCAGACGGTCGCCCGCTACTTTCTGCAGGCCTTCGCTCATCACTTTCATGCCGTATAGAAACAAACATACGGCTCCCAACAAACTGATAAATTGCAGTATTGAATATTGCATATTAATCGATTTAAATACCACGGATATTTTTTTAACATACCCCCGGCACATATTGTTCTTGATGCAAAATTAATAACTTTTTTGCAAACTCAAAAAAAAGTATTAACTTTGACGTGTGAAGAGCTTGAAACACATAAGGATTGCAATTTCGCTCATTATGCTCGCCGAGTGTATACTGTGGGTGTCAGCCGCTTTGGCCGCTCCTCCACACGCCGCTATGGCTCGCGCTCTGCAAATTTCTCCGGCGCTGGCTGCTGCCGGAATAGGCGCTTCGGTGGGAGCCGCCCTGCTGTGGCTTGTTGCCACTCTCTTATTCGGTCGCATATATTGCTCTTCCGTATGCCCGGCCGGCACGCTGCAGGATTTCGCAATTCGTTTGCGCCCTCTGTTGCCCGGCAAAAAGTACAAACGTTTCGCGTATAAGAAACCCAACAACCGGCGATTTCTGATGCTCGGTATTTACGCCGTGTCAATGGTGTTTGCTATCGGCTGTGTGCCTTTGCTGCTTGAGCCGTGGCCCGCTTTCACCAATGCCCTGTCGCAGTTCACGGGGGCGGGTATGCATTATTCGCTTGTGCCGCTTGGAGTCGGGGCGCTGCTCGGCCTGATTTGCGCCGTGGCAAGCGTCTTGCTCGTTTTTGTATACGCCCTGCTCACAGGCCGCGATTTCTGCAATGAGGTATGCCCGATAGGCACCGTGTTGCGCCTGCCCGCCGCTTACTCTTTAATGCACATTGAATTATACCCCGATAATTGCACCTCTTGCCTTAAATGTCAAGACGTGTGCAAAGCCTCTTGCATTGACATTAAGACAAGAACAATCGACAATGCGCGCTGTGTACGCTGTTTCAACTGCGTGAATGTGTGCGATGAGGGGGCAATTCGTTTCACTTTCGACAAAAGCGGTGTAATAACAGGGCTGTTCCAACGCAACAGCCAATTATCAAACTGACATGAAAGCTTATCAAGACCTGCTGCAACATATCTTGGACACCGGGCATCGCAAGGAAGACCGCACCGGTACCGGCACAATTTCCACTTTCGGCTATCAAATGCGGTTCGACCTCTCAGAAGGCTTCCCGCTCCTCACCACCAAGAAGGTCCACCTCAAAAGCGTAATACACGAACTGCTATGGTTTCTCGCCGGTGACACTAATGTTAAATATCTGCAAGACAACGGCGTGCGCATATGGAACGAATGGGCCGACCCGGACGGTTCTCTCGGCCACATCTACGGCTATCAATGGCGCTCATGGCCCGACTACAACGGCGGATTTATTGACCAAATGGCTCGTGCTGTCAATGATATAAAGCATAACCCCGACTCCCGACGCATTATTGTAAGCGCATGGAATGTGGCCGACCTCGACAATATGAACCTCCCGCCGTGCCACGCCTTTTTCCAGTTTTATGTATCCGAAGGGCGTCTCTCCCTCCAGCTCTATCAGCGCAGTGCCGACTCCTTTCTCGGCGTTCCCTTCAACATTGCCTCTTACGCTTTGCTCACTATGATGGTGGCACAAGTCTGCGGTTTGCAGCCCGGCGAGTTTATTCACACTTTCGGTGATGTGCATATCTACCTCAATCACCTTGACCAAGTGCACGAACAGCTTACCCGCTCCCCTCGGTCGCTGCCGAGAATGATTATCAACCCCGATGTTAAAGACATCTTCAGCTTCAAATACGAAGATTTCAAACTCGAAGGCTACGACCCGTGGCCCGCAATTAAAGGAAAGGTATCCATATGAAGAAAGCTCTCAACCTCATAGTTGCCATGAGCTCCGACAGGGCAATAGGCCGCAACGGCGACCTCATCTGGCATTTGCGCGATGACTTGCGCCGCTTCAAGGCTCTAACTATGGGCCACCCGGTAATCATGGGCCGCAAAACCTGGGAGTCTCTGCCAAAGGGTGCTCTCCCGGGGCGCTTGAATATAGTTGTCAGTCGCAATCCGGAGTATCAAGCCCCCGGTGCAACTCTTTGCAACTCGCTTGAGCAGGCTGTTGCCTTGGCGCAAAGTGCCGACTCCGACCCGTTCATCATAGGTGGTGGCCATATTTACGCCGACACTCTACCCCTCGCATCAAAGCTCCATATCACTCACATTGACGCCGCTTTCCCCGATGCCGACACGTTCTTTCCAAAGATTGATGACTCTCTGTTCTCCCTGATTGAAAGCACCGACCCGGTAACCGACCCGGCTTCCGGCCTGACCTATTCTTTCCTCACATACGCAAGAAATGAGGGTACTGATAATCAATAAAAGCGACTCTCGCGGTGGAGCCGCTGTGGTATCAAGGCGTCTAATGCACGCACTGCTTGCACAAGATGTGCAGGCTGATATGCTCGTGGTGGAGAAACTCACTGCCGACCCCAATGTGCATATAGCCGCCCCGATGGCAAAGATCCGTATTCCTTTCATCAAGGAACGCCTGCAAATATTCACCCGCAACGGTTTTAACCGTGCCGACCTCTTCAAAGCCGACACCGCAAGCTTCGGCCTGCCGATTGCCGACAACCCTCTCGTATTGGCGGCAGACATTGTCCTGCTCGGTTGGGTGAACCAAGGTATGCTTTCCCTGAAAGAAATCGGAAAAATCTCATCGCGCAAGCCGGTTGTATGGGCTATGCACGATATGTGGTGCGCAACCGGAATTTGCCATCATGCCGGAAATTGCACAGGCTTCACTGCCCGATGCGGTAAATGTCCCCTGCTTCATTCAATGAAAGGTCCCAAGGATCTTTCTTTCAAAACCCACTTACGCAAACAGTCGCTTTACGACAATGCTGAAATCACTTTCATCGCCGTAAGCAACTGGCTGAAAAGCAAATGCCTTGAATCCTCTCTGCTCGCCGACCAACGTGTGCGGATAATTCACAACCCCATATCCATACCTCCGTTTAAATACACTGCACCCCAACCCCGCCCTCGCATACATATGCTTATGACAGCGGCCCGCATTGACGACCCTATAAAAGGCCTCGACACGCTGCTTCAAGCCCTTATTCATATCGGCAAAACCCGGCCAAACAAACTCACCGAATTCTCAATATGCTTTTTAGGCTCTCTCAAAGACTCTTCATATAAAGAAAAATTCGCACAAATCCCTAACCTTCAAGTAGAGTGGCACCCGGCTGTGCCGATAACGCAAGTGGAGCATTTCTATCGGAAGACCGACCTCTTGCTCTCACCCTCAGCTTACGAAACTCTCCCCGGCACACTCGTCGAAGCTCATATGTACGGCGCATTCCCGATAGCGTTCGACAGCGGCGGACAGCGAGACATCATATCAAACCCCTCCCTTGGTCTGTTAGTAAAACCGAATGGCGGCCACAAAGCTTTTGCCGAGGCTATAATCAAAGCCTCCGAATTGATAAAAAACACCGACCGTGCTGCATTGGCGAAAAAAATGTATAATTCCGTAAAACAAAAATTCTCAGCCGAAGAAATCGCTCGGCAATACATCAAACTCTTTGAAAATCTAATTAAATGAAAACCCTCATACTCACAGCTATAGTCCTGATGTTAACGGGACTCACCTCATGTTCCGACAACCCCGCCAAAGAAAAACGCGAAATTATAGACCGCACCAAAGGAGAATGGACTCACGACCAAACAGAGAAAGCCATTGACATCTACATTGACGGCCTCAAGCAAGAAGAAGACCTGCTCCGCCGCAACATAGAACTGCGACAGACACTCCAATTCTTTGACGAAAACCGCTGCGCACGCGATGTTCTCAAAGCTCGCCGCCACGAAATAGACAGCCTCCGCTGCACCCTCGCTGCCAAGCGCGACACTCTCGCCGCCATCTCCCGTTAACAGGAAAGCACCCTCCAAGGAAAGCAAGCCTCCGGCTCGCATAAACCGGTGCACACCCGGTCTACTGCCCACAACTAAAAAAACTATGTTAAAAAATGTAAAAACATAATTTATACCCCTCTGTCAACCAAACAAATACAATAAGAAAACCATTTCTATACCCCACCCTCCCAAAAATCATACTACCTTTGCAAAGTCAATGACAACAAAGAGCACCAATCAGCACTACATGTTGATACCGGCATTGACATTTATCAGAAAGCGGAAGTTCGGCGAAGAAAAAACCGGGCAGTCTTTCCATAAGATGAAGGTGATTAATCCACACATTATCCCGGGAATGTGACGGTGCCGACACATGGACAAGACAATTCCAAACTACTGACAAATCCCTCAAAGCCGGCAAAACAAA
>JAMPIK010000034.1 GCA_023662865.1 Prevotella sp.
GAAGTAAAAAGATAATTTATAAATTATGTAAGAATGTTAAATCACGGCGTCTTTTGGGCTACTTTGACTCGTCCTTCCGATCACAATGCTTGCATTGCTCCCTGCAAGACAAGCCAAATTAGCTCAAAAAATACATCGCCTGGCATTCACTTTTTTTATTAAACAAGCTCTAAACACAGGTCTGCATCCCAAGACATCGGAGTGCAGACCTTGTCATATCCCGTCCTCAAATATCCCGGCAATTTATTGATAAAATGCGTGAGTGGGGAGATTGTTTGCGAAAAATGTTGTAATTTTGCATAGCCAATGGCGATTATTACAAACCCAAAATACATTTATCTTATGAACAAATTTTTGTTTCCGGCAGCCGCTTTGGCTTTGGCTGTCTGCAGTTTGAGCTCTTGTTCAGACGATGATCCCAAGTGGGAAAACCTCGTGGAGTCCGGTACTTACACTGATGCCAAAGGTCTTTCTCTGACCGTGAACGGCGAGCCCATGGTTGGCAAAACCGTAGTATTCGAGCAAAACACCGCCAATCCCGACAAGGGTACGATCACCATCAGCAGCACATTCGATTTGGGAGCAATTCCCGGTGTGCCTTCTTCAATGGCCTCCACAGTGCTTGACGGCCCGGGCGTAATCCCCGGAAGTGCCGTGACTGTGCTGAACGTAAACCTCGTTGAATTGAAGGGTGCACAGGCCAAGTTCCAAGGCAGCGATGAAAACGAATACTGCACCTTTGAGTACAACGGTATCGTAACCGACAACTCCATTGACCTGAATATCACCAACCTCAAGCTCAAAAACCTCACTCTTGCCGGCACTTATACTTTGCCGCCCTACGATGTGAACGATGATTGGGAAAGCGATGAATACGGCACTGTGTATTACAATCCCATCTATGTAAACTGGCAGAGCACCGCCGACTTTGATTTCCTCGGCACTCCTATGCCGGTCGAAAACCTCGTAAGCCTGCTGATGACCATGCCTCTGCTCAACGACATGACAGTGCGTGTGCCGGACATGATGAGCAATTTGCTTGAAAACGTGACTTTCGGAGAAGACGGCAACATCACCGCATCTTATCTTGACCTTGACGCCGATAAACCCACGTACTTCAAGAGCCCGGTAAATATGGCTCAATATGCTGTGACCGGTGAAAATTCTCTGCGCTTCTGGCTCAATCCGCAGGCTGTGATTAAAGAAGCTACTCGTGCCGAAACCGGCATTGATATTAACAACCTGCTGGGCAATGTAATGGCACAGCTCACCCCCATGCTCAAAGACGGTGTGCCCATGCGCTACAAGATTGACAATACCACCACAACCGTTTATCTTGATACTGAGACACTTCTGCCTCTACTCAAACAGAACGTTGTGCCTTTGCTCAAAAACGAGGCTCTCGTAAAACAGCTTACAGATCTTCTTGAGCAAGATGAGGATATGGCATTCCTGGCTACAATGATTCCTTCAATGATCAGCTCCGCTGCCAATGTAATCGAGAATACAACAGTTCTTGAAATCGGTCTGAACCTGTCAACAGCAACCAACAAATAACAGTTTGTTATAAATCATATTTCAGCCCCTGACACACGGTCATCCCTGTGTTCGGGGCTGATTTTCGTTTTGTGCGCTACCGTTTATATTGTTTTTTTTTGTAATTTTGCAGTGCCGTTCACAAAGAGCGGAATATTGATGACTCAAAATTATACATTCACTCACATTGAATTTCCTTACCTGATAAACTACGCTTTCAAGGAAAACTGGAAAAGCACTGCCGGCAATTCCATACGTTGACATACCGTTATTTTTTTTGCCCTGAATTCGGGCGATAAACTTTCTGATTAACCATCACAATTTTTTAGTTTTATGAACAATCAACGATTGCTCACCGGGTGTATTTCAGTCCTGTTGAGTGTCGGGATATGCACTCATGCGCATACCCCCGCCGTGTTCACACTCGAACAACTCTTTGAAGCCGCCGATGCCAACAGTTTGCAGCTGCGCCCGGCATATTCCGCCGAAAAGGAGGCCGAAGCCGGGGTAAACGAAGCGTGTATGTCTCGTTTGCCGGAGATAAACGCCTCCCTGTCATTTGCCTTCAACGGTGATGGCTTCACCACCAAACGCAATTTATCAGATTATCAAAAGGCTCCCATACCCCATTTCGGCAACGCCGTGGGGGTAAATATTTCTCAACCCGTTTATGCCGGAGGAGCCATCACCGCCGGCATAGAGCTTGCCGAGCTCAAACTCACCGCTGCGAGGTTTGCTACCGAACTAAACCGCAGCAATGTGCGATTTGCTCTTACCGGCTTTTATCTTGACATTTATAAATACAATAACCTGCGGCGAGTGGTAGATGAGAATATTTCCTTAGCCAATAAGGTACTCGAGCAGATGCATGCCAAATACGAGAGTGGAATGGCTTTGCACAACGACATCACACGCTATGAACTTCTGATTGAAAATCTCAAATTGCAGCGTATCAAGCTCGACAACACCCTTAAAATTCTGAATGATAATCTCGTGACTCTCGCCGGACTGCCCGATAACACGGTAATAGCCCCCGATACATCAATTCTCACACGCTCTTTGCCAACGGTGTCAGAAACCTATTGGAGAGAAACGTCACTGCAAAACGCGCCCTCCATAAAACTGGCTCGGAGCAAAGTAGACATCAGCAAAAAGGCCGAAGCCCTTGTCCGAGCAGAGCGTATGCCAAAAGTGGGGCTGCAAGCCGGCTGGACCTTCGAGGGCCCCATTCTTACCGAGGTGCCGCCCATAAACCGAAATCTAAGTTATTGGTATATAGGCATAGGTGTGAATTATAATCTCTCTTCCATGTATAAAAACAGCAAGTCACAGACACGCGCACATGCCGCCTCCGTAACCGCTTTCGATGAACTTGATGCCTTGCGCCAAGACACGGAGCTCTCCGTGAGGTCTGACTATGTCAGATACCTTGAAGCTTACGAAGAACTCAAGACACAACAGAAGAGTCTTGAACTTGCACAAAGCAACTATAACGTAACTTTTACACGTTACACTTCCGGCGTGGCACTCATCACCGATATGCTGGATGCGACAAATTCCATTCTTGACGCCGAGCAGCGGCTTGTCAACTCTCGCATTGACATAATATATTATTATTACAAACTCTTATTTACATCAGGCACATTATGAGACATCGTACCAAAAAAATTCTCTCCTATATAATTACAATCGCGGTAATCGGCGCAGCGGCAATATGGGTGATATCCAAATTTTCGCATTTCGGAGATGTGGAATTTACCGACAACGCCCAAGTGCAACGACAAATTGTGCCGGTAAACAGCCGTGTGCAGGGCTACATCAAAGAGATACGCTTTAAGGAATTCGAGCGCGTTCAAGCCGGGGATACTCTGGTGATAATCGATGATACGGATTTGAAGATTGATCTCGCGCAGGCACAGGCCGACTTCGCCAACGCACAGGCCTCGCGCAGTGTCACTTCTCACTCCGTAGATGTAGCCTCAGCCAATGTGGCTGTAAGCGAAGCCACCATTGCCGAAGCCAAAGTGTTGATGGACAATGCGGCTACTGACCTTGAACGTTATCGTCAACTTCTGGAACAAGATGCCGTGACTCGCCGCGAATACGATGGGGTGAAAACAGACTATGAAGCTAAAAAAGCACGATATGAGATGCTCGCCAAGCAAAGGGCGGCCACCTCTACCACCGTAACAGAAGCCCGGCAGCGTATTAGTCAAAACGAAGCCGGCATACAATTGGCACAAGCAATGGTGGACCGTGCTCGCCAAAATCTCACATACACCGTAATCACCGCTCCCTGCTCCGGCTTTGTTTCGCGAAAGGATATCCAAGTGGGGCAACTCGTTCAGCCGGGACAAACCTTGGTTGACATTGTAGATGAATCGGACGTCTGGGTAGAAGCCAATTTCAAAGAGACCCAGCTTGCACATATACACCCCGGCAGCATTGTGCGGATTAAGGTCGATGCCCTCCCCGATAAAGAATTTACCGGGAAAGTGGTGTCAATCTCCACAGCCAGCGGAGCGGCACTTTCGCTCTTTCCGCAAGACAATTCAGCCGGTAATTTCGTAAAAGTGCGACAACGTATCCCGGTGAGGATTGAAATCCAAGACAAAACGGCAGCGGGCGAGCTGCGTGCCGGAATGAATGTGGAATGTGAGGTGATGTACTGACAATGGATGCACATCACCTTCCGCAAGGGCCTTTTGACATTCCCGATATTCCCGACTTCATACCGCGCCGGCTCAAGCCCTGGCTGTTCATATTCTTTGTGCTGATTGTGCAGTTCTCCGGCGGCATTTACCTTGCCGCGGCCTCCGATATGGTCGGAACTACCGCCCTCATGCAAGAGGATATTCTGATGGCCGGTTACGCCTCCCTGATAGGTATGTCGGTGAATTTTGCCGTCATGTTCCGTCTTAAATTCCGCTTTTCAAACCGAATAGGGCTGTTGGTGTGCGGCACCGTGCTGATTGCCGCTAACTTTATATGCGCACGTACTTCAAGCGTGCCGGTGCTTGTCGCTGTCTGCTTCATAGCCGGATGGTTCAGAATGTGGGCCACCTTCGTGTGCAACTCCACAATACAGCTGTGGCTCACCCCTGTTAGGGATATGTCGATTTTCTTTTGTTACGTATATATAATAGTAGACGGTGTAATCCAACTTAGCGGCATTGCTTCCATATACACCGCCTTCTTCTCTCAATGGGAATATATGCACTGGATTATAATCGGGCTGTTGGCTTTGATGATGTTCTTGGTATTAGTGCTGGTGCGTCCCGTGAAAGGGCCGTTGCAGATTCCTCTGCTCGGCATTGACTGGATTGGAGCCGGGCTGTGGTCGGTGTTCATGCTGTGCTTCACCTTTGTGTGTGTTTATGGCAACTACTTCGACTGGTGGGACTCCGCCGAGATACGCATGGCCGTGCTTTTGGGCATACTCTGCCTTGCAATCAACCTGTGGCGTGCCACCTTCCTTCACCACCCGTATATCAGCTTCACGGCGCTAACCAACCGCAACGTAGTGAGAGCCTCATGCGTGTATCTCGTCTTCTTCACACTGATGGCTACCGAGCACGTCTTTGAACACACATATGCCCTGAACATACTCGGCTTTGATGAGACAAACCTCATAGATCTGAATTGGTATGTGCTGGCCGGCATCGTATTTGGAGTAGGGTTTACTTTCTTCACCTTTGCCAAATGCAAATGGCGATATAAGACAATGACTGCCATAGCTTTCGCGTTTGCAATCGTGTATTTGGCTTATTTCTATTTCAGCATAGATTATGGTGTGGAAAAAGAGATGCTTTTCATTCCCCTGTTTTGTCGGGGTGTTGCCTCGGTGATAATATCAATAGTGTTTCTCACTTCCATTCTTCAGGGAGGTATGCACTTCTTTGTTTTCCCACAGGCTTTGACAGTCAACGGCTTTACGGGAGCAGTGGTGAGTGCTACCTTATGCCCGGCCTTGATAGGCGAATTCTTCCGGCATGTAATGGCCAAGAATGCCTCTCTGTCGAGCGCCTCCTTTACCCATACCGCCGGATTGTCGCCGGATATTCCTCTGCCGGAAGTCTTCGGCTCTTTGCAGCTTCAAGCCATGGTTGTTTCCATGAAAGAGATTTACGGTTGGCTTCTTATGGCCGCACTCATTATCATGTTTGTAATCTTGGTAAGCTATAGCCCCGTGAGGCCCTCTGCAATATTCCCCAAATGGAGAACAATACGCCGCTCCGTAAGGCATCTTGTCCGGCTTCAAGTGAAAAATACTGACTCCCGGATATAATTATTTGCAGAATTCTTCGTTAATAAAGCGTATTGCAGTGTATATATCATAGCCAATGATTTGCTGTAATACACTTTACTCTTTGATAATCAATACTTTTCATAATCTCATGAATAAGAAATTCCTCCTGGCGGCTGCTCTGGCAGCCGGTGTAGCACTCACCATTACCGCCAAGAAAGACCCGATTGTAATGAAGGTAGCCGACAGAGAAGTGCCTCTCTCAGAGTTTGAGTACCTTTATCACAAAAACGCCAATCAGCAGCTCCAACCGCAAACAATTGACGAGTATGCCGAAATGTTCAAACTCTACAAGCTCAAAGTAGCCGATGCCCTTGCCGCCGGTATAGATACCACGGAGGCTTTCAAAAATGAATATAACGGCTATATGGCAGAGTTGAGGTTCCCGTATTGCTCCGACTCCACTTATGTGGATCAACTGATGCATGAGGCCTACGACCGCATGATGACCGAAGTGGAGGCCAAGCACATCATGATCATGAAGCCTCGCGGACTTGAAGCACCGCAAGACTTATATTCGCGCGCCGACTCCCTGCTTACCGCGTTACGCAACGGTGCGGACTTCGAGCAGCTCGCAAAGCAATATTCCGATGACAAGCCCTCGGCCGAAAAAGGCGGTTCAATGGGTTGGATTACGGCACTTCGTACCCCCTATGAATTCGAGACTGCCGTTTACAATACTCCCGAAGGAGAGTATTCCGACATTGTGGAGACCGATTTCGGCTACCATATAATAAAAGGCGGTGCCAAGCGCCCGGCCCACGGCGACGTGCTTGTAGAACACATCCTCATAAAGAGCGCGAAAACAGATTCTCTCGATAAGCAACAAAAAGCAAAAGCTCTTGCCGACAGTCTGTACAATGTGCTGCAAGACCCCTCGGCAAACTTTGAGGAGCTCGCTGTGAAATACTCTGAAGACCCGGGCAGCGCACGTCAGGGCGGCAAGCTCCCCTGGTTCGGTATAGGACGCATGATTCCTGTGTTTGAAGAGAAGGCTTTTGCCATGAATAAAGGAGAAGTCAGCGAGCCGGTACTTTCCGACTTCGGCTATCACATAATCAAAAAGCTCGACACTCGCGGCATTCCGGCTTATGAGGATATCAAACCCACTCTCAGCCAAGCTATGAACAACCGTTCAGACACTCGCGGACGATGGAAAGCGCGTGACTTTGCCGAGCGCCTACGCAAAAAATACAATTTCAAGTACGACAAGAAAGTGCGCGAACAGATGATGGACTTCGTGGCCCAACACGGCATGACCCAAGAGTTTAACGATCACTTCCAGTCTATCGCTGACAAGCCGTATATGAGTATTGCCGACAAAAAGTACACTGTGGCTGACTTCCTTGAACACATGTCTCACTTCCGCAATGTCAGCTTTCCCTCAACCGGGAAAAGAGACCTTGCCAAACGCATGGAGAACTTTGAGCAGCAGGAACTTTATGGCTGCTACTTTGACCGTTTGCCCATAGAGAACACCGCTTTCCGCAATCTGACCAACGAATACCGCGACGGCATGCTTCTCTTTGAAATCAGCAACCGCAAAGTTTGGGACAAGGCTGCCAAAGACACGGAAGGCCTCAAAGCATTCTTCGAGAAAAACCGCGCTGACTATAAATGGACCAACACCCATGTGAAAGGTATCCTTGTTCAAGCCGAGAACGACTCCGCCGCCAATGTGGCTCGCGCCATGCTCGACACCCTCTCAATGGAAGAAGCCGTGCCGGCTCTGCGCAAAGAACTCGGCTCGAAAATAAAAGCCGACAGAATTCTCATGGCAAAAGGCGATAACGACTTGGTAGACGCCTGCGTGTTCGACATGAAAGAGTATGCCAACCCCAACACTCGTTATCCGATTTACTTCGTGGCTGACATGCGTCTGCTTGAAGCCCCCGAAGAAGTGGCCGATGTTTTGCCGCTTGTAACCGCCGACTATCAGAATGCTTTGGAAGCTGCGTGGATTGAAGAGCTGCAAGCTAAATATCCGGTAGTCATCTACGAAAAAGAACTCAAAAAAGTAAAATAAGGTTAATATTTAAAATTTCTCCCTCGGACGCATGTGAATGTATCCGGGGGATTTTTGTTTTGCCATGTCATAAAAAAATTGTACTTTTGCGTGCGCTAAACGTATGGCGACAGCTCGTGGCTGAACATTTTACATACTGACAGCGTTGATAATTAGAAATTTAAACATTATTATAACCCCACAGACATGAATGTTACGCTTAACAAGACCGGCAATGTAACCGCTACCGTTACAGTCGCTCTTGAAGAAAAAGACTATCAGGACAAGGTAAAGAAAACCTTGAAAGATATCAATATGCATCGTCCCGAACCCGGCTTCCGTCCCGGCAAGGTGCCCGCCGCTTTGATTCAGAAAAAGTACGGCAAGGCTGTAAAATACGATGTGATAAACAAAGAGGTTGCCGATGCAATCTACAACTATATTAAAGAGAACAACCTTCAAGTGCTCGGCAATCCCGTGCCGGTAAAGAACGAAGAGTTCAACCTTGACGACAAGGACTTCACTTTCGAGTTCAATGTAGGTCTCGCTCCCGAAATAGACACTCACGTAAATAAGGAGATGCACATTCCCTACTATACAATTGAGGTGAGCGATGAGATGATTGCTCGTCAGGACGAGATGTTCCGCCGCCGCTATGGCGCTCAGGTTCCGGGCGAGGAAGTGGAACCAAACGCACTGGTGAAAGGTGTTATCACCGAACTTGATGAAAACGGTGAACCCAAAGCAGAGGGTATCGTGGTAGAGAACGGTATCGTGTCTCCGCAATACTTCAAGAGCGAAGAGCAGCGCAACCTCTTCATTGGCAAACATGTAGGTGATGTTGTGAAATTCAACCCCGCCGCTACTTGCGATGCCAACGAAACAGAACTCTCATCAATGCTCAACATTTCAAAAGAGGAAACAGCAAACCACCACGGAGATTTCAATCTTGAAATAAAAGAAATCATTGTGCTCAAACCGGCCGAAGACGGCGAAGAATTCTTCACCAACGTGTTTGGCAAAGACAAAGTGCATAACGCCGAGGAATACAAAGAGGAGCTCCGCAAACTCATTGCCGGCCAGCTCGCTGCTGACTCAAACTTCCGCTTCACTATCGACGGTAAAGACGTTATCACCAAAGCTGTCGGAAAGCTCGAACTTCCCGATGAGGTGCTTAAAGATTACCTGAAAACTCAAGACGAAAAACTCACCGATGAAAACATTGATGAGGAATACGCAAAAATGGTTCCAGACCTCGAATGGCAGCTTGAACGTGAAGCCATTGCCAAGCAGTTGGAAGTGAAAGTAACAAAAGAAGATATGCTTGAACTTGCCAAAGCTATTGCGCAAAACCAGTTTGCCCAGTATGGCATGACCTCAATACCCGATGACGTACTCACAAAATACGCCAACGACATGCTCGACAACGACAAGACACGCGAGCAGATTGCCAACCAGACACTCGATGCAGCCATCTGGGCGGCTATTAAGGAGGCTGTTACCGTTGACGACAAAACAGTAAGCGTAGAAGACTTCAACAAGCTCTTCACAACTCCCGAAGCATAAGAAAATTCTCATCTGTCAATAATAAGGCGAGACATATAATATTCAATGTCTCGCCTTAACTTTTTTGGCACGATATTTGTTGTTATCTCTGTAAACAATACATAAGATATGAATTCAGACTTCAGAAAATATGCCGTGCATCATATGGGCATGAGCGGCAATACCGTAGATTCTTACATGAAGGCCGTAAATGCCGGAGCAGCTGTATCCCCGGCTGCAAGTTATATCAACCCGTATATTCTTGAAGAGCGACAACTCAACGTGACTCAGCTTGACGTGTTCTCTCGCCTGATGATGGATCGCATCATCTTCCTCGGCACGCAGGTTGATGAGACAAGCGCAAACATTATTCAAGCACAACTCCTTTATCTGGACAGCGCCGACCCGGGTAAAGATATTAACATATATGTAAACTCCCCCGGCGGAAGTGTATACGCCGGCCTTGGTATCTACGACACCATGCAGTACATCAGCTCTGATGTAAGCACCATCTGTACCGGCATGGCAGCCTCCATGGCCGCAGTGCTTCTCGTGGCCGGCGAGAAAGGCAAACGTTTTGCATTGCCTCACTCTCGCGTGATGATTCATCAGCCCATGGGCGGCATACAAGGTCAGGCCTCCGATATAGAGATTACCGCTCGCGAAATACTCAAACTCAAAGACGAACTCTACCGCATTATCTCAACTCACAGCGGACAATCTTTGGAAAAAGTGGCCGCCGACTCCGACCGCGACTACTGGATGACAGCTGCCGAAGCCGCAGATTACGGCATGATTGACAAAGTACTCGTTAACCCCGCCAAGAAATAACTTGAACAATGGCTAAGAAATATAAGGAAAGATGCGCAATGTGCGGAGTCGAGGACTCTTCCGAAGCTCCCGTGTTGCCTATCTTGCCAAATCTAAATCTGTGCACAAACTGCATTCAATATATAGATGAATGCAGGGACAATGAGTTGCGTGCCCGCAAACATGGAAAAGATGATGCCGGAGCGGCAATAAATCTTGACACCGTGCCTACGCCGCACGAAATCAACGCTTTCCTCAATCAATACATCATCGGTCAGGAAAGCGCGAAGAAGTTTCTCTCGGTAGCCGTATATAACCATTACAAACGTTTGGCTCAAATGAGCAAAACCGGAGCCGACCCCGACAAAGATGTTGACATTGAAAAGAGCAACATCATAATGGTAGGCCCCACCGGAACGGGCAAAACACTCTTGGCCAAGACAATAGCTCGTCTGCTTGATGTGCCGTTCGCCATTGTTGATGCCACCGTGCTAACCGAGGCCGGATATGTGGGTGAAGATATTGAAAGTCTGCTTACTCGCCTGCTACAGTCTTGCGATTACGATGTGGACAAAGCCCAACGCGGTATTGTCTTTATCGATGAGATTGACAAGATAGCCCGTAAGAGCGACAACCCGTCAATCACACGCGATGTGAGCGGCGAAGGTGTGCAGCAAGGTTTGCTTAAGCTCCTTGAAGGCAGCGTGGTGCTTGTGCCGCCAAACGGTGGCCGCAAGCATCCGGATCAGAAGATGATTGCCGTAGACACCAAGAATATCCTCTTTATTTGCGGCGGAGCATTTGATGGCATCGAGCGCAAGATTGCTCAGCGCCTCAACACGATGGTTGTAGGCTTCGGCCATGATGCAAAAAAGCGCAAGAAGCAAACAGAGGATCTTATACAATATGTTATGCCGCAGGATCTTAAAAGCTTCGGTTTGATACCGGAAATAATCGGACGTTTGCCGGTACTTACCCATCTTGAGGCTCTTGACCGCGATGCGTTGCGGCGTATTCTCGTTGAGCCTAAGAATGCAATCATTCGCCAATACCAACGAATGTTTGAGATTGACGGTGTGAAACTCACCTTTGATGACGATGCCCTTGACCTCATAGTAGACAAGGCCGTGGAATACAAGCTCGGTGCCCGAGGATTGCGCTCAATAGTCGAAACGGTAATGGTTGATGCCATGTACGATGTCCCCTCAATGGACATCAGCGAATTTAACGTGACACGCCAATACGTAGACGACAAGCTCTCCAACTCCCATTTCGAGAAGAACGTAATATAGGAACGCAAGCCTTCGGCTTGTAAAAAATAAGTAAGCCTCCGGTATGCGGAAAGAGCCGCATGCCGGAGGCTTACACTCTATACATTCCTTTTTTTTTTACAAAAGTGCTTGTGTTTGAAATTTTTTTATTAATTTTGTAAATAAGAAACGCAGCCGCCCGGCTTCGTTTGCCCATCTCTCCAACCCCTCTTACCTCCCTCAGAACAACAAATACACATGGATAACAACCCGGAAATTTCGACTACACCAAACATTATCAGCACTGCCAACGTACGCAATGCTCTAAAGCAATACTTTGGCTTTGAACAGTTTAAGGGATATCAAGAGCAAATCATCATGGACTTGCTCAAAGGTAACGACGTGTTCGTGCTTATGCCCACCGGTGGCGGAAAAAGTTTATGTTACCAGCTCCCGGCTCTGCTTATGCCCGGCACTACTATCGTCATATCCCCACTCATCGCACTTATGAAAAATCAGGTTGACGCAATGCGTCAATTTTGCGGAGACCCAGGGGTGGCGCATTTTTTGAACTCTTCGCTGACTAAGGCAGCTATTGAAGATGTGAAAGAAGATGTACGTTCCGGGCGTACAAAACTGCTGTATGTTGCCCCCGAAAGCCTTACCAAAGAGGAAAATATCAATTTCCTCCGTTCCGTAAGAATCAGCTTCTATGCAGTAGACGAAGCTCACTGTATTTCTGAATGGGGGCACGATTTCCGCCCCGAATATCGCAAGATACGCCCCATTATCAACGAAATACAAAATCGCCCGGTAATCGCCTTGACAGCTACGGCTACTCCAAAGGTGCAACACGATATTCAAAAAAATCTCGGCATGACCGAAGCTTGCGTGTTCAAATCCAGCTTCAACCGTCAGAACCTCTACTATGAGGTAAGACCCAAAACCAAAGAGATTGACCGCGAGATTATAAAATACATTAAAGCTCACCCCGGCGAGAGCGGAATTATATATTGCCTTAGCCGTAAAAAAGTGGAGGAACTTGCCGAGACTCTGAGGGTTAACGACATTCGTGTACTCCCGTATCATGCCGGTATGGACAGTGCCACCCGTACCGCAAATCAAGATGACTTCCTGCTCGAAAAGGTAGATGTAATCGTGGCAACAATAGCTTTCGGCATGGGTATTGACAAACCCGATGTGCGCTTTGTGATGCACTATGACATACCCAAAAGTCTTGAAGGATATTATCAGGAAACCGGACGCGCCGGGCGCGATGGCGGTCGCGGTCATTGCATCTGCTTTTATTCGCGCAAAGACCTCCAAAAAATGGAGAAACTGCTGCAAGGTAAGCCGGTGTCCGAACAAGAAATAGGCAAGCAGCTCCTTGAAGAAACAGCAGGTTATGCCGAGTCAACCGTATGTCGCCGTCGTATGCTCCTTCACTATTTCGGCGAGGAATTCTCCGAAGACAATTGCGGTGCTTGCGACAACTGTACACACCCGAAGATAAAAATTGAAGCCGGCGAAGAACTAATCTCCACTATGGAAACAATCCTCGCTGTAGGTCAGAAATTCAAGGCCGACTATATCGTAACTCTGCTTATCGGGCGTTGTACAGATGAGGTGAGATCTCGCGACCACAATGAGCTTGAAGAGTTTGGTTGCGCAAAACATCGCGAAGACAAATTCCTGCATGCCCTGATACGTCAGGCTCTCATTGCCGGATATATTGAAAGAGATGTTGAGAGTTACGGCATATTGAGAGTGACTCGCGCCGGTCATGAATTCCTAAAGCACCCCGGCAGTTTCAAAATAACTGAGGATAATACCTTCAACGACATTGACACCCCCGATGAGTCTGCCCACGGCGGTGGTGTGGCAGACACTCAGCTGTTTGCAATCTTGAAAAGCCTGCGCAAAGATGAAGGTCGCAGGTTGGGCTTGCCTCCATACGTTATTTTCCAAGACCCAAGTTTGGAAGCGATGGCCACTACTTACCCGGTTACGATGCAAGAGTTGCAGACAATTCCCGGCGTGGGTGCCGGCAAAGCTCGAAAATTCGGAAATAAGTTTGTGGAGTTGATAGCCAAATATGTTGAGGAAAATGAGATTGACCGCCCCACAGATATGCGTGTCCGCACAATCCCGAACAAGAGCAAGATGAAAATCAGCATTATTCAGGCTATTGACCGCAAAATAGACCTTGAAGAACTCGCTCAGAGCAAGGGGTTGAAAATGCCGGAATTGCTCACTGAGATAGAGTCTATTATAGAAGCCGGCACTCGCCTGAATCTTGACTATTACCTCGATGATATCATCGAGCCGGAAAGGCAAGACGAATTCATGGATTGGTTCACCGAAAGTCAGGAAGATGATATTGATGCGGCCTACGAAGAGTTCGGCGATGATTATACCGATGAGGAAATCCGACTTATGCGCATTAAGTTCATTTCCGAAATGGGCAACTGATAAAATACTTATACATATGATAGCATCGATGACCGGCTTCGGCAAAGGAGCCGCCTCCTCTCCCGATAAGAAATTTACAGTTGAGATAAAGTCTCTCAACAGCAAACAGTTAGACTTGTTTGTACGTATTCCCTCAGCTTACCGTGAGTGTGAATTGCCCCTGCGTTCAGCCGTAGCAGAGTCGTTGAGCAGAGGCAAGGTGGAAGTTTCCGTCACTTCTGAAAATATTTGTACTCAGGTAAACACCTCCGTAAATGTTGAAGTGGTGGAAAAATACAAGGAGCAGATAATGGAAATGGCCACACGCTTGCAAATTGCATGGCCGGTAGATTGGTATTCCACACTCCTTCGGCTGCCTGATGCGCTCCACACAGAGGCAGTAACCGTGACCGAAGAAGATGTGGCAGCTCTTAACGAGGCGTTGACACGAGCGCTTGCCGGCATTAATGAATTCCGGGCGCAAGAGGGTGTGAAATTAGAGCATTTCTTTGAGTTAAAGCTCAAAGCTATTGGAGATTTGCTTGAACAAGTCACTCCTTTTGAACAGGCACGCATTGCCGCTATAAAAGAACGCTTGACAAATGAATTGGTGAAACTTCGCGGTATTGATTACGACAAGGGGCGTCTTGAGCAAGAGTTAATCTTCTATATTGAAAAACTTGATGTTACGGAAGAAAAAACTCGTCTGCGCGCCCACATCGGCTACTTCGCCGAAACAATGAGAAACGGCACAACACAAGGCAAAAAACTCGGCTTCATAGCACAGGAAATGGGGCGCGAAATCAATACCCTCGGCTCCAAAAGCAACGATGCCGATATGCAGCGTATTGTCGTGAAGATGAAAGACGAATTGGAGCAAATCAAGGAGCAGGTACTCAACGTATTGTAATCTTATGGCAGGGAAAATAATCATCGTGTCCGCACCGAGCGGCACCGGAAAAAGCACGATAATAGGCCACATCATCAATGATGCAATGCTGAATCTCGGCTTTTCAGTCTCTTGCACAAGTCGCAGTCCGCGCCAATGCGAACAAGACGGTGTGAACTACTATTTTATCAGCACCGAGGAGTTTAAAAAGCGTGTTGCCGCCGATGAATTCATTGAATGGGAAGAAGTATATGCCGGCACTTGCTACGGCACTCTCGCTTCAGAAGTGGAGCGAGTCACTTCGGCCGGCAAAAACCTCATTCTAGACATTGACGTGAAAGGTGCGCTCAATGTGAAGAAAAGATACGGCAACCGAGCATTGTCGGTCTTTGTGATGCCCCCCTCAATTGACGTGCTGGGCGAGCGCCTGCACTCTCGCGGCACTGACAGCGAGGCTGTTATCCAAACACGCCTCAACAAAGCCGCCGAAGAGATTAGCTATGCCCCGGAGTTTGACACAGTTATCATCAACGATAATCTTGATCAGGCCGTGGCCGAAATGCGTGCTGCAATAGCCGATTTCATCAACAAGCCATGAACATATTGGTTTACTCCGGCAGCTTCAACCCTTTGCATATCGGCCATGCAATGCTATGCTCGTGGGTAAGTCAATATTGTCCGGAGATCGATGAATTATGGCTCACGGTTACCCCTCAAAATCCGCTTAAAGAAAAAGCTTCGGAAGTAACGGACGCCAACCGTTTAGAGGCTGTCGGACTGCTTTCACGAACAATCCCCGGGGTGAGCGTTTGCGATTTTGAATTCTCCTTGCCGAAACCCACATATACTTACGCCACCCTCCGGGCTATGGCTCACAAATGGCCCTGGTATACTTTCAAACTCCTGATAGGTAGTGATAATTGGTTGATATTCGATAAATGGAAGAACTATCGGCAGATAATCGATGAGTTTGGAGTGTACATATACCTCCGCCCCGGTTATTCGGTAGACAACGAAACACTCCCTCCAAGCGTTAAATTGCTTGAAGGTGCTCCGCAGACCGATATATCATCAACCTTTATCCGCAACGGATTTCGCCGAGGTGATGATATGCGATACTTCCTGCCGGAGCCGGTTTACAACTACATTAAAGAGAACAACCTTTATGGAAAATAACGAAAATACAAGAGGTGCAATCCCTTTCATTGCCCTCTCCACTGAATATTGCACGGTTATTGAGGCCGCCGCACAGACCGAGAAGGAGGAGTTCATCGCCCTTATGCTCAAACTCATACCTCGTATCTACATCACAATTTCCGACATTCAACCTCTTTCGGCAATTGAAGAATACGAGCCGCTGCAACCGTACCTTGACGCAGACACATACGAAAAAGTAAGAGCCGGAATAGCCGCCTTGCTCGGCGAAGATGATACTTACCTTGAGACTCTGACGCAAGACATGCAATACTCCGAGGTGGCTCTCCCGGCATCTGTCTCAGAAGCGTTAGCCGACATCTACCAACCCCTGTTGGACTGCGCTTTGGCCGTACGCGACTCCGAAGGCGCACTGACCGAAGCCGCAGTGGCATGGGCCAAAGACACCTTCGCCGAATACTGGGGCCGGACCCTCACCAACGTACTCCGAGCACTCCACCACCTCTACTACAAATAATATTGGCCACGTCCATACAACCCGTTTTTGATATTCAAATTAAGACATACCATGATAAATCAACTTCTAAATTGGCTTGACGCCTCAACCTGCAACGTCCTTGCAGTCAACACTATAGCCAGTGAACTGACAAAAGTCGGATTTACCGAGCTTTCCCTCGCCGATAAATGGAATTTAAAAGGAAACGCCAAGTATTTCACAACAATAAACCGAACCGCAATCTTCGCTTTTATCACCGGTGAAGTAAATGTTTTTTACATTAATCCCCAAAACTTTGGTGCAACCGATACCCTTTCCGAGAACGGTTTTCATATAATTGCTTCTCACAGCGACTCTCCTTGCCTCAAACTCAAACCCAATGCGGATATATACTGTGAGGGTGGGGTAATCAAGCTCAACGTTGAGAAATACGGCGGTGGCATACTCTACACATGGTTCGACCGTCCGCTCTCAATTTCCGGCCGTGTAGCTCTGCGCAGCGACAATCCTTTGCGCCCGGATACCCGCATTTTCGACTTGCAAAAGCCCATTGCTACAATCCCCCACCTCGCAATCCACTTCAACCGCGCTGTTAATGAGGGTAATCCCCTCAGCGTGCAGCGAGATATGCTTCCGGTAGTCGGCGTGTTCCCTGATGAAGAAATAAACCAATTCAAGCTAAACGGCGGCTTTGTAAAAGACACCGTTGCCAAACACCTCGGCATTGACCCGTCAGAAATCCTTGACTATGAGCTGAACCTGTACCCCATAGAGAAAGCGCATCGCATCGGTGCAAACGGCTCTCTGTTCCAAAGCGGACGCATTGACGACCTCTCAATGGCTTTCGCCTCCCTGCGCGCATTCCTTGATGCAGCCGATACCCCCTCTAACTCAACTCGCGTACTTGCCGTCTTTGACAACGAAGAAACCGGAAGCGGCACAAAGCAAGGCGCCGGCTCACCCGTTCTGGCCAATATCCTTGAACGCATCAGCAATCAGCTTGCTGCCGGGGGCGAAGACAAGGCCGAAGCTTTCCACCGCACAATTGCCAACTCGTTCATGATTTCAGCCGATGACGCACACGCCTGGCATCCCAACTACGATGGAAAATACGACCCCACCAACCACGCTCTTATGGGTCATGGCCCGGCAATCAAAATCAACGCCAACTGCAAATACATGACCGATGCAGACAGTGCCGCCGTATTCCATGCCCTTTGCGAAGAAGCCGGAGTGCCGGTGCAATATTTCGTGAACCACTCTGATGTACTCGGAGGCTCCACCTTAGGCAATATCCTCACCGGCCAAATGCCCCTGCGCGGTGTAGACATGGGAGCGCCGATATGGGCCATGCACTCCGCCGCCGAGACAGCCTCCTGTGCCGACCACGAAGCCACTGTCCGCGCCTTCACCGCCTTCTACCGCCTCTAACCCATTTGAGCTGCATAAGGGCCCGCTGGGGCAAGACAGGCTGAGGGTTTGGTCGGAAGCCTCCAGGCATGGGCGTATGTTCATCTGTTTCATAGGACTGATACTGGCATCCTGCGTCAGGCATAAGCGCGACAGCGACGAATATCTCCGCACTCGCTTTGACTCTGCCGAGTCGATACTCCGCGAGATGCGCACCATCAGATGTATTGAACACAATGGAC
>JAMPIK010000035.1 GCA_023662865.1 Prevotella sp.
ATCAGCCTCTTCAGCCACTCGAGCAACTCTCCTTATTAAATATGTCTGCCGGTGGAGATTCGGCATCGCTTTCCAGGCGTGCCTCTTCAGCCACTCGAGCACCGCTCCTTATGTTATGGGTCAGCCGTTCGGGCGTTTTCGTTGTTCAATTCGCCTTTCTGACCTGTTTTGCGTTGCAAAATTACTGCTTTTTTCTGAATTGACAATTATTTTCCGCTATTTTTTTGTAATTTTGTGTTCTGTTATGGTTAAAATTCTATGTACGAGGCCGCTAATTCTTGATGGCGCTATGGGTAGTGTGCTTCAAAAGTATAATTTTGGCAAGGAGGATTTCTTCGTTCCGCAGTTTATTATAAAAGGTTGTAATCCTGTGGGTTGTTATGATTTGCTCTCTGTAACACGGCCTGATATTATCAGGAAAGTTCATTCGGAATATGTTTCGGCCGATGCCGATATTATCACTACAAATACATTTAACGCTAATTCTGTGTCGTTGAAATGTTTCGGGCTTGAAGATTTTGTCCATGAGATTAATCTTGCCGGGGCGAGAGTTGCAGCCGATGTTGTAGCCGATGTGTTTGAGCATAGCGGCAGGGTAGTAGCTGTTGCCGGAAGTATGGGGCCTTCTTGTGAATTATTGAGCCGTGTTGATGTTAGTTCGTTTGAGGTAAAGTTTAATTCGCTTGCTGAATCATATTCAGAACAAGCGTGCGCTTTAATCAGGGGAGGGGTGGATCTTTTGCTTCTTGAAACGATTATTGATATACATAATATGCGTGCTGCTTTGAAGGGGATTGAGAGTGCATTCCTGTCAACCGGTAAGCGTCTGCCTCTAATGCTTTCATTTTCCGTTGACATTAACGGACGGATTTTATCGGGAGAGAGTATTGATGAATTAGTTTGTGTTTCCAAGCAAGCGGGTGCTTTTTGTGTGGGTCTGAATTGCGGTGTAGGTGTGAAGGGGATGTCGGAATATTTGCGCCGGATGAAGGGGAGCGGGTTGAAAGTCGCGTTTTATCCGAGTGCCGGATTGCCTGATGCCAAAGGGCAATATAGTCTGTCTGCTGAAGAATTCGCCGATATTATCAAGGAGTATGTCGATGAAGGGACGGTTGATATCATCGGGGGTTGCTGCGGCACTACTCCGGAGTATATTTCAGCAATTGCCCGACATTTTTGAACAGGTCAAAAAATAAAGCAATAGCCATTCTGTTTTGATGCAGAATGGCTATTGCTTCAGAGTGGAATATGATTTTTAATTTTTGAAAATCAGGTTGTCGTCTTTCACATCGATGGTGATGGGTGACTCTCTGTTTACCGTGCCGGCAAGAATGTCTTTCGAGAGTTGATTAAGCACCATTCGTTGGATAGTACGTTTCACGGGTCGCGCACCGAATTCGGGGTCATAACCGTCTTCTGCGAGGAGTTCAAGAGCCGATTTGGTGACTGTAAGTGTAATGCCGTTTGCAGCGAGCATCTTTCTCACGTGGTTCACCTGAAGGTCTACAATTTCTTGTATCTCCTTCTTTTTCAGCGGTGTGAACATCACTGTCTCATCTATACGGTTAAGGAATTCCGGACGGATTGTTTGTTTGAGCAAATCCATCACTTCATTCTTTGTCCTCTCGATTGTCTCTTCGCGGTTTTCATCAGTCATTTTGGAGAAATTCTCGCGAATGAGATGCGAACCCATATTGGAGGTCATGATGATGATAGTGTTTTTGAAGTTGATGAAACGGCCTTTGTTGTCAGTGAGGCGACCATCGTCAAGAACTTGCAGAAGGATGTTGAAGACATCGGGGTTGGCCTTTTCAATTTCATCGAAGAGCACAACGCTGTAAGGTTTGCGACGTACGGCTTCGGTGAGTTGGCCTCCTTCATCGTATCCTACATATCCCGGAGGAGCTCCGACCAGTCGGCTCACGGAGTGTTTCTCCATATATTCGCTCATGTCAATACGAGTCATCATGTCTTCATCATCAAAGAGGTATTCGGCAAGTGCTTTTGCAAGCTCTGTTTTACCTACACCGGTAGTGCCGAGGAATATGAATGAACCGATAGGCCGACGGGGGTCGTTTAGCCCAGCGCGACTACGGCGTACGGCATCGCTGACGGCACGGATTGCATCGTCTTGGCCAATCACTCTGCGGTGCAATTCTTCTTCAAGGTGCAGCAATTTTTCCTTCTCACTTTGCGCCATTTTCTTTACGGGGATGCCGGTCCAGCGAGAAACGATTTCAGCAATATCTTCGGCATCCACTTCCTCTTTGATAAGTGCACCTTCGCCTTGCAGCTCACGCAGACGAGCCTGAATATGTTCGTTCTCCGCTTCTTTTCCTTTGATTTTAGAGTAACGAATTTCAGCTACTTTGGCATAGTCGCCTTCTCGCTCTGCACGTTCCGCTTCAATCTGAAGTTCCTGAATGTCAATCTTATTTTGCTGTATTTTATTTATTTCCGTTTTCTCAGCCTGCCATTTTGCTTTGAGCTCTTTTGAGGTTTCGCGCAAGTTGGCCAAGTCTTCATCAATCTGTTTAAGACGATAGTCATCGCCTTCGCGTTTCAGAGCCTCGCGCTCGATTTCGAGTTGCTTTATGCGGCGTTCGGCATCATCAAGTGCCTGAGGCATTGAGTCCATTTCAAGCCTTAGTTTTGAAGCGGCCTCATCAATGAGGTCAATGGCTTTATCCGGGAGGAAGCGGTCTGTAATATAACGGACGGAGAGTTGTACGGAAGCGATGATTGCCTCATCTTTGATACGCACTTTGTGGTGGTTCTCGTATCTTTCTTTCAAACCGCGCAGAATTGAGATTGCGGCTAATTCATCGGGTTCGTCTACCATTACCTTCTGGAAACGACGTTCGAGAGCCTTGTCTTTTTCAAAATATTTCTGGTATTCATCAAGGGTAGTGGCACCGATAGAGCGCAATTCACCTCTTGCCAAAGCCGGCTTGAGGATATTTGCGGCGTCCATTGCCCCTTCTCCTTTTCCGGCACCTACAAGTGTATGAATCTCATCTATAAAGAGAATGATTTCACCGTCGCTTTGAGTTACCTCGTTGACAATTGCTTTGAGCCTTTCTTCAAACTCGCCCTTGTATTTGGCTCCGGCAACAAGGGCACCCATATCAAGTGAGAAAATTTGTTTTGATTTCAGGTTTTCCGGCACATCGCCGCGCACAATACGCTGGGCAAGCCCCTCGGCAATTGCCGTTTTACCGGTACCCGGTTCGCCCACAAGCATCGGGTTATTTTTAGTACGGCGCGAAAGGATTTGCAGCACACGGCGTATCTCCTCGTCTCTGCCTATTACCGGGTCAAGTTTGCCGGAGCGAGCGCGGTCGTTCAGATTAATGGCATACTTGGAGAGTGCCTGATAGCTTTCTTCTGCCGATTGGCCGGTAACTTTTTGACCGCGGCGCAGCTCGTCAATAGCTGCTTGCAGCCCTTTTTCTGTCATTCCGAAGTCTTTAAGCGCTTGCGATGCCTTGCATTTGGTAAGCAAAATACCCATCAGCATGGCTTCGACGGAGACGTATTCATCGCCCTGTTTCTTTGAATAGTCAACCGCCTTTTGGAGAGCTTCGTTGCTCTCGCGCGAAAGGACTACGTCTGCTCCCGACACTTTCGGCAATGTGGAGATTTCGCGGTCTACGGCCTGAGTAATAGCCGATGCAGTCAAACCGAGTTTTTGGAAAACGAAATTAACGATTGTTTCGCTTTCCTGAATTATAGCTTTAAGCAAATGCAGGGGTTCAATTTGCTGTTGTCCGGCGCCGCGCGTCAATTCTATCGCCTTTTGCACGACTTCCTGACTCTTGATGGTGAAGTTATTGAAATTCATAAGCTGAAGTGTTTTTCCTATTTTAGAATTTTAACACTTCAGCTTATAAAAGGTTTAAATAATATTCAAGTTTTCAGAATTCGAGGGTCAGACGAGCGTTGAACTGTCGGCGTGTAAGATAGTTTGGCACAGCATATTGTATGCCGTTTACGTCAGTCACCCAGTAATATGAACTTACATTGGAAATATCAAAGAGGTTGAATATATCAACGCCCACAGACACGTTTCTGAAATTTTTCCAAAAGCCGGAGGGTTCAGGCTGATCCGGCGCACCGACAATCTGATAGCTCAAGCCAATATCCACACGTTTGTAAGCCGGAGCGCGGAACCATGCCACTTCTCTTTTAACTCGCGGAGCCACCATGGTAAGGCCATCGGAAAATATGCCGCGAAGAGAAAATTTCAGCTTCGGGAATTTAGGGAAATAGTCGTTGAAGAATAGCGAAAAAGCATATCTCTGATCAGAGGGGAGGGGAGTATTCACTCCGCCCACATCTTGCTGTGTCTTCATCAGTGAGAATGTTACCCATGAGTCAGATCCGGGCACAAACTGTCCGAACAGTTTAAAGTCAAGTCCCATTATGTAACCTTTGGAGTCATTCACACCGGTGTATGAGACCTTTAGATTGTCGTATTCATATGATATGAGATTACTCAAATTTTTGTAGTAGGCTTCCGCCGAAATCTTGAAGGGGCGGCTCGCCATGCGGAAATCATAGTCTGCCGCTATAAGCACTTGTATGCTTCTCGGCGATTTAATATCTTTATTAAGCATGACGGAGGCATTACCCAGTTCATCAACAATGGGTTGCCTGAACTCTTTGTAGAATGGGCTTTGGTAGTACATACCGGCAGCCAGACGGAAACGCCAACGATTGGAAGCAGCGGGAGAGAAAATCATGTTAAGACGAGGAGAGAAAAGAGTTTCTTTATTAAAACTCCACCAAGAGAAACGCACACCGCCGTTGAGTGTGAATTGACCGGCGTCCGTGTTCATATAATATGAATCTTCAAGATAAACTGCGGCACGAGTGGTGGAAAGGTCTTGATGAGAGGAGAGATTGTAGATTAGGTGTACTCCCTCCGGAGCTGTGGGCAATGAGTAGCCGGCAGAGTCACGCCATTCCCATTCTCGCGTACGATCAAGGAATTTCTCACTTTGTATTGAAGCACCATAAGAGAGGTGGTTGTTTTTAATAACCGTGCGACCGCGCAGAATAGCTTGTAAGACGGTAGCCTTGAGCCTGTTGCGAGAGTGCTCCATGTATTTACCCACACCGAGCTCTCCTCCCACGGAACCTTCTCCGGAAGTACCTGCCTGATCAAGCCAATATTCGCCTGAGATATCGTAACTTACAAGCTCGCTTGTGTGAAATCCTGATAAGCCGAGTGAAAAGTCGGTGGCGCTGTTTGCACGATAATTCAGATTCAATGCACCCAGATAGGTGTCGAATCGGTCCTTTTCCTCACCATCAAAATAGACTTTGAATTTCTTTGTGTTGGTAGATGTGCCGAACGATGTCTCACGGTCGGCCGGAGCGAAATTATAATGGTTTGATGATATGTTGCTCAAGAAATTTATTGAGAACTTATTAGAGGGAGACCATACCAGATTTGTCTGATAATCAAGATATGAAGGGTTGTATTCACCTTTTGTTTCAAGCGAAGAGAGCAGAGAATTGTTTTTCTTGTAACGGAAGCCGTGCAGTTGGCTGAATTTACCGGAATTGGAGCCGAGATAAAGATTTACCCCCATGAGCGATGCGGTTATGCCGGCTTCAAATGCCTCCGGCTCGCGATATGTGATGTCCAAAGCACTTGACATTTTATCGGCGTATCTTGCCGGGAAGCCGCCGGTAGAGAACTTGATGTTGCCTACCATGTCGGGGTTAATTATGCTTAGACCCTCCTGCTGACCGGAACGCACGAGCTGCGGACGGTAAATTTCAGTACCGTTGATATACACGGAGTTCTCATCGTAAGTACCGCCTCGGACTGAATATTGCGAACTCATCTCATTACTTGAATTTACACCGGCCATGGTAGTAAGGACACCCTCCACACTGCCGCCGGAAACATCCGGCGAGAGCTTGATGTCTTTAATGTCAATCTGATCCATACCGCCTATATTCTGTCTGTAAGCGGTAACCTCCACTTCATCAAGCATTACATCTGCCACCGGAAGCATTACATTGAGAGTGACATCTCCTTTGGGGTTAATCAGGTTCTTCTTCACCTCACGGTAGCCGATGCAACTGAATTGCATCGGTATAGTGTCAGCTTGAGCGAGCACGAGCTTGTAAGAGCCGTCAAGCTCAGTGAGAGTGCCTATGGCCTTTCCCTGCACCTTTACTGTGGCAAATTCAATAGGCTTGCCGTCGGCATCTTTTACAAAACCGGTCAGAGTGATATTCTCGGCCGATGCAGAAAAGGCTGCGATAAGCAGTATTAAAATGAGATAAAATGTAAATCCAAACTTTTTCACATATTAATAACGTTGAAAAGAATGGAATATTATTTTTAAGGCTGTAATGACTCGTTTTTACTTGTTTTTTATTGAAAACATCGGGAATGTCAAGTTTTTTTTGTCTATATCGGAATTGTTTGCTAATTTTGTAAATCATTGCGATAATTGCAACATTAACCCCACTGAGGGTGTTGACTATGAAGTAATAGATGATATGGAATACGATTTTAGTGATATATGCCCATACGATGACGCTGTCTTTCATGAGAAGATGACGCAGCTTGTGCGAGAACCGGGGTTCTTGCATGCCCTCTCGTTCTGTATGCCGCCACAAGATGTCGAGACTATTAAACAAGAGTTATTGTGCATTGACAATAAACATGATTTTCAGACTCTTGTAATGTTTCCTTTCTTGGAAATGGTAGCCAAAAACACTACCTCGGGCATTACCATGGGAGGTACACGCAACTATAATTCGGCTCTGAATTATACGTTTATTTCCAATCACCGAGACATTGTGCTTGATGCCTCTTTCATGAATTTGGCTTTTATACGCCGGCGTATGCCGACCACAGAGATTGCCATTGGCAACAATCTTCTGATATATGAATGGATTACCGACCTTGTGCGTCTAAACAAAAGTTTCATAGTGAAACGAAACACCGGTATGCGCGAGGCTCTTGAAGCGGCGAAGAAGTTGTCGGCATATATCCATCATACCATATTACATAAGCACGAAAGTGTGTGGATTGCGCAGAGAGAAGGACGTGCCAAAGACAGTTCCGACCATACACAAGAGGCATTGGTTAAAATGCTTTCACTGGGCGGTCAGGGCACTTTTATGGAAAAGATAAAGGAAATCAACCTCATGCCGGTGGCCATATCATATGAATATGACCCCAACGATTACTTGAAGGCACGTGAATTCCTGCTCAAACGCCGCAATCCCGATTTCAAAAAGTCTACCAAAGACGATTTGTTTTCAATGGAAACCGGCTTGCTCCAATTTAAAGGGAAAGTGCATTTCCAACTCACTCCGCGCATTAACAGCCGCATAGATGAGATTGGCGAATTCCGCGACAATAACAAAGCCGCCGGATATGTGTGTCGCATTATAGACAATGCCATACACCGCAGTTATGAGATTTTCCCGATTAATTACATTGCATACGATTTGCTGTATGAGTCAACTCGTTTCCGTGCCAAATATACAGACGAGGAGGTACGCAATTTCAATGATTACGTCAACACCCAAATCGAGAAGATTAATTTGGACGAGTTGACTGTCGATGAGGTTGAATATTTGCGCAGACTTCTTCTTACCATGTATGCCAATCCCTTGATTAATAAGCTTAAATCTCTCTTGGGCGGTGTAGAATAATTTGAATAAGTAATGCCATGAGATTACCACTGATTTTCACATTGATATTGCTCATTCCCGCTCTTCTTACTGATGCGTATATATATTTCAGAATACCCAAGCAGCAGATTATAAAGGGGAGGAGTTTTCGTGGCCGAAGGTGGTATCTTTGTGGTGCAGTAATCACCAATTTGCTGTTGGTGCTGTGTATGTGTTGGCCCAAGAGAGATGCCGATGCATCTCTTCTGCCCGTGATGTGGGTGCTTTATACATGGGCTACCATCTATATACCCAAATTTATTTATGTAATAGTTGACCTTATAGGCCGCATTCCACATATTTTCAGGCAGAAATATTTACCGCTGGGTAAATTTATCGGGCTTCCTGTCGGTATTGTTGTTTTTATTGCAATGTGGTGGGGGGCATTCTTCGGACGAACACAAATCATGGTGAATGAAGTTGAGATAAGCTCGCCGAAAGTTCCGGAGTCGTTTGACGGCTTCCGAATTGTGCAATTCTCAGATGCCCATGTGGGTACATGGGGCGACAATGTCGGTTATATACAAAAACTTACCAATCGCATCAATGAATTAAAGCCGGATTTGATAGTATTTACCGGCGATTTGGTAAATCGTCGTTCTGACGAGGCCTTCCCTTTTGTGGAAATTCTTTCCAGCCTTAAAGCCAAGTATGGAGTATATACCATAATGGGAAATCACGACTACGGCGATTACTCCGATTGGCCAAGCGAAGAGGCTCATAAAGCTGATCGCATAAATCTTAAACGCATACAAGAGCAAATGGGGTGGAAAACGCTGGACAACAGCCATGAATTTATTCATGTAGGTAAAGACAGCATAGCTCTTATCGGAGTGGAAAACTGGGGAGAGCCACCTTTCAAGCAATATGGCAACCTCGATGCGGCGTATCCGCATAACCGACAAGGAAAAATTAAAGATGACAACTTCAAGATACTATTGACACACAACCCTATGCATTGGCATGAGTATGTGCGTTACAACACTGATATCGACTTGTCGCTTTCCGGCCACACACATGCCATGCAGATAATGTTCGGCAAACCCGGCAGCGGGTTCAGTCCGGCGGCATGGAAGTATCCGGAGTGGGGAGGTCTGTATGAATACCTCTCCCCGGAGGGCGACAAACTGCAGCTGTATGTAAATATCGGCTGTGGAGAAGTGGGTGTGCCGATGCGTATAGGAGCCACTCCCGAAATCACGGTGTTTACTCTCAGACATGAATAGTGGTTGTACGTGTTAAAAAAAAATTGTAAATTTGCAAAATATTTGGACAGGCAGTCAGCCGTGTCCGTAACGTAATAAATATCTAATAATATGAGAAAGAATATTGTAGCCGGTAACTGGAAGATGAACACTACCGTGCAGGAAGGTATTGAACTCGCAAAGGAGGTAAACGCAGCTTTGAGTGCGCCTCACAATTGCGATGTCGTGATTTGTGTGCCTTTCACTCACTTGGTGCCGGTAGCGGGTGTGATAGATCAAAAAGTACTCGGTTTGGGTGCTGAGAATTGTGCAGACCACGACAAAGGAGCCTACACCGGAGAGGTGAGTGCTCCTATGGTAGCATCTACCGGTGCAACTTACGTAATCCTCGGTCACAGCGAACGCCGCCAATATTACGGCGAGACAAACGAGACTCTTAAAGCCAAGACACGTTTGGCTCTTGACAATAACCTTACTCCCATATTCTGTGTGGGCGAAGTGCTTGAAGAGCGCGAGAACGGCACATATAACAATGTGGTAGCCTCACAAGTGGAAGCTCTCTTCGAACTTTCGGCAGAAGACTTCGGCAAGATTATTGTGGCGTACGAACCGGTTTGGGCAATAGGTACCGGCAAGACTGCCACCGCAGAGCAGGCGCAGGATATGCATGCTCACATCCGCGCTGTGATTGCCGCCAAATATGGCAAAGAAATAGCCGACAATACTTCAATCCTTTACGGAGGCAGCTGCAAACCCTCAAATGCGAAAGAGTTGTTTGCCAAACCTGATGTTGACGGTGGCCTGATAGGAGGAGCCGCCCTCAAGGCAGACTCTTTCATGGGTATTGTGGAAGCATTCAACTGACAACTATAACACGTCTGTGCCGACCAAACATCGGCACAGACGCTTACATTCTTAACCTTTTATCACGCATGAAGTCTTTTTTAGTTGTATTTGTTCTCTTGGCCTGCTGCTTAGCCGGGAATGCTATTCCGCAGCCTAAACAGAACATTGTGGAGACTCTGATTGAAGAGTCAGACAGTACTATAAGTTTTGAGTTTTCTCCATCGCTTAAAAAAGACTTCATTCCCGAAGTTCAACAAAAACCTGCTCCTCAACCCACAACCAATAATGTAGTCAGACCGCGAGCCGCCGAAACTGTAACGATGCCGGAGAGAAAGACTCCAACTCGCACCAACGGCTATCGCATACAGATATTCAGCGACGGAAGAAATCAGGCTACACTCCAGTCGCGTGCCCGCGCAAGGGCGAAACAGATTCTCTCCCGCTTTCCCAAGTACAATCATCAGGTATATTCGTTCTCACGAGTACCCAACTATTATACACGAATAGGCAATTTTGCCACACGCTCGGAGGCTAACGCCGCATTGCAAGAGCTTAGAAGGGCTTTCCCGGCGCTCGCCGGAGAAATGAGGGTAGTCTCCAGCGAGGTAATTATTATGAAATAAAAAGCTCAAAATGAGTAGGAAAGAAAAACATAATCCCGAACAGGTAGAAGCTATTGCACATCACTATCGTGAGATATTGCGTCTGATAGGAGAAGACCCTGACCGCGAAGGGCTGCTGAAAACTCCCATACGCGCCGCCAAGGCTCTTATAGATGCCACTTGCGGATACACTGCAAACCCCGACGAAATGGCTCAAAAAGCTATTTTTTCTCATACCGGCAAGGGAATGGTGCTTGTACGCAATATTGAATTTTATTCTCTGTGCGAACACCACATTCTCCCCTTTTTCGGGAGAGTGACGGTAGGCTATATACCCGACGGTAAAATTATAGGCCTCTCCAAATTGGCGCGTATTACAGACGTATTTGCACGCCGTCTGCAGGTTCAGGAGCGCCTCACCGAGCAGATTTGCAATTATTTGACCAATGCAATCCCCAACAAAGGGGTGATTGTAGCCTGCACTGCCGGACACTTGTGTATGAAAATGCGTGGAGTGGAGAAGCAGGAAAGCGAGACTACCACAATGGAGTACAGCGGAGCATTTGAAAACGACCCCGCTCTGAGAATGGAATTCATGCGTTTAGCCGAAATTCAGAGATGAAATTCACAATAAATGCACAAGCACCCGGCAGCAATGCTCGTGCCGGTGAGTTTACTACCGACCACGGCACTGTCCAAACCCCCATATTCATGCCTGTGGGGACCTGCGGCAGCGTAAAGGCTGTTCACACCCGTGAATTGCGCGAGGATGTGAAGGCTCAGATTATACTGGGCAATACTTATCATCTATACCTGCGTCCGGGTTTGAAAACACTCCATGAAGCCGGAGGCTTGCACATGTTCAACGGTTGGGAGCGCCCAATTCTTACTGACAGCGGCGGTTTTCAGGTATTCTCTCTCAGTGCCAACCGCAAACTCAAAGAAGAGGGAGCATGGTTTAGAAGCCATATTGACGGCAGCAAACATCTGTTTACTCCCGAGAATGTAGTTGACACCCAGCGTATTATTGGTGCTGATATTATGATGGCGCTTGATGAGTGTACTCCCGGCACAGCCGACCGGGATTACGCGCGTAAAAGCCTTGATTTGACAATGCGATGGCTTGACCGCGGTTGGAAGCATTATAAAGAAACGAAAGGTTGCTATGGCTATTACCAGAGCTATTTCCCTATTGTGCAGGGGTGTGTGTATCCCGACCTTCGGCGCGAGGCTGCCAAACGCGTAGCCGATTACGGCGCAGACGGAAATGCCATAGGTGGTTTAGCCGTAGGTGAGCCTACCGAGATAATGTACGAGATGATTGAGGTGGTTAATGAGATATTGCCCGAAGACAAACCTCGTTACCTCATGGGAGTCGGTACTCCTGCAAACATACTTGAAGCTATTGACAGGGGAGTGGACATGATGGACTGCGTGATGCCTACTCGCAACGGACGCAACGGTATGTTGTTTACTCGCAACGGCATCATGAATATGCGCAACCTTAAATGGGCAGATGATTTCAGCCCTCTTGATGAAGGAGGACCGAGTTTTGTAGACGAAGTGTATTCCAAAGCATATGTGCGACACTTGTTTGTGAGCGGTGAACTTTTGGCAATGCAGATAGCGTCCATTCACAATCTTGCATTCTACCTCTGGTTGGTAGGCGAGGCTCGCAAACATATTCAATCCGGAGACTTCGCGGAGTGGAAACTTCGTATGGTTGAGAGAGTAACTCGCAGATTATGAGAATTAAACCCAAAATATTGGATATGTATATACTGAGAAAATTTCTCGGTACATACTTCTTTTCCATTATTTTGATTATGGCTATTGTCGTAATGTTCGACGTTAACGAAAAGCTTGATGCTTTTCTGCGAGCACCGTTCAATGAGACAATTTTCGATTACTTTTTCAGTTTTTTGCCCTATTTTGCCAATCAATTCTCACCGCTTTTTGTCTTTATCGCCGTCATCTTCTTCACTTCCAAAATGGCCGGTAATTCCGAAATTATCGCCATTCTGTCCAGCGGTGTAAGCTTTAAGCGTTTATTGGTGCCGTATATGATTGGAGCCACTATTATTGCCGGTTTAACATTTTGGTTAAGCAATTATGCTATTCCTCCCACCAATGCAAGGCGCCTTGACTATACAGAAAAGTATGTAAAGAACAAGAAGCCGCAAGAACGTGTAAACGTGCAGCTTATGGTTCAACCGGGAGTCGTGGCTTTCATAGGGCGATATGATGCAAAGGCAGACAAAGGCTATCAGTTCTCGCTTGACAAATTCAAAGGGAAGACACTCGTAAGCCGCTTAACGGCTCAAAGCGTGGAATATACCGGTAATTATAAATGGAGGATTACCAACTACGTACAGCGTAACTTTGACGGAATGAAAGAGTCAATGAAACGAGGTACAACCAAGGACACTGTAATAGCCATTGACCCGAAAGATTTCGTCATATCCAAGTACGACCAAGAAGCTCTGACTACTCCCGAGCTTGAAGAGTATATCGTCAAGCAGAAAAAGAGGGGAGTTGCAAATATCACCCAATTCGAGATTGAGAAAGAGAAACGATATGCAATGACTGCAGCAGCCTTCATACTTACACTCATCGGCATGTCGCTGTCTTCACGAAAAGTAAAAGGAGGTATGGGTATAAACATAGGTATCGGCTTGGTACTCAGCTTTTCATATATACTGTTTTCATCTGTTACTTCATCTTTTGCAGTGTCCGGAGCCACTACTCCTCGTATTGCAATGTGGATACCGAATATAGTATACCTTCTCATTGGCATAATACTCTATAAACGTGCATCTTCTTATTAAAAAGTTATAGCCTTGCAATTGATAACTTTCCCCTTACAGCAACCGGTTGCTATCTTCCTGATGGTTTTGGTGATGATACTCGTCACACCTGTATTGCTGCGCCGTTTGGGAGTGCCGCATATAGTCGGCATGATTCTTGCCGGAATCGTTGTAGGTCCTTATGGTGTAAACCTTTTGGCAAGAGATGCGAGCTTTGAGATTTTCGGACAGGTGGGCATCCTCTACCTGATGTTTCTTGCCGGAGTGGAGATAGATATGCCCGGCTTGAAGAAAAACTGGCAACATGGTGTTAAATTTGGAGTAATCAGCTTCTTGCTGCCAATGGCAGCCGGCATTATAGTTTGCTTTTATGCTCTGCAAATGAGCATATTATCATCAGCTCTGATAGGAGCCATGCTCGCTTCTCATACACTTATTTCATATCCCATAGTTACACGTTTCGGGTTGAGCAACTCGCGAAGCAGCGTGATAGCCGTTTGCGGTACAATAGTTGCCGTACTGCTTTCTCTGATGGTTTTGGCGGAGGTTACTCAAACAAAGGCCTCCGGAGGTTTCAGTGCATCATCACTTTTGCTTTTGGTAGTGTATATGTGCATATACGCCATATTTATATGGTATGCTCTGCGGTGGGCCACACGTTCGTTTTTCAGGCGGTTTTCCGACATTGTCACCCAATTTATTTTCGTACTTGCCGAAGTATTCTTTGCAAGCTTGTTGGCTCAGATTATCGGACTTGAAGCTATTTTGGGAGCATTTTATGCAGGGCTCGTACTCAATCGTTTCATTCCTTCGAGATCCGGACTAATGTCCCGTATCGAATTTGTAGGTAATGCTATATTCATTCCATACTTTTTGATAGGCGTGGGAATGCTCATGAACGTCGGAGTAATCTTCAACGGTTGGAGTGTATTGATTATAGCACTCACCATCACATTTACCGCACTTGTTAGCAAATGGGTTGCCGCATGGTTATGTGTACGTTCATTCAGCGGCAACGAGGCGGAACGCCGACTCATTTTCGGACTAAGCAGCGGCAAGGCTGCCGCTACCATTGCTGCCACTATGATTGGTTTCAGGTACGGTATTATTCCGGAAGATGTAATGAACAGCGCGGTGATTATGATTTTGATTTGCTGCGGTGTAGCATCTGTTGTCACCGAACGCGCCGCCATGAAATTGAGAATGGCTATCGCCGAAGAAAACCTTGATGAAGAGGAGGAGAAACGTGCCGTATATGCACGCCAGCTTGTTGCCGTTGCAAATCCCATGACAGCAGAGGGAATAATACGCATGGCCATGTATATGCGCCATTCCGGCAATAAACACCCGATTACGGCTTTGTTCATTCGTACCGGCGATGATCCCACGCTTGTCTCCATGGGTCGAAACGCGCTTAAAGATGCGGTGCGCACAGGCCTGTCGGCAGACATAAAAGTAGACGATGTGGAGCGATACGACACTAACATAGTTGCCGGCTTGACAAATGTGCTGAAAGAGAAGAACTGCACAGAAATAATAATAGGACTTCACCGCAAGAGCAACATAGTAGACACCTTCTATGGGTCTATGACAGAGGGGTTACTCCGCGCCTCAAACAAAATGGTGATTATGAGCCGATGCTTTGTACCGATAGCTACACTACACCGTATAGTAGTGGTAGTTCCCGGAAAAGCCGAATACGAGACCGGATTTTCTCTATGGCTTACCCGTGTATGTATGCTCGCCTCCCAAGTAGGTTGCCGGATAGTATTTATTGCTTACAAGGAGACTGCATCTTACATACGCGGTGCTGTCAATGCAATGGGCTTTGAATTGCGTCTGCACTTTACTGAAATAACGGAATGGGACGACTTTATCACAGCCTCCGGTACAATTACTGATGAAGATTTGCTCATTGTGGTGGGCGCACGAAAGACTTCAATCTCTTACAGCTCGGACCTTGAATCGCTCCCCGGCTACCTGGCCAGATATTTTGCTCGCCATAACATATTGGTAATCTTCCCCGAACAGTTCGGTGCCGAGGCCGAATTGCCCACTCCCATGGACTTCCTCTCAACCAATATAGTCTCATCTTCCGGTTGGAACTGGAAAGAACGTATACGCCAGTTGTCCGAAATCTTAAACCTTCATAAATAGTATGATGTTTGCAAAATTCCCTGCATTCTACACTGAGAATGCAGGGAAGAAGAAGCCTTTACTTATTTGTTATCCGAACACATAATCAAGATCATTTTCTGTGCGAGGATATAGGAGCATATCATTCGCAAGCTTCCGCATTGCCTGTTCACCTTGGGCTGTCTTTACTATTGAAAGCGCCCATAGCAGTGCGTTGGCCGGACCGTTGCCGAGAACCATGTTTTTGGAGTAGACTACCGGTTTGTCTATCATTTTGGCTCCTTTACAGAGAGATTCAAATCCGGGGTAACAAGTGGCATCGCGTCCTTCAAGCAGCCCTAACTGACCGAAGACTACTGCCGGAGCTGCGCATATTGCAGCGAGATTTCCACCCTCTTCAGCATGCTTCTTCAGTAACCCTTTGAGTGGATCAAACTCATATAGATTGGAAGCACCGGGCATACCACCGGGGCAAATCAGCCAGTCGGCGTCCTTATATGAGCAGGCATCAAACATGATATCGGCAGCCATTGCCACACCATGTGCGCTTGTCACTTTGAGCGATGAAGATATTGATACAGTTTGTACAGGCATACCGGCACGGCGCAAAACGTCGACTACTGTTATGGCCTCAATATCTTCGAAGCCATCAGCGAAAAATACGTAAGAAGTTTTCATAATATATTATTTAGATCGTTTACCTTTTTCAGCTCTCAAATTTACACTTTTTTATCTGCGTGGCAAAATTTATATCACACTTTTTAGTAAATTTGTTAATTTTGTGCTAATTTTGTGGCTCCAAAGCTAAAAATTATGAAACACAATACGCGCATCCATATCCTCATAGCCATTATTGCAGTGATGTTTTCAGCCTGCAAAAACGACAAATATATAAGTTCACAAGGTATTATTTGGAACACCGGTTACAATATCATTTATTGTGCCGACCAAGATTATACGGATTCAATTATCAAAACGCTTAACCGTGTGGAGATGAGTGTGTCGGCCTTTAACCCCAATTCCCTCGTCAGCAAAATTAACACAAACACCGGCAATGCAGTTGACCCGGATTTCATAAACATATATAAGGCTGCACTTGAAGTAAATGGCCTGACACAAGGTGCTTTTGACCCGACGCTTGCCCCACTTATAAATCTTTACGGTTTTGGCTACGAACAAATAAACGAACCGGAGACAGCACAGCTTGATAAGATTTTGCAATATGTTGGTATTGAAAAAACGAGTATTAAAGACAATAAACTCATAAAGCGTGACCCAAGAACTCAATTCAATTTCTCGGCTTTGGCCAAAGGATATGGCTGCGATGCAGTTGCACAGATGTTCAGAAGTGCCGGGATTGCTGATTACATGGTTGAGATTGGGGGAGAAATAAATATGGCGGGAGTAAACAATCAAGGCTCCCCGTGGCGCATATCAATAGACCGACCCATATTCAGCAATGACAGTGTAATACACGATACGCAGATGATTGTTGAACTCACAGACTGCGGTATGGCAACATCCGGCAATTACCGGAATTTCAAAATGGTAGACGGCAAAAGGATAGTGCACACCATAGACCGACACACCGGCTTGCCGGCCATAAACGATATGCTTTCGGCTACAATTGTGATATTCAACGATTTAAGCAGCCAACAGAAGGCAATGCGCAGTCCTTATCCATGTATGTACGCCGATGCCTTTTCTACTTCATGTATGTCATTAGGCTGCACCCGAGCCAAGAAACTTGTTGAAACTCAAAATATTGCCGCAATGTTTATTCTCGCTGACGGCACTATCTACGAATCACCGGCATTTAAGCAAACTGTCCGCAAAATAGAATAGATAAAAGCCGATAACTTTATACACTGTGGTTCTTCAAAAATTTTGTGAAGTAAAAAAAAAGTATTAACTTTGCACCCGAATACGAGGAAAAAGTTTGGTTCGGTAGCTCAGCTGGATAGAGCAACAGCCTTCTAAGCTGTGGGTCCAGGGTTCGAATCCCTGCCGGATCACAAGGGAGTCATAACCGACTCCCTTTTTTTGTATATATGTTGCAACATATCGCCCTATATTGCCACATATTTAATTG
>JAMPIK010000036.1 GCA_023662865.1 Prevotella sp.
ACCCACGACCTTTTCGTTACGAATGAAATGCTCTACCAACTGAGCTATTGCGGCCTATTTGTACGTTTGCGACTTGTCTGCTCGCTTGGGGAAATTACAGTGCAAAGTTACTATTTTATTTTTATTTGGCAAAAAATATTTTTGGTTCGCTTGCTTTTGTGATTGTTTAATTTTTCATCATTATTGGTCAATTTGCGAAATATGCTGTATTTTTAGATTGCGGTTCGGCGATATTTTGTAATTTTGCAATATATTATTAAACATGATGAAAACAAGCATTACAATAATCACTGCGTTGCTCTGTGCAGCCGGCGGTCTGCGAGCTTCGGGGCAAGACAGTATTCCGATTACACAACTTCCTGTAGCTGCAGTTGCCGTTGCGCCGGTCGCTGACAAGGCCGTGGTTCTCACTCGCGAGGAGTGTGTGCACATTGCTTTGGACAAGAACCCGACTATCCGGGTGGCCGACATGGAGCTTGAGCGCATGGATTACAGCAAGAAGGAGACTCGCGCAGCCCTGTTCCCGACTCTTGACTTTTCGCTCAATTATCAGCGAAGCATTGAGTTGCAAACCATCAAGATGAATATGGGGGGGCAGAGTCAAGCTATCAAAATGGGTTCTGACAACTCGTGGAACATGGGCTTTTCGCTCGCGTTGCCGGTGATAGCCCCCACCCTTTGGAAAGCTATGGATTTGAGCGACACACAGATTTTGCTCACTCAGGAGAAGGCTCGCAGTTCTCGTATTGATATGGTGAAGGCTGTAAATCAAGCTTATTACAGCCTGTTGCTCTCGCGCGCAAGCAAGAAGGTGCTTGAGCAGAACTATGAGAATGCCAAGTTCAATGCAGACCTGTATGAGAAGAAATTCAAGGTTGGTGTGGCGAGCGAATATGATGTGCTTCGCTCCTCCGTTCAAGTAAAAAATCTTGAGCCGGAACTCCAAGCCGCTGACATAGCCATCAAGCAGAGCGAGTTACAGCTGAAAGTACTTATGGGCATGGATCTAAAAGTCAACGTGAATCCGGCAGATTCTCTTGAAGCTTATCAGCGGGAAATGTATGAGGTGCCTTATTCACAATCCGCACCTTCACTTGCCGACAACCCGTCAATGCGCTCCATGGTTCTGAATACACAGCTGCTTGAACAAACCGTTGACTTGAAGAAACGTGCATTCATTCCGACAGTTGCTGCCACATTCAATTTGGCATGGTCTTCGTTGAGCAACGGCAATATGTTCAAGAACATTGACCTCAACCCATATTCAACTGTGGGAGTGGCCGTTTCCGTGCCAATATTTTCAGGGGGCAGTCGCTATTACGGCATGAAGCAGGCACAAGTGCAGCTTGCCGAGAGTTATCTTGAACGCGAAAACCTTGAGAATAATCTGCGTATGCAGGTAGACCTTGCCATTGACAATATCGACAAGGAAGTAAAACAGATAGCCACCTCCGCCGAGAGTGTACGCCAAGCCGAGAAAGCCCACCAAATCATGCAAAAGAGCTTTGAGATAGGTGCCGGCACTTACCTTGAACTGCGCGACAGCGAACTGGCCGAGACATCGGCACGACTGGTTTATCTGCAAGCCATTTACAATTATTTAGTATCCAACAGCGAGCTTGATGCCTTGTTGGGACGCAACATACCCGAATCCACTATCAAGTAAGACAATAAAGCACAATGAAATTCAGATATTTAAGCATAGCTTTTGCCGGCATTGCATTGTTGGCAGCCTGCTCATCAGAAGCCGAGAAAGGAAAAGAGGCAAAAGAGGAGGCAAAAGAAGAAATTCCGGTAGTAAAAGTAGAACAGGTTTCGACACAGAATGTGGAGCAAGTATTCACTTATACGGCAACCACCGAGGCCGACAAGATAAACAACATATCCTCGTCAATGCCATTGCGCATAAAGAATATTCTTGTTGATGAGGGTCAGAATGTGTCGGCCGGACAGCGCGTTGTAGTGCTTGATGATGTCAACACCACGAGCTATGAACTGCAATTGAGCAATGCCGAGGCCAAGCTTCGCAACGATCAGGTGGAGTATAATCGCGCCAAGCAACTACTTGAGATTGGCGGAGGCACAAAGCAGCAGGTAGACATGATGGCATTGCAGCTTGAAACAGACCGCAACAATGTGGCCAGCGCACGCCGTGCATTGGAGAATGCGAGCGAGAACCGCGTACTCACCTCCCCGGTAAACGGTGTGGTGACAGCACGCAATTATGACCCGGGCGATATGACCGGCTCATTGCCCATTCTCACCATTGCGCAGGTGCGCCCTCTGAAAACTATGATAAATGTGTCGGAAACCGAATATTCGCTTATCCGCACCGGCATGAAGGTGGAGTTGACTTTCGACACTTACGGCGAGGAACTTTTCACCGGAACAATCAGCAAGATTATGCCTAGCGTTGACCCGAATACCCGCACATTCGGAGTGGAGATAACCCTGCCCAATACAGATGGTCGCATTTTGCCAGGTATGTTTGGACGTGCAACCCTCACCCTTGGCGAAGCAAATCATATCGTAGTTCCGGACTTGGCGGTAGTCAAGCAGCAAGGTTCCGGCGACAAATATATTTACACCTACGACCCGCAGACACAGACAGTTGACTTCGTAAAAGTTGAACTCGGCCAACGTCTCGGATCTTCCTACGAAGTATTGAGCGGCATTGAGCCGGGCACACAGGTAGTAGTCAGCGGTCAAAACGGCCTGACAGGAGGCAAAAAGGTTAAACTTCAGAAATAAAGGACAATGAGTATATACGGCGCGGCGGTAAAACGCCCGGTAATGACCACACTCTGCTTTGTGGCCGTCATAATAATGGGTCTGTTCTCTTTGGCAAAGCTGCCGATAGACCTATACCCGGACATTGATACCAATACTCTTATGGTAATCACAATGTATCCGGGAGCGAGTGCGGAGGATATAGAGCAGAACCTGACAAAACCTCTTGAGAACACCCTCAACTCTGTGGAACACCTCAAGCATATCACCTCGCAAAGCCGCGAGAATACTTCCGTAATCACTCTTGAGTTTGAATACGGTTATGACATTGATGTGCTGACAAACGATGTGCGAGACAAGCTTGATATGGTGGAGTCTTCACTTCCCGATGATGCGCAAAACCCCATCATCTTCAAGTTTTCAACCGACATGATACCTATCTGCTTGCTCTCTGTGGAGGCACACGAGAGTATGGCCGGGTTGTACAAAATACTTGATGATGCGGTAGTTAACCCATTGGCGCGTGTTGACGGGGTAGGTACAGTGAGCATTTCAGGTGCTCCGAAACGCGAAATACACGTGTATTGCGACCCGAAGAAGTTGGAAGCCTACAACCTAAGTGTCGAGCAGATTTCATCATTGATTTCTGCAGAGAACCGCAACACTCCGGGCGGTGCGTTTGATGTCGGTTCAAACACATACTCACTGCGTGTGCAGGGAGAATTTGATGATTCACGCCAGATGGCCGACATCCCGGTAGCCACTGTGGAGGGACGCACCATTTACTTGAAAGACGTAGCGCGAATAGACGACTCACTTGAGGAGCGCACTCAGCGAACATACGTAGGCGGCGAACAAGGCGCGATGATTATCATACAGAAGCAAAGCGGTGCCAACTCTGTAAAAATTTCGGAAGAGGTGATGAAGATGCTTCCGAAATTGCAGAAGAACCTGCCCTCCGATGTCAAGATAGGTGTAATCATCGACACTTCCGACAATATCCGTAACACCATTGCATCACTTGAAGAGACAGTGCTTTATGCCCTTCTGTTTGTGATGATTGTGGTATTCTTCTTCCTCGGCCGTTGGCGAGCCACGATGATTATCGTAATCACCATTCCGGTATCGTTGATAGCATCATTCATCTACCTTGCCGCAACGGGCAACACGCTGAATATCGTATCTCTGTCGGCATTGTCCATATCAATAGGTATGGTGGTGGACGATGCCATTGTGGTACTGGAGAATGTCACAACACACATTGAACGAGGCTCCGACCCGAAACAAGCGGCGGTACACGGCACCAACGAGGTGGCAATTTCCGTTATAGCCTCTACCTTGACGCTTATAGCCGTGTTCTTCCCCTTGACCTTGGTAACGGGCATGACCGGCGTACTTTTCCGACAGTTGGGTTGGATGGTCTGCATCATGATGATAATTTCCACCACCTGCGCCCTTACCCTGACCCCGATGCTTTGCAGTCAGTGGCTCAGACTCAACAATAACCATTCATGGCTTTATCGCATCTTCTTCACCCCGATTGAGAAAGGTCTTAATGCTTTTGACAGAGGTTACGCCCGGTTGTTAAAGATAGTAGTCGGACATCGTACAATCACCGTACTCGTTTGCCTCGGCACATTTGTCGGCTCAATCTTCCTGATGAAACATGTGGGTACGGAGTTCTTCCCGACACAAGACAATGCGCGTATCGGAGTGGATTTGGAAACCCCTATCGGCACACGTGTAGAGATAACCCAAGCGGCTGTGGCACGCCTTGACTCGCTTTGGCGAGCCAAATACCCGGAGCTGAAAGTGGTGAGCTACACTGCCGGCCCGGCAAGCTCCGACAATACATTTGCATCGCTCTCCGACAACGGTTCGCATATCGTAAGTATGAACGTTGCCCTTACCGACCCCGGCGACCGCGAGCGGACAATTACCGAAGTGGCCGACGAGATGCGCGAAGACCTCAAACAGTTCCCCGAATTTAAGAAAGCGCAGGTAAACGTGGGCGGTGGTCGCGGCATGAGTATGGGCGGCCAGAACACTGTGGACTTTGAAATTTACGGCTATGACTTTAACGAGACCGACTCCGTAGCTCGTTCACTGCAACAAATATTGCAAGGTATACACGGCACCGCCGATGTTACAATCTCTCGCGGCGACTATCAGCCGGAATATCACGTTGACTTTGACCGTGAAAAACTCTCCATTCACGGGCTGAACATGCAGACCGTGGCATACGCATTGCGCAACCGTATCAATGGTGCAATATCAAGCCAGTTCCGCGAAGACGGTGAGGAGTATGACATCAAGGTAATGTATGAGCCTGAGAGCCGCACCGAGATTTCCGACATTGAAAATATAGCCATAACCACTCCAAGCGGCTCACAAGTCAGGGTTAAGGATATTGGTACTGTGGCAGAACGATTTACACCACCTACCATTGAGCGTAAAGACCGCGAACGACTTGTCACGGTGTCAGCGGTGGTTGACGGCGTGCCGATGAGTCAGGTTGTGGCCGATGCACAAATCGAGATTGACAAAATGGGGCTGCCGGCGGGCATAACCATTGAGTTATCCGGTTCATACGAAGACCAACAAGACTCGTTCGGCGACCTTATGATGCTCGGAATTCTGATTATCATTTTGGTATATATCGTTATGGCCGCTCAGTTCGAAAGCCTCACATATCCGGGCATCATCATGACCTCCCTGCTGTTCGCCTTCTCCGGCGTGTTCCTCATCTTGTACCTCACAGGACACACTTTGAACGTGATGAGTATGATTGGAGCAATCATGCTTATTGGTATTGTGGTGAAGAACGGTATCGTACTTATCGACTATATCACGCTTAACCGCGAGCGCGGCATGGGTATCCGTCAGTCAGTGATTTTGGGCGGTAAGTCGCGCCTGCGCCCGGTGGTCATGACTACACTCACCACCATTTTAGGTATGGTGCCGATGGCAGTGGGCTCCGGACAAGGTTCTGAAATGTGGAAACCGATGGGTGTGGCTGTGATTGGCGGTCTGACATTCTCCACTATTCTGACGCTGCTCTTCGTGCCGGTATTATACTGCACATTTGCCGGACGCGGTGTGAAACGCACACGCAAGAAACTGCGCAAAGCACGCAAAGCGTTGGAGTCAAAATAACTTGAAAAGAAATGAAAGCAATATTCATAGCATACGATCAGGCCCACCACGAGGGCATAATAGAGATACTTGACCGGCACGCATGCCGAGGCTTCACCGGCTTCGGCATAGTGCAAGGTCGTGGCTCGGTGAAAGGAGAGCCGCACTACGGCTCACATGCATGGCCCTCGTTGGCTCAGTCCATACTCACAATAGTATCGGACGAATCCGCACCGCGAGTGCTTGAAGACCTGCATAAGTTGGATTTGACCAAGCCGCGTCTCGGGCTGCGTGCTTTCCAATGGAACGTTGAAGACACGATATGATGAACGAGAGCAAACTGTTTCCCGGACATCCGGAAGAGACACCTTCGTGCGATGCGGAAGCCGGCGTGTATGACTTCCTCGACAAGGTGGGCGCAGAGTACACCACCCTGCTCCACCCGGCAGCTTTCACCATGGAGGAATGTGAGGCAGTGCGCAAACAAATTGATGCGCCGGTATTCAAGAACTTGTTTCTCACCAACAAACAGCAGACACTCTTTTTTCTGCTGATGATACCGGCCGACAAGCCATTCAAAACAAAGTACTTGTCATCACAATTGGGTTGTGCACGCTTGTCGTTTGCATCGGCAGAACATATGGAGCAAATGTTGCATATCCACCCCGGAGCCGTTTCACCGTTGGGGTTGATTTACGACACCGAGAAAAAAGTGCATCTGATTATTGACAGCGACTTGCAAGGTACCGACAGATATGCCTGCCACCCGTGCGTCAACACCGCCAGCGTAGCCATGAGCCTTGACGAGCTTCTCGGCAAAGTAATCCCCGCTACCGGCCACGACTACACCTGGGTAACACTCCCGGCAGAATAAGGAATCTCATCGCAACCTGTACCTTGCAGTTGGCTTTGTTCTGCGAGAAACGGTGTCGAGGTTCAGTGTGCAACCGCGATGCGGTTGGTGTAGGAGGGTATTCTTGCCCCCACGAAGACTTGTGCCTTTGGCACTTGCATTTCGTGGGGTTAACATTGTGAAAGCGCTCTGCGCTTTTTTTGCATTATATTGTGGGCCGGAGTCTGTTTCTTGGAGGGGGTACTTTTATGCGGGACGGAGGCTTACATTCCTAATTCTTTTCTAAAATTCTTTCGCCGTAACCTTTCCGAGGGGTAATTTTTATTTGTATTTTTCGTGAATATTTTTTAACTTTGTAAATCCTTTTATTCTTGGACAATTTTCATATAAATGAATAAGCTTCTTTGTAATCATGAAAATCTTTAACGGCGAAGAATCTCAATATAATAACAGCCCAATCATCGAGGGTATGAAACAATCGTCAACTTTGAATATGAGAGGGCATGACATCACTGATGAAGTCCTTGGTTCAAATCATTCAGCGGCATTGACAGATAATGCGGACGATGATGTGGCAGTTCAAACAGAGTACGAAGCTCCGCTAACTGACAGCAATGTATATGCTTCTTCAAAGGTCAATGCAGCAGAATCGGTATTTGCGGAGGTTAACTCCGGCGAAAGCAATCAACCGGAGTTTGCATGGTCTGACGGCAATGTAAGTGTCGCCACATCTTCCGTAAACGATGAAATGAGCTTCTCCGAGGCATTTGCCGCCGCACGTGCCGAAGTGGGCCCCGGTGGTGCGTTTGAATGGCGCGGTGGTGTTTACGGCACTTATACCGCTGATGAATGGGCCAATATGTCGAGTGCGGAACGCACCGATTACTCTTCTCACTTTGATTGGAGCAAAATCGGTCAGTCCCAAAGCGATGTCTCATCGTCTGACCCGGCACACACTGATACTCACGACATTCCGGCTCATGTAGACGTTGCAGGCGGAACAGACATAACCGATGAGGTGCTTGTGTCAGGTGTTGAACCGACCGCAGACATCGCACCGGTTGCAGAGGAAAACATTGAGGTACTTGGAGTGGACTATGACCCGGATACAGATATGACAATAGCCGGTATGAGCGTTGACGGTCAGGAGGTTGCGTTTGTAGATATTAACAATGACGGGCTGTTTGATGTGGCTGTTGCCGACTTTGACGGTGACGGACAAATCTCTCTCAATGAGATGGAGGACATTTCCACCGCCGGAATTTCGGTTGACGACATCAACTCTTTCGGTAATGACCTCATAGCCGATGCCGGCACGCCCGATTATATCGATGATGCCAATATATATGACATCTAAGATGAAAGTTCTCAGGCTGTTGCTGTGTATAATACTGCTTTCTGCGGTAAATGCGGCTCATTGCCGCACATATCTTGTGGCCGTCGGAGTGAACGACTACAGCCACTTCCCCGGCAGGCCGCATAATCTCACTTGTGCGGAGGCTGACGCACGGGCTATTGCCAATCTATATGCCCGCAAGAGCAGTGCCGACTATGTATTGCTCACCGGCAAAAATGCCACACGCTCCAATGTAATTTCTTCGGTAAGGAAGCTGTCGCAATATGCCGGTGGCAATGACCGCATCGTGTTCTTTTTCAGCGGTCACGGCACTGACTCCGGGGTTTGCACCCGCGATGCAAATCTCACTTACGCAGACATTCGCAAGGCAATGGCCGGGGGTAAGTGCAAAACGAAAATAATGATTGTAGATGCTTGCATGGCAGGAGGTTCACGCAAACAGAGAGCATCAAACAATGCATCGTCAGCGTCTGCCAAAAAGGCTGATGTGATGCTGTTTCTCTCCTCACGCGACAACGAAAACTCGGCGGAAAGTCCGATTAACGGCCAGGGCCTTTTCACCTATTGGCTGCTCCGCGGCCTCACCGGGGAGGCCGATGCCAACCGCGACCTCAAGGTGTCGGCAAAAGAGATTTTCAACTTCGTACATAAGGGAGTAAGCACATCGAACAGGCGGCAGCACCCGGTGATGTGGGGTAACTTTAACGGAAATATGAGTGTATTATGAGCGAAAACATAATAAAAGTAAAATGCCCTTGGTGCGGGGCGCAATTAAGGATTAAAGAACAGGCAAACCCACAAGGCAAAAGCATTACCTGCCCAATTTGCAAGAATAAAAATCCGCTTGTTGAATTCATACAAGTAGAAGAAATCGGTGTAGAAGAGGGTACGGAATTGCCTAAATTCGGTCTGAACAGAATTGGTATTCTGCGAAGTACGGACGGGAAATGTTATCGCCTCAACCCCGGTAAAAACGTTGTTGGCAGAAAAGCAGAGACCTCAAAAGCTGATGTCCGGATAGATACTCACGGCAATGTTCATACAAGCCGCGAACATCTGATTATTGATGTGGAACGCACTTCGTTCGGAGGTTACAGACATTGGGTATCACTCTATAAAAAAGAGGTGAACGACACATTTGTAGACGGTGAAAAGCTCACGGAATATGACAAGATTGAACTCACCGACGGCAATATCATAAAGCTTCCGGACCTCTCACTCACATTCGAGCTTCCCGATGCCGACAAAACCCGAATTTTATCATAAAGTCAAGTTATGAAATACAAGATTCAGGTATACAGCATTTGGGAATACGGGGCGCGTAAGGACGCGGACGGAAATCCTCATCAGGAAGACAATATGTACCCGGCCTTCGGGCAAGCCACACCGCAAGACCGCACATTCATACTCTGCGACGGCATGGGAGGACACGGCTCGGGCGAAGTGGCGAGTGCCGCTGTGTGTGAGGCCATGAGCCGCTCAATCATCAACAACGGTCACGATGCCGAGGGAATTTTTACCGATGAAGACTTGAAGAACGCCATAGAGACGGCCTATGAAGAGCTTGACCGGCGAGACACGCGAGAGGCAAAAAAGATGGGTACGACAATGACCTTTCTCAAGCTGCACTCCAAGGGTGCCACCATTGCCCATATAGGGGACAGCCGCGTATACCAAATTCGACCCGGCAAAGATGAGCATGACACCCGAATACTCTTCCAAACAAGCGATCATTCTCTGGTAAACGACCTTGTAAAAATCGGAGAACTCACGCCGGAAGAGGCACGCAAATCTCCACAAAAGAATGTGATTACACGTTCGATGATGCCGGGTGCTGACGGCAGGCACAAAGCTGATGTACAACACATTACAGACATTCACCCGGGCGACTTCTTCTATATGTGTTCCGACGGAATGCTTGAGCAGGAAGATATGGACAACGGCACGGTGCTACGCCGTATCTTCTCAAATCAAATGGACTCGGATGGACGCCGAGTGGAGATACTGCGAGGAGCTACAAACGCCAACCGCGACAATCATACAGCTTTCATAATTCACATATTGGAAGTGATTGACCCGCTGCGTGAAGCGGTTTCGGAGTCGGCAAAGTCATTAAGTGAGCGTTCCCCGATTGATGACCAACCGGGCAAACCCGCTTTGCGCACAAATTCCCAAAAATATATTCCCATATCAGCAGCGGCTTGTGCCATATTAATTGTATTGTGCGTATGGGGCTTTTTTCAAAAGAAAACAGACAATACCCCCGGCGAGCCCATAGAAAATTCGGAAGCCAAACCCGTCAGGCAGGATAAGATTCCGATGGTAAAACATCAGACTCACAAAGAAACAGACAATCAGCAATCACAAAAGGACACGGTAGAGATACCGCCCGCGGAAACGAGTGAAACCCGTCAAGGCACTGTTAATCAAAAGCAAACACCTGATGCCGATGTTAACAACACAAATGATGACACCCCCTTTGAGAATATAAATTCCATTTTAGGAGTATAACACAAAGGCGCTTTGTCGTAGCAGCATTCATAGTAGCAGCATTCAGCAAATGATTGAGAAAAACTTGTGAAATATTTTTGTCGGACGAAAAAAAAGCTGTAACTTTGCAGCACAATAGGGAAAGACGCATCTTTCGCATTGGCAATATGGGGCATTAGCTCATCTGGCTAGAGCGTTTGACTGGCAGTCAAGAGGTGACCGGTTCGATCCCGGTATGCTCCACAATCGGTGGATTTGGATTATTCCAAGTCCACCGATTACTTTATGCTATCGGGTTTAACTGTACATCGGGGGCATAACGGCGTTGCTCCGCGGTTGCGTTTGTCAGTACCACAATGACTTAGGCTTGGCACTACTCATAGAAGTACATACATAATAAAGGGGTGAACCAAAAGCAACGGTTCACCCCATTTATTATTTGGGTAGCGGTTGGTTTATTTCACATTGACCGTGGTTGTGCCATAGCCTTGTACTGTGACAATGTATATGCCGGGGGCTACGGCGATGTCGGCATTGTCGGCGTGTGCGTTGGAAGTTGCGGTAACTACACCATCGATTCCGCATACCGATATTCTCCGGCCAGCGGCATTCAGCACTTGAATATGTCCGCTTGAAGCAATTACTTTCACTTCGGCATCAATTGAAGCGGCGGAGCTGAACAAGTGTGTAACCGTATTTGACATCAGAGACTCGCCCTTGTCGTAGTTCACAGTTACGTTATAGCGCGATGTGCCGTCTTGTGCCGCGTCTGTAAACGTGGTGGTTGCGGCATTTGTCTCGCCTGCTTTCACCCCATTGCGATACACGTTGTAGCCTCCTATTGAGAGCTTGCCGGTTGAAGTGTTGCGCATATAAGTAAGGTCATCAAAGAGCATTGCGAATTTGTTGGAGCTTAAATAGCGGATTGCGAAATAACGGGTGCCGGCGGGCAGCTCGTATTCGTATTCAATCCAGTCACCTTTCATTACCAATTCAACCTTGATTGACTCAAAGTCAGCAGTCTCTTTGCCGGTGGTTGAATACAGCACTTCAAACGTTTCGGGGCCATAGTCACCAACGGGGCGTTTGGCGAAGAAGCTCAATTTGTGAGGCTGATTATCGCAGTACAATTCCGGGGAGATAAGCCAGTCGTCATTGAACGGCTCTTGTGTGGAGGAAAGCGAGGTCCATGCCACAAGGCATTTGTTGCCGGAACGCGGAGCCCATATTTCGGCATCAACATTCACGGTGGGGTCTGTCGGTTCCCATACTTGAAAAGCCATGGGTTGACTCATATTGGGGAATGTGACTCCGAGTATTCCGCAAGGTGTCAGGCCGTCACCGTCCACCATAGTATAATCGCCGATATTGTCGATTATGAACGAGTCGTAATTATCAAATGAGTCAGTGAAATAAGTAGGAGCAAGAGAAGGAGCAGTCCAACTCAATACCACATTGTTGTCCCGGCCTTCGGCTTTCAAGTCTGTGACAACCGGCATTTCCGGCTGCACTACATTGACGATGAACGAGGCGATATTGTTCTCCGGCATTTCGTCTGTCCACCCGGGAGTAGTGATTTCAATTTCCATTTCAACCGGGTTTTGGATATGGTCGGCGGTGGCTGTGAAATCAAAGCTGTGTATGTCAGTGCTTCCGGAAGGCAACTTACTCTCTCTGTTTACTTCGCCGATGGTTTCACCGTTGGCCTTGAGGGTGAGAGTGTACGGCACATGCTGCTTGCCGCCGTTCTTCACCTCAATCTTATAAGAAGCTGTCTCGCCGATTTCAACCACGTTTTTGCCTCGTGCCGACACGATGTGCATGTCATATTCGGGATTGTTGGCTACCTCTATATCATCTACTATCATGTAAGATGTGCCATCGGTTAGTATACCATCGAACACGATGCCAATCCACTGCTCGCCGGCATAGTCGGAAAGGCTTACGGAATATTCTTTCCAACCCTGTTTGTCGGCATTGGAAGAAGAGGTAAACACTTCATCGTAAGTCACTTCGTCATTGGTAACGGAGACTTTGAGGTCGGCACCGGCAGCAACGTAATGATACACCCTGAATGTGAGTACCGGGGCTTTTACATTCGAGAGGTTGAGCTTGGGCAGCATCATGCGCGCTGCACCGGGACGGCGTTCCGGCAGCGCGGCGGAACATACAAACATACCACCGTCTGCGGCTGTCAAATCCAGCGAACCGATATATTCGCCCACACCCCAATTCACATCGCCGGCAAGAGGCCCGGCAATCCAGGGCAGATTGGTAATAACGCGGTTTGAGGCTGTCTCAATCATAGGCAAACTCATGGGATTGCCTATCATGACACCTGTATATGAGGTAATACCCTCGCCGGCGTCTGTGCTTGCCGACACATAATAGATATAGAAGTCGAGTGTACCATCGGCGGGATAAGCGGTGTAGGTTGTCTCGTTTGTTTGGCCTACTTTGTATAAATCACGCCCGTTAACGAGCTGATAGATATTGTAGGTGATTGCGGAATTGTCAAGCCAGCCGTTGTGGATACCCGCGGTCGGGGCAGTCCAAGTCAGCACCGCACCGAGATTGTTGGCAGTAGGCAATACCTCAAGATTTTCTATGTGAGCCGGAATGTCGACACCACACCAGCCGCTTGCTTCGGCCATACCGCCGTTGCCATAACTGTTGGAGCTTGTCAGGGTATATGTGTTGACACCCTGTTTGGCGGCAGCATCGTGTATGCACTGACGAGAGCCGGGTGCCACATTGCTCACACTTCCGGCTACGGTGCCATCAGCACGAGTCAGGGTAACACTGACCGCGAGGGAACTCAACTCATTACCCTTGAGATCTACGGAAGGCACAGTAAAGTAAATGTCAGTCTCAAGCGCACCGGCCGGAGCTGCTTTTACTTCAACATCTGTGGATGCCGCAGGAGCGAGCATCTTAGCACCGTTGTCTACCTTGATATTCTTTACTGACAGACATGTGTGACGCGCCGGACTCAATGCGCGTAAACCGATGTAATATCTTCCCGGTTCGGGAATGGCGAACGACATGGTGTGAGTCTCAAACTCCGTGTTGTTAAACTCGATTTTGCCTACTGACTGCTGCGAAGAACGGTAGGCGGTTTTGCCGAATGTCACTTCGAGTTCCTCCGTGTCATAGGCAAGACCGGCACACACATCAAAGCTCAGGTCAATGAGGTTGGCATCGCCGAGTTCGATTACAGGGGTGAAGATGTATTGGTCGGTGTCATTGCCGCGATATGTAGAAATCTTCAATGCGTTGGTGCTTATATCAAAGTACCATTCATTGTCATCGACATCGGGGTTCGTTTCAGCCGTAAACAAGGTATATTCATCGGCGTTCGGCTCAATGGCAAAGGGCAATGTGTAAGTTCCGGCAAACGCTTTCACAACGGCCGGCACGCCGGCGAGTCCGTTGTAGTAAGCAACGGCCTCGTATGTATTGAAGCCGAAGTCGGCCTCGTCTTGGATTTCAATGGAAGTACCCGGTTGCAGATTGTCCTTGGTGTGGGCAAGCTTGCCGTTTCTTTTGATTTCGAGTTTGTCTATTTTACCGATTGGGTTGCCCTCATTTGTTTCGTTGGGGAGAACTATATTCAAGGTAACACTTTGAGCGTCAGCCGTGGGAGTTGCCGTGAAAGATGTCGGGGCTTTCGGTGCTTTGAGGTTTCCTTTGTCGGTAATCTTAACATCGTGTACATAAAGCGTTGACATATCCGCATCGCTCACGCAATGCAGGGCGAAATAGCCGGCTGCATCAGTAGTATTGTTATAGTCAAGCGAATAGGTAGTATAATCGGCAGGGATAGTCTGCGGCTCAAGCAGCTTGGTAGTGAGTGCATCAGCGGAGGGTGCGTTGCCGAACAGCACTTCCATTTTCTCCGGATAGTAGCTTGACACGGAACGTGCTGTAAAACTTATATTGTAGATGTGACCGGCTTCTGCCTTGAATCGGGGGAATACAAGATAATCATCGGCCTGATTGGCACTTGAATAGTTGTATGCCGCGCCTTGATTTTCGGAATCGTGGCTCCAGGTGCTGTCGTCATTGTTGTTATTCAAAACGGTGAGCAGATTGAACGAGTTTTCATCTTTGAAATCGTTTGAATAAGGCAATGTTGCGTATGCACCGGCAATAATTGTAACCGGTGAGGAGTTGGCGCAGACGACTCCGTCATATACGGTTGACACGATATAAGTATAATCGGCAAGTTCCTCACCTACGGTATCTTTATATGAAGTTTCGGTAAGGCCGGAGGCAATCTCGGTGCCGTTTCGCGTAATTGAATATGAGAGCTTGGCGGTATCAAACCAACCTCCGTTAACACCGACCTCAGGTGCAGTCCATGACAGATTTACCGAAGTTGCACCATTGAGGGTAGCGGAAAGGTCTTGGGGAGCTGCCGGTGTGTCGGCACCGGCAAAGGTGGCGACAGATGCGGAAATACCGGTGCCTTCTGCATTTTGACAAACCGCTTCAACTTTATGCACTCCGTTATCAAGTGTGAATGTGCCGCTGTATACGCTGCCGGGAGCTAAGGCTTCGGTGCTCACTTTCTGTTCGCCATCTATTTTAAGAATAAAAGTGACCGGGTCGGTTAGTTCACTGCCGTCAACGGTGCAGGTAGGTAGCATACAGCGCACCGCTGCATTGTTGCTGCTCGGCTTGGCATAGCTCACACTCAAGGCCTCACACGCGGCAGGCGCTTTGGGCTTGGCAATCGGGTCGGTGCAATACAGTCCGATAAACTCGTTACCATCGGCAAACTCGGTTAGTGTTTCAGCTATACTGGTTGCCGGGTCAATGGCTATCAGCCGGCTTTCAGAATAGTTGCAAGCGGCCCAATATATGCGGTGGTCGGTCGGACTCCAGCAGCATGACTGAAGCATGGACGGCACAAAATTGGTAGACGCTACCGTGGCAATCTCATTTCCGGTTTTGGTGTCAATGGTTTTCACCTCGCCGTTGTCATTGATTGCATACAGGGTGCCGTCGCCGTCAAAGCAAATACCCCAATAATGGTCTTGGAGAGGTGACACTACCGTATAGCTGTTTGTCTCCGGTGAGAATGTACACAAATTGTACTCATCTGTATAATCGCCGTAGTTGATTGTCCAGATCGTGCCGGAGGTGCGGTCGCAAGTCATATTTATAGCCATATTGCTGTACACGAGCTCGTCCATGGGTGTGGTGGTGACATTGCCGCTCTCCATATCCACCGCGATATTGTTTATGCTGTACACCGTACCGTAGAAATCCTCAGTTACACATGCATAAAAAACGCCGTTGCAATAAGTGCCTGCCGGATTGCCCTCGTCAAGCTCCGCGACTTTCTTTATCATCTCCGCGGAGCCATCATTTGGCGAAATTGAGTATATGCCCACCGGGCGATCATAATATCCCCAACTGTCGGCACCAATCATTGCACCGAAGATTTTTGCCTCACTCTTGCCTCCCGCTTTTGCCGGAAGAGTGGCTCTGTTTAAACCGGGCTGTGCATTGGTAAGGATTAATCTTCCCGTATCGGCTTGAGCTGCGACTCGCTTCTTCACATAGCGATGTCGCGCCGATGCAGTCTGCTCCGTTCCCTCCGGACTGCGGCAACTGAAGTCGTTGTCACCCGTCTTTTGCGGCACGGTCGCATACGCGGACATTGCCATTCCGGAAGAGATAAGGGCAAAGAGCATCGGCTTTAAAATTTCCTTTCTCATATGTGTTTTGTAATATAATAGTATAATATATGTCAAAAAACGGCACAAAATTACAAAATCAAAAAGAACTAAAAAATACCATATTTTCAGTATTTTTTTAACAAGACAATCTGCACATCATGCTTCTTGGGGATAAACAAGTACATCATTCCGCGTTTATTTTTCAACTCGATATTCTACCCGGTCATTGACGTATTAGTTGTACACAAAGTATTTGTGCACGTCCTATAAAAATACAGTCCCCACGGTGGTGTACCATTGTGGGGACTACCATGTAACACTTTCTGTTTTTTCAGACAATCAAGCATTTGCAGAAATGG